>CBIHMU010000066.1:0-31150 GCA_966211105.1 uncultured Burkholderiales bacterium
CCCTCGCTGCCCCCGTCGCTGCAATCGCCGTCCGGCCTGGACATCAGCAAACCGGGCAAGGCCATCACCGGCATCACGGCGACCTCCAGCGCGCTGGAGAACAACGGCGACACCGCGCAGAAGACGCTCGACGGCGACCTGAACACGCGCTGGGCCAGCGCGTTCGACGACAAGGCCTGGATCCAGTTCGACTTCGGCGCCAAGACGTCCATCGGCTACCTGAAGCTCGTCTGGCAGAACGCCTACGGCAAGGAGTACGCGCTGCAGGTCTCCGACGATGGCCAGACCTGGTACCAGCTGCGCTACGTGGTGGGCGGCCAGGGCGGCACGGAGGAATTCTTCAACCTGAACGCCAACGCCCGTTACGTGCGCCTGCAGGGCGTGGCCCGCGGCACGCAGTACGGCTATTCGCTGCTCGAGGTCAACTTCAGCTCGCCCGGCAGCGACAACACGCTGCCGATGCTCACCGCCTCGGCCGTTCCCACGCCGCCGGCGAACAGCACGGTGGTCACGCCGGCGGCCCCGGCCACGCTGGAGACGACCCAGTTCACCCTGGCCGACGGCACGCTGGTGACGCGCTTCGGCTTCGTCGGCCGCTCGCGCCACGGCCGCGAGCGCGGTGAGGACTGGAACGAGATCGGCTTCGGTCCCAACGACACCGTGGACGCCAACGGCAAGCCGCGGGACAAGGGCCCGGGCGCCTACCTGAACTTCATCGCCAACTACTTCAAGAACCGCACCTGGGGCGTCGAATTCATCGACAACAGCCGGGTGGCCGGCGTCACCAAGCCGACCCTCATCGTCAACCAGTACTACCAGCAGGCGCAGCGCGGCGGCGGCCATTCCTTCTTCCGCCGCATCGACGACCCGAACGTCACCGGCTACGGCTGGATGTCGCCCGGCAATCTGCTGGACCGCACCACCTACACCGACGGCTTCGTCGACAAGACCTCCTGCCCGGTGGTGCCCAAGCCGCCCCAGAACGCCCTGCTCAAGCCCACCACCGGCTACGGCGGCGTCATCGGCGCCAACGACGGCTGCTCCGTGGTGCTCGACAACATGCCCGGTCATCAAGACCTGGCGCCCAACGCCAACGGCGTGCTGGTGCCCAACGGCGTCAACATCCCGTCGCGGCCGCTCAAGCTGGGCGAGGCGATCGAGTTCACCGGCTCGTTCTTCTCCAGCCGCGCGGCGATGGACGCCATCCAGGACAGCGGCAACTTCCGCTACTACACCAACGAGGTCACCTACGTGGTGGGCAGCGGCCTGCGTCCGCAGTACGGCGTGCAGCCGCGGCTGAACAACGCGGCGCTGCCGGTGGAGACGCTGTCGGGCGGCACGGGCTCGATCTCCTACGACTACGCGGACAACGCGACCTTCATGTTCCAGCAGCCGAATCTCCAGATCGGGATGCAGAACATGCAGCGATTCGTCGAAGGCCGGCGCTGGTTCCACACCAACATGTGGACCGGCGACCACAACGAGCAGGGCAACGATCGCAACACCGACGCGGTGAAGCTGCAGGGGCCGCGGTTCAACCAGACCAACTGCTTCGGCTGCCACATCAACAACGGCCGCAGCTTGGCGCCGCAGGTGCTCAACCAGCGCCTGGACACGATGGCGGTGCGCGTGGCCGCGCTGGACGCCAACGGCAAGCAGCTGCCCCACCCGGTCTACGGCGAGGCGGTGCAGATGAACGCCCGCTCCGCCACCACCGGCGCGCCGCAGGACTGGGGCAACGCCGTGCGCGTGGCCGGCTTCGACACGAAGAACGTCACGCTGGCCGACGGCACCGTCGTGACCCTGAGCAAGCCCAAGGTCAGCTTCGACGGTCCGACGCCGACGGTGTACTCGCTGCGCAGCGCGCAGCCGGTGATCGGCATGGGTCTGCTGGAGGCGATCACCGACGCGGACATCCTGTCGCGGGTGCGCGCGACGCCGGACGCGGACGGCGTGAAGGGTCAGGCCAACCTGGTCTACGACCCGGAGACCGGCGCGGTGCGCGTCGGCCGCTACGGCTGGAAGGCGGCCAAGGTGAGCCTGCGCCACCAGACGGCCAACGCGCTGCTGCTGGACATGTCGGTGACCTCGCCGGTCTATCCGAACCGCGACTGCCTGGCCGGCCCCGCCAACTGCAACAGCAAGAAGGTGGACAAGGGCGTGACCGAGGACGAGCTGACGCTGCTCTCGCGCTACGTGGCCCAGCTGGGCGTGCCGGCGCAGCGCAGCATCGTCAGCGGCTTCCCGAAGGGCGTGAGCCCCCTGCCCTACCTGGACGTGGATCCGGTCAAGATCGCGTCGGGCGCCAAGCTCTTCGACAGCATCCGCTGCACGGCCTGCCACATCGCCGAGATGAAGACGGGCCTGGGCACCGAACTGGCCGAGATGCGCAACCAGACGATCAAGCCCTACACCGACCTGCTGCTGCATGACATGGGCAGCGATCTGGCCGACAACTTCGCCGAGTCGCAGGCCAGCGGCAGCCAGTGGCGCACGTCGGCGCTGTGGGGCATCGGCTACACGGAGCGCGTGGCGGGGACCGGCGTGAAGGTGGGCTACCTGCACGACGGCCGCGCCCGCACGCTGACCGAGGCGATCCTGTGGCACGGCGGCGAAGGCGACGCCAGCCGCCAGCGCTTCGTCAAGATGAGCACGGCGGACCGGGAGGCGCTGCTGGCGTTCCTGAACTCGCTGTAGAGCGGGGGCAGAAGCAGAAGCAGAAGCAGAGGCAGAGGCAGACTCAAAGGCGGAGAGGCCCCCCTCCGCCAACAAGGACGGCCGGGTTCGCAGCGCGCGGACCCGGCCGTTTTCCTTGGAGGGTTTCGATCGAGGGGCTGCGGGCCTGACGCATTCTTGCGATGTAAGCCATTGCAGGTTTCAAGCGAGCGGAGAACGGCGACCATCGTTGCCGATCCTTGTCGGAGCCCCTCGGAGGCCGCACCGCGCCGCCCCGCTTCCCATGCGCAACATCCTGATCCCGTCCCTGGCGACGGACATGCACGCTGTCGTCGTCCAGGTCGCGCTGGAACAGCGCGGGCATCACGTGGTCCGCTGGACCTGCGACGAGTTCCCCTCCCTGAGGACGTCCAGCCTGACCATCTCGAGCCAGCAACGGCTCGACGGATGGGTGCGTTGGCACGGCCGTCGCGTGAGGAGCGAGGAGATCGACCTCGTGTGGCTGCGACGTCCGGGATGGCCCGTCGCGCCGGCGGGCCTGGAGGGCGACGATCGGGAGCCCGCCGACGGGGCGTTGCGCCACTGGTATCGCTCGATCTGGGAAGCCTGCTGGGCGGTGAATGCGGCGTGGGTCAACTCGATCGCGGGGCAACGCCGTGCCGACAACAAGCTCGTGCAATTGAATGCGGCCCGTGAGTGCGGACTGGCCATTCCCGACACTTTGATCTCCAACGAGCCCGACGAGGTCCGAAAGTTCCTCCAGTCCGGCCAGGTCGTGGTGAAGCCGTTCCAGACCCAGGATTGGCGCGAGGGGGAGCAGCGTACGTCGACATTGACGGCCAGCATCCGCGAGCACCGGTGGCCGAAGGAGGACCTCATCCGGTCTTGCCCGGCGATCTATCAGATGCGGCTTCCGTCGGCTCTTGGCGTGCGGGCGTTGTTCTGCGGGAAGGCGGTCCTGGCCGTCTCCTTCGACGCCCGGCGGCAGACGGGAGCGCCGATCGACTGGAACGTGGGGCGACCCGACTTCTCGATCGGTGCGAAGGAGATCGCCGTCCCGCCGTCCATCAAGGAGGCCTGCTTTGCGTTGATGACGCGGCTGGGGATCGTGACCGGCTCGTTCGACTTCGCGGTCACGCCGTCGGGTCAGTGGATCTTCGACGAGCTGAATGCGCAGGGGCAGTTCATGGGGATGGAGCAATGCGCCCCGGAGGTCTGCGTCACCGACATGTTCGTCAGGTTTCTCGAAGCGGAGTCGCATTGGGACTTCGAGTACGTGCGCACAGGAACGCCGCTGCGCTTGCGCGACTTGCTGAATGCGCCTCGCACCAAGGAGCTGAGCTTGATCGATGCGGCGCGAGTGAGGAATCAGGTGTTCAGCGCGGTGCCTTGATCAACCCCGCTCGCCCTCGCCTGGTTTTCGGGACGTCTGATTGACGACGAGGTAACGCGCCCTACTTACCAGGACTCAATCAGCGCCTTTATAGAACCGGTGGTGCTCATCCAGAAATACCACGTAGAAGGTGTTGGCACAGCAGCGCCGGCCTTTGGGATGCGCCTGGCCATCCAATTCGCGCGGTATGACGAAGCCACACAGGCGTCCCGCCCAATCGAGCCGGAAACGCCCCCCTGCACCTGATGAGGAATGTACTTCCGGGAGCAACCTGTTCCTCACCGGCGGCAGACGGCCTCATCGGAAAGGAAACCTCACCTGACATATCTCAATCAGCGCGCGTAAATTGGCTCAAAGGGATAGTATTTCTTTCCAATGCGCCGGCAATGCCGAGCCAGAAGAATGGCAATGACTGCACCAATCGAGCTGAGCGCCGCCAGTGATGCGGCGTCTCCCCAATCGCCAAACATCAGCGTGCTGCCAAAGAGGATTCGGCAAAAGTCCGATGCAAATCGACCGATGAATTGAGCGTTTGTCGCAAACAGGATGATCATGAATACAACGTCCCAAAAGCTGCGGCGGATCGGCCATATCACCCAGTAGGGCACGCCGGCAAGCACGCCTGGCAGGAAATAGAAGAACACATCCTGGAACTGAATATTCATAGAAATCCTCACTTCGATCAATATCGCATCTGAAAGTTGCCTGGGCCATGCCGCATCGCGATCAAATGGCTCGCTTGCCGCTTGCTCAGGAATTGAACCCAAGACACGTCCGGAGCGGGCAACAGGACTGCTGATGCGCCTGACCGGAATTCCACAGCCTGTTCGCCCAACGCTACAAGTGGCATGGTCAGGAGAAAATGGCCCGTCGTTGAATCGTCCGGCCAACCTTCTGGCCAGCCAAAAATCTTCCGCCCGTCCTTGAGATGCAAGATCAGGTAGGACTTTTCAGCACGGAATACTTCATACCAACGAAGACGGCTTGATTGCTGGCGCTCCCTGTTTCCCCTCGAACGCCTCCTGTGCTGGTCTTTCGAACGCACCAGCTTTGCCGACCCTAAAATGACAACGACCGCGATGGAAATGGATGTGCCAAGCTGCGCAAGTCCTTCCCAGGCACCAAGCGCGGACAACGGCGTCGCCTTCAATATTCGAGCGCTGATTTCTGATAAGAGCAGAACGACCAGGGAGTCAATCCAAAGCATGCCCTGCGGACGTTTGACCAGTAGATTGAAGAATGCAACGCCTACAAGGCCCGGGAGCATCATCACGCTGCCCTGAAGACCAATATTTGAAAGTAGATCAGCCAAGAGCCGCTCCCGAAGCGTCATGCATGACACACCGGAAACGGCGTGCCGACAGGTGACTCCTCATGGAGCCTGGCCATCGTTCCAGTGACGGGAATCTTCCCGGCAGGTGACGATCGCAGTTGGCGTGTTTCGAATCTGGAGGATATATACGGCCGCGAAATCGCTCAATCACATATCGAAGTGAGAGGACCCTTGGAATCGGTAGTCCAAGCGGCGCCGTAATATCAGCTATTGATGCGGATCAAGCGATTCCTGAGGTAAACCACCAATATGGGAGCTATCGCGTAGCAGACGAACGAGGTGTCGGCCCCGAATACGAGTCACCCAGAATGACTTCTCTCTTTTCGATGCTCGAAGACAAAACGAGTGCCCCACGTTCCCGCGTGGGCACTCGTCGTCGTTTGGACGTCCGCGGGCGGGCGCGGCGGATCTCAGGGGAATGGGGTCAGGTCTCGACGGGTAGCGCCACGTCATTGACCACGAACTCGACGAACTCGGGCACATCGGGCGGGACGACCTGGCGGACTGTGGAGAACGGCAGGCGCTGGAAGGCGCGATGCCAGAAGTCCAAGGCGCGCTGGTCGTCGCGAAAGACGCAGACCAGCCACGGATGGTCCGAGGCGAGGATCGTCTGCCGGATGACCTCCGTGGCGATGCCCTGATGGCGGTACTTCGGCAGCACGTAGAGATCGCCGAACTCGAGGATCGTTCGCTGGATCGTGCCATCGCGCAGATTCTGGTGACCGACGAGGAGAAGGCCGGCGACCTCGCCCTGCTGGCGAATGAGGTACGCCCAGTCGAAGGCGTCGGGATCCCCCAACCGGCCAAGGAAGCCGGAGAGCGTGCTGAAGCGCCCGTTGGCATCGATGTCCTCTCCCGACCAGAACGAGGCTTCGAGCTCGTAGAACTGCCAGAGGTTATCCAGCAAGGTCGCGTCGGCGGGCGTGGCGCGGGTCAGAGAAATGGTGGCAGGCGTCATGAGCGGCGCGGCGATGGGAATCGAGCGTCGCCGCGACTCGGCGGCAGACGCGCTGGATGAGGTGGAAGCGAGCGGGGTCAGGCTTTGCCTTCTGGATCTACCGGCTCTGAGGCAGCAGCGGCAGCGACCTTTCGGGTCTGAATCGACGACCGATTGAACGTCCGCTTCCTCAAGAGCTCCGCCACGTCCGGATCCAGCGCCTGCGGATCACACATCGCGTCCACCTCGGCTCTGGACTTGAGATGGAAGACGGATTTCGTCGTGCGATGAATGCTTCGAGACATAGTCTTGGTCGTAAGGGCCGCTTCCTTTGAAGTCTTTCCCCATAGACGCCGCCTGGGCGCCTCGTCAGGAGTCCGCGCGAAATTCTTGCTCCCGGCTAACCAGTTATATCTGGAGTACACAAACAGAAGTCATCTCGACTGACTGATTCGTGTGATGTAAGCGGTAGCAGGTTTCAATTGACGACAGAACGGCGACCATCGTGCAACGGCGATATTGCCGTGCCCGCTCCTTAACCAATGAGTTCAAACAATCTATTTGGTCGCATTGTCCGTTCGGTCATCACCTTCGCGATGGTGTCAATGGCTGCGGGTGCAGCCTACGCCGAACTTCCGATCGTGTATGTCAACGGGACCGCCTTCTACTCACAAGATTTCTGGGACTATTCCTGGAACACAGGGGACCAATACAGTGGCCCGCCAATGCCTCCCGCATTCTTCAAAATGCTGGCTCAAAAAAATGCCTTGGCTCGTGCCATGCGAGACAGCGGAGACGTCAGGTGCTCCATCGTTGAGGAAATCCGCTCCACGGTCTCAACGGCAGACGTGACGTCCCGCATGTGGTCCGCCAGGAAGACCTATGACCAAATGGCTCTCTTGACGATTGGCAAAGGGGAGATCGGAAAGGCCGGACTTCTGGCAATCACCTATGCAGACGGAGGGACCGAGCGGTGGAAGATTATCAGTCCCGTGCTTCCAGGTGGGGCAATTGAAGATCCAGAAATTGGCTCGCTCATATTGGGAAGCGGAACAGTCCAACCGAGTCCCAACCTTGCTTGCAGGCTGCTGAAATGACATCAAAGGTCCTGCTCGCTCTATTCGCGGGAGTGCTGCTTGTCGGGGCGATTTCGAAGGTCTTCTACGATTCCGAACCGCAAGTGCAGGCCCCCTCGAAAGCACCGATCGTCAGCCCGGCCACACGCACGAACGCGCTCCCGGTTCCAACTCGATCTGTCGTCTCGCGGCCAAGTTCCGGCAGTACCGCTGACGGGCAGCCCTTCCCGCAGACCACCCTACTGCAAGACTTGGCCACTTCGACCAATTACAAGAAGGTATATGAGGACGCCAAGGCGTCTCCCGGTAAAGGGGGATTCTTTGTTGCAGGCCTCGTCAATCGCCGGTGTTCCGACGCGCGAATCGCGATCATGAAGAGTGGCGAGATCGCCGCCGCAAAGCCGCATGCCGAAGCTTACAGAATCCAAGCAGCGAGCAACAGGCTAGCCATGCTTTGCCAGGGCATGATTGATGACGACGTGGATATCTATAAAGGGTACGCCAATATCTTCAAGACCCAGAATCGCCGCGCCGACCCCATCCTTTCCATAAAGGAAGACTTCAGCGAGGCTTATGTCAGAGGAGATATGAAGGTCATCGCCGATGCATTAAAGGTGGCGATGAGCCTTCCTTCTCCAGAGCTCCTGGAAAGTCTCTCCTTTGCGATGAAAGACGGCGAATACTATTTCAATGGTAAGACTTACTCATCTGGCTACGAAGGTAGCGCCAATATCCTTCTGGCGGCAAGGATGTTGGCAGTTTGTGAGATCTGGTCGCGGTGCGGAAGTTCCACCGACTATCATCTCTTGAACGCTTGCGCGTTGGCCGGAATTTGCGCGTCTTCGTACGAACAATTGGCGGCGGCTGTATTGACCCCAGAAGGGTTGATTGAAGCGCACCAACTAGCGAAGGTCATTTCAAACGCGGCAGCCACCGGCGACGTGTCTGTCTTCATACCTCGGCCATAGATGCGTCACGAATCGGCGAGCGGATTCGCTATCTGCATCGTGCAACGCAAGACGAGTGCCACCTGCTCCCGCGTGAGGCTGAGTCGCACTGGGACTTCGACTACTCGCGCGCTGCGTCGCCGCTTCTGCTCAAGGACCTGCTCGATGCACCGCGAACCAAGGACCTGCTGTCGATCGATGCGACACGATCGCGGAACCTGCGCTCCACTGCCGCACTTTGAGGCATGGACACCACAAAGGCTTGACCGGATGCTCCTCGATCGACTCTCCCGCTTCAGCGCAATGCCGTTGGTGGCGCTTCCATTTCTGGCTGCGTCGACGGCCTCTGCCGTGACGCTCTCGAATATCGATGTCGTCGGCGGGAAGAGCCTCGACATCGAGCAGATCCGCCGGTCTACGGACCTCGTCATCGGAAAGCTCTACGACAACAACGATCCGGCGTTCTTCGCTGCCTGTCGCAACGTGCGCCGCGGATTCCCGTCCGCCAACGTCACCTGCAACCTGATCCTTCGCGCCAACGACGAGGCCACCTATTCCATCGCCATTCAGACCAGCGTCTATCGGCCCATCTATAGCGAGAGCTGCGTCGACGGCCTCGTGATCCCGAAGGCAGTCGACGCGCGGTTGAAGGCGCTCGACCGCGCCCGCGAGAAGATCTTCCGCGAGAAAAACGGTCCGGCCGATGGGCGAGAGTTCATTGGCGCCGACGGCTTGCTCGACTACGCGTCGCCCCGCCTACATGACGAGAGAAACCGCCTGGTCAGCGCCGCCAGGAAAGAACTGCAGGCGATCGTCGACGCCACGACCTCCTGCGATGTCGACGTCAAGGTGGCGGCCCTGGTGCTGCTCCAGTACTCAGGGTCGGCGACGAGCGCCAGCAAGATTGCTTTGAGAGAAGCGAGACATCCAGACCCTGCGGTGAGGAACATCTCGCTGCGGTTGATCTCCACGTTTTCGGCAGCGCTCAGCGTGGCGGACAGGAACGAGGCCGCCGGCATTGCCTGTGAAGCCATCCTGCAAGGAAGCTTCTTGGACATCAACAAGTCGCTCGCTGTGATCGATGCCCTTGAGGCGCAGAACGGGCCGAACGCGTTGGAGGTCGGCAGCGCTTGCGAGAAGGAAATCGCTCGCCTCAGCACGCAGAGCGATTCACCTCAGATCGGGGGATTTGCGAAGTCGATTGTTCGGCAGCGACGAGACAAGGCGTCGAGGCACGTCGGCAACGTTCAGAACGCCAGCTACTACTCCTGGGGCGCTGTCGGCACTCCGGCAGTGGAGTCTCTGGCAGAGTTGGCGGCACGAGCGCTCGCTCGGAACTTCTTGTCCGCTGATGTCATCAAGCTGATTCCTGCTGCGCGGCCTGAAGGAAAGCTGTACCTACTCTGTGTCTTGCGGAAGATCGCGCCGAGGGACTACGGGAAAGCCAAAGCTCTGGCCGCCCTCACCAACGAAACCCGAGTCTCGACATTCACAGGCAATGTCATGACGACGGAATCTGCGTCTGCTGTGCTGCTTCAGATTGAAGCATCAAACTGCGGCGCGCTGAGCTGGGCGGTGAGCAAGGGCTCCGACAAGTAGGTTGCGCTAACTACCCTTCAAAACAAAACGAGTGCCACACGCTTCCGCGCGGGCACTCGTTTTCATTGACAGATTGCGTGGCGACGCTTTACACGTGCAGATCGCTCAACGGCACGCCCACTTCCTTCTCAACATCCAAGTATTGTTCCTTGAGGTAAGCAAGGAACTGCGTGAGGTGGACATGGTATTCCTCATAGTCGGCACGCTCATGCGGACGAATCGTTTCGCTCCGAAGCAGCCCCTCGTGGTACAGGACCGCGTCGCGCACGGATTGCAGCAACATCGGCGCAAAAGCATTTGGAATAGTGATCACGCGGCTTCCTTTATCGCATTCTTCGCCAACTCAAGGAGAAGGTGCTTGAACTGTTCCAACGGCATATCGAAGGCGGGAGCAATGGTGTAGTGGGTCGCGCCGTATTGCTCGTTGAGAGCGTCGCGCACGATAGCCAGACCATGGGGGAGGACAGTGCCAGCGCCGATTCGATAGTACGACCAATCCTTACCCGGAGGCACGCCCGGCTTGTCGAAAGTGCTGATGCCACGGGGCGCGCTTCGAACTGAGACCCACTTGGTGCCCTTGCGATCCACGATGGTGATGTCGGGCGGCCTCAAGCGACCATTGGACAAAGTGGTTGGCTGCTCGACGAAATCGAATAGCGCGACGCCACGGCGAGCGTTCAGCGCCCGCCACAAGTGCACTGGCACACGCCCTTCGAAGTACCGATCCACTTGCCCCTTCGAGATATAGACGTCCTTCAATACGGTGTCGGTCACGCTTGCCTCACATGTTTTCCACGATCCGATACGGTAAGAACGAAGGGAGCAAGTTGGGAAGTGACCAAGGTCGCGCTGTTCACGCTCGGTTGCAAGGCCGAAGCCTCGTCCAGCGCGCATCACCAATGCAAAACGAGTGCCATGCGCTGCAGCGCGGGGCACTCGTTCTCAGGAAAAGTTGAACCACAAATGAAATGAGCCCACCGAAGTGGGCTCATCTAATCCGATTAGGGTACTGCTACAGCCACTGCACCTGCCAACATTGCGTGCACCGAGTCGAAAAACGATGCTACAAAACAGTTCGACATACTCAACTTAGAGTTCATAGGACTACCCTCCTTACCGCCCATGGTGGGCTCTGCTGCCAATGCGGAAAATGCCACTTTGAAAAAACCTACAAGAAGCAAAACGCAGAAGCACGCAAGGGAGGCCGGTGCTGCAGGAGACGAGCCTGCCACTGTACCCATTACCCTAATCGGACTATGAGACCCATTATACCAAAATCACTTTCGCATTGACAACATTGCGAATGCAGTTTTCGGTAAATTGTTGTACTGAGCCAACGTCCGTCGGCTTAGGCCTAACCTGACTGAACACGACAAAACGAGTGCCCCACGCATCCGCGCGGGCACTCGTTTTCCAGGCGGTTCAGCAATCCGCACTGGCCGTTGAGCCGTCAATAGAAATTCGTTCCATGGCACTTTGGGCACGGTGGCAGAGTGTCTGTGGAATCATCAAGGACGAGTCTTAACCCGCATTTGACGCAGGTATAGGTTCCCTTCCCTGGCTTTTCTCCGGTTGTTGGCATTTGCGCCTCCCTTCCAAAAGTTGCGGCCTCTGTCTGATCACCGCAGCCGGGCCAATGCCAGCGGTTCGATCACATGCTCGCCGCTCTTAGCGCTTGTGTCATCCTTAGCTTTGCCTACGCAACCGACGCTACGCCCTCCAAAACAGTACGAGTGCCACACGCTTCCGCGCGGGCACTCGTATTCTTTTGGGGGGTTTGGGGATTAGGGGTCGGTCTGAAACTCGACACGGGTTAGCTCGTCGCGAGCGAGGTCTTCACCTGGCGGCCGTGGTCTTCGACGGCTGCGATCTCGATCACGGCGAAGTAGCTGGCGACCTCGTGAAGGAGCTGAACGGCAATATGCCGGGGATTGCGGTTCTTGCGGCTCCTGTCCATCGAAACGTCGACTTCCTGGAGCATCGTAGTCGCGTGCGTGAGACGGTCGCGCACGTTGGCGATAGCGGTGCGCACGGTGATGTCCTGATCGAGCACGAGCGGATGGGTGTAAAACCCGCCGTCTTCCGCCATTCCATAGAGATAGGGATTACCGGCGGCCACACTGAGCTGCTCCAACGTGCGGTCGGAATTTAGCGCGAGGGGCTGGCGGTCGAGGAACGGAACCGAGCGTGCGCCGGGACCGGGGTCCAATTCGATATGTTCGAGGGCGAGAAATTCCGAGAGACGGAAATTACTGTCAGCGATGTCGTGGATGAAGCGAGTGGTGAGCATGGAAGTCCTTAACTAAACGGCAGTTGAGGGACGACCACCTGAGCAATTGAATGCGGAGGGTGGGCGAGATGTCTAAAACACGGAAGGAACCGCCGTGCGACCGTCCTCGCGGATTGGCCCATCTCGCCCAATGCAATCGAATTAAAACATTGGGCTGCGCTCACGTGGCAGCTATCCGGTTCCCGTAGGTGTTTTAGAGCACCTGGAGGAATCTTCTTGCAAACTGGGTCCGCCGACAACTACCGCGACACGTCATTTAAACGACCTGAATGAGTCACCGGTCAAACGATCGCAGCAATTAGATAGCTGCGGAGGGAGCAACGGGAGCAGACGGAGGAGGATTCAGAGAATCAAATGGATCCCCGTAAGCCCAAAAGACCCCACCCTTGTTCCAGTTGGGGATTCTAGGCCAAACAAGCATATTACGCTCGCTAACCTCCACAGAAAGATCCTCCCCAAATTTCGCCAAATGATAAAGCTGAAGCATTAAGAATTGCGAACCAACAGCTTTGAGCGCAGCTTCCAAAGTGGCGCTATTAAACTCGTCATGCCGCACATGCTTCAGTTTGTTATAGCTCTTGCTCCACCAATCTGGCCCTTTCGCTGCTGTCCAACCATCCCACGGCTGGACGTGCAGGTCAAAGCGGGGATACGAGACTTCCACTTGGGTGATCTTTGGAAAGCGTTGCGACACCACTGGGAAATATTCCGTAATTCGTCCGGCTTTGCAGCCAGGGGAAATTATTTCACTTAACTCCCCAAGAATTGAATCAACCTCAGCACCCGCCAGTATTATTAGCTTCGCAAATTCATTTGAATAACAAGAAAAGTTTGGCTGCGCGAACTCCACATAGCGCGAACAAGCCATCAAATCCGCTTCCACGGCCAAGAAGTAATTCCAGTGTTTCGAACGCTCTGGCATTCCATACTCCGTGCGATCAAATCGATATTAAAGTTGAATCTAAAACCCAAACGCCAACCTCACCCCACCCCAATGCCTCCCAGCAACGGTGACGGGTGCCGAAGCCTCCTTGAGCAGCACGAAGTTCCCGCCGCCCATATCCCGGCGGTAGGTTTGCAGGAGGAACGGTCGTTGATTCCGGGCTGACGCCAGCCCTGTCCGGTCGTTGAAGATCCGCCGGTAGCGGCTGTTGGCTGTATTCCAAGCCACATCCCCCGCGCGCTGGGGCTGGCAGTACCGCTTGTTATGCGTCGCCACGTACCCGTTGCGGTCCACCGCGATGCAGAACACCACCTTGTCCGAGAGCTTCAGCATCCGCTCCTGGACCTCCGGGAACAGCTGATCCGCGATCTGCGTGAACCTCGTCGTGAACTGCTGCGGATCGGTCCCCGCGATCGCCTGATACTGCTCGTCGAAGAGCGCCGAGACGTCGATCCGCTTCTCCTTCACCGCGCGTTCGAGCAAGGCGGCTATCTCCGCCGCCGCCCCCTGCACCGCCTGGATGTACGGCGAGTCTTCGACCTCGACGCCGCTCGACGCAATCTGCTCGATCATCTGCTCCGACAGCCGCAGGAACCGGTCGCTGCACGCGAACGCCGACTCCAGCTTGCGCATCGCCTGCTGGATCTCCACCCCGAGCTCTCCCGAGCGCTCCGCCAGCTGCTGCGTCGTCGCCTGGCTTTCCTGCGCCGATTTCGCGATGAGGTCGACATCGATCTCCACATCCGCGAACGCCTGCAGGATCTTGCTCTGGCCGGCTCCTCCCGAGCCGTCCGCCCTCAGCTCCCGGCTGAAAGCCTCGATCCGCGCGTCCAGCGTCCCCACCGTGCCCATGATGGACTTGGACGACGCCTCCACCTGCGCCGCCAGGTCCTTCACCGCATCCGCCACCACGCCGAAGCCGCGGCCCGCCTCGCCGGCGCGCTTGGCCTCCACCGACGCGTTGAATGCCACCAGCCGCGTCTGCAACGCGATCTTCGTGATCTCGGACGCCGCCCCGGACACCTGCCGCAGCGTCGACACGATGCCGCCCACCTCCTCGCCCACGCCCGACAGGGCCGTGCGCGCGCGCTCGACCGCCTCGCGGGTCTGATTCGTGGATTGGTTGATGCCGTCCTGCGCATGCCGGACCTGCTCGAGCTCCGCGCCCAGCGCCTGCATCGCCTGCGCCTGCGAGGTCACGACCTTCTGCGTGTCCTCCAGCAGTCCGCGGACTTCGGCCGCGTCGCGGCCCAGTTTGGAAACGCCGCTCGACAGCTCGCGAACGACCTTGGTGGTGTTGCCTTGCATCGCCGGCTCACGAAAGCCGACCTCGGCTCCCCCCGCCGGCGCATCCGGCGCCACCTTCCCGGCGCGCCTGCGCCATGAGTCCCACATCGGACGCTCCCCTCATGGTTCTCGGACCACAAGGACTGCGGCCGCTCTGTGCGGCTCGTTTTACCAGTCGCGCAGCTTCACGCGCAATCGGGCAATCGCTTGGCTGTGCAGCTGGCACACCCGCGATTCGGTCACCTTGAGCACCGCCGCGATCTCTTTCAGGTTCATGTCATGTTCGTAGTACATGGACATGACGTAGGCCTCGCGCTCCGGCAGGTTCTTGATCGCCTCCACCAGCGCCTCGCGCATGCGGTGGTCGCCCAGCATCGACATCGGATCCGCCGACTTGTCCCCGACGTGCCGGTCCAGATAGTCGTCGTTGTCCTCGCCGCCGGAGATGTCCTCCAGATAGACCAGCTGCGTCCCGCGCACCTTGCCCAGCATCTCCTGATACTCGGCCAGCGGAATGCCCATCTCCGCGGCGATCTCCGATTCCTGCGGCGGGCGGCCGAGCTTCTGCTCGAGCTTGTGCACGGCGCTCTCGATCGAACGCTGCTGGCGGCGGTTGCCGCGGCTCATCCAGTCGCTGCCGCGCAGTTCATCGAGCATCGCGCCGCGGATGCGCTGCGTCGCGAAGGTCTCGAACTGCACGCCCTGCGCCGTGTCGAAGCGCGACAGCGCGTCCGTCAGGCCGATCAGGCCGACCTGGATCAGGTCGTCCAGTTCAACGTTGGCCGGCAGTTTCGCGATCATCTGATGCGCCAGTCGGCGCACCAGCGGGCTGTACTGGCGGATCAGCGAGTTGTTGTCGAGTTGACCCTTGGCGGTGTACATCGTCTCGTCTCCAATCCGGCGTCAATGCGCAGCGAGGGTCACGCCTTGCGGGGCGCGGCCAGCCTTGGGCTGCCACATCGGCCGCGGACGCAGCGGCATCGCATCCGCAGCGCTGTCCAGCGCCGCGCCAGGCACCGAGGCCAGCAGCAGTTCACGCGCCATGTGACGCATCTCGTGCGTCAGCGGCGCCGTCACCGGCTGGCGGGGATCCAGGCAGGCCCACTCGCGCAGCACCGCGCCAAGGAAACCGTCGCCGCAGCTCGAGAGCTGCTGCGCGATCCGCTCCGCCAGGCGCAGCTGCGGGTTGCAGGCCAGCAGCAGGCTGTAGACCATCAGGCCGGCGCGCTGCGTCAGCCACTTCATGCCAGCGTAGGCGTAGGTCACGCTCTGCACGTCGGTGTCGGCCAGCAGCACCGGCCGCACTTCGCGCGAGACCAGCACGCGGCTGAGTTCCGCGGCGCTGGCGTGCAGCAGCACAACGTCCGCGTACGGCGCCGCGTCGGTCACTGCTTCAAGGAATTGGGCGGCCGAGCCATTGGCGTTGACATAGCGCATCGGCAGTCCGCGCGCGGCCAGGAAGGAGACCTTCGCCGACAGCGGTTCCACGCAGGCCGCGAGGTCCACCGCCGCGAGTTCCGACGCCGCCGAAGCCTGCTCGCCCGCGTCCACGACCAGCGTGTGCAGCCCGAGTTCGCCGAAGGCCGCGCACATGCCTTCCAGCAGCGCGCCGCTGCCGACGACATGCGGATTGCTCACCACCGGTACCACGCGCACGCGCGCCGTGGCGAACAGACGGCGCAGGCCGTCGGCCTGGTCCTTGGGAGCATTGCTGAAGTCGCGCATTGGGCTGCTCTGTGTCTCTTGCGTGTTCCGCCCCAGCGCCCTGTCCCTCTCGAGAGGAACCGGCCATTGCTGGAGCCGTTACCGGAAGTTTCGCCCCGGGGGCCACCCTCTGACCGGGAATTGAAAGGGGGAAACACCCCGCTTTTCTCTCCCGTCACCCTCGCCTCGTGGACCGCTCACACAACGACTTCGAGCATCCCCCCGGACGCAATGAAAAAAAGGGGGAAGAGCCCGAGCCCTTCCCCCTTTCTAGAACTTGTGACCGGGTTTGGCAACTCCCGTCTCTAGCAAGCCCCCTCCGGGCGAGCGGTCAGCCCTTGCTCAATTCATGCCCATCGGCGAAGCGGTGCCAGCGCCCCCCGCCATGGTGCTGGCGGTGAAGATCAGGTTGACGTCGGAGGCATCCACGCGCCAGGCCGCCTGGCCGTGGCTGCGCAGCGCGCGCTGCACCAGCGCCTGCGACGACAGGCGGTGCCAGTCTTCCGGCACGCGCTGGCCGTTGGTGACGCCCAGCACGCGCAGCTTGTGGCGGATCACGGTGTCCAGCGCCGGGGCCAGCTTCACCGCCTCGTCCAGCTTGGACAGGATGACGCCTTGCGCTTCCGCGCCGCGCCAGGCGCCGACCACGTCCTCGATCGTCTCGCCCTGCTGCGCGGCGTTGACGACCAGGATGCGCTTGATGCTCTTGTGCGCCAGCATGTCCAGCAGCTCGGCGGTCCGGCTGTCGCGCTGGGCCGTGCCGGCCGTGTCGATCAGCACCATCTTCTTGGACGACAGCAGGTCCAGCAGGTCTTCCAGCGACGCGCGGTCATGCGCCGTGTGCACCGGCACGCCGAGGATGCGGCCGTAGGCGCGCAGCTGCTCGTGGGCGCCGATCCGGTAGGCGTCCAGCGTGATCAGGCCGAGCTGGCTCGCGCCGTACTTGGTCGCAAAAGCGGCGGCGATCTTGGCCGTCGTCGTCGTCTTGCCGACGCCCGTCGAGCCGATCATCGCGAACACGCCGCCTTGATCTTCCAGCGGCGGTTGCTGCTCGGCGGTCTGCACGTTGCGCGACAGCACGTTGGCGGCCCAGGCGTGGGCATCGGCTTCCTCGGTCGTCTGCGCCGGCAGGCCTTCGACCAGCTTGCGCACCAGGGCCGGCGAGAAACCGGCATCCAGCAGCTTCTGCGTCAGGCGCGCCTGCGCCGGCTGGCGCTGGAGCTTCTCCATGAAGGCCAGCGCGCCGAAGCGTTCTTCGATCATGCCCTTCATCGCGCGGAGCTCGGTCATCATCTCCTGCTCGCGGCGCGAGGACGCCGGCATGTCGTTCAGCGGATGGTTGCCCATGCCGCCGAAGCCGTGGCCGATGCCGCCCAGGTCCTGCATGGCCTGCTGCTGCACGCGGATCTCGTCGCGCAGCACGGGCGGCACGACGCGCGGCGCGGGGGCCGGCGCGGGTTCGTAGGCACGCTCATCGACGCGACGGGCGCCCAGGGTCTGCATCGCGGAACGCGCGCGCTGGTCGCGCTGCGCGGCCATCGAGGCGACCGATTCATTCATCTGCGATGGCGAGAAGGCCGGCGCCGGCTCGTCCATCATCGGATCGGGCAGGCCGTTCATCTCGGCCGAGCGGCGCTTGAGCATGCGTTCCCGGACGTAGTCCTGGAAGGACAGCGTGCTCATCGCCATCGCGTTGACGTCCTCGCCCACCGAGCCGCCGAAGCCGGGTTCGGCGCGTTGCGGGGCCGGCGACGCGGCCAGACGCTGCTTGAGCGCCTGACGCGGTTGCACGTCTTCCCGCTGCTGCTGGCGCTGCGGCTGGGCAGCCGGCTGGCGCGGCGCGGCGGCGCGGGGCGCAGCGGCGGCGGCACGCGGCGTCGAGGCGGCGACGCGCTCGATCTGCGACATGCCTTCCGGCGCCATCGCCAGCACCTCCACCCCTTCGGGGCAGGGCTTGTTCGAGAGCACGACCGCTTCGTCGCCGAAGGCCTGACGGACCAGGGCCATGGCTTCGCGGGAATTGCGGGCGGTAAAGCGTTTGACGTTCATGCCGTGCCTCCGATGATGGAGCCGATGCGGATCGTGTGCGTTTCAGGAATCTCGCTGTGTCCCAGCACCTTCAGCCGCGGCGCAGCGCGCTTGAGCAGACGGGCCAGGGGAGCGCGAATCAGGTCGGGCACCAGCAGGCAGGCGGGCAAACCGCGATCCTCTTGGGATTGCGCGGTCTGGGCGGCACTTCTTGCAAGCGTGTCGGCCACGCCGGGATCCAGCGCCGCGCCGTGAGGCGAGTGCAGGGCCTGCGAGACCAGACGTTCCAGCTCGGGATCGAGGGCGATGACGTCGAGCTCCTTGGCCGGGCCGTAGATCTGCTGCACGATCGCCGGAGCGATGTGGATGCGGATGCGACGGGCCAGCTCGGCGGGATCGGTCGTCTGCCCGGCGTTTTCGGCCAGGCTTTCCACGATGGAACGCATGTCGCGGATGTGCACGCCCTCTTCCAGCAGGAACTGGAGGACTCGTTGCAGGGCGGCGACATTGACCATCTTGGGAATCACGTCTTCGATGAGTTGGGGCGCTTGCTTGGTGAGGTGATCCACCAGCTGCTGGGTTTCCACCCGGCCCAACAGGCGGGCCGCGTGAACTTGCAGCAAGTGTGAAAGATGCGTGGCCACCACGGTCGCGCAATCAACGACGGTAAAGCCCGCCATTTGCGCCATATCCCGCTGCCGCTCCTCGACCCAGACCGCCGGGAGTCCGAAGGCGGGGTCCGTGGTGGGCGTCCCGATCAGCTTCTGGGTGGCGTGGCCGGGGTTGATCGCCAGCCACATGCCGGGGTAGGCCTCCGCCTCGCCGATCACCGCGCCGCGCAGCGTCACGCGGTACTGGCTGGGGCGCAGTTCCAGGTTGTCCCGGATGTGCACCGACGGCGGCAGGAAACCGATGTCCTGGGCGAACTTGCGGCGCACGCCCTTGATGCGGCTCAGCAGGTCGCCTTCGCGGGTCTTGTCGACCAGGGTGATCAGGCGGTAGCCGACTTCCAGGCCCAGCGTGTCCACGGCGACGACGTCGTCCCAGGAGGCCTCGGCATCCGGGTTGGGCGCGCCCGGCACGGGGGCGGCGGCCTTGCTGCGGGTCTCGGCGGCCTTGGTGGCCTGTTCCTTGGTGCGCAGCCAGTAGGCCAGGTAGCCCAGGGCGCCGGCGATGATCATGAACACCAGGTGCGGCATGCCCGGGATCAGGCCCAGGATGAAGACGACGCCCGCGGTGATGGCGACGGCCTTGATCGAGCCGAACACCTGCGAGCCGATCATCTGGCCGACATCCTTGTCCTTGCCGACGCGCGACACGACGAGGGCGGAGGAGACGGAGATCAGCAGCGCCGGGATCTGCGCCACCAGCGCGTCGCCGACGGCCAGCAGGATGTAGCTGTCGGCGGCCTGGCCGGCGGACAGCCCATGCTGGGCCACGCCGATGACGAAGCCGCCGACGATGTTGATGAAGAGGATCAGGATGCCGGCGATCGCGTCGCCGCGGACGAACTTCGAGGCACCGTCCATGGAGCCGAAGAAGTCCGCCTCGTCGCCCAGCTCGGCGCGGCGGCGCTTGGCTTCCTTCTCGTCGATCAGGCCGGCGGAGAGGTCGGCGTCGATCGCCATCTGCTTGCCGGGCATGGCGTCCAGGGTGAAACGCGCGCCGACCTCGGCGATCCGTTCCGCACCCTTGGTGACCACGATGAAGTTGATGACCACCAGGATCGCGAACACGATCAGGCCGACGGCGAAGTTGCCGCCGATCAGGAAGTGGCCGAAGGATTCGATGACCTTGCCCGCGGCGCCGGCGCCGGTATGGCCTTCCAGCAGCACCACGCGGGTGGAGGCGACGTTCAGCGACAGGCGCAGCAGCGTCGTGATCAGCAGGACGGTCGGGAAGGCGGCGAAGTCCAGCGGCCGGATCATCTGAGACGCCACCAGCATCACCATGATGGACATGGCGATGTTGAAGGTGAAGAACAGGTCCAGGGCGAAGGCCGGCAGCGGCAGCACCATCATCGACAGGATGATCATGATGGCGATCGGCGCCCCGAGCGCCTGCACGATGGCGGCGCGGGGTCCGAGGAGGTTCTGCAAACGGGCCATCAGCTCGTTCATCGGTGCTGCCTTCAACCTGTTGGATGCCGGGGGGGGGATCACGTGCCCGACACTGCCGTCGAGCCCCGCCATTGTTCGGCGGGAGTCAGATTTCCTTTAACTGGATAAGCGGGGGAAATCTCCCCCGACATCGCGCCTACCTCGCTCGAGGGGCCCGGGCCGGTGCCCCCTTGGAGCGAATTCCGAGCGGCGAGGAGGAGATTGAGCGGAAAGGGGGCACCGGCCCGGGCCCCTCCCGCTCGGTCCATCGAACGGCCGGGATCAAGCGGGCTTGCCTTCCGGGAACTGGTCGTCCAGTTCTTCTTCCGGCGGCGTCCATCCCGGCTTCTTGTGCGGGTCGAGCTCGTCCGGCACCGGCGGGTTCGGCACGGCCTGCGGGGAGGCGCCCTGCCCCTTCAGCGCGGCCTTCAGCTGGTACACGTAGGCCAGCACTTGAGCCACGGCGCCGAACAGCGCGCCGGGGATCTCGCGGTCCAGCTCGGCGTGGGCGTACAGGGCACGGGCCAAAGCGGGCGCCTGCAGCACCGGCACCTTGTTCTCCTTGGCGATGTCACGGATCTTGAACGCCAGCAGGTCCAGGCCCTTCGCCACCACGCGCGGCGCGCCGAACTTGGTTTCGTCGTAGGCGATCGCGACCGCATAGTGGGTCGGGTTCATCACGACCAGATCAGCCTTGGGCACCGCCTGCAGCATGCGGCGCTTGACCAGTTCGCGGGCCTTGGCGCGCATCTTGTGCTTCATCTCGAGGTTGCCTTCGGCTTCCTTGAGCTCGTTCTTCGCTTCCTCGCGGGACATCTTCAGCCGCTTGAGGTACTGGAAGCGCTGCAGCGGCACGTCGATGACGGCAAAGAGCGCCAGGCACAGGCCCAGCATCATCAGTCCGCCCATCAGCTGCTTGCCTGCGAAAGCCAGCGCCGACGGCAGCGGCACCGACATGATCCCGATGAAGCCGGCGATGCGGTCCTTCAGCGCCATCGCGCCGACGACGCCCAGCACCAGGGACAGTGCCACGGCCTTCAGCGCCGTGGTCAGGTTCTGCATCTGGAACAGCTTCCCGAACCCGGTGATCGGGTTGAGGTTGGAGAACTTCGGCGCCAGCGGCTTCATCGTGAAGTTCCAGCCGCCCGAGGCGACGTGCGCCACGATCGCGGCCATCGCCAGGATGATCAGCGCCGGCAGGCCCAGCATGAAGCCCTGCCAGGTCAGCGTCGACAGGCGCTCGGTCATCATGCCGGCGCTGCGCAGCTGTTCGGCATCGAAACGCAGCGCGCCTTCCAGCATGCGCTGCAGGGTCTCGACGGCGTACGGCGTCGAAGTCGCGAACAAGGCGCCGCCCGTGGCCATCACCGCGAAGTGCGGCAGGTCCCGGGAGCGCGGCAGTTGCCCTTCCTTGCGAGATCTCTCGATCTTCTTCTGTGAGGCGGGTAAGTTGCGGTCTTGTGCGTCTTGATCGGCCATGGGGGGTCACGGCCCTATGCCGTGGCCTCGCCATTGTTCGGCCGGAGGGGTCTCCGCTTTAGTCGGATAAGCCCCGGAAATCCGCCCGAGTTCAGATCCTGGGCCCAGAAAGCAGAAACCCGCGCCAGGGCGCGGGTTCCGTTGCGGCGATGCCGGATTCGAAGGATCAGAAACCCAGCGAGGCCAGCAGGTCGTCCACTTCCGACTGGTTGGCCACCACGTCGGCGCGGCCTTCCGGGTTCACGACCGGGCCTTGCAGGATGCTCGGGTCGACCTTCTCGCGCTGTTCCGGCGGCACCACCGAGACCAGCAGCTTCACGAGCGAATCTTCCAGGTCGTTCGCCAGGGTCACGACCTTGGCGACCACCTGGCCGGTCAGGTCGTGGAAGTCCTGCGACAGCATGATGTCGGTCAGGTGGGTGTCGATCTTCGACGTGGAGGACTCGACCTCCTTGACGAAGTTCAGCACCGCGCCCGACGCCACCGCGCGGACCGGGTCCGCGGTGATCGCCTGGGCCATCGCATTGGCGGCCTCGGTGATCTTGGCGTGCTCGGCCTTGGCCTGGTCGACCGAGTTCAGCACCTTGTTGGCGGCGTCGGCCGTCTTGTTGGCGATGTAGGTCAGTCGGCTGCGCGCATCCGGCAGCCCGTCGGTCGCGACCTGCAGCTTGGGCATCACGCCCAGCTGCTGCATCGTGTCGTGCAGCACGCGCGTGATCGTGCCGATCTGTTGGAACACCTCGGGCGAGACCGTCAGCGGCTCGTTGGCTTGCGAGGTCAGTTTGGCCAGCTCTTCCATCTGCATGGTGGGACTCCCAGCGTCAGGCCGCAGCGGCCAGCTTCTGCATGATCTTCAGGACTTTCTCCTCCAGCGTGGCCTTCGTGAATGGCTTCACGATGTAGCCCGCCGCGCCGCTCTGGGCGGCCAGGACGATGTCCTCCTTGCGGGCTTCCGCCGTCACCATCAGCACCGGCAGGTGCTTCAGCGTGGCATCTTCCTTGATGGCCTTGAGCAGCTCGAAGCCATTCATGTTGGGCATGTTGATGTCGCTGACGACGAAATCGTATTTCGCCTGTTTCAGCATGCTCAGGGCCTCGACGCCATCTTCCGCTTCTTCGGCGTTGTTGTAGCCGATCTCCTTCAGCAGACCGCGCACGATCCGGCGCATGGTCGAGAAGTCGTCGACGATCAAGAATTTCATGTCAGTGCTCATGGCGTTCCTCTGAGGGGACTGGAGGGCTTTGTTCGATTCGGAACGTTATCGGCTCGCGGGCGCGGAACTTGAGGCCTGCGGCGCGCTGGCCGCGGGGTCTGAAGCATCCTCGTCCTCATCGGGCAGGTTCTTCAGCACCGCATCCTCGGCATCGCGATTCATCACGATGATGCTGATGCGGCGATTGACTTGAGCCTTGGGGTCTTTCGTGTCGAGCAGCTTGCTCGACGCCAACCCCTGCACGCGAAGGACCCGGGCATCCGGCAGACCGCCCGCCACCAGCTCGCGCCGCGAGGCATTGGCCCGGTCCGCCGACAGTTCCCAGTTGCTGTATCCGCGCTCTCCCGCAGAAAACGGCTGTGCATCCGTATGACCCTCCAGCGTGAGCCGGTTGGGCACCTCGGACAACACGTTGCCGAGTTCCTGCAGCAACTCGCGCATATACGGTTTCACCACCGCGCTGCCGCTGTCAAACATCGGACGATTATTCTCGTCCACGATTTGGATACGCAAGCCCTCGCGGGTCATATCGAGCCGGATTTGCCCACCTAATGCCGCAATTCTGGGGTTCTCGGCGATGATTTTCTCGACCTTGTCCTTCAACTGCTGCAGGCGGACGCGCTCCGCCCGTCGCTGCTCTTCCTTGAGGGCCTTCAGGTTGATGGTCTTGCGGGGAGATTCGACGTCGCCGGCCTTGACCTGGCCCGTCTGGCGCGTCAGGTCCTGACCGCCGCCCTTGATGATGTGCGACGCGTCGCCCGAGCCCGATCCGCCGAACATCGCCACCTTCAGCGGCGAGGCGAAATAGTCGGCGATGCCCTTCTTGTCGCCCTCGGTCGTCGAGCCGAGCAGCCACATCAGCAGGAAGAAGGCCATCATCGCCGTCACGAAGTCGGCGTACGCGATCTTCCACGCGCCGCCATGGGCGGCATGGCCGCCCTTCTTGACGCGCTTGATGATGATGGGCTGGAGCTTCTTGGCGTCACCGGCCATGGTGATTCACTCCGTTCACTTCTTCTTCACGTGACCTTCGAGCTCGGCGAAGGTCGGGCGCTCGGTCGAGTACAGCACCTTGCGGCCGAATTCGATGGCGACCTGCGGGGCGTAGCCCTGCATCGAGGCCAGCAGCGTGGTCTTGATGCACTGCAGTTCCTTGCCCGCTTCGTCGACCTTGGCTTCCAGCGCGCCGGCCAGCGGCTCGGCGAAGGCGTAGGCCAGCAGAATCCCGAGGAAGGTGCCCACCAGCGCCGAGCCGATCATCCCGCCCAGCACCGCCGGCGGCTGGCCGACCGAGCCCATGGTGTTCACCACGCCCAGCACGGCGGCCACGATGCCGAAGGCCGGCAGGCCGCCGGCCAGGCGCTGCAGCGCGATCACGGCGAGGAAGGCCTCGTGGTGGTGCGTGTCGATCTCGGCGTCCATCAGGGACTCGATCTCGTGCGCGTTGAGGTTGCCGGAGACCATCATCCGCAGGTAGTCGGTGATGAACTCGGTGACGTGGTGGTCGTTGCCCACCGTCGGGTATTTCTGGAACAGCGGCGAGCTGTGCGGGTCCTCGACATCCTTTTCGATGGACATCAGGCCTTCCTTGCGGGCCTTCTGCAGGATGTCGTAGAGCAGCGCCAGCAGCTCCATGTAGCGCGCCTTGGTGTACTTGCTGCCCTTGAAGCAGTCGCCCAGCCCCTTCATGGTGGCCTTCATGACCTTGGGCGGATTCGTGGCGAGCATGCCGCCGATCGCCGCGCCGAAGATGGTGGTCATCTCGAACGGCAGCGCGTGCAGCACCACGCTGATGTTGCCTCCGTGCGCGATGAACACGCCGAAGATGCAGGCCAGTGCCAGCAGCCAACCGATGATGACAAACATGAAATGGGTTCCTCAGGCCTTGAGTTCGCGCGCCCGGTAGACATACAGCTGATGCCGGGTGCCGGTGTCGAGTTGCGCGAAGACGGGTTGTCCCGGCAGCGGGAAGTCCAGACTGACCAGCCAGCTGCCCGGCCGCATCTCCGTGCGCGCCTTGTCCAGCGCGCGCGGCATCGACTCGGGCCGCTGGAACAGGTAGACCAGGTCCGTCTCGCGCCACGACTGGGCCCACAGGTCGCCCCGGGCGATGTCGGCCCAGGGACAGCGCAGACGGGCCAGCAGCCACAGGAAGCCACTGTATTCAATGCCCGCGACACGCACGCCCGGATAAGCGCGGCGAAGGGCTACCAATCCGTCGCCTAACCCGCAGCCGGCGTCCAGCACGCGGGCGCCGTCGTGCAGCTTCACACGCCCGGGGAGCGCGCGCAACGCGTCATGCGGCGTGGGGAACAGCGGCGCGTCGTTCCAGCCGCGGCGGGGGTAGGCCAGCACCAGCACGGCCAGCGGGATCAGCCAGATCCAGGCCGGCAGGTCGGTGCCGGTGAAGAGCAAGGCCATCGGGAAACCGGCGGCCACGATCATCCGGCGCCAGGTCTGGCGATGGAGTCCGGCGAGGATCAGGCCCAGGCCCGATGCGACGATCGCGGCCGGCCAGTCCGGCCCGAACAGTCGCCAGACGGCGAAGCAGGCGCCCCAGCTCAGCAGCGCCCATGTCGGCCACCGCAGCGGGGAAGGCGCGTCTCCCGCAGCGGCGCGGGGAAGTCGGGCAGCCATGGCGGCGCCCTCAATGCATCTGGATGCCGCCGGCCGCCTTGCCCTTGCCGGCGCGTGCCGGGGGGTTGCACAGGCCGCAGACGTAGTGCTTGGCGACCTCGTGCGGATGGGTCACGAAGTGGCCGCCGCACTTGCTGCACCTGGTCATCGTCAGCATGCCGTTGTCCACGAACTTCACCAGGCGCCAGGCGCGGGTCACCGACAGCAGCTGCTCCAGGTTCTGGGCCGCGGCCTGCTCCTGGTACAGCTGGTAGGCCTTGATGACGACGTCGATCTCATCCATCTCCGCAACCTTGTTCAGGTACTCGTGGATGTTGAGGAACAGGCTGGCGTGGATGTTGGGCTGCCAGGTCATGAACCAGTCCGTCGAGAACGGCAGCTGGCCCTTGCTGGGGCTCTTGCCCGAGACTTCCTTGTACAGGCGCAGCAGACGCTCGTAACTCAGGTCGGTTTCCGATTCCAGCACCTGCAGGCGCGCGCCCAGCTTGATCAACGTCACGGCGCGATCGATCTGCTTGGCTTCGGTCAGGATGGACTTGGTGCGCATGTCGGTGTCTCCGGCTTCAGTTCTGCTTCAGTGGACGCGAAGGGCGTCGATATAACTTAGGCGGCTTCCTGGTGACGTCCAGCCATCAGGATGGACGCATGCAGGCGGGAGACGCTGTCGTTGGCCGCCGGCTTGCCGTGCGAGGTCAGCAGGCCCCACACCAGGTCGTCGTCCATGCGGAAGCGGCACAGCAGCGTGTTGCCCGAGGCGATCTTCAGCATCTGGGCGGCGCTCAGCGTATTCAGCAGCGTCGCGGTTTCTTCCGAGATGCCCAGGCGGTACAGCGCCTGCTCGCGGTCGGCGCGGATCAGGCTCTGGGCCAGCATCAGGTACGACAGGTTGGCTTCGCGGATCTCGGCGAGGATTTGGTCGGCGTTCATCGTTCGGCTCCTGGGGTGTTGGGGGCTGATGTCGTTTCGTTTCAGCGTGAGACGAACTGTAGAGATCGCGACACGTCAGCAACATCAGGTCGCTTCCATCTCCGGGTTAGGGAGCGCGCCGACGCGCTTGTCAGCCTAATTCCTACAAGATGCCAGATCAGCGCCATCCCGGCGCTGCTTTTTGAGGGATCACCGCGGCTCGCGCAGCGCCCTCGCCTCCTCTGGGCGCCCGGTGGCGTCCAGGATCAGCGCCAGGTTGTAGGCGGCCAGGTGGCTGCCGCGCCCCGCGACTGCGCCCGGCTGGTCCGGCCGCTCCCCGATCTCCAGGCAGCGCCGCCAGGCGTCTTCGATCATCGGGACCAGGACCTCGGCTTGTTGCGGCTGATCCGCCGCCCAGTCCAGCAGCAGATCGCCCAGCGCGAAGAAGAAGTCCGGCGACTCCCCGCATCGTTGCAACTGCGTTTCAGCGAAAACAAGGCCTTCGGCGTGGCGCTTGAGCGACTTCAGCCCGAAGAGTCGTCTCGCGACCAGGTCGTTCCACCATGCCGGCGGCAGGGGCAAGGGGGTCAAGCGGTCGGCGGCATTGGCGAACGCTGCTTCCGCATCCGCGAAGCGGTCGTAGACCGCGTGATCCTTGCCGAGCTGATACCAGAGATAAGGATTGGCGGGATCCTCGTCGACCGCGGCGCGCAACAGCTGCTCGTTGCGCCCTCGCTTCACGTGGAGCCGTTCCGGCAGATAGCCGTCGTGCGCGACCTGGATGTCGAGCGTCCGGACGGGCAGTTCATGCACGGGTTGTTCGTGGATGCGACCGGCGTACCGGACATGTCCCGGCAGGACGCGGCTGAGGCGCGATTGCGCGGTGCCCCCGTCGAAGTGATCCTGGAGCGCGATCGTGCCGATGAAGTGGGGCGCCGTACCGCGCAACGCATCGAGCGCCGCGCCACTGCCCTCCCCGATCAGCCATTCATCCGCGTCGAGCACGAGGTGCCAATCGGCGCCCGCCGCGTTCAGCGCCGCGTTGCGGGCCGCAGCAAAGTCATCGATCCAGGGGAAATGCGCAACCCGGGCGCCGGCGGCTTCGGCCAGACGGACGGTGTCGTCGGTGGAGCCGGTGTCCATCACCAGCAGTTCATCCACGAACGGACGAACGCTGTTCAACAGCCGGCTGATCGTCGCTGCTTCATTGCGGGCGATGACGACCAGGCAGCTGCGCCAGCGGGTAGGCATTCGGATTCGTCGTCCGGAGCGATGCGCTCAGTGCATCTGGATGCCGCCGGCCGCCTTGCCCTTGCCGGCGCGCGCCGGGGGGTTGCACAGGCCGCAGACGTAGTGCTTCGCGACCTCGTGCGGGTGGGTCACGAAGTGGCCGCCGCACTTGCTGCACCTGGTCATCGTCAGCATGCCGTTGTCCACGAACTTCACCAGGCGCCAGGCGCGGGTCACCGACAGCAGCTGCTCCAGGTTCTGGGCCGCGGCCTGCTCCTGGTACAGCTGGTAGGCCTTGATGACGACGTCGATCTCATCCATCTCCGCAACCTTGTTCAGGTACTCGTGGATGTTGAGGAACAGGCTGGCGTGGATGTTGGGCTGCCAGGTCATGAACCAGTCCGTCGAGAACGGCAGCTGGCCCTTGCTGGGGCTCTTGCCCGAGACTTCCTTGTACAGGCGCAGCAGACGCTCGTAACTCAGGTCGGTTTCCGATTCCAGCACCTGCAGGCGCGCGCCCAGCTTGATCAACGTCACGGCGCGATCGATCTGCTTGGCTTCGGTCAGGATGGACTTGGTGCGCATGGGGGGCTCCGGTGCTTTCGGATGTGCTCGGGCGGCAATTTCTCTGCCTGAGGCAGTTGCCTGAATCGTCTGGTCAGGCAGCGGCTTCCTGGTGGCGGCCCGCCATCAGGATGGAGGCGTGCAGGCGGGAGACGCTGTCGTTGGCCGCCGGCTTGCCGTGCGAGGTCAGCAGGCCCCACACCAGGTCGTCGTCCATGCGGAAGCGGCACAGCAGCGTGTTGCCCGAAGCCATCTTCATCATCTGCGCCGGGCTCAGCGTGTTCAGCAGCGTCGCGGTCTCCTCCGAGATGCCCAGACGATACAGCGCCTGTTCGCGGTCGGTCCGGATCAGGCTCTGGGCCAGCATCAGGTACGACAGGTTCGCTTCGCGGATCTCGGCAAGGATCTGGTCGCTGTTCATGGGGTGGCTCCTGGTAGGTGGCGTTGCTGCGATGGAATGAATTCTGAAGAAACACCGCATGGCGCGACATCAGGGTGGCGCCAGAGACAGGCTAGGGAGCGGGACGACCGGCTTGTCAGCCTGATTCCTACACGTTGACAGGCTCCAACGGGAAAACCGCCGACCGAGGCCCGTGGTTGCGGGCTCGGCGGCGGTTTTTCAGGGAGACAGCCTGTCAGGCTGTTCCGGCGACGACGGCGCGTCGGCCGTTCAGGCGGCTTGCAGGCGCAGCAGCTCGGAGTCGACGATCGTCATCAGTTCCGGCGAATCGCGACGCAGCATCTCGAGGGCCTGGCCTTCATTGAGGATGCCCAACACCTCGATCGCGGCCTTCACCTCGCCCAGCCCCGACAGCGCGAAGCCCAGGGTATACAAGGACGGCGCGTGTTGCGGCGAGAGTTCCACCGCGCGATGCGCGTACAGCGCGGCGTCCTTCAGTTGACCCGCGGCCAGCAGCAGCGCGCCGACGTCGGACAGCAGATCGACGCTCATGGGCGCCATTTCCAGGGCGTTGTACAGCAGCGCGACGCCGTCGCCGATGCGGCCCTGCGCGGCCTGCGCGTACGCGGCGTTGCGGGCCTGGGCCAGCAGGAGGCGGGCCTCGCTGGACCCTGGGCGGATCGTTGCGTGAAATTGTTCGTCGATCGACGCGTCGATCATCGACACGGCGGACCGTGCCTCGGTTTGCGCTTGCAGTGGCATAGATCTCTCCATGGTCGTTGGGACTCGTCGATCGAGTCCGGTCTCGAGCCGAGACCGATCCCGGCGAAGGTGGCGGATGCGGCGATCCCGCCTGTCGGCATCGCCAGGAGGCACTTTAGGGGGGCACCCCCGTGATCGAGCACACGAAAAGCGCCGGCATTCCCCCTCAATCCCGCCGCATTCAGGCCGTAGATACCCGCATGTCCGTCGCCAGACCGACACCCGGGCACGAGTCCGGGTCGAAGTCAAACGACAAACAACGCGTTGCAAGACCTGCTTATCTCCGGATCACAAGTCTTGACAAATTGCCCTCAAGTTCTATGGCGAGGGGCCCGATAACCAACTCAACGGGGCTGCTGAACGCAGCGACAGGCCAGCAAAGACAAGCAGTCTTGCGGGCAGGTCGAAGCAGGCAGGCGGCACGTGGTCCGGTTAGAAGGCCTGACGTTCTTGGCTTCCGATGAGGGGTGGGACGGCAACGGTTGACTAGCGTCGGACTGGGACCGAACCGGGAAATGGCCCGGGCGGTTCAGCAGGAGCATCCGAGATCCTCGACCGGTTCGCCTCACGGCGGGTCGGAGGATCGGAGGACTCAGGCGCTCATGTGTGGTTCGGCGCTTTTGCCGGTATTTACGTATAGCTGTTAGGAGCAATCATGGCCCAAGTCATCAACACCAACCTGCTGTCGCTCAACGCCCAGCGCAACACCTCGACCAGCCAGAGCTCGCTGGCCGTGTCGATGCAGCGCCTGTCTTCGGGTCTGCGCGTCAACTCCGCCAAGGACGACGCCGCCGGCCTGGCGATCGCCGATCGCATGAACTCGCAAGTGCGTGGCATGAACGTCGCCCAGCGCAACGCCAACGACGGCATCTCCCTGTCGCAGACCGCTGAAGGCGCGCTGTCCAAGGTCGGTGATTCGCTGCAGCGCATGCGTGAACTGGCGGTGCAGGCCCGCAACGCCACCAACACGACGACCGACCTCGACTCGATCGGTCAGGAATATGCCCAGCTGGGTTCGGAAATCCAGCGCGTCCTGGGCGGCACGACCTTCAACGGCCGCGCCATCCTGGCGGGCGACTCCGGCACGCAGACCTTCCAGATCGGCGCCAACACGACGGCCAACGACTCGGTCGACGTGACGACGACCAACATGACCACGGACACGACCATCACCGGCGTGACCAACGGCGCGATCACCAACGCGTCGTCGACCAGCGACCTGGCCACCGTGATCGACAACATCGACTCGGCGATCAAGACGGTCTCCGGCGAACGTTCGAAGCTGGGCGCCTCGCAGAACCGTTTCGACGCGATCGTGTCGAACCTGCAGATCTCGGTCGAGAACCAGACCGCGGCCCGCAGCCGGATCATGGACGCCGACTTCGCGTCGGAAACCGCCAACCTGAGCCGCGCGCAGATCCTGCAACAGGCCGGCAACGCGATGATCGCGCAGGCCAACCAGGCTCCCCAGCAAGTGCTGGCCCTGCTGCGCTGATAGAAGGACAGGGAGACCGCCGACGCTCACGCGTCGGGGGTCGCCAGGATCCTCGACGGGGACGCGGTCCCCTTCTCTTTCCCCATCAAGCCTGCCCCGCAGCAGCGCTGGTGGTGAAAGAGAAGTCAACGAGCGAGGGTGGGGCCGGAAG
>CBIHMU010000067.1:0-30776 GCA_966211105.1 uncultured Burkholderiales bacterium
TGCGTGCGCCGATGCCGTGGTGCTGTGCGGTGGCATCGGCAGCGACGCGCTGGCCGCGCCCTGGACGGCCGGGCCGGCGTGGCCGTGGGTGGCGCAGCGCGGGCAACTGAGCGTCATGGCGCAAGCCCTGACCCCGACGACGCTGGCGATGCCGGTGGCGGGACTGGGTTACGCGCTCAGCCTCCCCGACGGCACGATCTGCTTCGGCGCGAGCACCGATGGCGGCGACATGGATCCCGCGCTCCGGTCAGCGGATCATGACCAGAACGTCGACCGGCTGCGCGCACTGCTGCCGTCGGTGCCGATCCCGGCGGAGGTGCCGCTCGCGGGCCGCGTGGGCTGGCGGAGCCTGTTGCCGGACCGGCTTCCGATCGTGGGTGCGCTGCCGGCCGGGCGGCCGGAGCGTCGCGCCGAGCAGGCGCGCTTCTGGCCGCGTCAACCGGGTCTGATGGTGGTGGGCGCCCTCGCCTCGCGCGGGATCACCTGGGCGACGCTGTGCGCCGAGCTGGTCGCGGCGCAACTCACCGGAGCGCCTTGGCCGGTGGAAGCCAGCCTCGCGGACGCCCTCGATCCGGCCCGTTTCGCCGCCAAGGCCGAAAGGGCCCAGACCTAGAGCGCCTGTTCACCCGCAACGCCCCTCGGCTTTCGAGGGGGGTCAGGTCTTGACCGCGTCCGCCGGCTTCCCGTCCACGCCGGTGCGCACGACGTAGCTTGTCACCTCGCGCGACACCAGCATCGGGATGATGGTGCCGAAGCCCAGGCGCTGGAAGTGCTCGGACGCGCGGTGTTCGTCCAGGCCGCTCGCGTCGGTGTATTGCTCGAGGATCACGTAGCGGTCCGGATCCTGCGGCGAGCGGTAGAACGCATACGCCAGGTTCTTGGCCTCGCGGCGGGTGGCTTCGGTCAGCTCGACCAGCAGCGCGCCGACTTGCTCGCCCAAGCCCGGCTTGACGTGGTAATGCGCGATCACCTGCAGGAAGCTGCCGCCGACGGACGTCGTGGCGGTCGTGGCGGCCGTGGCGGTCAGAGAGGTCGGGGAGGTCGTGTCGGACATGGCGGACGCCGGCGATGGCCGGCAAGTCGTGACGGATGGCGCATTGTCCGACCGCCTCCGGCGAACGATTTAAGTTTGATCACGTACGCGTCGATAAGGTGCGAAGACGCCGTCAAGGCCGTCGCGCGTCCGTCTGGGCGCAGGTCGACGATTCCAAACGGATCCAGGCGGATCCAACCTCTCGGGAGACACACTCATGATTCATCTCGTCGCGGGCCGATCGATCGGCCAGCGGCTCGGCGTGGTGCTGGGCCTGGTGCTGCTGATCGCCTTCGTCGGTTCGGGCCTGAGCTACCTGGCCCTGGGCCGCGTGGCCAGCGAGACCGACGTCATGCTCAACCAGGACCTGGCCGCCGAGCGTGTCGCTTCCGACTGGTACCGCAACATCACCAACGGCGTGAACCGCACCAGCGCGATCGCCGTCAGCGCCGACCCCAGCCTGGCGCAGTTCTTTGCGGCGACCTCCGCCGAGTCGACCAAGCAGTCGGGCGAGTTGCAGAAGCAGCTCGACGGCTACATGGTCACGCCGGAAGAGCGCAAGATGTTCGAGACGCTCAGTGAGGCCCGCAAGGGTTACCTGAGCACCCGCGACGCCGTCGCCGCCGCCAAGAAGGCCGGCGACGCGGACAAGGCGCGCGAGGTCTTCGACCGCGAGTTCCAGCCCGCCGCGGTGAAGTTCCAGGAAGCGATCCAGGCCATCGTGCAGCACAAGCGCGCGCTGCTGGACGACGCGGCCAAGCAGCTCGACGCGACCAACAGCCGGGCGCGGACCGCGCTGCTCGTGTTCTCGCTGGTCGCGCTGGGCCTGGGCGTGTGGTTCGTGGTGTCGCTGACGCGCTCGATCACCGGCCCCTTGCGCGGTGCCGCCGAGGTCGCGGACGCCATCGCCCACTTCGATCTGACGCAGCGCGTGCCGACAGGCGGCAGCGACGAGACGGGCCAGTTGCTCGGCTCGCTGGGCGGCATGCAGTCGCAGCTGCTGAAGCTGATCGGCGACGTACGCGGCTCGGCCGAGAGCATCGGCACCGCCAGCGCGGAGATCGCCACCGGCAACCACGACCTGAGCGCTCGCACCGAGCAGACGGCCTCCAACCTGCAGGAAGTCGCCGCGTCGATGACGCAGCTGACGGGCACGGTGCGCCAGACGGCGGATTCGGCGATGACGGCCAACCAGCTGTCGAGCTCGGCGGCCGAGACGGCGCAGCGCGGCGGCTCGGTGATGGGTCAGGTGGTCAGCACCATGGGCGAGATCAGCGACAGCTCGCGCCGCATCGCCGACATCATCGGCACGATCGACGGCATCGCGTTCCAGACCAACATCCTGGCGCTGAACGCGGCCGTGGAAGCGGCACGCGCCGGCGAACAGGGTCGCGGCTTCGCGGTGGTCGCGAGTGAAGTGCGCTCCCTGGCGCAACGCAGCGCCGAGGCGGCCAAGGAGATCAAGACGCTGATCGGCGCGAGCGTCGAGCGCGTCGAGTCGGGCTCGCGGCTGGTGGAAGACGCCGGCGGCGCGATGACCGAGATCGTCGCCAGCGTGCAGCGCGTGGCCGACATCATCGGCGAGATCAGCGCCGCCTCGCGCGAGCAGAGCGACGGCATCAACCAGGTCAACGCGGCCATCGGCCAGTTGGACCAGATGACGCAGCAGAACGCGGCCCTGGTCGAGGAATCCGCCGCCGCGGCCGAGAGCCTCAAGGAGCAGTCGCAACGACTGGCGACGGCGATCTCGGTGTTCCGACTGCGCTGAGCGCCCGCGGCACTGGATGCGAAACGAGGCCCCGCGGGGCCTCGTTGCCGTTCCGGGCGGAGATGCTCAGAACGTCATCGTCTTCACGCCCTGCGCCGTGCCCAGCAGGCACACGCCGGCCTTGTTGCGGGCGAAGACGCCGACGGTGACCACGCCGGGCCACTGGGTGACCTCGGCCTCGAACGCCGCCGGATCCGTGATCTTCAGGCCCTTGACGTCCAGGATCTGGCAGCTGTTGTCGGTCACGCAGTCCTTGCGCAGCACCGGCTCCGCGCCCATCGCCCGGAAGCGGCGCGCGATCTGCGCCGCGGCCATCGGGATCACCTCGACCGGCAGCGGGAACCCGCCCAGCACGTCGACCAGCTTGCTCTCGTCGGCGATGCAGACGAAGGTCCCGGCCAGGTCGGCGACGATCTTCTCGCGCGTCAGCGCGGCGCCGCCGCCCTTGATCATGTGGCCCTGGCGGTCGATCTCGTCGGCGCCGTCGATGTAGACCTGCAGCGACTCGACTTCCGAGGCGTCCAGCACCGCGATGCCCAGCGCCTTCATCCGCTCCGTGCTGCGCACCGAGCTCGACACCGCGCCCGAGATGCGGATCCCGCTCGCGGCCAGCGCGTCGATGAACTTGTCCACCGTCGATCCGGTGCCCACGCCCACCACCGTGTCCGGCGTCACGTACTGCAATGCGGCCTGGCCGACCAGGGTCTTCAATTCGTCTTGGGTCATGGCGGGGGGAGCGAGCGAAGGCTCGTGATGGATGGCGTGAAAGGAAAGGCGGGATTATCTCCGCCGCTCCGGCTCGTCCGGGCTGCCGGCGCGCGCGCAGCGCCGGACGGCTCACGCGGGCGACGACCTGAGCCCGTACACCTTGCCGCCGACGAACAGGTACTCGGCCCGCAGCACCGCCGCGCCCTGCTCCCCCGGCGCGGCGAAGCCGATCACGGACACCTCGGTGCCGGGTCTGATCTCCTCGACCTTCCAGGCCTCGAGCCGCGTCAGCGGCGCGAGCTCGACCTCCCAGCGCCGATCGCGACGCGTCGGCAGCTGCGCCTTCGCGAGCAGGGCCTCGCCGTCGACGGCGGTCGTCTGCTTCGGCAGCGCCCGCTGCTTCAGGTCGGCGGGCAGCACGAGCCGCTCCGGCACCTCCAGATCCAGTTCCGCATGCGGATTGCGCCAGGTGACCTGGGCCGCCCGACCCTCGAGGTACAGCGGACGGTCCTGGTCGAAGCCGCTCCAGCCGTGATGGGCGCGGACGGTGGCGGGCAACAGGGGCGTGGTCGCGAGCGCGGCCAGCAACAGACGACGTTCCATCGAAGCCTCCAGGAAGGAAGAGAAGGACGCGCTGGCGGGTGGCAAGTCAGACGAACGCATCAAACAGACGCATCAGACAGAGGCGTCAGACAGACACGTCAGACAGACACGTCAGACAGACGCGTCAGACAAATGCGATCCAGCGCCCGCAGATGATGACAGCGATCCAAATCCCCAAGGACAGCAGGCATTGCCAGCGCCCGAGCCGGTCCTGCGCCCGGACGCCGCCGCGCCAGTGGAACCACGCCGCGTTCAGGCCCGCCAGCGCGATCAGCGCGACCTTGATCCGCAGTGCCGGATTGACCCAGAGTTCCTGCGGCTGGACCGCGAACATCGCCGCGCCCGACACCGCGCACAGCGCGAAGCCCGCCAGCGCCGTCGGAATCGCCAGACGCGCCAGCGCCGACGGATCGATCTCGGGCCGCGCGCCCAGCGTCCTCAGCTCGAAGACCAGCAGCCCGCCGAACAGCGCGCCCAGCCCGATCAGGTGCACGACCGAGAACGCCGGATAGGCCCAGGGGTGGGCCGCCAGCGTGGTCATCGTGGTCCACATGCGGTCAGCCCCTGCGTGGCGGTGAAAAGGTCCGGGGGCCGCTCATTCGCCAGGATTCCAGCGGGCACCTTCCAGGCCCGGTCAGGCCGCGCGACGCTCGCGCCGTTGACGCACCGCCGCAGCCAGCGCGCGCATCAGCGGTTCGGTCTGGCTCCAGCCCAGGCAGGCGTCGGTGATCGACACGCCGGGCAACAGGTCCGCCTTGGTCTGCCCCGGCAGCAGGTCCTGGCGACCCGGCTGCAGGTGCGACTCGACCATCACGCCGGTGATGCGCGCGTCGCCGCCGGCGATCTGCGCGCCGACGTCGTGGCCGACGTCGATCTGGCGCTCGTACTTCTTCGACGAGTTCGCATGCGAGAAGTCGATCATCAGCTGCTCGCGCAGTCCCGCCGCCTTCAGCACCTCGGCCGCCGCCTGCACCGAGGCCGCGTCGTAGTTGGGCGCCTTGCCGCCGCGCAGGATCAGGTGGCAGTCGTCGTTGCCGCGGGTCTCGAAGATCGCGGCCAGGCCCATCTTCGTCATGCCCATGAAGGCGTGGCTCGCGCGCGCCGCCAGCACCGCGTCGGCGGCGATCTTCACCGAGCCGTCCGTGCCGTTCTTGAAGCCCACCGGGCAGGACAGGCCCGAGGCCAGCTGGCGGTGGCTCTGGCTCTCGGTCGTGCGCGCGCCGATGGCGCCCCAGGCGATCAGGTCGGAGATGTACTGCGGCGACAGCAGGTCCAGGAACTCGGTGCCCGCCGGCAGGCCCAGCGCCGTGACGTCCAGCAGCAGCTTGCGCGCCAGCCGCAGGCCTTCGTTCATGTGGAAGCTGCCGTCCAGGTGCGGGTCGTTGATGTAACCCTTCCAGCCCACCGTCGTGCGCGGCTTCTCGAAGTACACGCGCATCACGATCAGCAGGTCCTGCTGGAGTTCGCCGCGCAGGTCCTTCAGCAGCCGGGCGTAGTCCATCGCCTGGCCGTGGTCGTGGATGGAGCACGGCCCGACGATGCACAGCAGCCGGTCGTCGCGGCCGTGCAGCACGTCGCTGATCTCGCGGCGCGCGGTCTCGACGACGTTCAGCGAGGCCTCCGGCAGCGGCAGCTCGTCGAGCAGCAGCGCCGGCGAGATCAGCGGGCGGACCGCGTCGATGCGGGTGTCGTCGGTGCGGGTATCGTCGCGGGTGGCGTCGGCGGAACCGATCTCGCGATCGTGCTGCGGGTGGTCGAGGTGCTTCATGGCGGCGGCGGTGCGCCCTCTCGGGCGTCGAAACGCGGAATTGAACCGTCGATTATCCGCCCGCGCGGGACATCGAGGCGAGACCCACCGAGGTCGCCGACACCACGAAGCCCGCCAGGGCCATCGCGCCGAGGTGCTCGCCCAGCAGCCCCATGCCCATCAACGCCGAGACGCCGGGGATCAGGTAGAAGAGCCGGGCCACCGCGCCGGCCTGGCCGCGCCGGATCATCACGAACATCAGGCTGAAGGCGCCGATCGAGTTCACCAGCCCCAGCCACAGCGTCGAACCCAGGAGTTCGGGGCTCCAGTCCGGCGCGCCGGGTTCGCGCCAGAGCGCGAGTGCCAGCACGGCCAGCGCGGAGACCGTCATCTGGATGCCGCTGCCGGTGCGCAGGTCCATGCCGGCGCAGAAGCGCTTCTGGTACAGCGTGCCGGCGACCAGGCCGGTGAGGCCCAGCAGGCCCGCGCCGTAGGCCATCCAGGCGCCGCCGCCGCTGCCGCCGCCCAAAGGTCGGTCGACGATCACCAGCGCCACGCCCGCCGCCCCGCCCAGCATGCCCAGCCACTGCGCGGCGCTCATGCGCTCGGCCAGCCACAGGTGGGCGCCCATCGCGGTGGCCAGCGGCATCATCCCGATCAACAGTGCGGCCACGCCGGTCGGCAGGCCCCAGGCGATCGCGCAGTAGACGCCGGAAAAGTGCAGCACCTGCATCAGCAGCCCGACGACGCCCAGATGGATCCAGGCCCGTGCGGTCTTGGGCCATGGCGCGCGCGTCGCCATCGACACGGCGAGCAGCACCACCGCCGCCAGACCGAAGCGCAGGGCGAGCAGCGTGAACGGCCCCGCGTGCGGCAGCGCCAGCTTGCCGGCGACGTAGCCGGTGCTCCACAGCAGGATGAACAGCGCCGGCAGGCTCAGCGCGACCAGCGCCCCGAGGCGGTCCCGCTGCACGGTGCCAGCCGCCTGCGGGAGCGCGCGCGGCATCGACGCAGCAGGCAAGCCTGGAGGCGCAGGCGACCTGCGCGAGGTGGCGGTGAACAGGGTCGAGGTCGCCATGGCGGACTCCCAGATGAACAGCGATGGATGAACTCTAGAAACGGAAGCCCTTGGACACAATCCGCTGCCGATTCGTTTTAGAGTTTCCTGATCGAGAACAATGGGGGGATCGTCATGGGACGCCTCGAAGACCTGCAAGCCTTCGCCCGCGTCGTGGACGCGCGCAGCTTCTCCGGCGCGGCCAAGCTGCTGGGCGCGACCAAATCGGCCGTCAGCAAGCAGGTCGCGCGACTGGAGCAGCAGCTCGGCACGCGGCTGCTGCACCGGACCACGCGCAGCATCAGCCCCACGGCGGAAGGCCGCAGCGTGTATGAGCGCGCCCAGCGTCTGATCGAGGAGGCGCAGGCGCTGGACGCGGAGCTCGCCGGCCGTCGCGAGCAGCCGCGCGGCGTGCTGCGCTTGAGCACCTCCACCGCCTTCGGCAACCTGCAGTTCACCGCGCTGATGGCGGAGTTCTGCGCGATGCATCCGCAGTTGCAGGTGGTGCTCGGACTCAACGACCGCTACGTCGACCTCGCCGAGGAAGGCTTCGACGTCGTGATGCGTCTGACCGGACGGCCGAGTCCCGGGCTCGTGGCGCGCAAGCTGGCAGACATCCGATTCGTCCTGTGTGCCGCGCCTGACTACCTCGCCCGGCATGGCACGCCGAAGGCGGTCGCAGACCTGGCCGGCCACCGCTGCCTGCGCTTCGGCTACCTGCATGCGCCGGAGCGCTGGCGCTTCCGGCATCCGGTCGAGGGCGAGGCGGAGGTCGAGATCTCCGGCGCGCTGCGCTTCGAAAGCGGGCTCACGGCCAACAGCAGCGAGTCGCTGCGCGTGGCGGCGCTGGCCGGCATGGGTCTGGCGGTGCTGCCGACCTACGCGATCGGCCGCGACCTGCGCGAGGGCCGCCTGACCGCCCTGCTGCCGGACTGGACGCCGCTGGGCGGACCGGCCGAGGCCAACGTGCTCTACGCCGTGTATCTGCCGAGCCGCTTCCCCAGTCCGAAGGTCCGCGCGCTGATCGATTTCTGTGTCGGACGATTCGGGGAGGTGCCGCCGTGGGATCGCCCGGAGCCCCCATGAAGCGCGCATGGAATGCGCATGAAATGCGCATGAAACTCCCATGAAAGCGACCCTCGGCCGGGCCTCGTCCGAACCCCGGCCCGTTCGAGCCACGGAGAGTCCCCCATCACCGTTCGCACGCCAGGAGTAGGCGCGACGCGGGCGGCTCCGGGCGCGATGAGACAATCCGCCCCCATCATGGCTCTCATCCCCTACGGCTTCGCCCGTCCCTTCCTGTTCGGTCTGGATCCCGAACACGCGCACGAACTGACCCTGGGCAGCATCGCCCGTCTGCAGAACACCCCCGCCCAATGCGCCTGGGCGCAGACGCGGGTGTCGGATCCGGTGACCGTCGCCGGACTGCGCTTCCCCAACCGCATCGGCCTGGCCGCCGGCCTCGACAAGAACGGCCGCTGCATCGACGGCCTGGGCGCGATGGGCTTCGGCTTCATCGAGGTCGGCACCGTCACGCCCAAGGCGCAGCCCGGCAACGACAAGCCGCGCATGTTCCGCCTGCCCGCGAAACAGGCGCTGATCAACCGCCTGGGCTTCAACAACGACGGCCTGGACGCATTCATCGCCAACGTGAAGCGCTCGCACAGCTTCCGCCACCACGGCGGGCTGCTCGGCCTGAACATCGGCAAGAACGCCGCGACGCCGATCGAGCGCGCGGTCGACGACTACCTCATCGGCCTGGAAGGCGTGTTCCCTCACGCCGACTACATCACCGTCAACATCTCCAGTCCCAACACCAAGAACCTGCGCCAGCTGCAGAGCGACGAGGCGCTGGATGCGCTGCTCGGACCGCTGCAGGCGCGCCGCCTGGCCCTGCAGGACGAGAGCGGACGCCAGGTCCCGCTGTTCGTGAAGATCGCGCCCGACCTCGAAGAGGACCAGGTCGCCGTCATCGCGGCCAGCCTGAAGCGCCACGGCATCGACGGCGTCATCGCGACCAACACGACGATCTCCCGCGACGCCGTGCGGGGGCTGCCGCACGCCGACGAGACCGGCGGCCTGTCGGGCGCGCCGGTCTTCGAGGCCAGCAACCGCGTGATCCGCCTCCTGCGCTCGGCGCTGGGCGGCGGTTATCCGATCATCGGCGTCGGCGGCGTGCTCAGCGGGGAAGATGCCCGCGCCAAGCTGCAGGCCGGCGCGGACCTCGTGCAGCTCTACACCGGCCTGATCTACAAGGGTCCCGCCCTGGTGCCCGACTGCGCGAAGGCGATGGCGCGGCTCTGACCGGCGATCGAAGGGCCTCTTCTGGCTCCCCCCCTCGGAAAGCGCTCCTCCTGGAGCGCTTTTTCGTTGGTGCGCTCAGCAAAGACCTGCGGGTCCGACCTGGAACTTCCTCAGTTCAGGCCATTGGCAAGACGATAATGCCTCGCATTCCCATTTGACCGACATTGGCCTGATGCCTGCCCGCTCATGATCGACGCCGCCACCTCTCCCGCCCGCGATGTGCGCCGCCCGCAACTGCTCCCGCTCCTGTCGCGCATCGCCGCGGCGATCCTCGGCGGTTATGCGTTCTGCTGGGGCTTCATCGCGATCGCGCACAGCGGGCTGTATGCGCTGGGCATGTCCTTCCACGACGCCGAACACCTGAGCGCGCTCCTGGGCGTGCTGCTCTTCCTGGTGGTCTTCCTGTGGACCTTCGCGGCGCGCCGCGTCGGCCTGTGCTGGGCGGTGCTGCTGGGCGGCGGCGGCGTCATGACCGGAGCGGCCGCGCTGATCCAGCGCGCCCTGCTCGCCTGACGCGAAAGGGGCTCCCCGTGTTCCAGAACTTCCGGCTCTCGATGGCCTGGCTGCACACCTGGTTCGGCCTGGTGCTGGGCTTCGTGCTGATGGTCGTCTTCTTCTTCGGCGCGCTGTCGGTCTTCGACCGCGAGATCGACCGCTGGGCGATCCCGTCCTCGCGCTTCGAGCCGCAGCCGATGCCGTCCTTCGACCAGATCCTCAAGCCCGCCTTCGAGAAGATGCAGCCGGCCAAGGAGGCCGTCGCGCTGCTCGCAGGCCGCGTCAACGGTCCGCTACCGGAGCGCTTCGACGAAGTCAGCAGCTGGGGCGCGTACACGACGCACCGCGATCCGGTGGTGTCGGTGTTCGCCGGCTTCAAGGTCCCGAATGCGAAGGATCCGGACGAGACCGTCTTCGCGGTCCATGCCCTCGATCCGCGCAGCGGCGCGGTGCTGCCGCAGGGGCAGCTGCGCATCGGCAGCGAGTTCTTCTATCCGCTGCACTACAGCCTGCACCTCAGCTGGAAGGACCTGGGCTACTGGATCGTCGGTTTCTCCGCGCTGATGATGCTGGCGGCGCTGGTCAGCGGCGTGGTGATGCACCGCAAGATCTTCCGCGAGTTCTTCACCTTCCGCCGCAACAAGACCGTGCAGCGCAGCGCGCTGGACCTGCACAACCTGACCGGCGTGGTGGCCCTGCCCTTCCACTTTTTCTTCGCGTTCACGGGGCTGGTGATCTTCGCCGGCATCTACTTCCCGGTCGCGCACACGCAGCTGCATGACCTGCACGAGCTGCACGAGCGCGTGGAGGCTCAGGAGACCGGTCTGCCGCACGAGCGGGCCGGTGTGGCGGCGCCGCTGGCGTCGGTCGACGCGATGGTGGCCGAGGCGCAGCGGCGCTGGGCGGCCAAGGGCATGGCGGGCGACGTGGGCTTCGTCAACCTGCAGCACGTCGGCGATGCCAACGCCTATGTGAGCGTGTATCGCGCCGGCACCGACCGCGTCGCGCTGACCGGCGAAGGCGTCCACTTCAAGGCGAGCACCGGCGAGCTGCTGCGCGAGGATCCGCCGCGCACTGCCGTCGACAGCGTCAACGAGTTCCTCACCGGCCTGCACCTGCAGCACTTCCGGCACTGGCTGCTGCGCTGGCTCTACGTGCTGGGCGGCCTGCTGGGCTGCGTCTGCATCGCGACAGGCTTCCTCTTCTTCGTCGAGAAGCGCAAGCAGCAGCACGCCAAGGCGGGCGGACAAGGCAGCCGCGTCGTCGATGCGCTGGCGGTGACGACGGTCACCGGCATGCTGGTCGCGACGATGGCGATGCTGATCGCCAACCGGTTGCTGCCGGAAACGCTCGCCGACAAGGGCGAATGGGAGCGCAACGTCTTCTGGGGCACCTGGGCGCTGACGATGGCGCACGCCTTCGTCCGGGGCAGCGCGGTCGCGCGGGCGAAGATGAATCCGGCCTGGCGCGAGCAATGCTGGGTCATCGCCGCCGGCGCGGCGTCGGCAGTCATCGCGAACGCGGTCACGACCGGCGACCACCTGGGCAGGACGCTGTCGGCCGGCTACTGGCCGGTGGCCGGCGTGGACCTGAGCCTGATCGCGACGGCCGCCGTCGCACTCCTCGCCGCCGGGAAGCTCGCCCAGCGGGCCCGGCGATCCGCGTCGACGGCGCAGGCGTCGCCGTCCCCCCTCAAGACCGCGGGAGTCCGTCATGGCTGAGCCGGTGGTTCTGCTGAGCGCCGCCGCCGTGAACGCCGTGCTGGGCTTCGGCTGGCTGGCGTTGGCGATGGACACCCACTGGGAGCAGGTCCACGGCGAAGAAGCGCCGAAGGCGGCGACTGCCCGGAATCTCCGCGCGGCCGGCGTTCTCGCGTTGGCGCTTTCCCTGGGCTTGTGCCTGCAGGCGGATCACCCGTCGATGGCCGCGCTGGTCTGGCTGATGCTGCTGGCGGGCTCGGCAGCGGCCATCGCGGCCACGCTGTCGTGGCGTCCGCGATGGCTGAAGGTGCTGTGGCCGCGATGAGCGGCTGAAAGACAAAACGCCGCGTTGAGCGGCGAAAAGACAAACGGCCGCGTGAGCGGCCGGTTGAGCAACGGCCGCCTGAGCGGCCGGGATGCCAATCAGTCCTGGCGGCGGCGACGCGCCACGAAACCGATGCCCGCGATGCCGGCCAGCATCAGCGCGTAGGTCGCCGGTTCCGGCACAGCGGCGGCAGCGGCAGTGACGTTGAGCGTGGTCGACAGCACCGCGATGCCGCCAAAGCCGAGGCCGCTCAGCGAGCCGCTGGCGAGCACTGATACGTGCCCGCGGCCAGGTTGGCGTAGTGGAAACCGGAGGCGCTCGCATCCAGGTCGGTCAGACCGTTCAGGCCGGCGAAGCTGAAGTTCACCGACTGCAGGTGCACCGTCAGGCCGTTGCCGAAGCTGATGGTGGTCGCGGCCAGCACGGAGCCGGTCACATCCGACGCCTGCGTCAGGGTGAAGGACCCGAGCACGACATCGGAGAAGCTGCTGCCTGCCGGCGTGGCGGTGGTCGTCACCGCCACCGGATCCAGGGTCGCGGCGCTGGCGGCGCCAGCGATCAGCGCGGCGCCCAGCGCCAGTACGAGAGACTTCAATTTCATGGCTGCCGATCCCGTCAGTCGAGTTGATTTCGTGACGGAGTTTGCACTGCAGCATTGGTATCAGTCCTGCAGGAATCGGCGACTTTTTGTTGCGGCGCGTCACCGGCGCGTCGCATCCGTCAGGGACACGGCCCGACGCCAGCTCCTGCACCTGCCCCTCGCGCGCTGAGCCTGGCCCCTGTCACAGCGCCGTCGACCTGGCGATCAGCGCAATGGCTTCCTCGACCATCTTGCCCGGCGCGGGAACGTTGCCGGCCCTGCTTTGCAGAGACGTCTTGATGTGCGCTCGGCCCAGCTTCTCGAGACTCACCTCCTTCTTGTCGTTGGTATTGAAGTGCAGATGCAGGACGGCTCTCTGTCCCGCCACCAGAATCGCAAGCTCCCAGTTCTGGCTGAACCCGTGAGACGCGCTATCGCCCATGCGACTGGGTGCGCCATCGACGCGCCATGCGACGTCCGGCTCGGTCAAGGATTTGCCGAGGTTCTCCAGCGCCTGCCGATCATCCGCCGCGGCTTTCACCGCCCGCTCTGCCAGCGCTTCAGGTAATTTTTCGAGCTCCGAGGCGTGCCTGTTGAAAACGTTCATCTCCGCCGAACTCAGCTTGTAAATGCCGTCGGGTGTCAACAGGGAGTAGATCTTGCTTCTGAATTCCGCCACCTGCTGGCGATTCATGGCAGAGAAATCGATGTCCACCCGCACCCATTCCCCCTTGGCGTTCTTCTCTTCCACTCGCTGCGTGACAACGCCTCGCAAGGCCCCCGCGAGGCGATGACGCGGACTCTGGTCCGCCATCGCCTGGAAGACTTCGACCGGGCTTGCCGCCTCGCTCGAGTTCTGCTTCGGCTGACGCTGGGCGCTCGCCACGCCGATCTTCCTCGGCGCGGGGTCGGCAACGGGCGACCGCGTCGACGTCGGAGCCTGTCTCAATGGGTCGGAACTGGCACTCATCGGGCACTCCGTCTGCGGACAAAACAGCCCCGGGGGACACCGGCGCCGGGAAGCACAGGTGTAGCGCGACGTGATGATGAGCGGCATCGGACGGATGCTGATTCGGAGCTTCAGGAAGTCCGAGCCGGAAGCGACGACGCCGGCATGAGCGCCGGCGTCGTGTCAGGGAGCGGTGGCTCTCAGCCCGCCGTGACCCGCATCGGCTTGGTCATGACGTCGCAGGCCTTGCCCTTCTTGGCACGCTTGCCGGCATACCCCGCGAGCGCCACGCCCTTGATCAGCTCTTCCTTGGGTTTCTGGCCGCGCGCCAGACCGCCGACCATCAGCTGGGTCGTGAAGGCGGCGACGCTGACCAGCGCGTCCTTCGCGTCCAGGTCGATCAGCGTCAGGCCGCGACCGCCCTTGGGCTGGTGCTTGAGCTCCTCGATGGCGAAGGTCAGCAGGCGGCCACCCATCGTCAGGCAGGCGACCTGCACGCCCGCTGCGTCTCCCTTGGCCGCACCGGCCGGCACCACCGACGGCGGCAGCGGGCGCTCCTCGCCTTCCAGGCTCAGGAAGCTCTTGCCCGCCTTCTGGCGGCCGACGAGGTCGCCGACCTCGGCCACCAGGCCGAAGCCGCCCGTCCCCGCGAGCAGCAGCTTCTGCGTCGCCGCGCCGGCGAAGTAGTGCGCGATCTGGGTGCCCGACTCCAGCTCGATCAGCGTGGTGATCGGCTGGCCGTCGCCGCGGCCGCCGGGCAGCGCCGAGACCGGCACCGAGTAGGCCCGGCCGTTGGTGCCCAGCACCACCAGCGGATCGACGCTGCGGCACGGGAACACGCCGTACAGCGAGTCGCCCGACTTGAACGCCAGCGCCGCCGGATCCACCTCGTGGCCCTTGAGCGCGCGCACCCAGCCCTTCAGGCTGACGACCACCGTCACGGGCTCGTCGACGATGCGCACCTCGGCCACCGCGCGCTTGTCTTCCTTGATCTCGGTGCGGCGGTCGTCGCCGTACTGCTTGGCGTCGGCCTCGATCTCCTTGACCACCGTGCGGCGCAGCACCGACGGGTTGGACAGGATCTCCTCGAGCTTGCCGGCTTCCTCGCGCAGGTTCTTCAGCTCCTGCTCGATCTTGATGAACTCCAGTCGCGCCAACTGGCGCAGGCGGATTTCCAGGATGTCCTCGGCCTGGCGCTCGCTGAGCTTGAAGCGCTCGATCAGCGCGGGTTTCGGTTCGTCCGAGTGGCGGATGAGCGCGATGACCTCGTCGATGTGCAGCAGGATCTCGTGCCGGCCTTCCAGGATGTGGATGCGGTCGCGCACCTTGTCCAGGCGATGCTGCGTGCGGCGCGTCACCGTGTTCAGGCGGAAGCCGATCCATTCGGTGAGGATCTTGCGCAGGGTCTTCTGGGTCGGGCGGCCGTCGTCGCCGACCATGGTCATGTTCAGCGGGGCCGTCGTCTCCAGGCTGGTCTGCGCCAGCAGCGTGTTGATGAAGTCCTGCTGGTCGACGGTGCGGCTCTTGGGCTCGAAGACCAGGCGCACCGGCGCGTCCTTGTTGGATTCGTCGCGGGCCTTGTCCAGCACCGCGAGCACCGACGCCTTGAGCTGCAGCTGCTCCGCCGTCAGCGTCTTCTTGCCGGTCTTGACCTTGGGGTTGGTCAGTTCCTCGATCTCCTCGAGCACCTTGGCCGTGCTGACGCCTTGCGGCAGCTCGGTCACGACCAGCTGCCACTGGCCGCGGGCGAGGTCCTCGATCTTCCAGCGCGCGCGCACCTTCAGGCTGCCGCGACCGGTGCTGTAGGCCGCGCGGATCTCGTCCGCCGAGCTGATCAGCTGGCCGCCGCCCGGATAGTCCGGGCCCTTGATCGCGCTGAAGAGTTCGTCGTCGCCGGCATCGGGGCGCTTGAGCAGCAGCACCGCCGCCTCGGCGACCTCGCGCAGGTTGTGGCTCGGGATCTCGGTGGCCATGCCCACGGCAATGCCCGAGGCGCCGTTCAGCAGCACGAACGGCAGCCGCGCCGGCAGTTCGCGGGGCTCGCTCTCGGAGCCGTCGTAATTGGGCTGGAAGTCGACCGTGCCCTGGTCCAGTTCGTCCAGCAGCAGCCGGGAATAGGCCGACAGGCGCGCTTCCGTGTAGCGCATCGCGGCGGCGTTGTCGCCGTCGCGGCTGCCGAAGTTGCCCTGGCCGTCGACCAGCGGGTAGCGCTGGCTGAAGTCCTGCGCCATGCGCACCATCGCGTCGTACGCGGCCTGGTCGCCGTGCGGGTGGTACTTGCCGAGCACCTCGCCGACCACGCGCGCGCTCTTGACCGCCTTGGCGCCGGTCGTGCCGGTGAAGCCCAGGCCCAGCCGCTCCATCGTGAACAGGATGCGGCGCTGCACCGGCTTCTGGCCGTCGCTGTAGGACGGCAGCGCGCGGCCCTTCACCACCGACAGCGCGTATTCCAGGTAGGCCTGCTGCGCGTACTGCGCCAGCGTCAGCGCGTCGCCCGACGGGGACTGCCCGCCCGGGCCGCCGGCGCCGTTCGGGTTTTCGAAATCAAAGGTCTCTTGGGTCATCTCTCTCATGCCGGCCTGCGCCGGTCGTTCGGATCCGCTTGCGAATGTCTTGGGGAAGGTGGCCGCGGCCGCTCATTCGAGCGGCGCCGCGATCATCGTCAATTGCCTGGCCCGGCTGCCGAGGCTGCGCTGCAGCAGCGCCCAGTACAGCTCCAGCACCAGATGGACGTGGGCCTGTGTCTCGTCGATGTCGGGCATGTGCCCGCCTGCGCGCCGCACCGCGCCCTCGCCGGCGTTCCAGGCGGCCAGCGCCGCGTCGAGGCGCCCGAAGCGCCGCGTCAGGTCCGCCAGCATCCGCGCGCCGATCAGCACGTTGATGCGCGGATCCTGCAGGTAGCCGGCGCGCCGCAGTTCGTCCGGCGTCGCGTAGCGCTGCGCCGTGGCGGCGGTGATCTGCATCAGGCCGGTCGCGCCGCGCGGCGACACCGCGTCGGGCCTGAAGCCGGACTCGACCGCGATGATCGCCTTCAACAGCTCCGCGTCGATGCCGGTGGCTGCCGCCGCCTCGCGCAGATACGGCTGCACCGCCTTCGCCTCGGGCGCGATGTCCAGCCAGGTCAGCATGCGCTGGCCGTGGTCCGTCTTGCCCGGCACCCGCCGGATGCCGCTCAGCGGCGACATCACCGGCTGGAAGCGGTTGTCCACCTGCACCGGCGCGAAATGCGCGATGCCGTCCGCGTCCACGTAGCCCCACAGCTCGGCGTGCGCCGGCGAGAGCTTGGCCGCGAAAGCCATGGCGATGCTCATCGCGAGCCGCTGGCGCAGCCCGGGTCCGCGCGACGGCGAGCGGCCGTGACTCATGCCGCCTCCAGCCCCCGCGCGGCGCGCGCTTCGTACTCCCGCAGGAGCAGCGACATCACGATCAGGTCGTCATAGCCCTCGCCCATCACGCCGTCGGCATCGGGCAGGGGCTCGGCCCGCACGCATTCGCGCAGCCGGCCTTCCTCGACATAGCCCTCGCTGCGGTACAGCGACTGCGCCCGCGTGTTGCGGCCCTTCACGTCCAGCCAGAAGCGATGCGCGCCGAGCTGCGTGAACGCCATCTTCTTGAGCAGCCGCACGCACAGGCGGCCGACGCCCTGCCCCTTCGGGCCGAGCACGATGCGCTTGAGCTCCACCGAGCGGTTGGGATTGCGGCAGCCCTGCAGGATCACGAAGCCGGCGCGTTCCGCGTCCAGTTCGACGATGAAATGGCGCGCATCCGGGAACCGGACGGCGCCCTCATGCTGCGTGCGCTCCCACGGCGTGATGAAGGGCCGGTTGCCCGCGTCCTGCTCCACGCCCACGACGAAGTCCAGGTCGGACAGCATCGTGGGTCGGAGGGTGACGCGGTGTTCCAGCATGGCGCGGTCCGGGATTCAGACGTCGACTTCGATGGAGTCGCCATGCAACTCCATCAGCTCGCGACGCGCGGCCGCCTCGCCCTTGCCCATCAGCTTGTTGATGGCGCCCTCGGTGTCGCCGAAGTCCAGTTCGCCGTACTGCACCTGCAGCAGGCGGCGCGTCTCCGGGTTCAGCGTCGTGTCCCAGAGCTGCTCGGCGTTCATCTCGCCCAGGCCCTTGAAGCGGCTGATGCTCCAGCTGCCTTCGCGCGCGCCTTCCTTGCGCAGCTTGTCGAGGATGGCGGTCTGCTCGCCCTCGTCCAGCGCATAGAGCTTGGCCGCGGGCTTCTTGCCCCGCGCCGGCGCGTCCACGCGGAACAGCGGCGGCCGCGCCACGTACACGTGGCCGGTGGCGATCAGCTTGGGGAAGTGGCGGAAGAACAGCGTCAGCAGCAGCACCTGGATGTGGGCGCCGTCGACGTCCGCGTCAGAGAGGATGCAGATCTTCCCGTAACGCAGGCCGGACAGGTCCGGCTCGTCGTTCTTGCCGTGCGGGTCGACGCCGATGGCCACCGAGATGTCGTGGATCTCGTTGTTGGCGAACAGCCGGTCGCGCTCGACCTCCCAGGCGTTCAGCACCTTGCCGCGCAGCGGCAGGATGGCCTGCGTCTCCTTGTCGCGGCCCAGCTTGGCGGAGCCGCCGGCGGAGTCGCCCTCGACCAGGAAGAGCTCGTTGTGCAGCAGGTCGGTGCTTTCGCAGTCGGTCAGCTTGCCGGGCAGCACGGCCACGCCGGAGCTCTTGCGCTTCTCGACCTTCTGCGCCGCGCGCTGGCGCGTCTGCGCCTGCTTGATGACGAGCTCGGCCAGCTTCTTGCCGTGCTCGACGTGCTGGTTCAGCCACAGCTCCAGCGCCGGCTTCACGAAGGCCGACACCAGGCGCAGCGCGTCGCGCGAGTTCAGCCGCTCCTTGGTCTGGCCCTGGAACTGCGGGTCCAGCACCTTGGCCGACAGCACGAAGCTGGCACGCGAGAACACGTCCTCGGCCATCAGTTTCACGCCCTTGGGCGCGAGGGCGTGCATCTCGATGAAGCCCTTGATGGCGCCGAACAGGCCGTCCTTCAGGCCGGACTCGTGCGTGCCGCCGGCCACCGTCGGGATCAGGTTCACGTAGCTCTCGCGCATGACCTGACCCTCCTCGGTGAAGGCCACGCACCAGCTGGCGCCTTCGCCCTCGGCGAAGTTCTCGCTCTCGGAGGCGGTCGCGAACTGCTCGCCCTCGAACAGCGGGATCAGCGGGTCGGCCGGCAGCGCCTGCATCAGGTAGTCGCGCAGGCCGCCCTTGTAGGTCCAGGTCTGCGTCTCGCCGGTCTTCTCCTGCGTCAGCGTCACCGTGACGCCGGGCATCAGCACGGCCTTGGAGCGCAGCAGGTGCACCAGCTCGCCCTTGGGCAGGTCGGCGCTCTCGAAGTACTTGCCGTCGGGCCAGACGCGCACCGTCGTGCCCTGCTTGCGGTCGCCCGCCTTGGGCTCGGCCTTGCGCGTGGCCACCGGCTCGATGACGTCGCCGCCGGCGAAGGCCAGCGTCGCGACATGCCCGTCGCGGTAGACCGTCACCTGCAGCCGCTTGGCCAGCGCGTTGGTCACCGACACGCCCACGCCGTGCAGGCCGCCGGAGAAGCTGTAGGCGCCGCCCGAGCCCTTGTCGAACTTGCCGCCGGCGTGCAGCCGGGTGAAGACGATCTCCACGACCGGCACGCCCTCTTCGGGATGCAGGCCGTAGGGAATGCCGCGGCCGTCGTCCTCGATGGTGATCGAGCCGTCGGTGTGCTGGATGACGGCGATGCGCTTGCCGTGACCGGCCAGCGCCTCGTCGGCCGCGTTGTCGATCACCTCCTGGATGACGTGCAGGGGGTTGTCGGTGCGGGTGTACATGCCCGGGCGCTGCTTGACGGGCTCGAGTCCCTTGAGGACGCGGATCGAGCCTTCGCCGTAGCTGCCCGGGCTGCTGCCGGAGGAAGTGACTGCTTTGGTTGCCATGGGGCGGGATTCTATGCAGCGTCGGCGACGCTCCCGGACGCCTGCCGGCACGGGTCGCTCCCATGGGGGTTTCCCCTCGGCGCGGCCCCCCTGTGGAGGGCCTGCGCGCGCATGCCGCACGACGCCTCCCCTCCCGCACGTCCCGTTACCGACGCAGCACCGACGGCACGGGAGCGCTGTCGTAGCATCCGCCGCTTGTCCGCACGCCCCGCCCGACCGGTCCGATGTCGCTCCTGCCCCCCTTACCCCAGTCCTCGCAGCCCTCGCAGCCGCCGCGGCGCCCGCGCCCCCCGCTGCCCCCGCTGGCTGCCCTCGCCCTGGTGCTGGCCGCCCTCCTCGGGGCGGGACCGGCGCGCGCCGACGACTTCAAGGCCAGCCCGGAAATGGCCATGGAACTGCGCCATGCCCGCTGGTTCGACGGCGAGAAGCTGCAGAGCGGCACGCTCTACGTCGAGGACGGCCGCTTCGTCGAGAAGCGGCCGCGCAAGGTCAACCGCCTGCTGGAGCTGCGCGGCCAGACGCTGGTGGCGCCGCTGGCCGACGCGCACAACCACAACCTGCAGAGCGCCTGGGGCCTGGACAAGTTCGGCCAGGATTACCTGCGCGACGGCGTGTTCTACGCCGCGATGCTGTGCGCGGACCCGGCCGCGATCGAACCGATCCGCGCCCGCATCTCGCAGCCGGAAACGCCGGACGTGCTGTTCGCCACCGCCTGCGTCACCTCGTCGGACGGCCAGCCGCTGGCGATGCTGCAGTCGGGCACGCCGCCGATGACGCTGGAGCAGATCGTCGACAAGGCGGTGCTGGTGATGGACACGCCCGAGCAGGTCGGCCAGAAGTGGCCGCTGATCGCCGCCCGCCACACCGACCTGGTGAAGGTCATCATGAGCTACCACGAGCGGCCCGAGCTGCGCCAGATGCCCGAGCAGCGCGGCCGGCTGGGCGTGACGCCCGAGGTCGTGGCCGAGGTGGTCCGTCGCGCGCATGCGGAACAGCGCCGCGTCGTGGTCCACATCGAAAGCGCCGCGGACTTCGCCGCCGCCGTGCGCGCCGGGGCCGACTTCATCGCCGAGCTGCCGGGCTACTTCCCGCAGCACGGCGAGGAGCCCGAGACCCACCTGATCCCGCCGGAGGTCGCCGCGCTGGCCGCCGAGAAGAAGATCGGCATCGTCACCGCCACCGTCGCGACGCGGCTGTTCCAGCCGGCGCCGGAGCTGCTGGCCCGCATCGAGGCCGTGCAGAGGCAGAACCTGGAGCGGCTGAAGGCCGCCGGCGCGCGGCTGCTGGTCGGCTCCGACCTGTTCACCGGCAACGCGCTGAGCGAGGTGCATCACCTCGACCAGCTGGGCGTGCTCGACAAGACCGCGCTGCTGCGCCTGGCCACGGTCGAGACGCCCCAGGCCCTGTTCCCGCGGCGCAAGCTCGGCTGCTTCCAGCCCGGCTGCGAGGCCAGCTTCCTGGTGTTGATCGGCAATCCGCTGGAGGACCTCGACGCCCTGGACAAGCCGATCCTGCGCATCAAGCAGGGCCGCGTGCTGACGCAGCTGGAGGATGTCGCCGCGACCGCCGGCGAGGAGAACAACGCGCTGAACTCCGCCGCCGGCGCCGAGAAGAAGGCCTCCGGCAAGAAGTCCAGCGCCAGGTCCACGGCCAAGTCGTCCGCCAAGAAGAAGTCATCGGGGAAACCCGCATCCAAGACCGGCACGCGCTGAGACGCCCGGCCAGCCGGTACATTGACCGGATGAGCGCGTTGCCGATCCCCCCGTCTTCCTCCCGCGGCCTGTCGATGCGGCAGGTGCTGATCTGCGGCGCCGCGATCGTCACGCTGTCGATGGGCATCCGCCACGGCTTCGGGCTGTGGCTGACGCCGGTCACGATGGACCGCGGCTGGACCCGCGAGGCCTTCTCCCTGGCGCTGGCCGTCCAGAACATCGCCTGGGGCGCGGCCGGCCCCTTCGCCGGCATGCTGGCCGACCGCTTCGGCGCGCTGCGCGTGCTGATCGCCGGCGCCCTGCTCTACGCCGCGGGGCTGGCGCTGATGGCGGTGTCGACCTCGACCGCCGGTTTCCTCGGCAGCGCCGGCGTGCTGATCGGGCTGGCGCAGTCGGGCACCACCTACGCCGTCATCTACGGCGTGATCAGCCGCAACGTGTCGGCGGAGAAACGCTCCTGGGCCATGGGCGTCGCGGCGGCGGCGGGCTCGTTCGGACAGTTCCTGATGGTGCCGGTCGAGAACTGGCTGATCGGCTACAGCGGCTGGCAGAACGCCCTTTTCGTGCTGGCGATCGCCGCCTGCCTGATCGTGCCGCTGGCCTTCGGCCTGCGCGAGCCGGCGCGCGCAGCCGTCCCGGGCGCGCATCACCAGAGCATCGGCCAGGCGCTGCGGGAGGCCTTCGGCTACCGCAGCTTCCAGCTGCTGATGCTGGGCTATTTCGTCTGCGGCTTCCAGGTCGTGTTCATCGGCGTGCACATGCCGAGCTACCTGAAGGACCACGGCCTGACGCCGCAGGTCGCCACCAACGCGCTGGCGCTGATCGGCCTGTTCAACGTCTTCGGCACCTACGCCGCGGGCACGCTGGGCCAGAAATTCCCCAAGCGCTACCTGCTGTCGGGGATCTACCTGCTGCGCTCGATCGCGATCATCACCTTCCTGAACGTGCCGCTGACGGCCGCCAGCGTCTACGTCTTCGCCGCGGTGATGGGCGTGCTCTGGCTGTCCACCGTGCCGCCGACCAATGCGATCGTGGCGCAGATCTTCGGCGTGCAGCACATGTCGATGCTGGGCGGCTTCGTGTTCTTCAGCCACCAGATCGGCAGCTTCCTCGGCGTGTGGCTGGGCGGCAAGCTCTACGACGCGACCGGCTCCTACGACATCGTCTGGTACCTGGCGATCGCGCTGGGCGTGATGGCGATGCTGGCCAACCTGCCGGTCCGCGAGACGGCGATCACGCGTCGCCCGGCGATGGCCGCGGCATGACGTGCGGCGGCCTGAGGTGCGGCGACGGAGCAACGCCATGACGCGGCGCGGACTCTGGCGGATCGCGGCGTGGCTGGGCGCGGGCCTGGCCTTGGCGGCGGTTTTCCTGGCCTACACGCAACCCTCGCTGATGCAGCAGATGGGCGACGCGATCTGGGCCTGCTTCTGACCACAATGAGCGCAACGACAACGGAGACAACATGGTCGTGATCATCACCGGCGCCTCCGACGGCATCGGCGCCGAACTGGCGCGTCAATGGGCGCGGCGCGAAGGCGCCAAGCTCTCCCTCGTGCTGGCGGCGCGCAGCGTCGACAAGCTCGAGAAGGTCGCGGCCGAGTGCGAGTCGCTCGGCGCCCGCACCCGCGTGCAGCGCTGCGACGTCGAGTCCCAGGAGGATTGCCAGGAGCTCGTGCGCACGACGCTGGGCGCCTTCGGCGCGATCGACGTGCTGGTCAACAACGCCGGCATGTCGGCGCACGCGCTCTTCGACCAGGTCAAGGACCTCGCCTGGTACCAGCGCCTCATGCTGATCAACCTGTGGGGCTCGGCCTGGTGCACGCAGGCGGCGCTGCCGGCGCTCAAGGCCAGCAAGGGCCGCATCGTCGCGGTCTCCAGCCTGGCCGGCCTGCTGGGCATCCCGGGACGCACCGCCTACAGCGCCAGCAAGTTCGCGATGACCGGCTTCTTCGAGGCGCTGCGCACCGAGGTCGCCGCCAGCGGCGTCAGCGTGACCATCGCCTATCCGGGCGTCGTCGACACGCAGATCCGCTACCGCGGCTTCAATGCGCAGGGCGCGGCCTCGGGGCAGAGCAGCCTGGACGAACGCGGCGCGATGCCGGTCCAGGAGTGCGCCAGACTGATCCTCGACGGCACGCTGAACCGCGAGCGCGACATCGTCATGACCGCCAAGGGCAAACTGGGCCGCTGGCTCAAGCTGCTGGCGCCGGCGATGGTCGACCGCATGGCCATGAAGGCCCTCAAGAAGGAACAACGACCCGCATGAGCTTGTCTGCTTTCTCCGGCGCCGCAGTCCCCGGCGTCACAGTTCCCGGCGTCACTGCCCACGGCGCCGCCTTCCCCAGCGACTGGGTGCTGCGCTGGGCGCAGGCCTGGCGCGACCGCGACGGCGTCACCGCGCTGGACCTCGCCTGCGGCTCGGGCCGCCATCTGCGGCTGCTGGTGGGGGAAGGCGCGACCGTCACCGGCGTGGACCGCGACGAGGCGGCGCTGGCGACGCTCGCCGGCCTGTCGGACCGGGTCGAGCTGATCCAGGCCGACCTCGAGCAGGGCCCGTGGCCGCTCGCGGACCGCGTCTTCGATGTGGTGCTCGTCACCAACTACCTGTGGCGACCGCTGCTGCCGCGCGTCGTGGCAGCCGTCGCGCCCGGCGGCTGGCTGATTTACGAGACCTTTACCGACGGACAACAGACGGTCGGACGGCCCGCCCGGCCGGACTTCCTGCTGCGTCCGGGCGAGCTGCTGGCCGCCGTCGAGGGCCTGCGCGTGGTGGCCTACGAGGACGGTTTCATCGAGACGCAGGGCCATGCCGCCGAGGACGGCGCCAAGGGGGAGACCGAGGGGGACGCGGTCAACGGCCGCTATGTCCAGCGCGTTGCTGCCGTTCGCGACAGCCGTGCGGCGGACGCCGCGACCGCGACCGGAGGCGACGACGGGCGTGGCGCGCGGCCGGGGGTCTACCCCAGATACCGGCTGCGCTGAGCGGGCAGTCCCGCGAGCGCCCGGGATGAGCGCCCGGGATGAGCGCCCGGGATGAACGCCCGGGATGAGCGCCGAAATAGCCCCGGCGCTTCAGTAGAATCCGGCGATCCAGAGGAATCCTCAATGAACGCAATTGTTGGCAGCATCGTCGCGCTGGTCACGCCGATGCACGAAGACGGCCGCATCGACTTCGATGGGCTGCGCAGCCTGATCGACTGGCACATCGACCAGGGCACGGACGTCATCGGCGTCGTCGGCACGACCGGCGAGTCCCCGACGGTCACGATGGAAGAGAACCGCGAAGTGATCCGCGTCGCGGTCGAGCATGTCAAAGGCCGCAAGCCGGTCCTGGCCGGCACCGGCGCCAACGCCACCGCCGAAGCCATCGAGCTGAGCCGCTTCGCCAAGCAGGTCGGCGCCGACGCCACGCTGTCGGTCGTCCCCTACTACAACAAGCCCTCGCAGGAAGGCATCTACCAGCACTTCAAGGCGATCGCCGAGGCCGTCGACATCCCGATGATGCTGTACAACGTGCCCGGCCGCACGGTCGCGGACATGTCGGTGGAGACCACCCTGCGCTGCGCCGCGCTGCCCGGCGTGTTCGGCATCAAGGATGCGACCGGCAACGTCGAACGCGCCGCCTGGCTGATCAAGCATGCCCCGCCAGGCTTCGCCATCTACTCCGGCGACGACGCCACCGCCATCGCGATGATGTTCATGGGCGGCCGCGGCTCCGTCAGCGTCACCGCCAACATCGCGCCCAAGGCGATGCACGAGATGTGCATGGCCGCGATCGAAGGCCGCGTCCGCGAAGCCACCGCGCTGCACTTCCAGTTGCTGCCGCTGCACAAGCAGCTCTTCTGCGAACCCAGCCCGGCACCGGCCAAGTGGGCCCTGAACAAGCTGGGCCGCTGCCCAAACAACCTGCGCCTGCCGCTGACGCCGCTGACGCCAGCCGGCCAGGACCTGGTCGCCGGCGCGCTGCGCGACGCCGGCCTGCTCTAATCACCCCCGGCCGGCGCGCCGGCCGCACTTTTTCCTTCAGCGGCCGCGGGCCGCAGCGACCTACCTCGGAGATCTCCAGCGTGACTCGTTCCCTTCCTGAATCCAGCGCGCCCACTCCAGTGCGCGTGGCCTGCCTGATGGCGCTGGCCTCGCTGACGGCGTGCAGCACGTTCGAGAGCATCACCAGCAGCGACAAGGTCGACTACCGCACCCAGGCCAAGCAGACCACCGGCCTGGACGTGCCGCCGGACCTGACGCAGCTGCCCAAGGAAAACCGCCCCACCGGCCCGATCAGCGCCGCGCAGATGGCCACGCAGCCGAGCGCGCAGCGCCAGACCGCCGCCACCGCCGGCGCGCCCGTGGCGCTGGACAAGGCCGGTTCGATCGAGTTCCAGCGCCTGGGCAACGCCCGCTGGCTGCACAGCACCCTGCCGCCCGAGCAGGTCTGGCCGCAGGTCAAGAGCTTCTGGCAGGACCGTGGCTTCACGATCGAGACCGAGGACCAGAACGTCGGCCTGATGGAAACCAACTGGGCCGAGAACAAGGCCAAGCTGCCGCAGGACTTCATCCGCAAGACGCTGGGTTCGCTGCTGGACTCGCTGTACTCGACCGGCGAGCGCGACAAGTACCGCACCCGCCTGGAGCGCAACGAACAGGGCGGCACCGACATCTACGTCACGCACCGCGGCCTGGTCGAGGTCTACACGAACTCGCAGCGGGACGAGACCGGCTGGCAGCCCCGCCCTTCCGATCCGGAGCTGGAAGCCGAGATGACCTCGCGCCTGATGCTCAAGCTCGGCGGCAAGGAAGAGGACGCCAAGACGATGGTCGCCAACGCGCAGCAGCCGGCGCCCTCGTTCGCCGAAGCGCCGCGCGGCAACGCGCCGCGCTCGCTGGCCGAGGTGCCGGACCAGCTGAAGATCAACGAGGACTTCGACCGCGCCTGGCGCCGCGTCGGCCAGTCGCTGGACCGGCACGGCTTCACGATCGAGGACCGGGACCGCAAGCAGGGCCTGTTCTTCCTGCGCTATGCCGACCCGAACCAGGCCGGCAAGGAAGAGCCCAACTTCTTCCAGCGCCTGTTCGGCGCGACCAACACCGCCACCGCCGTACGCTACCGCGTGTCGGTCAAGACCGAGGGCACGAGCTCGACCGTCATGATCCTGGACGACAAGGGACAGCAGCAGACCAACGAAATGGCCAAGCGCATCCTGCAACTGCTGATGGAAGACGTGCGCTGATCCGACTCGATGGTGAACAACCGTACACCATCAGTTTGCGGAAAAACAAAACGCCACCTTCGGGTGGCGTTTTTCATTGCCTGGGATTCGTCTCGATAGACCGGGCGTATTCGCTGGGGCGATGCTCGGCAAACTCCACTCTAATACCAGCGTCAGGCGATGAGCGAGCCAAGGACGCCGGCAGAAGCAGGCAAGGATGCAGGAAAAGAAAAAGCCGCAAGGGCGAACCCTTGCGGCTTTCTCTGGACGAATGAACGTCTTAGTTGCTGGCGGCCGAAGCGGGCGCAGCAGCGTCGGAAGCGGCAGCCGAAGCTTCCATGGCCGGGGCCGAAGCTTCCATGGCGGGAGCCGAAGCTTCCGGAGCCGGGGTCGCCACGGGAGCGACGACTTCTTCCTTCTTGCCGCAAGCGGTCAGGGCAACAACGGCCAGCAGGGAGGCCAACAGGATCGACTTTTTCATACTTGTCCTCAAGTAACTTTTAGACGAACAATCAATTACCGGTAATTAATGAAGTCGTACCAGATGACAAGTACGAACTTCAGCAGACCAAGACGTGAGAAACCTCGAGCGCTTCCCCCGCCTAGCCAGCAATTATAGCCACCAGTTTGTAATCTCCTTACAAGCCTAGGGTGCTGCTGGCGAACGAGTCGGCAGACCGTTGCTCAATTGCGTCAAACCACTCGCGTGCCATGGCCTCTTCCCGGGCGTCACGCATCGAAAGAGAGGCCCGCGCTGGTGTCCACACCTTCATCGTGAGCAATCCAGGTGCCAGCAGGAGGCCCCTGGGCGCGGGGGTGCTGCGCTCGGCGAGGTCGGTCGGATCGCAGGCGCGCGCCTGGACCACATGATCGTGCGTCTGGCGCCACTGGACGAAACGAGGATGGACGCGCCGCAGCGTCTCGTAGTCATTGTTCGCCAGCAGGCGCAATTTGCGATGGGGCAAGGCCCAGCGGTGCAGCGCGTCCAGGAGGGCGGACTCGGAAAGCGGCCAATCGGCGAAGTCCGGATCCAGCCAGCACAGCTCGCGTCCGCCCTCTTCCGCCGCCAGCTGCAGCGCTTGCCGCAGCATTTGCCGGACCTCCGCAGGCGTTTCGACGAGTCCAGGCTTGAGACCTTCGCGCCTCGCGGCGGATTCCTGCAACATCTCGAGTTCCTCCTGACGATCACCGATGGGGTGGGAGAGCGGCTGGATTGGCGCGGATGGGAAGGAGCGGACCGCGGGAAAAGATGGCAGACGGTCCGCCCCTCACCCTCAGTCGGGCAGCACCCAGCCGTCCTCGGTCCACTGATCCAGCAAGTCGCGTGCGCCGTCGCTCAGTTTCGCGACTTCGGCGGCCGACAGCGCGCGGCGGTCCGCCATCCGGCGCATCAGCGTCGCGTCGCGGCCGCCGGCCCGGAAGGATTGTCCGTTGATGAAGACATGCGCCGTGTCGTACATCATGCGGCTGCGCGCGCTCAGCCGCGCGCCCTGCCCTGGCGGCAACGCTTCACCCGGCTCGAAGAAGACGCGCGGCTTGGGCTCCGTCAGCGCCTCACCGAGCGCGCGCTCCAGCGCCAGAGGCTGGGAGGCCGCTCTCAGCACCGCTTCGCGTGCGAAGGCCGTCAGCGCCTCGGGAATGCGCCCCGGCTCGCCGGTCGCCGGCTGACGCGGGTCGACATACATCCGGTCGCCGCGCGGCGCTTCCTCGTCGTCGGTGAAGCGGACCAGCAGTTCATTGGCCAGTTCGCTGCGCCACGGCGAGCGGAAGCCCACCGAGGCCGTCATGCAGTCGCCCCCGACCGCCACGCCGTCGTGCGCCCACCCCGGCGGCAGGTACAGCATGTCGCCGGGCTCGAGCACGAAGTCCTGTTCCGGTTCGAAGTCCGCCAAGACCTTCAGCGGGACGTCCTCGCGCAGTTCGCCGGTGGTCGACACGCCCAGTCGTCCGATGCGCCAGTGGCGACGCCCGCTGACCTGGATCAGGAACACGTCGTACGAATCGAAATGCGGACCGACGCCGCCGCCTTCGCTGGCATAAGACAGCATCAGGTCGTCGAGCCGGGCCTCGGGCACGAACCGGAAGCGGCTCAGCAGTGCCGCGGCGGAATCGGCGTGCAGGTCCAGCCCCTGCACCAGCAGCGTCCATTGCGGCTTGCTCCAGGCGGGCAACTTGGCGATCGGGCCCTGGCGCATCATCCAGCGGTCGCCGTCCTGCTGCGACACGAGGCGGCACTCCACCTCGTCGCTGGCCGCCAGGCGGGCCAGGCCGGCACGATCGACCGGCGGCACCACGCCGGGCAAGGCCTGGCGCACGAGCAGCGGCTGCTTCTGCCAGTGGCGCTTCATGAACTGGGCGGGGCTCAGGCCGCCGAGCAGCGGCAGCTTGGCGTCGATGTCGATGCCGGAGACAGCGGGAGCGGGAGCGGGAGCGGGAACGGGAGCTGCGCCGACCCGCGCACGCCTCGACGGGATCGAGGAAGACGCGGCGGGCGCGGAGGTCGGGGGGGTCTTGGACTTGGAGGTCATGGGCGCGCATTGTCTGAGAGAATTGCGCGATGCAAATCACTGCCCCCTGCGTCGTCTCCCTGACTTGGAGACTCGAGGACGCCCAAGGCCAATCCGTCGAGGTGCTGGACCCGGCGATGGAGTTCTTCTACGGCGGCCAGGACCTCTTCACGAAGGTCGAGGAAGCGCTGGTCGACAAGGTCGCCGGTGACGAGGTCAGCGTGGCGCTCGAGCCCGAGGACGCGTTCGGCGACTACGACAGCGCCCTGGTCTGTTTCGAGCCGCGCGAGGTCTTCCCCGAGAACGTCGACGTCGGCATGCAGTTCGAGGGACTGCCGGAGGGCGCTTCGACGCCGGACATGCCTGCCGACCGCATCTACACCGTCACCGAGGTCTATCCGGAGCACATCGTGCTCGACGGCAACCACCCGCTGGCGGGCGTGGGCCTGCGCATCCACGTGACGGTGCATGACGTGCGCGATGCCACCGAGGAAGAACTCGAGGCCGGCTCGCTGGGCGACTCGGGTTTCACGGTTGCCACCGGCCTCACCGCCGGCCCGGGGCCGGACGAGCCGATCCACTGAGGGCCGGAGGCCCCGGCGGCGTCCGAGACCGCCAGAGCCCCGGAAACGATCCCGAAGCCCCGCCGAGCGGGGCTTCTCCGCTTGCGGACACCTGCGGGCATTCACGGAAACTCACGGGCATTCAGGCCTTGCCGGACGGGTCGATCGGCGGCGCCCATGACGCCGGCCCGGCGGGTTCGCGCGAACATAGCCGTCGATAGAGATCGAAGACCTTCGCCTCCAGTTCGGCCGGACTGGCACAGGCCCGCGCACCGATCAGCCGGGCGCGATAGTTGTGGATCTGCTCCCGCACCGCATGCGACCAGCTCTGCGTGCTCGGCGTCAGGTCGAAGGTGCTGCCGCGCAGCACATGCAGCCAGCCCATCAGCACCGGCTCGGGCAGCCCCGCGAGCGTTTCGGTCAGGCTCGCCGGCGGTCGCGCCCGGGCGGCATGCAGACGGTGGAGCATCAGCAGCCGGATCACCAGCGCCGGATCCGAGGCCGCGGTCGCGGCCAGCGCTTCGGGCGGACCGCCATGGCGCATCAGACGGAACATGCGCCCGAGCACGTCCAGATCGCAGCTTGGCAGCGACCTCGGCGACTCCTCCTGCGGCGGCGTCAGCAGGTCGCCCTGGAAGCAGCGCACCCCCAGCGCCTTGAGGCGCAGGTAGTCCCCCGGATCGGTCATGCGGTCGGCGATCAGCGTCGCACCGGCCTGACGCGCCAGTTCCTGGACCGCCGACCAGGCGCTCACCGGCGCGAGCGACACGTCCAGCTTCACGAACGAGACCATCGGCAGCCAGACGCTGCGAGGATCGTCCGGCGTCACCACGCCCGCCAGCGCGAACCGGTAGCCGCGCGCATGCAATTGCGCGATCCGCCGCGTCATGGCCTCCTGCACCGGCACGCCCACCGGCAGCTGGATCGCGCCGAGCGAGCCGCACAACACATCCGCGATGGGACTGAGCAGCGTCGCCGCGTCCATCTCGACGAACAGGCAGCCGGAGCGGCGATGCGCGACGCCGCCGTCCAGCAGGGCCTGACTGAGCAGCAGGCTGGTCGCATAGGCGCTGGGCGGGGGCGCGCGGCGAACACCGGCGCTCCAGCGGAAGCACAGTTCCTGCCCCATCGGCTCGACGGAGCCGTCGATGATGGCTTGGCGTGCGAAGCGCGAGCTGGCGGGTTCGGGTTGGATCAGCAGCCGGGCCACCGTGAGGCCGCTGCGGGAGGGTCGGGAAGATTGCATGGCCATGGACATCGTCGGCAGACCCGGATGCCCGGGCGGGACGTCAGTATTTCCAGGAACAGCGGAACGTTCGATGGCTCAGCTCAGTGGCAATGCAGCGGATTCCGACTGGGAACAGTGGGCGACCGACTCGTTTGCTGAGTCCGGCGCCGTCCATGTCGTCAACGGCAGGCTCAGGGACGTCCGCGCGCCCTGCGGGGTGCGTTCGAAATGGAAGACCGCGCCGATGCGTTCGGCCCGGCGACGCAGGCCATCCAGGCCGGTGCCACCGGTCAACGGCGACTCGTCTGCGCACGCCGGCGCGTCCGCATCCGCCTCCCCGACCGCGTCCGCATCCGCCTCCCCC
>CBIHMU010000068.1:0-30772 GCA_966211105.1 uncultured Burkholderiales bacterium
GCCCAGGACGGGGTGCTTTTCGGCGTTTCGCTGTCATGGCGCAGGCGCATACTCCTCGCCTGCGCTGCGGGAACTGTTTTCGCGTGATCCGATGGCGGCGCCATACGAATAAAGGGAGAGCCCATGACGCGAGACACCCCGTCCGGTTTCGTCTTCGATTACGACCGCGCGTTCTCGCGCAATATCGGCTGGGTCACGAAGGACGAGCAGCAGCGTTTGCGCCGGGCCCGCGTGGCGGTGGCCGGGCTGGGGGGCGTCGGCGGCGCGCACGTGCTGGCCTTGTCACGGCTGGGCATCGCCAATTTCAATATCGCCGACTTCGATGAGTTCGATGTCCACAACATGAATCGCCAGGCCGCGGCGTTCATGTCGTCGATGGGCCGCCCCAAGATCGACGTGGTCGCGGAAATGGCCCGCGACATCAACCCGGAAAGCGACATCCGGCTTTTCCGGGACGGCGTCACCGACGCCAACCTCGATGAATTCCTGAAGGGCGTCGACGTGTATGTCGACAGCCTCGACTTCTTCGTGCTCGAGGTGCGCCGCAAGGTTTTCCGCCGCTGCCGGGAGCTGGGCATCCCGGCGATGACTGCCGCGCCTCTGGGGATGGGCACCGCCTTCCTGTACTTCAGCCCCACCGGCATGAGTTTCGAGGACTATTTCCAGGTCGACGGCCGCGACCACGAGGAACAGTATGCGCGCTTCATCGCCGGAGTGTCGCCGGCGATGCTCAGCCGGCAGTATCTGGTGGCGCCCGAAGCGGTGAATTTCAAGGAAAGGCGCGGCCCTTCGACGGGTATGGCCTGCGAGTTGTGTGCGGGGCTCATGGGAACCAGCGTGCTGAAGCTGCTGTTGAATCGCGGCCCCTTGCGCGCCGCGCCCTGGGGCATGCATTTCGACGCCTATCGCGGACGTCTGAAGCACACCTGGCGGCCGTGGGGAAACGCCCATCCGCTGCAGCGGCTGCTGGTGGCGCTGATCAAGCCGGTGCTGCGTGGCAAATAGCGCCCGGTGTCGCCGGCTCCGTCGGCTGGCGGGTTTCCCATGAAGCCGTCGTGAGGTTTGCGCGAGGTTTTGACCGGCGCTCGCGCCGGGTTGTTTCGGGCTTGTATCCGGACGGTTCCGGGCCGGGATCCGCTAGCACGGAATTCGATCACGCCAGGGAGGGATCGCCCTCAGTCCAGGGGGTTCCACACCCGTGCGCGCTGAGGTGCAATCCGGTCAGCTTCCTGCAGGGGTGGACATGTTGAAGAACACTGGATTGAAGATCGCTTCCATCAAGGCGGCACATGCTGCATTGCTGGCCGCCGCCGCGGCGCTCGCCGGCTGCTCGACCACCGGCAACCTGCCGCCCGCGCCCATCGCGGCTTCGCAGGCGGACTACAGCTATGTCGTCGGTGCCGGCGACCAGCTGAACATCATCGTGTGGCGCAATCCGGAGCTGTCGTTGACGGTGCCGGTCCGCCCCGACGGCAAGATCGCCGCGCCGCTGATCGACGAGCTGCCGGTGCAGGGCAAGAACTCGGTCGAGGTCGCCCGCGACATCGAGAAGCAGCTCGGCAAGTACGTCCGCGATCCGGTGGTGACCGTGATCGTCACCAGCTTCGTCGGTCCGTACAGCGAGCAGATCCGCGTCGTCGGCGAAGCCGCCAAGCCGATGTTCCTGCCCTACAAGCAGAAGATGACGCTGCTGGACGTGATGATCGCCGTCGGCGGCCTGACCGACTTCGCGGCCGGCAACTCCGCCAGCATCCTGCGCACCGCCGAAGGCAACAAGCAGTACTCGGTGCGCCTCAAGGACCTGATCCGTCGCGGCGACGTGTCCGCCAACGTCGAGATGCGCCCGGGCGACATCCTGATCATTCCGCAGAGCTTCTTCTGACCGTCCCCGCACGGCCGCACGCGCGGACCTCCGGGTCGGCGCAGGCGGCCGGCGGGCACCTGCCGGGTCGCTCCCCGCACTTCCAGATTTTCACGCAGTACCGGCCCGCTCCGAACCGGGCCCCGCCGGCGCTCCAGCCGGTGCAACCGAGATCGCCGCATGGATTCCCTCATCGCGCAACTGATGGCCGTGTTCAAGCGGATGTGGCGCTACCGCTGGCCGGGGCTGATCGCGTCCTGGCTGGTCGCCATCGGCGCGGCCATCGTCGTGTTCGTCGTGCCTGACCGCTACGAGGCGAGCGCGCGCGTCTACGTCGACACGCAGTCCATCCTCAAGCCGCTGATGTCGGGCATGGCCGTGCTCTCCAACACCGAGCAGCAGGTCAACATGCTCAGCCGCACGCTGATCAGCCGGCCCAACGTCGAGAAGCTGGTGCGCATGGCCGACCTCGACCTCAAGGCCACGAGCAAGTCGGACCAGGACGCGCTGATCGACCGCGTCACGCGCAACCTGTCGATCCAGACCGCCGGCAACTCGGCCAACAACCTGTACCTGCTGTCCTACCGCGACTCCTCGCCGGAGATCTCGAAGAAGGTGGTGGCCTCGCTGCTGTCGATCTTCATGGAGTCCAGCCTGGGCGCCAGCCGCAAGGACAGCACGACCGCCGCGACCTTCCTGAACGAGCAGATCAAGACCTACGAGACCAAGCTGGAAGAAGCCGAGGCGCGCCGCAAGGAGTTCCGCCTGCGCAACCTGCAGCTGACGCAGGCTGACGGCAAGGATGCGGCGGCCCGCCTGGCCGAGACCAGCAACCAGCTCGAGGCCGCCCGGCTGCAGCTGCGCGAGGCGGTCAACGCCCGCGACGCCGCGCGCCAGCAGATCGAGGCCGAGCGCAAGCGCAACCAGCCCGGCACCAGCCTGCAGAGCCTGATGCAGGAGAGCGCGCAGAAGTTCGCGACGCCGGAACTGGACAACCGCATCGTCGAGCTCAAGCGCAATCTCGACCAGATGCAGCAGCGCTACACGGACGCGCATCCCGACATCGTCAACGTGAAGCGCCAGATCCGCGACCTGGAAGAGCAGCGCCGCAAGGAAGTCGCCGACCTGCAGAAGGCCGCGCTGGCCAATCCGTCGCCGACCGGCGGCCCCAACGACAGCCTGGCCAACCAGGAACTGGCCCGCATCCTGGCGGCCAAGGAAGTCGAGGTCGCGCAGATCCGCGCCCGCGTCGACGAGTACAGCTCGCGCTACGGCTCAGCGCAGGGCGCGATCAAGCTGGCGCCGCAGCTCGAGGCCGAGTTCGCCCAGTTGAACCGCGACTACGACATCATCAAGAAGAACTACCAGGAGATGGTCGAGCGCCGCGAGTCGGCCTCGCTGTCGACCGACCTGGACAACACCTCGGGCGTCGCCGATTTCCGCATCATCGATCCGCCGCGCGCGTCGCCCAAGCCGGTGGCGCCCAACCGGCTGATGCTGCTGGCCGCCGGCCTGGTCGTGGCGGCGCTGGCCGGCCTGGTCACGGCCTTCGCCGCGAGCCAGATCCGTCCGGTCTTCCACGATCTCAATGAACTGCGCCACCGCCTGGAACTGCCGATCCTGGGCGCCGTGTCGCGCCAGGAAACGAGCGAGGACCGGCGCCGCCAGAAGGTGGACCTGCTGCGCTTCGGCGTCGCCTCGGGCAGCCTGGTCAGCCTGTACGCGGTCGGCCTGATCGGCATGGCCATCTGGATCAGCCGCCAGGCCGGGTGAGGGGAGCTTCCACATGACGAGCCTGATCGAACAAGCCGCCGCGCGGCTGGAACAACTGAAGCAGGCCGGCGTCGACGTCGGCCTGGCACCCGCCGCCGCGCCGGCGACGGCCGCTCCCGCCGTGGCGCCTCAGGTGGCGACGGCTGTGTCGCCTGCTGTCGCGCCGACTGTCGCGCCGACTGTCGCGCCGGTGGCCGCCCCGGCAGTGATCCGCGCCCCCGGCGACGTGCACTCCAAGCGCGTGGACCTCGACCTCGAGGCGCTGGCCGCGCAGGGCTTCCTGACGCCGAACGCGCCGCGCACGGTGATGGCGGACCAGTACCGCAACATCAAGCGCCCGCTGATCCGCAACGCGATGAACAAGGGCGCCTCGTCGCTCAATCACGCCAACCTGATCATGGTGACCAGCGCGCTGCCCGGCGAGGGCAAGAGCTTCACCTCGTTGAACCTGGCCATGTCGATCGCGGCCGAGTTCGACAGCACCGTGATGCTGGTCGACGCCGACGTCGCCCGCCCGTCGATGCTGCGCATGCTGGGCTTGCCGCCTGGCCCCGGCCTGCTCGACGTGCTGGAGAAGGAGGCCGACATGGCCAGCGTCCTGCTCAAGACCAACGTCGACAAGCTGACGCTGCTGCCCAGCGGCCGCCCGCACGCGCGCGCCACGGAACTGCTGGCCAGCGACGCGATGACCGCGCTGCTGGACGACATGGCCAAGCGCTACCCGGACCGGATCATCATCTTCGACAGCCCGCCGCTGCTGCTGACCACCGAGTCCCGGGTGCTGGCCACGCACATGGGCCAGATCGTCATCGTCGTGCAGGCCGAGCGCACGCCGCAGAGCGCCGTGCAGCAGGCGGTCGCCGCCATCGAGCACTGCCCGCTGAAGATGCTGCTGCTCAACCAGGCCAGCAACAAGCGCAGCAGCGGCTACGGCTACGGATATGGCTACGGCTACGGCTACGGGTATGGGTACGGCAGCGCGGACGGGCAGGGCCACGCGCCGGATGGCCCGGATCGGACCTGACCCGATGACGCGGGCCCACGACCTCCGCCGCCGGCCGCTGTCCGCCGTCCGTTGCGCCTGCCTCGCGACGCTGGGACTGGCTGCCGCCGTCGTTCAGACGCCGGCCGCCGCGCAGGACGCGGCCACCGGCGCCGAAGGCTCGCGCAAGGGCATCGTGTTCACGCCGCGGGTCAGCGTCTCCGAGACCTGGACCGACAACCTGGCGCTGTCGCCCGACAACTCGCGCGATCGCGCCTTCATCACGACGGTCTCGCCCGGTCTGACGATCTCCAGCAACAGCGGCGCGATCCGCGGCAACTTCGACTACACGCTGGACGGCATCGTCTACACGAAGAGCGAGCGCGACGCGCGGCTCCAGAACCAGATGAGCACCCGCCTCACCGCGGAGCTGGTGCAGTCGGCGCTGTTCGTCGACGTCACCGGCAACATCAGCCAGCAGACGGTCTCGGCCTTCGGCCAGCAGTCGCCGGACGGCACGCTGGACAACCCCAACCGCACGGAGACGCGCACGCTGCAGGTCTCGCCCTACTGGCGCGGCCGCCTGGGCAGCTTCGCGGGCTTCGAGCTGCGGGCGATGGGCCAGATGCGCAACTCCAGCGAGGGCGGCACCGGTGCGACCAGCGGCAGCGGCAACAGCAAGGAAGGCGCGCTGTCGCTGAACCTGTTCGGTCCCGCCGGCCGAGAACTCAACTGGGGTCTGAACACGTCGACGTCGCGCATGCACTTCGAGCAGACCGGCATCGACTACCGCACCACCAGCGTGGTCGGCTCGCTGAACTGGGTGCCCGACGTCGACTGGGGCGTGGGCCTCACCGGCGGCCGTGAACGCAGCGACTACTTCGGCCCCGAGACGACCTCCGTCTACGGCGCCAACCTGCGCTGGTCGCCGGGCCCGCGGACCAAGTTCTCGGGCGATTGGCAGCACCACAGCTACGGCAACAGCCACAACCTGAGCTTCGAGCACCGCATGGCGCAGTTCTCGGTGCGGGCCAACAGCAGCCAGAGCGTCAGCACCGGCGAGACGCCGACCCAGGCGACCAACTACCAGCTGCTGGACCTGCAGTTCGGCAGCCTGGAGCCCGATCCGGTCAAGCGCGATGCGTTCGTGCGCGGGCTGCTGGCCGCGCTGGGCCTGGATCCGAATTCGTTCAGCGGCACCGGCTTCCTGAGCAACACCGCATCGCTGCAACGTCGCAGCGACCTCTCGCTGATCTGGACCGGTCCGCGCGTGACGGTCACGCTCAGCGCGAACGACAACAACAGCCGCCGCCTCATCAACTCGCCGCTGGGCGTGGGCAGCGGCGACCTGGCCCTGACCGACCGCGTGCGCCAGCGTGGCGCGACGGTGTCGGTCGGATACCGGCTCACGCCGCTGGCCAACGCCAACGTGAGCTACTCGCGACAGAACTCCCGCGGCGACGGCGGCGTGGGCGGCAACGACATGCGCACCTTGACGGCCAATGCCACCTACCGGCTGGGCCCGCGCACCGATGCGGCCTTCGGCCTGCGTCAGACCAAGTTCGACGACACCAGCCTGTTCGCCTCCAGCTATCAGGAAAACGCGATCTACGCATCGCTGACCCAACGCTTCTAAGCAGTCACCGACATGTACGAGGCCTTCTACGGGCTGGCCAGCAAGCCGTTCCAGCTCAGTCCCGATCCCAGCTTCTACTTCGGCAGCAAGCAGCACCGCCGCGCCAAGGCCTACCTCGACTACGGCGTGCTGCGCAGCGACGGCTTCATCGTCATCACCGGCGAGATCGGCGCCGGCAAGACGACCCTGGTGCGCGGGCTGCTGGACAGCCTGAACCGCAGCAACGTCGTCATCGGCAACATCGTCACGACGCAGCTGGACGCCGAGGACACGCTGCGTCTGGTCGGTGCCGCCTTCGGCGTGCGGGTCAAGGACCTGCCCAAGAGCGAAGTGCTGATGGCACTGGAAGCCTTCTTCGTCAGCGAGGCCAGCCGCGGCAAGCGCTGCCTGCTGATCGTCGACGAGGCGCAGAACCTCACCGCGCGTGCGGTCGAGGAGCTGCGCATGCTGTCCAACTTCCAGTTCGGCAACCAGTCGCTGGTGCAGACCTTCCTGGTCGGGCAGCCGGAGTTCCGCGCGATCCTGCAGCGGCCCGAGATGGAGCAGTTCCGCCAGCGCATCGCGGCGAGCTGCCACATCGGCCCGCTCGACGAGGAGGACACCCAGCGCTACATCGAGCACCGGCTCAAGTGCGCCGGCGCCGCCGACAAGCCCCGCTTCGACGCCGACGCCTTCACCGCGCTGCACCGGGCCAGCCACGGCATCCCGCGCCGCATCAACACCCTGTGCGACCGGCTGCTGCTGCTGGGCTTCATGCACGAGAACCCGCAGCTGACCGCGGCCGACGTCGACGAGGTCGTGCAGGACCTGGCCGCCGAGTCGGCGTCCGCGCCGGCGCCGGCGGTGCACGGCGCCGGGCTCAACGGCCACGCGGCCGAGGGCGAGCTCGCGGTCGACCTGGACCTGACGCGGCTGCGCTCGCGCATGGCGGGCGGCGGACTGGACGGCGGGCTGGACGGCGAACTCGGGGCGCTGGCCGACGGCCTCGCGGGCCTCAGCCTGGACGGTCAGGATGCTCGCCTGCAGCGCATCGAGGACAGCCTGACGCGCCTGGAACGGATCAACCAGCAGACGCTGGCGCTGCTGCAGAAACTCGTGGGAGCGATGCGATGAACCCGACGACCCGTTCACCGATCCGCAATGCGATGAGCATCGACGTGGAGGACTACTTCCAGGTCTCCGCCTTCGCGCCCTACATCGCCCGCGGCGACTGGGACGCGCGCGAATGCCGCGTGGAGCGCAACATCGCGCGCATCCTCGATCTGCTCGACGCCAAGCAGGTCAAGGCGACCTTCTTCACCCTGGGCTGGATCGCGCAGCGCTACCCGCAGATCGTGCGCGAGATCGTCGCGCGCGGTCATGAACTGGCCAGCCACGGCTACGGCCACGAGCGCGCCAGCGACCTGGACCGCGCCGCGTTCCGCAAGGACGTCGGCGACGCCAAGGCGCTGCTGGAGGACCTGGGCGGCGTCGAGGTCAAGGGCTACCGCGCCCCGAGTTTCTCCATCGGCAAGGACAACCTCTGGGCGTTCGACGTGCTGGCCGAATGCGGTTACCGCTACAGCTCCAGCGTCTATCCGATTGAGCACGACCACTACGGCATGCCCGATTCGCCGCGCTTCGCCTACGAGGTCCGTCCGGGCCTGATCGAGGTGCCGGTGACGACGCTGCGCTGGCGCGGCAAGAACTATCCGAGCAGCGGCGGCGGCTGGTTCCGGCTGCTGCCCTACGGCGTGTCGCGCTGGATGATCGAGCGTTTCAACCGCATCGAAGGCCGCAGCGCGGTCTTCTACTTCCATCCCTGGGAGATCGATCCGGCGCAGCCGCGCATTGCCGGCATCGACGCGAAGACGCGTTTCCGCCATTACGTCAACATCGGCCGCACCGAGTCGCGCATCGAGCAGCTGCTCGGCGACTTCGCCTGGGCGCGGATGGACGAGATCTTCCTCGCGCCGACCGGCGCCGAGCGGTTGGCGGCATGAGCGCCGAGCTGAAGGGAGCGATCCAGGTCAAGCACCTCGCGCTGAAGGACGCGGACGGCGCCAGGCGCTGGGACGCCTTCGTGCAGCGCTGCCCGTCGGCCACCTTCTTCCACCTGGCCGCCTGGCAGCGGATCATCCGCAAGCAGTTCGGCCACACGGGCTATTTCCTGTACGCCGAGCGCGACGGCGTCATCGAGGGCGTGCTGCCGCTGGCCGAGAACAAGAGCCGGCTCTTCGGCCACGCGCTGGTGGGGCTGCCCTTCGCCGTCTACGGCGGCGTCGCCGCGACCAGCGACGACGCGGCCCGCGCGCTCGAGGACGAGGCCCAGGCGCTGGCGCGCCGCCTCGGCGTCGAGCACCTGGAGCTGCGCAATGTCGAGCGTCGCCACCTCGACTGGCCGCACCAGGACCTCTACGTGACCTTCCGCAAGGAGATCCTCGAGGACGAGGAGGCCAACATGCTGGCCATCCCGCGCAAGCAGCGCGCGATGGTCCGCAAGGGCATCAAGAACGAGCTGAAGGCCGAGATCGACCGCGACGTGTCGCGCTTCTTCGCGCTCTATGCGGACAACGTCCACCGCCACGGCACGCCGGCGATGCCCAAGCGCTACTTCCAGGCGCTGCTCGACGAGTTCGGCGACGCGGCCGAGGTGCTGATCGTCAGCAGTCCGCAGGGCGAGCCGCTGTCCGGCGTGCTGAGCTTCTACTTCCGCGACGAGGTGCTGCCGTACTACGCCGGCGACGCGGTCGCCGCGCGCGACCTGGCCGCCAACGACTTCAAGTACTGGGAGCTGATGCGCCGCGCCTGCGGCCGCGGGCTCAAGGTCTTCGACTACGGCCGCAGCAAGCAGGGCACCGGCAGCTATTCGTTCAAGAAGAACTGGGGCTTCGAGCCCACGCCGCTGAACTACGAGTACTGCCTCTACAAGCGCGAAGCCGTGCCGCAGAACAATCCGAGCAACGCCAAGTACCAGCTCATGATCAAGGCCTGGCGCAAGCTGCCGATCGGCGTGGCCAACTGGCTGGGTCCGCACATCGTGCGCAGCCTGGGCTGAGGACGACGCCATGGCCAACATCCTCTACCTGGTCCACCGGCTGCCGTACCCGCCCAACAAGGGCGACAAGCTGCGCTCGTACCACCTGCTCAAGCACCTGACCGCGCATCACAAGGTCTGGCTGGGCACCTTCGTCGACGACGCCGAGGACTGGGCCCACGTGCCCGCGCTGCAGGCGCAGTGCGAGGAGCTCTTCGCCGCCGACCTGAATCCGCTGCTGGCGCGCGTGGCCAGCCTGCGCGGCCTGGCGACCGGCGAGGCGCTGAGCCTGCCCTACTATCGCCACCGCGCGATGCGCGACTGGATCGCGAAGATCGCCAAGACGCAGCGCTTCGACGCGATCGTCGTGTTCTCGTCGACCATGGCGCAGTACGCCGAGCAGCTGCGCGCCGTGGCCGGTCCGGTGCCGATGCTGATCGACTTCGTCGACGTGGATTCGGCCAAGTGGAGCGACTACGCCAAGGCCAACCGCTGGCCCATGTCGTGGCTGTACCGCCGCGAGGGCCGCGAGCTGCTGGCCTATGAGCGCCGCGTCGCGGAACAGGCGCGCTGCTCCTTCTTCGTCACCGAGGGCGAAAAGGCGCTGTTCCAGCGCCTGTCCTCCACGGGCGCGCCGGTCGAGGCGCTGGGCAACGGCGTGGACAGCGGCTACTTCGCCCCGCTGCCGCAGCAGGCCAGCCCCTTCGCGCAAGACGAGCTGCCGCTGGTCTTCACCGGCGCGATGGACTACTGGCCCAACGTCGACGCGGTGCAGTGGTTCGCCGCCGAGGTGCTGCCGCAGCTGCGCCAGCGCTGGCCGACGCTGCGCTTCACCATCGTCGGCCGCGCGCCGACGCCCGCGGTGCTCGCGCTGGCCGGCGACGCCGTGCGCGTGACCGGCACCGTGCCTGACGTCCGGCCCTACCTGCAGCATGCGGCGGCCGTGGTCGCGCCCTTGCGCCTGGCGCGCGGCGTGCAGAACAAGATCCTCGAGGCGATGGCCGTGGGCCGGCCGGTCGTGGCGGCGCGCAGCTGCGTCGAGGCGCTGGGCGCCGACGGCGTGCTGGCCGGCCAGGACCTGCTGTCGGCCGAGAGCGCCGCCGACTACCTCGAACTGGTGCACGCCCTGCTGAGCGCGCCGACCCGTGCGCAGGCGATCGGCCAGCAGGCGCGGGAACGCGTGCTGCGCCAGTTCAGCTGGCAGGCGCATCTGGCCAAGCTGGACGGCTACCTGCCGCAAGGACAGGCGGCATGAGCGCCACCACGCCCTCCGCGCTCCAGCAGCGCGGCGTCCCCGACGCCTGGCGCCGCCCGCTGACGGTGCTGGCGCTGCTCGTCGTCGCGCTGCTGCTGCTGTACCGGCACACCGCGCTCGGCATGGTGACGATCTGGTGGCGGTCCGGCACCTTCACGCATGCCTTCCTGGTGCCGCCCATCGTGCTGTGGCTGGCCTGGCGGCGGCGCGCGATGGTCGCGCCGCTGACGCCGCGGCCGGTGCCGTGGCTGGCGCTGCCCATCGTGGCGCTCGGCGGGGTATGGCTGTTCGCCGACTTCGCCGCGATCAACGCGGCCACGCAGTTCAGCTTCGTCGCCATGCTGGTGCTGCTGGTCCCGGCGGTGCTGGGCTGGCGCGTCGCGCGCGAGATGGTCTTCCCGCTGGGCTTCCTGTTCTTCTGCGTCCCGGTCGGCGAGTTCCTGCTGCCGCAGCTGATGGACTGGACCGCGAAGTTCACCGTCGTCGCGCTGCGGCTCAGCGGCCTGCCGGTGTACCAGGAAGGCCTGCAGTTCATCATCCCGAGCGGCCAGTGGTCGGTCGTCGAGGCCTGCTCCGGCGTGCGCTACCTGATCGCCTCGGCGATGGTGGGCACGCTCTACGCCTACCTCAGCTACCACTCGAACCGCCGCCGGCTGGGCTTCGTCGCCTTCGCGCTGGCGCTGCCGCTGGTGGCGAACTGGGCGCGCGCCTACCTGATCGTGATGATCGGCCACCTCTCGGGCAACACCTTGGCCGTCGGCGTCGACCACCTGATCTACGGCTGGCTGTTCTTCGGCATCGTGATGCTGGCGATGTTCCTGATCGGCGCGCGCTGGGCGCAGCCCGAGCTGCCGCTGGTGCCGCCGCCGCGCGATGTCGCGCCGGCCGCGGCCGGCGCGGGCTGGCTGGCGGCCGTCGCCGTGCTGTTCGCCATCGCGCTGCCGACCACCGCCGGCGTGCTGCTGCGCCAGGGGCATTCGGCCCCGATCGCCGCGCTGCCCGCGGTGTCCGCGGAACCCGGCTGGTCGGACCAGACCGTCCCGTCCGACGCCTGGGTGCCCGACTTCGAAGGCGCGAATGCCGCGCTGCATCAGGAGTTCACCGGCCCGGCGCAGGTCGGTGCCGCGAAGCCGCGCGTCGGCCTGCACCTGCAGTACTTCCGCGACCAGGATTACGAGCGCAAGCTGGTGAGTTCCAGCAACGCCGTCGTGGCCGCCGAGGACAAGCACTGGGCCGTCACCGGCCGCGGCGAGGCCCGCTTCGTGCCCGTCACCGGCGGCTCGGCGACGCCGGTCACCATGCTGACCACCCAGGTGCGCGCCTCGTCGCTGGACGCGGTGACCGCGCCGCGGATGCTGGTGTGGCACGTGTACTGGATCAACGGCCGGCCGATGACGAGCGCCTGGCAGGCGCGCGTGCGCGGCGCGCTCGAGCGCCTGCAGGGCCGCGGCGACGACGCGGCGTTGGTGCTCGTCTACACCGAGGCCGACGAGTTGGCGCCGCAGCGGCTGGATCTCTTCCTGCGTCAGCACTGGGGCACGATCGATGGTGAACTCCGCCGCGTGCGCGACGGCGGCGCGCGGGGCGCGCCTTCGACGACGCCAGCGACGCCATCGACATTGACGCCCTCGTCGCCAGGAGCGCCGACATGAGCGCCGGCCTGAGCATCGAGCGGGCGCTGGCTTCCGCCGACGAGCGGCCGCTGGTGCTGCACGTGATGTACCGCTTCGACACCGGCGGGCTCGAGAACGGCGTGGTGAACCTGATCAACCACATGCCGGCGGACCGCTACCGCCACGCGATCGTCGCGCTCACCGAGGTGACCGACTTCCGCAAGCGCCTGCAGCGCGACGACGTCGCGTGCTTCGCGCTGGACAAGCCGCCGGGGCAGGGCTTCTGGCTCTATCCCAGGCTCTACAAGCTGTTCCGCGCGCTCAAGCCCGCAATCGTGCACAGCCGCAACCTGGCCGCGCTGGAAGTCCAGCTGCCGGCCTGGGCCGCGCGCGTGCCGGTGCGCATCCATGGCGAGCACGGCCGCGACGTCGGCGACCTCGACGGCCGCAACCGCGCCTACCAGCGCGTGCGCCGCTTCTACAGGCCTTTCGTCTCGCACTACATCGCGCTGTCGCGCGACCTCGGCGACTACCTGACCGGCCCGGTCGGCGTGCCGCCGGCGCGCGTGAGCCAGTTCGTCAACGGCGTCGACACCGCGCGCTTCCAGCGCCAGCAGGTCGAGGCCATCCCCGGCTGCCCCTTCGATCCCGCGTCCCACTGGCTGATCGGCACCGTCGGCCGCATGGCGCCGGTGAAGGACCAGGTCATGCTGACGCGCGCCTTCATCGCGCTGCTCGCCCAGGCGCCGGAGCTGCGCGCGCGCGCCCGGCTCGTGCTGATCGGCGACGGCCCGCTGCGGGCGCAATGCCAGGCGCTGCTCGACGAGGCCGGCCTGACCGATCTCGCCTGGCTGCCGGGCGAACGCACCGACGTGCCGGCGGTGATGCGCGGGCTGCATGTCTTCGCACTGCCGTCGCTGGCCGAAGGCATCTCCAACACCATCCTCGAGGCGATGGCCAGCGGGCTGCCGGTGGTCGCGACCGAGGTCGGCGGCAATGCGGACCTGGTCACGCGCGAGGTGAGCGGCCTGCTCGTGCCCGCCGCGGAGCCGGGCGCGATGGCCGCGGCGCTGCTGCGTCTGGCGCGCGATCCGGCGCGGGCCGCCGCGATGGGCGACGCCGGCCGGGTGCGCGTCGAGCGGGATTTCAGCATGCGCGCCATGGTCGCTCGGTACCAGGGCCTGTATGACACGCTGCGCGGCCACAATGCGGCCGGCCACAAGAACTGACACGGACGGACGCGGGGTAGGACCATGTGCGGAATCAGCGGACTTTTCGATACCCGGGGGCGGCGCGACTTCGACGGCGCGCTGATGCATCGCATCAACGACTCGCTGCACCACCGCGGTCCGGATGAGGGCTCCATCCACCTGCAGCCCGGGCTGGCCTTCGGCCATCGCCGGCTGTCCATCATCGACATCGCGACCGGGCAGCAGCCGCTGTTCAACGCGGACCACTCGGTGGGCATCGTCTTCAACGGCGAGATCTACAACTACCGGGAACTGACGGCGGAGCTGACGGCGCTCGGCTACCGGTTCCAGACGAAGAGCGACACCGAAGCCATCGTGCACGCCTGGTCCGCCTGGGGCGAGGACTGCGTGCAGAAGCTGCGCGGCATGTTCGCGTTCGTGATCTGGGACAAGGCCCGCGACCAGCTCTTCATGGCGCGCGACCGGCTGGGCGTGAAGCCGATGTTCTACGGCCTGCTGGACGACGGCACGCTCGTCTTCGGCTCCGAGCTGAAGGCGCTGCTGGCGCATCCGGGCATGAAGCGCGACATCGTCCCGCAGGCGGTGGAGGAGTACTTCGCGCTGGGCTACGTGGCCGAGCCGCGCACCATCTTCCGCCAGGCGCTGAAGCTGCCGCCGGCGCACACGCTGGTCATCAAGCGCGGCGAGCCGCTCGGCCAGCCGCGCCGCTACTGGGACGTCAACTTCACGACCGACAGCAGGATCGACGAGGTCCAGGCGCAGGAGGAACTGACCCGCCGCCTGCGCGAGGCGGTCAAGCTGCGGCTGATCTCCGAGGTGCCGCTGGGCGCCTTCCTGTCGGGGGGCGTGGATTCCAGCGCGGTCGTGGCGATGATGGCCGGCGAGACCAACGGGCCGGTGAAGACCTGCTCGATCGGTTTCGACGACCCGCAGTACAACGAGTCCGAATTCGCCCGGATGGTCGCGGACCGGTACCAGACCGAGCACCATGTCGAGACCGTCCAGAGCGACGACTTCGACCTGATCGACACGCTGGCGCGGCTCTACGACGAGCCCTACGCCGACAGCTCCGCGATCCCGACCTACCGCGTCTGCCAGCTCGCGCGCAAGCACGTGACGGTGGCGCTGTCGGGCGACGGCGGCGACGAGAGCTTCGGCGGCTACCGCCGCTACAAGCTGCACATGATGGAGGAGCGCATGCGCGCCAGCCTGCCGCTGGGGCTGCGCAAGCCGCTGTTCGGCACGCTGGGCCGGCTCTATCCGAAGGCGGACTGGGCGCCGCGCGTGTTCCGCGCCAAGACGACCTTCCAGGCGCTGGCGCGCAACTCGGTGGAGGCCTACTTCCACACGATGTCCGTGATCCGCGACAACGAGCGCATGCCGCTGTACAGCGCGCGCTTCAAGTCGGCGCTCGGCGGCTACACCGCGCGCGACCTGTTCCTGCAGCACGCGGAGCGCGCCAACACCGACGATCCGCTGGCGCTGATCCAGTACATCGACACGCACACCTACCTGGTCGGCGACATCAACACCAAGGTCGACCGCGCGTCGATGGCGCATTCGCTGGAGGTGCGCGAACCGCTGATGGACCACCCGCTGGTCGAATGGCTGGCGACCCTGCCGTCCCACCTGAAGCTGCGCGGCGGCGAGGGCAAGTACCTGTTCAAGAAGACGCTCGAGCCGCATCTGCCGAGCGACGTGCTGTACCGGCCCAAGATGGGCTTCGCCGTGCCGCTGTCGCGCTGGTTCCGCGGACCGCTGCGCCAGCGCGTGCGGAGCTCGCTGCTGGGCGGCCCGCTCGCGGACTCGGGCATGTTCGATCTCAAGACCGTCGGCCAGATGGTCGAGCAGCATGAGAACGGCAGCCGCGACCACAGCACGCCGCTGTGGACCCTGCTGATGTACGACGCCTTCCTGCGCAACGTCATGGGCGCGACCTCGATGCGCGAGGCCGCCTGAGTCCTGTGAGTGCCGTGATCCTAGCCTTCCCGATGTCCCTCCGCTCCGCATGAAGATCCTCTACCACCATCGCACCGCGTCCAAGGACGGCCAGGCGGTCCACATCGAGGAGATGATCGGCTCGCTGCGGGCGCTCGGCCACGAGGTCCGCGTGGTCGCGCCCGGCGGCGAATCCGCGCCCGAGGACAAGGCGAAGATGGGCGACGACACGGGCTGGGTGCACCGGCTGCGCGCGAAGCTGCCCAAGTTCGTCTACGAGCTGCTGGAGCTGGCCTATTCGCTGGTGGCCTACCGCCGCCTCGCCGCCGCGGCCAGGGACTTCCAGCCCGACCTGATCTACGAGCGCTACAACCTCTTCCTGCTGAGCGGGCTGATGCTCAAGCGGCGCCTGGGGCTGCCGCTGCTGCTGGAGGTGAATGCGCCGCTGGTCGACGAACGCGCGAAGTTCGGCGGCCTCGCGCTGCCGCGCATCGCGCGCTGGGCCGAAGACACCGTCTGGCGCGGCGCCGACGCGGTGCTGCCGGTGACCAAGGTGCTCGGCGCGATGGTGAGCGCGCGCGGCGTGCCGCAGGAACGCCTCGTCGTGATCCCGAACGGCATCAACGAGGAGCACTTCGACGCGGCGCCGTCGCCCGAGGCGGCCAAGCGCACGCTCGGCTGGGACGGCGCGCTGGTGCTGGGCTTCACCGGCTTCGTGCGCGACTGGCACGGCATGGATCGGGTGATCCGCTGGATGGCGACGGACGCGGCGCCCGCGAATGCGCGGCTGCTGCTGGTCGGCGACGGTCCGGCGCGGGCCGACCTCGAGACGCTGGCCGGCGAGCTGAAGCTCGGCGAGCGCGTGCGCTTCACCGGCGTCGTGTCCCGCGACGCGGTGCCGGCCTACGTGGCCGCCTTCGACATCGCGCTGCAGCCGGCGGTGGTCGCGTACGCCTCGCCGCTGAAGCTGTTCGAGTACCTCGCGCTCGGCAAGGCCATCGTCGCGCCGAACCAGCCCAACATCGAGGAAGTGCTGGACGACGACCTCAACGCGCGGCTCTTCGATCCGGCGCAGCCCGGCGCGCTGGAAGCGCTGCTGGCACGGCTGGCGTCGGACGAGGCCTTGCGCCGCCGCCTGGGCGAGGGCGCCCGCGCGACGATCGGTCGCCTCCAGCTGACCTGGCACGGCAACGCCGCGCGCGTCGTCGCGATCGGACAGGCGCTCAAGAGCGGACAGGGGCCGCGCGCGGCGGCGGCGCCGGTCAAGGACGCGAAGGCCTGAGCATGCTGAAGCTGCTGACCTTCTCGACGCTGTACCCGAGCGCGGTGATGCCCAGTCACGGCATCTTCGTGGAGACGCGGCTGCGTCACCTGATCGCTTCGGGCCAGGCCGAATCGCGCGTCATCGCGCCGGTGCCGTGGTTCCCGCTCAAGGGCGAGCGTTTCGGCGAGTACGGCAGGTTCGCCGCGACGCCGGCGCGCGAAACGCGCCACGGGCTGGACATCAGCCATCCGCGCTTCGTGCGGCTGCCCAAGGTCGGCATGAGCAGCGCGCCCTACACGCTGGCCTGGACCTTCCTGCGCGCCGCGCGGCAGCTGCAGGCCAGCGGCTACGACTTCGACCTGATCGACGCGCACTACTTCTATCCCGACGGCGTCGCCGCGGTGATGGTGGCGCGGGCGCTGGACAAGCCGGTGGTGATCACCGCGCGCGGCACCGACATCAACCTGATCCCGCAGCACGCCTTTCCGCGCAAGCTGATCCTGCGCGCGGCCCACCAGGCCGACGCGATGATCACCGTCTGCGAGGCGCTCAAGGACGAGCTCGTCGCGCTGGGCGCGGATCCCGCCAAGGTGACCGCGCTGCGCAACGGCGTGGACCTGTCGCTCTTCCATCCCGCCGGACGGGACGAGGCGCGCGCCGCGCTGGGCCTGACGACCGAAGCGGGGACGCGCCGCTTCACGCTCGCCTCCGTCGGTCACCTGATCGAGCGCAAGGGCCATGAACGGGTCATCGGCGCGCTCGCCGAGCTGCCCGACGTCGACCTGCTGATTGCCGGCACCGGCCCGGAGGAGGGCGCCCTGCGCCGCCTGGCCGAGTCGCTGGGCGTGGCGTCGCGCGTCCGTTTCCTGGGCGCGCTGCCGCAGGCGCGGCTGCGCGAGGTCTACGTCGGCGTCGACGCGCTGGTGCTCGCGTCGAGCCGCGAAGGCTGGGCCAATGTGCTGCTGGAGGCGATGGCCTGCGGCACGCCGGTGGCGGCCTCCAACGTGTGGGGCACGCCCGAGGTCGTGGCCAGCCCCGAAGCCGGCGAACTGATGCCCGAGCGCACCGCGGCCGGCGTGGCCGAGGCGGTGCGCCGGCTGCGCGCGTCGCCCCGCGATCGCGCCGCGACGCGGCGCTACGCCGAGCGCTTCAGCTGGGATGCGACGACGCAAGGCCAGCTCGACCTGTTCCACCGCATCCTGACCGCGCGCCGGTCGCCGGAGCTGCGCCATGCGTGACCTGCTGATGCTGGGCCTGTTCATGGCCCTGATCTACAAGACCTTCAAGGACCCGATGTGGGGCGTGCTGGGCTGGGTGTGGATGGGCGTGATGAACCCGCACCGCCTGGCCTACGGCTTCGCGCACGACGCGCCCTGGTCCATGGTGATCGCGCTGGCGCTGTTCGCCAGCCTCCTCGTGCATCGCGACAAGCTGGTGAAGTTCCCCGTCAACGCGGTGACCGTTCTGCTGGCGATCTGGATCCTGTGGATCGGCGTCTCGCCGCTGCTCTTCTCGTTCTATCCGGACAAGGAGATGAACTTCTGGTCGCGCGCCTTCAAGGTGCTGCTGATGGTGCTGGTGTCGCTGCTGGTGGTGAAGCGGCGGCGCGACCTGGACTGGCTGGTGCTGGTGCTGGTGATCTCGATCGGCTACTACGGCATCAAGGGCGGCGTGTTCACGGTGCTGTCCGGCGGCTCGGCGCGGGTGTGGGGCCCGGAAGGCTCGTTCATCGAGGACAACAACTCGCTGGCGCTGGCGACCATCATGACGGTGCCGCTGATCCGCTACCTGCAGCTGCAGGCGACCAAGCCCTGGCAGCGTCACCTGGCGACGGCAGCCATGCTGCTGTGCATGGCCTCGGCGGTGGGCTCGCAATCGCGCGGCGCTTTCCTGGCGATCGTGACCATGTCCTTCTTCATGTGGTTGAAGAGCCGCAACAAGCTGCCGCTGGCGCTGGTGGTGCTGGTGGCGCTGCCGCTGATCTTCGTGTTCATGCCCGACAGCTGGACCAACCGGATGGAGACCATCAAGACCTACGACCAGGATTCGTCGGCGATGGGACGGATCAACGCGTGGCAGATGGCCTGGCGGCTGGCGGTCGACCTGTTCCCGTTCGGCGGCGGCTTCACCGTCGCGGGTCCGGCGGTGTTCGCGAAGTACGCGCCCGATCCGTCGGTGCCGCTGACGGCGCACAGCATCTACTTCCAGGCGCTGGGCGAGCACGGCTTCTTCGGTCTGGCGATCTTCGTCGGCATCTTCGCGACCACCTGGCGCCTGGCGAGCGCGACCATCCGCAACGCCAGGGACCTGCCCGAGCTGCAGTGGGCGCGCGACCTGTCGGCGATGTGCCAGGTCGGCCTGATCGGCTATGCGACCGGCGGCGCTTTCCTGAGCCTGGTGTACTTCGACCTGCCGTACTACCTCGTGCTGATCGTGGTGGTGGTGAACCGCGTGGTCGCCTCGGAGGTCGCCGGCCGCAGGCAGGCCGCGGTCGCCGCGGGGCAGGCGCCGCGGGACGTGCATTCGCCGTACTGGGGAGGCACCTGATGCTGGCGTCCCTGAGCCTGCTGGGCTGGCCGCGCGGCCAGCCGGCGCTGAGCATCCTGATCTATCACCGCGTGCTGCCGGCGCCCGACGCGATGCGGCCGGGCGAGATCGACGCGGCGCGTTTCGAGGCGCAGGTGGCCTTCCTCGCGGACCACTTCACGCTGATGACGGTGAGCGACGCCGCCGCCGCGCTGCGCGAGGGCCGCCTGCCGAAGCGCGCGGCGTGCATCACCTTCGACGACGGCTATGCGGACAACTGGACGGTGGCGCATCCGATCCTGGCGCGCCACGAGGCGCGCGCGACCGTGTTCATCGCGACCGGCTACCTCAACGGCGGCCGCATGTTCAGCGACACGGTGGTCGAGTTCGTGCGCCTGGTGCCGGGTCCGGTGCTGGACCTGTCGACGGTGGGCATGGGCGTGCATCCGGTCGCGACGACCGAAGCGCGCCTGGAGGCCATCTCCGCGCTGCAGGTGCAGTTGAAATACCTGGCGCCCGACGAGCGCGATGCGCAGGTGCGCCGGATGCTGGCGGCGCAGCCGGTCGGGGCGATGCCGGACGACCTGATGCTCACCGATGCGCAGCTCCGGCAGCTGGCCGACGCGGGCCACGAGATCGGCGGCCACACGGTGGACCACACGGTGCTGACGACCTTGTCGCCCGAAGGCGCGCGCGCGCAGGTGCAGGCGGGACGCGACCACCTCGCGGCGCTGCTGGGCCGGCCGGTGCGCAGCTTCGCCTACCCGAACGGCCGGCCGGTGCGCGACTACGACGCGGGCCACGCGGCGATGCTGAAAGAACTCGGCTTCGAGGCCGCCGTCAGCACCGCGGCCGGCGTGGCGCTGCCGGGGGCCGACCTGTTCCAGCTGCCGCGCTACACGCCGTGGGGCCACTCCACCGCGATGTTTGCCGCGCGGATGATGCGCAACGCGCGCATGGGCGGGCCGGCGGCGGTGGTCTGAATTCCGCCGCCGACCCCCTCACCAGGGCATCGAGAAGGTCTTGGTGTTGCTGAAGGACTTGATCGCCTCCTGCACGCCTTCCTTGTGCCCCAGCCCCGAGTCCTTGATGCCGCCGAACGGGGTCAGCTCGATGCGGTAGCCGGGCACCTCCCACACGTTGACCGTGCCGACGTTGAGCTCCTGGGCGAAGCGGATCGCGTCGGGCAGCCGGTTGGTGCAGACGCCCGAGGACAGGCCGAAGGCCGTGCCGTTGGACAGCGCGATCGCCTCGTCGATGGTCCTGAAGCCGAGGATGGGCGACACCGGGCCGAAGGTCTCCTCGCGCACCACGGTCATTTCCGGCCGGACGTTCTCCAGCACCGTGGGCGCATACAGCGCGCCGTCGCGCCGATGGCCGGCCAGCACGCGCGCGCCTTGGGCCACCGCCTCGTCGACCACGCGCTCGAAGTGCCGCGCGGCCGCCTCGTCGATCACCGTGCCCATGTCGTTGCGCTCGTCCATCGGATCGCCGAACCGCCAGGCCAGCGTCTTGGCGACGACGAGCTCGGTGAAGCGCTCCTTCACGGACTCGTGCACCAGCATGCGCTTGACCGCCGTGCAGCGCTGGCCCGAGTTCTTGTAGGAGCCCTGGACCGCCAGATCGCTGGCGCGTTCCAGGTCGGCGTCGTCCATGACGATCAACGGGTCGTTGCCGCCCAGCTCCAGCACCGTGCGCCGGTAGCCGGCCTTGCAGGCGATGGCCTTGCCGATGGCCACGCCGCCGGTGAAGGTGATGAGGTCGACCTGCGGATTCATCACCAGCTCGTTGGCGATCTCGCGCGGATCGCCGGTCAGGACCTGCAGCATCTCGCGCGGCAGGCCCGCCTCGTACAGCAGCTCGGCGAAGAAGTAGGCCGAGAGCGGCACCTTCTCCGACGGCTTGAGCACCATCCGGTTGTTGGACGCGATGCTCGGCACCACCTTGTGCGCCACCTGGTTCATCGGGTGGTTGAACGGCGTGATCGCGGTGATCACGCCCTGCAGCGGTTCGCGCATCGTGATCACCTTGCGGCGCTTGCCGTGCGGCGTGAGGTCGCAGGAGAACACCTGGCCGTCGTCGCGCAGCGCCTCGATCGCGCCGAAGCCCAGCACGTCGGCGACGCGGCCGATCTCGTAGCGGCTGTCCTTCTTCGACAGGCCCGATTCCATCGTGATCAGGTCGGAGGCCGTCTCGGCGCGGGCGCGCAGCAGCGCGGCGGCGCCGTTGAGGATCTGCGCCCGCGCATGCCGCGACAGCGTGGGCCGGTAGGCGTGCGCGATGTTCATCGCCCGGCGCACGTGCTCGACGGTGGCCATCGCGACCCGGCCCACCTGCTGGCCTGTGTAGGGACTGCGCACGTCCAGGTGGCGCTCGGTGTGCAGGATCTCGTCGCCCAGGCGCAGCCCTTCGTCGATCACGGCCCGCGTGCCGGCGGGGTAGAGGCTGCGGACCGTGCCCGCGGGGGGATGGGTCGGCATGCTGGGCAACGTGGGCAACGTGGGCAACGTGGGCAACGTGGGCGTCGTGGGGGTCTTGGTGCCGGTGCTCATGCGATCTCCTCGGTCGTGTCGGCGTCGGCGCCGATGAAGTTGCGGCCGCGCGCGCCGGTCAGCGCGCGCGCGATCAGGTCGCGGGCCTCGACGTCGCCCAGGCCGTAGGAGGCGAAGGTCGTCTTGACGCCGAGGCTCTCGAGGAACGCCGCCAGCCGGGCCGGCGCGTCCGCCAGTGGCAGGCCCAGCGCGCGCGCCAGCACGGCGTCGCGCTCGGCCGACTGCCCCAGCGCCATCTGGAGCACCAGCGGCAGCGGGAAGGAGCAGGCGATGCCGTGCGGCAGCCCGAGCCGCAGCGTCATCTCGTAGGAGATGGAATGCGCCAGCGCGGTCCGGGTGTTGGAGAAGGCCATGCCGGCCTTCAGCGCGGCCAGCGCCATGCGGGCGCGCAGGCCGCGGTCCTGCGGGCGTCGCATCAGTGCCGGCAGGGTCTCGAAGATGTCCTGCGCGGCGGACACCGCGTAGGTGTCCGACAGCGGATTGGCGTTGCGGTTCCAGATCGCCTCCAGCGCATGCGACAGGGCGTCCAGCCCGCTCTGCAGCGTCACCGAGGGCGGCAGCGACATCATCAGCAGCGGATCGACCAGCGCGATCTCCGGCCAGGTCGAGGGCAGGTGCAGCGAATGCTTGCGCTGCCGCTCGCGGTCCCAGATCGTGGCCCAGGGCGTGACCTCGCTGCCGGTGCCGGCGGTGGTGGGCACGGCGATCAGGGTCTTGACCGCGTGCGGCTTGAACGGCTCGCCGCGCTGCAGCAGCCCCAGCAGTTCGTCGAAGCGGCCGCTGGCCGTGCCGACCATCAGCGCCTTGGCGGTGTCGATGGCGCTGCCGCCGCCCAGCGCGACGATCACGTCGGCGCCGCTGCCGTCGCTGTTGCCGCTGTTGCCGCTGTTGCCCGTCTCGCGCCAGAAGCGTTCGTACTGCTCGCGCAGTTCGGCCACGTCGGGGTTGGGGCGCACGTCGTCGATGACGCCGGCCAGCCGGTCGCCGAGCAGCGTCCGGATCTGGTCCACCAGCCCGAGCGCCGCGGCCTCGGGGAAGGTCACCAGCACCGCGCGACGGCGGCCCAGCAGCGTGGGCAGGGACAACAGGGCCCCCTCCCCGTAGACGCTGCGCACGGGGTTGAAGTAGTCATGGATCATGGGAGTCTCTAGGCGGATTGGGCGTGGTTGAGCGCCAGGTCGAAGACGTCGAAGTTGCGCAGCCGGCGGGCCGGGTCGACGCCGCTCAGCAGGCGGTTGAAGAGCAGCGGCACCAGCTGTTCGGACAGCCCGCCGTGCGAGCGCAGCGGCACCGTCAGGCCGCTCAGGTCGTGCCGTTCGGCGCGCGTGCCCAGCACGGTCAGGTGGTCGCCGATGACGACCAGGTCGCCGATGCGGTCCGGCGGCAGCTCGAAGCGCGCCGCGGCCGTCTCGCGGTCCAGCACGCACTCGATGCCGGGCAGGCGCGCCAGGCACTCGCGCGTCTGCGCCAGCGACGCCGGCGGCACGTAGACCGTGGCGAAGGAGCCCAGCGCGCCGTGGTGCACGACGTAGGGATCGGTGATGGGCAGGATCACGCGCGCGGCGCCGTCGCCGAGCGTGTCGTCCAGCACCCGCTGGAGGTAGAGCACCCGGGGCCGGCCGGCCGCGTCGGTCTTGGCGCTCATGCCGTGGTCCGCCGTCAGGCCGATCACCGCGCCCATCCCGTCCATGCGCTCCAGGTAGCGGTCCATCATCGCGTAGAAGGCGTTGGCCTCCGGCGCGCCGGGGGCGCACTTGTGCTGGACGTAGTCGGTGGTGGAGAGGTAGGTCAGGTCGGGCCAGTGCGTCTCCAGCAGCTTGGCGCCGGCGGCGAAGACGAACTCGCTGAGCTCGGCGCTGTAGACCGACGGCACCGGCAGGCCGACCAGCTCCGGCACGCGCTCGATGCCGGCGTTCTCCAGGGTGGCCTCGGCCGCCTTCTCCGCGGAGAAGCAGATGCCCTTGAGGCCGTGGCCCAGCAGCGTGCGCAGCTTGTCCTTGGCGGTGACCACGGCGACCCGGGCGCCGCTGGCCGCGAAACGCGCCAGCAGCGTCGGGGCGCGCAGGTAGGCCGGGTCGTTCATCATGACCTCCTCGCCGCGCTCGACGTCGAGGAAGTAGTTGCCGCAGATGCCGTGCACCGAGGGCGGCACGCCGGTCACGATCGAGAGGTTGTTCGGGTTGGTGAAGCTGGGCACCACGCACTCGCCGACCAGCGAGGTGCCCCGTTCCAGCATGCGCGCCAGGAAGGGCGCGGCGCCGGCCTGGATGGCGTGCGTGAGGTAATCCGGCTCGCAGCCGTCCACGCACACCACCACGACGGGGGCGAGCGGTCGCGCGTAGCGGCGGCCGTTGGCCTCGACCGCTTCGTGAATCGCGTTCATCAATGAGCTCCTTTCTGGATCCAGGCGCGAAGCCGGGTGGACATCTGGTCGGCGGCCATGACCATGACGATGATCACGACGATGCAGGTGGCGGTGTCCTGGTACTGGAACAGCTTCATGCTGCCGACCAGCTCGAAGCCGATGCCGCCGGCGCCGACCATGCCGAGCACGGTGGCCTGGCGCAGGTTGGTCTCGAAGCGGTAGAGCACCACCGCGATCCAGGCCGTGACGACCTGCGGCAGCACGCCGAAGATGATGGTCTGCACCGGCCCGGCGCCGGTGGCGCGCAAGGCCTCGATCGGTCCCTGGTCGATCTCCTCGATCGACTCCGCGAAGAACTTGCCCAGCATGCCGGCGCCGTGCACCGCCAGGGCGAGCACGCCGGGGAAGGGGCCGAGTCCCACCGCCGCGACGAAGATCAGCGCGAGGATGATCTCGTTGATGCCGCGCGTCACGTTGAAGACCTGCCGCATCGCATGGAACACCAGCGCGTTGGGCGCCAGGTTGCGGGCCGCGAGGAAGCACACCGGCACCGCCAGCAGCACGGCGAAGAGCGTGCCCCAGATGGCGATCTGCAGCGTCTCCAGCGCGGGCTGGACGAGCTTCTCGAGGAAGCCCCAGTTCGGCGGCACCATGCGGCCCAGGAAGTCGCCGATCCAGGGCAGGCCCTTGATCAGTTCGCCGAAGCTCACCTGGGCGCCGCGCGCGGCCCATTGCAGCAGCACGAGGAAGGCCGCGCCCGTGAGCAGCCGGGGCCACCAGCCGTAGCGTCCCGAGGGCTGCCCCAGCAGCAGCGTGTAGGCACCGAGTTTCATGCTTCCTCCAGGGTCAGGTTGTGCGGCGGCGACGAGGGGCGGGCGCGGCCGGCGGACCCGGTCGCGGCGCCGTCGTCCAGTCCCGGATAGATGCGGCGCAGCACCTCGGGGGTCAGGCCGTCCGGCCGGCCGTCGAAGACGATGCGGCCGCCGGAGACGCCGACGATGCGTTCGCCGAATTCGCAGGCGTAGTCGATCTGGTGCAGGTTGCAGACCACGGAGATGCCCAGCTCTCGGCTGGCCTGCTTGAGGTAGGTCAGCACCGTGCGGGAGGTCTTCGGATCGAGGCTGGCCACCGGCTCGTCGGCCAGGATGACCAGGGGCTGCTGGGCCAGCGCGCGGGCGATGCCCACCCGCTGCTTCTGGCCGCCGGACAGCGTGTCGGTGCGCAGGTCCGCCTTGCCGGCCAGCTCGACGCGGCGCAGGCATTCCATGGCGATGTCGATGTCCCGGCGCGGAAAGATCTGCAGCCACGACAGCAGCGCCGGCATGGTGCCGAGGCGGCCGCTGAGCACGTTCTTGCGCACCGACAGCCGCGGCACGACGTTGTAGTGCTGGAAGATCATCGCGACCTTGCGCCGCGCCTGGCGCAGGCTGGCGCCGCCCGCCTCGACGCGCAGGCCGTCGACGTGGACCTCGCCCTGGCTGGGCGTGCAGAGCCGGTTGATGCAGCGCAGCAGCGTGGACTTGCCCGCGCCCGAAGGCCCGAGCACGACCAGGAATTCGCCGGGCGCCACGTCGAGGTTCACGTTGCGCAGGGCCTCGAAGTCGCCGTAGCGCTTGGACAGTCCTCGGATCTTGATCACTTCATGCTCCTCAGGTCGAGTTTCAGGACGCGCGCCGTCTCGCGGATCACGTCGTAGGCGGCGTCGTTGGTCGGATGGAAGCCGTTGAGCAGCCCCTGGTCCGACCACGGGATGTCCTTGACGTCGAGGAAGGCGGCCTGCACCCGCTTCTTGAGCGCCGGATCCAGGTCCTTGCGCCACACGGTGGGCGACTCGGGGATGGGGTCGGACTTCCACACCACGACGAGGTCCTCGCGCCTGGCCAGGCCCTTGGCGATGGCGGCGTCCAGGATGCGGTCGGCGATCGCGACCGCGTCGATGCGGCGGTTCTGCACCGCCACCGCGTTGGAGTCGTGGGAGCCGGAGAAGATGACCCGGCCGAAGTCCTTCTCCGGGTCGAAACCGGTCTTGAGCAGGCCGACCTTGGGGAACAGGTGGCCGGAGGTCGAGGTCGGATCGACGAAGGCGAAGGTGCGTCCCTTGAGATCGGCCACGGTGCGGATGCCGCTGTCCTTGTGGGCCACGATCAGCGAGTGGTAGGACGTGCGCCCGACCTTCTTGGTCTCCGCGACGGCGAAGGCCTCGATGTTGGCCACGCTCGCGCCCAGCACGTAGGAGAAGGGGCCGAGGTAGGCCACGTCCAGGCGCCGCGAGCGCAGCGCCTCGATCACGCCGTTGTAGTCGGCCGCCACGAAGGGCTTGACCGGCATGCCCAGCGAGCGCGACAGCATGTCCATCATCGCCTGGCTGTTGGCGATCATGGCGCGCGAGTCCTCGGAAGGGATCAGGCCGACGGTGAGGACCCCGTCCGCGGCGCGGGCGTCGTCGGCATGGCTCAGCAGGGCCGGCGCCATGAGGGCCGGGGCGGTGGCTAGCAGGTGTCTCCGAGTGATCGGCATGTCGGTCTCCAGTGGCTTTTCTTGTCGCGACCCCCCGGCACCTCGGGGTTGTGCGAGGTGCCCGGATCGATCGCGTGGTGCTACTGTGCGACGTACGCGAGCATTGGGCCAATTCAAGTTTTCGGCTCGATGCATTCACCGGCTCTATGCATCGCCAGGGAAAACCAGCAGAGGACGGGCGCCCCGGCGGGGGCCGACCCCTCCCGCCGACGAGGAGACACCATGCGCCTGACCCAGCTCCGCTCCTTCCATGCCGTGGCCGCCACGGGGAGCTTCACCCGGGCCGCCGACAGCCTGCACGTCAGCCAACCCACCGTGACCACGCAGGTGGCGCAACTGGAGGCGCTGTATCGCGTGGAGCTGTTCCATCGCAGCGGACGGCGGGTTCGGCTCACGCAGTTGGGCGAGCGGCTGCTGCAGCTGTCGCGCCAGATCTTCGGCCTGGAGGCCGAGGCGGTGCAGCTGCTGCGCGACGAAGGCGAGGTGCGCTCAGGCCACCTGCGCGTCGCGGCGGTGGGACCGCATCACGTCACCCGCATGCTGATGGCCTTCCACCAGCGCCATCCCGGCGTGAGCATGGCGGTCACCACGGGCAACTCGCAGGACGTGCTGGACCGGCTGCTGGCCTACGAGGCCGACGTGGGCGTGCTGGCGCAGGCCTCGCAGGACCGGCGTTTCACGGCGGTGCCGTACAGCCAGCACCCGGTGCTGATCTACTGCAACCGGGCGCACCGGTTCGCGCGGCGGCGGTCCATCCGCATCGCCGAGCTGCAGCACGAGAAGCTGCTGATGCGGGAGCAGGGCTCGACGACGCGCCTCGCGCTGGAGGCGGCCCTGCGGGCGGCCGACGTCAAGCCGGAGGTGGTCATGGAGATCGCCAGCCGCGAGATCATCCGCGAGGCGGTGGCGCTGGGCGCCGGCGTGGCGGCGGTGTCCGAGGTGGAATTCGTGCCCAGTCCGGGCCTGCATGCGGTGACCATCAGCGACGCGCAGGTGCAGACCTGCGCGCACCTCGTGTGCCTGGCCGAGCGGCGCGACATCGGCATGGTGCGCGTCTTCATGGACCTGTCGGAATCGGCGCAGCAGGCGACGGCCTGAAGGCGCCGCCGCTGCGCCCTCACACCCGGTAGTTCGGGCGCCGCCCCCGCAGCCACTGCTCCAGCATCATCAGGATCCAGACCATCTCGCCGTAGTACCCGGGGTGTTCCGGCAGCCGCTCCTTGAGCAGGCTGCGGATGAACTCCGGACGGACGATGCCGCGCGTGGACAGGCTGCCCAGCGAGTCCTCCGCCAGCGCGCGCAGGTTGGCGTCGCGCGTGGCCCAGACGCCGAAGGGCAGGCCGAAGCCCTGCTTCTTCTTGACGATGATCTCGTCGGGCAGGAAGCCGCGCAGCGCCTCCTTGAAGAACCAGCGCAGCTGCAGGCCCTTGAGCTTGTAGCCGGCCGGCAGGCGCTCGGAGAAGGCCAGCAGCTCGTCGTCCAGCATCGGGAAGCCGACCGAGGTGCCCGCCAGCCGCGTCGTGCCCACGACCTTCGGCAAGTCGGTGTCGGCCAGCGTGTAGCGCCAGTCGAAGGCCAGCATGCGGTCGACCAGCTGGCCGGTCTTCAGCCCGGCCCACACCTGGCGCTGCTGCTTCTGCGGTCCCAGCGGGTCCACGCGGCGCAGGAAGTCGGTCTCCAGCACGTCGGCCATGCCCAGCCGCGTGAGGAGGTTGTAGCTCTGCAGCCGGTCCGGCATCGGCACGCGCGCCTGGTCGATGTAGCTCGCGCCCTTCCTGAGCAGCGGCAGCTTGCCGACCGGCGAGCCGAACACCGGTTGCAGCACGAGGTCGCGCAGCGGTGCCGGCACGTTGCCGTACCAGGAGAACACCGTCTGCTTCGCGTAACGGGTGTTGCCGCCGAAGAGCTCGTCCCCGCCGTCGCCGGCCAGCAGGTGCCGCACGCCGTTGTCGTAGGCGCGGCGGGCGCAGTAGTAGGCCGGCAGCGCCGAGCTGTTGCCGAAGGGCTGGTCGTAATGCGTCGCGACCTTGGCGATGCCGTCGACCAGGTCCTTGGGCGTCACGTAGTACTCGTGATGCCGGGCGCCGAAGTGCTTGGCCGCGATGCGCGCGAAGGCCATCTCGTCGTAGCCCTCGGCCTCGAAGCCGATCGAGTAGGTGTCCGCCGGTCGCCCCGCGACGCGGCTCAGCATGCCCGCGACGGTGGAGCTGTCGGTGCCGCCGCTCAGGAAGCAGGCGGCGTCCGGCGCGTGCATGGCCCGCTGCACCGAGCGCTGCAGGATCTCCTTGAATTCGACCTTCAGGTCCTCGAGCCTGGGCGCCGGGTCGGCGCGGAAGGTCGGCGTCCAGTAGGGCGTGACGCGCAGTTCGCCGCGCTCGAACACCGCCATATGCCCCGGCGGCAGGCGGAAGATGTTGCGGAACACCGTGCGCGGCGACGGGATGACGTGGAAGTAGAGGTAGTCGAACAGCGCCTGCGGATCGAGGTCGACGTCGTCGCCGGCCAGGTCGTCGGCGCGGGTGGCGAACTGCAGTTCATGGCCGACGATGCGGTAGCACAGCGGCTCGATGCCGAAACGGTCCGTCGCCAGCAGCGTGCGTCCGCCGGGTTGCCGCCAGGCCACCGAGAAGCGTCCGCCGACCTGCGCCAGCGCCGGGGCCGGGTTGGCGGCCGACAGCAGCGTCTGCCACGCGGCGTCGCGTTGCGCGGGCGGCGCGTCGGCGGGCAGGCCCGGCAGCAGCGGTTGACCAGTGGAAAGGAAAGTGGCGGTGCTCGTCGTCATCGTGGGGTACGGACCGGCGATGCGGCCAAGAGGCTGTGAAGCAATGAGGCAGTGAGGCAATGAGGCGGAAAAAAGGGGCGGCCACGCGGCGTGGATCGCCCCCGCCGGATTCTGGCGTGGAAATGAGTCGGCACGTCCGTCCTCGACCCCACCCACTTGGAGGGCCGCCCTTCGGGGGGAGGTTTCCGACCATGCCGCACAATCGCGGCCTGCCCGCTGTCGGAGGCGGGCGACGGAGCCGGTTTGCAGATTCACTGGATGCCTCACGCGCTGAACCCGGCCTACGCCGGCGTGCGCCTGCGCTGCCTGATGCCGAGCCGCGAACTGCGCCGCTCGGGCCTGGTGTCGCGGGTGCTGGATCCGGCGCGGGACGATCAGCCGCTGCCCGCCACGGGCGTGCTCGTCGTTCAGGCGAAATGGCTGCTCGACGCCGGCTCGCCCGAGGCCTTGCGCCAGCGTGCGGCCCGCCTGGCCGAGGCCCGAGCGCAGGGTGTGCGGCTGGTGCTGGACAGCTTCGACAACTACTTCCTGAACGAGTCCGGCGACCCCGCCCGCGCCGCGCTGCTGATCGCCTACCGCGAGGCGCTGCCGCTGTTCTCGCTGTTCACCGTTTCCTCGCCGGGCCTGAAGCCCTTGTTGGAGGCGGAACTGCAGGCCCACCTGCCTGCTGATCTGCGCGAAGCGGCGCCGGTGCGTGTCGTCGGCGATCCGGTCGAGACGCCCGCGGCCGCGCGCGACTTCGAATCCTGGCCCCATCGCATGCACCCCGGCCGCTGGGGCGGGCAGTGGCGCGCCTGGCGCGAGTTGCGCGAACACCGCGCGCAGCGCCGGGTCGCCCGGCAGCTCGTGTGGTTCGGCAATCACGGCAGCGCCTACGCGACCGGCGGCATGGCCGAACTCGAACCGCTGCTGCCGCTGCTCGAGGCCGCCGCACGGCGCCAGCCGCTGCGGCTGACGGTGGTCAGCAATTCGGAACAGCGGTATCGCGAGCTGCTCGGCCGCGCCGCCTTCCCGCATCGCTACCGGCCCTGGGACCGGCTGCATTTCCTGTCGCTGCTCGGCGAGCAGGACCTGGTGCTGCTGCCCGCCCGCATGACCGCCTTCACGATGGCCAAGAGCAACAACCGCATGCTGCTGGCCCTGGCCCAGGGCGTGCCGGTGATGGCCGACCCCCTGCCCGACTACCAGCCCTGGCGCGCGCACTGCGCGCTGGACGACTGGGCGCAGCTCGCCGATCACATCGCCGATCCGGCGCCGCTGGCCGCCCGCGCGCGCGCCGCGATGCCGGCCATCGAGCGCGACTATTCCACGCGCGCCATCGCCGCCCAATGGCGCGAGGCGCTGCAAGCCCCCGCTTCCCGATGAACCGCATGACGCCAGATTCACTCGCCCGGCCGGATTCCGCGCCCGCCGATGCCAATGCAGATGCCGGTGCCGGTGCCGGTGCCGGTGCCGGTGCCGGTGCCGGTGCCGGTGCCGGT
>CBIHMU010000069.1:0-30563 GCA_966211105.1 uncultured Burkholderiales bacterium
GCCACTGCGGGGCCATGCCGGAGGCGATGCTGCCGGGCATGGTCCAGGCGCAGCGCGCGCGCGACGCCGCGATGGCGCAGGCCATGTTCGACGCGCGGAAGTCGGGCGCGAGACGCGTGGTGCTGATCGCCGGGAACGGCCATGTGCGACGCGATGTCGCCGTGCCGGTCTACCTGCAGGCGGCCGGCGTGCCGGCGTCGGACATCGACGCCGTCGCGTATCTGGAGCCCGGCGGCGCCACGCCCGCCGGCGGCTACGACCGCATCGAGCGCGCGCCTGCGCCGACGCGTGAGGATCCGTGCGCGCCGTTCAAGCGCTGATCTGGCGCCGATCAGACGCCGATCAGACGTTGATCCGGCCGTTGATCAGGCCGTTGATCAGGCCGTTGATCAGGCCGTTGAGGGAACGACGATCCGGCTGAAAACGCCGGGGTCGAACGAGGCGCCCTGATTCAGGTAGGCGCCTGCCTGTCGCGAGTCGGACGGTGACCGCGCCGCCGCCGCTGTCGGTCATGCGGGTGCGCGAGCGCCAACCCTCCGGGCGTTGACCAAAGGGGTTGCATGGGACGACCGCCCGCGGAAGCGCCGCGGGCGGCGTCGGCATGCTGGCCTGTGGCGTGCTCGCGCCTCGGTTCCAATGAAGAAGGAACAGACAATGAACGATGGCCGAGGAGCGCCTGCCGGCAAGGCGGACTCGAAGCGTGGATATCTCTGGGATGCCAGTCTCGGGGATTGGGCCTTCGATCCCGATCCTGAACTGCGCACCCTGGTGATCTATCAGGAGACGGCTGGCACCGTCCACACCGTCGGTCAACTGCGCTTACATCGCGAGGGCGAGGATCTCTTGATCCAGGTGCCGGAGCAGTCCTCTCTCTTGCGCCTGCGGGGTTGGCATGGCGACGGGCTCGAGACATCCTGGCGCCTCGACAAGATCCAGTACCGCAGCGGCCTGTTTGCGGAAATCCTGAACGACGCTGCAGACTGGGTCCGCCTGTCCGAACTGGTGAGCCGGGAGCCCCTGGACCAGCCCCTGCGGGACGCGGCCAGCGAGTCCGACCGACAATCGGTGCCGGCCGCAGGCGAGCGCAAGACTGGCGCATCGCGATCGCCGTCTGCCTCGAAGGGGAAACCAGGGGGCGACGTCACGCACGGTGACGACCAGGACAACACGATCCATACCGGCGTGGGCCCGGAACGGATCGTCGCGGGTGCCGGCGACGATCGGATCGTGGTCGCCCATCGCATGTCCGGCGACCTGCCGCAGGACAACAAGTACATCCGCGGCGGCCCCGGCAACGACACGGTGGACTACAAGACCGCCTTCGATTCGCCCGACGTCGGCATCACGGTCAGGCTGAAGGAGCGCTTGGTGACCTGGGGCACGTCCGGACACGACCGGGTCGTCAGTGTCGAGAACATCGGCGGCACCGTCGCCGCCGATCACTTTGAGGGCAATGCCGCCGACAACGTCATGACCGGGTATCACGGCAACGACGTCTACCTCGTGACGCGGGGCGGCGGCCGGGACGTGATCGTCGATCAGGACGCGACGACGGACCATGTCGACACGCTCCTCTTCGAGCAGGGCCTGCGGCGCGAAGACCTGCGCGTCAGTGTCGCAGGCGACGACGTGGTGATCGAGGTGCTCGCGGCGGGGGGCAGGATCGATACCGTGACCACCATCCAGAACGGCGTCCGGAAGGAGTCCGCGATCGAACGGTTCCAGTTGCACGACGGCACGACGTATGCGTGGTGGGAACTGGCGGGCCGGCCGCAGCAGGCCGACGAGCCGGCCCCGAGTCTCGTCCCGGGCGACGGTCGCAAGACGACCTACCTCGGCACGGACGGGAACGACCTGATCCCGATCGGCGCCCTGCACGACAAGGTCCTGGCGGGAGGCGGCGACGACCGGATCCGGGTGGATCACGCCTACGCGCTTGGGGCAGCGCAGAACAAGGAGATCCAGGGCGGTGCCGGCAACGACACGGTGGATTACCTCGGCGCGTTCGGAGACGGCGGCGGCATTTACGCGACGCTGGACACGCAGAAGGTGACGTGGGGCCGTGGCGGAGAGGATCGCCTGAGCGGCATCGAGCACGTCAGCGGGACGGATGCCACGGATCGCTTCCAGGGCGACTGGAAGGACAACGTCATGACCGGCCGCAGGGGCAGCGACGTGTACGTCGTCACGCGGGATGGCGGGCGTGATGAGATCCTCGACGAAGACGCCACGCCGGGCCATGCCGACATGCTGCTCTTCGGTGAGGGCATCGATCGAAGCCAGCTGTTCAAGCTGACGGAAGGTGCCGATCTGGTGATCGTGGTCCTGGACGAGCACGGCCAGGAGAACACCCGGGTCACCATCAGGAACGGGATGCAGGGCGATTTCGCGATCGAGCGCTTCGTGCTCGCCGACGGCACCCCGTTGCAGCTGGACCTGCTCGCCCCGCTGCCGTTCGCCTTGCTCTGAACGCCGCACGCGAGGAGACGTGCGCACCGGTCATGAAATCAGGGCGGAGGACAACCGGTTTCCCAGAGGATCCCGACATCGTTGCAGGGGCACCAAGGCCTGTGCGTCGCAGCGCGCTGATGGGCAGCGCGCAGGTGCACTGCTCGTTTCCCTGTTTCGAAGGAGATCTCCATGGCCACCACCCCCTCGCACTTCCAGGATGCTGCGGAGTCGCTCACCAACAGCTGGTGGGAGGCCGACCAGTGGGAGGTGCGTACCGAGGAGTCGTCCTATGTGCTGGATGTCCGAGCGCTCAAGGACGCCTTGTCCGACGCCGATGAAAACGCGCTTCACACCTTGTTCCTCGATGCGAGTGTCGCGGGCCGGGAGGGCCGCGGCGAAGAGGCCCAGGCGCTGCAGGGACAGCTTCACCAATCGCTGTTGTCCTTTGTCGCGGCGCATCCGGAGATGGTGGCGTCAGAGCGGTCGAACGTCCCGGAGCGCTCGACCTTCGACATTGCGGTGTCCCATCTGAACGAATGGTGGGGCGAAGAGGAATGGACGGCCGGAGCGCCGGACGGGTCGTTGGTGATGGACGTCCAGGCCGTCAAGGCAGCCCTGTCAGATGCCGAAGAGGTGACGCTCCAGACCCTGTTCCTCAACACGGAGGTCGCCTGGCTGGAGGATCGGCTGGACCAGGCCATCGCCTTGGACGATCAGTTGCGGCAACAGCTGGAGACGATTGCCCAGAACCATCCTCAGGTGGTGTCTCCCGATGTCGCCGCAGCGATCCAGACGACCATGGGCGTCTGATCCGTCAAGCCAGCACGACTTCGACGCCGCGGCGTCGCAGTTCGCCGACGATGCCGTCGTCGGCCTCCTTGTCGGTGATCAGCATGTCGATCTGCTCGACCGGCGCGATCACCGACAGGTTGCGCTTCATCAGCTTGGACGCGTCCGCGACCGCGACGATCTGGCGCGCGATCTTCATCATCTGCGCGTTCAACTGCGCCTCCAGCAGATGCGGCGTCATCAGGCCGATCTCCGGGTCCAGGCTGTCCACGCCCAGGAACAGCCGGTCCGCGTAGAGGCTCTGCAGCGCCGTCACCGCCTGCGGGCCCGACAGCGAGTAGGAGTTCTGCCGCAGCAGCCCGCCCGGCATGATCACGTTGACGCCGGGCACCGTCGCCAGCAGCACGGCGATGTTGAGCGCGTTGGTGATCACGTTCAGCGACTGCAGCCGCAGGCCGCGGATCTGCTTGGCGATCTCCTCGGTCGTCGAGCCGGAGTCCAGCAGGATGGTCTCGCCGTCGCGGATCAGCTTGGCGGCCTCGACGGCGATGCGCACCTTCTGCTCGTGGTGCAGCTTCTGCTTGACGCTGATCGGCACCTCCTCGGTGTCGCGATGCGCCAGCGCGCCGCCGTGCGTGCGCAGCAGCGCACCGGTCGAGGCCAGCGCGTTCAGGTCGCTGCGGATCGTGACGACCGAGATGCCGAAACGCTCGGCCAGCTCCTCCACCGTGACCTTGCCCTGCGCCTGCACCTGCTCGCGGATCAGCCGCCGGCGCTCGTCGATCAGCAACGCGGCGTCAGGCTTCTCGGCCTTGTCGGCGGTAGCGGTGGTCATGGTGGTCATGGGAAGCGGAAGCGATGAACTTTCGAATGATATCGATCCGGCACTGTTCGCAAGTGCTGGCGCGACCCTTACATCGTCGGCCGTCCTGCTCCCTCTCCCGCTTGCGGGAGCGGGTGGGGGTGAGGGCCAGCGGCCGTCGCATGCCGGAGCTGCATCCCGGCCAGCCGCGCCGCATACATCGCGGCGCCGAGTTCCGGACCGAAGCGCGGCGCGATCAGCATCGCCCCGGGCACCTCCCGGGCAAGCGCGCGCCGCAGTGCATCGGTGACGGTGGCGCCGGCTTCGAAGACGCCGCCGGTGTAGGAGACCGGGACCTGCGCGTCCGCCGGCAGCGCCAACTGCCGCGCGATGGCGCCGGCGAGCGCGGCGAGCTCGTCGCCAGCGCGGACCAGCAGGGCGGTCGCCTGCGCGTCGCCGTCGGCCGCCGCCGCGGACACGAGCCGCGCGAACTGCGCGAGCCGGCTGCGCGCCGCGTCGCCGTTGATCGCCGCGCAGAGGTCCAGGTCATGCGCGAGCCGGAAATGCTCCCGCACGAGCCCGAGCAGCGGTCCCGGCGCGGCGCGTCCGTCGGCCATGCGCGAAAACAGCGCGAGGCCTTCGCGCGCGAGCCAGTAGGCCGAGCCCTCGTCGCCGAAGACTTCGCCCCAGCCGCCCGAGCGCGCGCCGCGGCCCTGCCATTCGCCGTAGGCGATCGAGCCGGTGCCCGCGACCAGGCTGATGCCCTCGTCGCCGCCGAGCGAACCCGCCCAGCTGCAGACCATGTCGTTGCCGATGACCGCGCGCGGCAGCGCGCCGGCGAGCAGGCTGTCGAAGTCCGCGATCAAGGCGCTGTCCTCGCCGTGCGCCGGCAGGCCGGCGAAGGCGGACGTGACGCGCTCCGGCGCCACGCCGGCGCGCTTCAGCGTCTCGACGACGCCGTCGCGCAGCAACGCGCGCAAGGCGCCGAAGCCGATCTCCAGGTAGTAGCTGGTCGTCGTGGTGTGGCGCGCCAGCAGCCGGCCGTCGCCGTCCAGCAGCAGGAAGGAGGTCTTGGTGCCGCCGCCGTCGATGCCGAGGAAGATCGGGCGGTCGGCCGTGTCGTGGGTGCCGGGAGTCATGAGCGGATCAGTGGGCAGGTCGGAGGGCGGGGCTGGTCGGGGGGGCGATGCGCGGGCCGATGCACGGCCCGCTGGGCGAGTGCGCAGGGGGTCAAGGCGCCGACGTGGCGAGCGGATGGATGATGACGCCGCTGACGACGCGCGTCACGGTGCCCGAGGCGCTCGGATTGTCCGGCGTGATGCCGAGCTTGAGCGAGGCCAGCAGGGCCAGACACTGCGCGAACACCAGCGCCACCGGCGCCAGCGCCAGGTCGGGCGCGTTGACCGGCAGGTCGAGCAGCACGTCGTCCGCGGCCAGCGCGTCCTCGGCGTTCAGCGCCGAGGTGCTGAGCGCGACGATGCGGCCCCGGCCTTGGCGGCGCAGCTCGCGCAGCAGGTCCAGGTCGTAGCGCCGGGTGTAGCTGTCGTTGGACAGCACGATCAGCACCAGCGTGCGGTCGTTCAGCACCGTCTTCGGGCCGTGGCGGAAGCCCAGCGGCGAATCGGCCAGCGCGACCAGGCGGCCGTCGCTCAGCTCCAGCACCTTCAGCGCGGCTTCCTTCGCCAGGCCCTGCAGGCCGTTGCTGCCGAGCACGACGACGCGCTCGAACGGCTGCGCGTTCAGCGCGTCCAGGCGCGCGGCCTCGGTGGCCAGCAGCTGGCGCGCCGCGTCGCCGAGCGTCTGCGCCGACGGCAGCGCCAGGCCGAAGGCCCAGGCCGCGGCCAGCAGCATGCCGGTGAAGCTCGAGGTCATCGCGAAGGCGCGGTCATGCGTCTCGTCGGGCAGCAGCAGCACATGGGCGCGATCGCGCCCGCCGAGCCGGCGTGCCAGCGTGCCGTCGGCCGCGCAGGTGACCGCGAGGTGATGGCACTCTCCCACGGTCGCGTCGGCCAGCTCCACCGCTGCCAGGCTCTCCGGGCTGTTGCCCGAACGGGCGAAGGACACCAGCAGCGTCGGCACGCCGGGCTGCAGGCATTGCGCCGGATTGGAGACGATGTCGGTGGTCGCGATCGCCTCGACGCGCAGGCCGGGCTTCGCGCCCAGCTGTTGCAGCAGCGCCGGCGCCAGGCATTGCCCGATGAAGGCCGAGCTGCCCGCGCCCGTCAGCACGATGCGCAGGTCCGGCAGCGCCAGCAGCGGCTGCAGGAAGGCGTCGATCGCCGCGCGTTGCGATTGCACCAGCGCATGCACCGTGCGCCAGACCTCGGGTTGCTGGGCGATCTCGCGCGCGGTATGCGGCGCGCCGCGGCGGGCGAGTTCGGCGGGTTCGAAGTTGAGCAGGCTCATCGTGACGGATCTTGTTGCATGAGAAAGGGCCGGATGTCGAAGCGGTTCAGGTCGTCGCGCGTTCTGGCATCCGGACGTTCGGGCGTTCTGTCGTTCAGGCGGCGCAGGCCGCGAGGTAGGGACGCAGCGACTGCGCGGCGCCATCGCGCAGCAGCTCGGCGGGGCGGTTGCGCAGGCGGCCCTCGCGGATCGCGTCGTACTGGCGCGGCAGGAATTGGCTGAGCAGCGTCAGCGGCGGCGGCGAATGTTCCAGCCGGTCCAGCAGCGCCGCGCAGGCGGTCTGCACCTTCGGATGCGCCCAGTAGTAGCGGATGCGGTCGCTCAGGCTGTAGGCCAGGTCGACCTGCAGGCGCGACGGGTCCTGGTAGTAGGGCGCCCAGTGCCCGGGCTCCGCGCGCATCACGCCGAACACCGTGTCGACCAGGTTGTCGTGGCCGGCCTGCGGGCCCAGCCATTCGCGCTCGACGGCGGCCAGCGCCCACAGCGTCTCGCGCAGCGCGAAGGTCGCGCCCGGGCCGACCTTCAGGATCGCGAAGTGGTCGCGCGCGAGTTGCGCCAGGCGCTCGGGCGTCTGGTAGTCGGTCGAGTGCGCTTCGAAGACCAGACCCGGCTGCGAGGCGATGAACGCGCTCAGCGCGCGCGCCTTCTCCGGCCGGTAGTCGATGACCTTGTGGTGGTCGAACTCGACGCCCGGCTGCACGACCATCGCGATCACGCGCTCCCAGGCCGCGTCGAGGCCGGACTTCGCGAACGCCTCGCGGTGCAGCGCCAGCGTCGCGCCGGCCGCCTCGGGCGAGGTCACCGCGAGCTCTTCCAGGTCCTCATGCGCGCCGCCCGGCACCGGCACCTCGGTGCCGATGACGTAGACCGGCGGCTCGCCGCGGTCGGGCGTGTCGCGCCAGGCGGCCTCGGCGGCCAGGCACAGGCGCACCGCGCGGGCGGCGATCTCGGCTTCGGACAGCGGCACCGGATCGTCCGCGCAGGACATCGAGCAGTCCAGGTGGATCTTGCGGAAGCCGGCGGTGACGTACTGCGCCACCATCACCTCCGCCTTGGCCATCGCCTGCGCCGCAGGCTGCTTGCGCCACGCGTTCGGACCGAGGTGGTCGCCGCCCAGGATCAGCAGGTCGGTGTCGACGCCCTCGGCCTTGGCGATCGCCTCGACGAAGCGGCGGAAGTCGACCGGCGTCATGCCGGTGTAGCCGCCGTCCTGGTTGACCTGGTTGGAGGTGGCCTCGATCAGCGCAGGGCGGCCGAGCGCGCCGCACTCGCGCAGCGTCGCGGCGATGACGACGGGATGCGCCGAGCACATCGAGGGGATGCCGATGGCTGGCGCGTCGGCGCCGGACGCCGACTGCTGGTGGCGTCGCACGAGATCGAGCATGAGCTTCAAGGGGAATCCTTCCTGTCGAGTAGGCGGTACGGGATCGCGGGTGGGGTCGGGGGTGGACGTCGCCGGCCGGATCGCGCCGCTGGTGGGGTGTTCAAGGCGTGTTCAAGGCGTGTTCAAGGCGTGTGCGAGGGGGCCGTCTTGGCGTCGCCTTCGGGTTGCAGGGCCAGCAGCAGCGCGGCCAGCAAGGCCAGCGCGACGCCGGCCAGCTTGAAGCCGCCGGGGGTGGCGCCGCTCATCGCCATCGAGGCCAGCGCCGTCAGCAGCGGGGCGCCCGCGTTGACCAGCGGCGAGACGACCAGCGCCTTGCCGTAGCGGAAGGCGTAGACCAGCGTGAGCGCGCCGATCGCGTTGAGCACCTGGATCACGGCGGCCAGGCCGGGGCCGTCCCAGCCCCAGGGGATGGGCTTGGAAAAATCCGTCATCCACAGCGCGGCCGGGATGCACAACAGCGCGCTGACGGTCATGTAGAAGAAGATGCTCTCCGCGCTGGCGGCGTTGTTGGCGGTCTTCAGGAAAAAGGCCTGCAGGCCCCAGGCGGCCATCACGACGACGGCCAGCGCGAACCACAGTCCCAGCGCCTGGCTCTGCTGGCCGGGCTGGTAGTCGAACAGCGGCAGTGCGAACAGCGCCAGCACGATGCCGGCGACGCCGAGCTTGCCGGTACGCTCGCGCAGCAGTCCGAAGGACAGCGCGATCGTCACCCCCGGCGACAGCGACACGATCGGGAAGATCAGGTAGGCGGGACCGGACTCGACCGCGCGGAACAGCAGCATCTGCCCGCCCGCGCCCAGCAGTCCGACCGTCAGGCCCTGGATCACGGCACGGCGGTCGCGCTGCAGCTTCCAGCCGGCGCGCGCCAGCACGAACACGGCCGGCGGGATCATGGTCAGCGCCCACACGACGTAGACCAGCGTGTCCGGGAAGCCGCGTTCGGAAGACAAGCCCGTCAACGCGCCCCACGCGCCCCAGAACAGGGTCGTGACAAGTGCGTAGGTCAGCCAATGTCGTTGCATGGAGATCGCTTTCTTTCTTGGAGGGGTCTCGACCGCCCGATGGGGCCGTGGATCGTCGTAAGCTTTCGAACGAAAGAATAGGGTAAGGAAAGCGGAAACACAACGGAAGAAACCGTGACAAGCCACGAAGCGGCGAATTTCGCGGGAAAACCCGAACGAATCAGGCGTGGTCGAGCTGATCTTGTGAGAACGTGTAGCTCGAATTCTTTCGACCGTCATCAATTCGAAAGAATAAACGTCGGTAAAAACGATATGCGAAATTAATCGAAAGACTACGTAGACTTGCGCCAAGCCGGTCGAGGTCCAGGACTGGCAGCGGACAAGCCAACACAAGGAACCCTGAGATGCGAGCTCCCCTGTCCTCCCTCCTGATTGCCGGTTTTGCGCCGCGGCCCATCGCCGCCGCCGCCGCGATCGCCGCGTTGACCGCGCTGGGCGCGGCGCAGGCGCAGGTCCAGCCGCCGGCGGCGGCGGCCTCGACGCCCGCCGACGCCAAGACCGACGCCAAGACCGACGCCAAGACCGACGCCAAGGCCAGGGACGCCGACCAGACGCTGGACCGCGTCGAGATCACCGGCACCCGCGCCAGCCTGCAGCGATCGCTGAACCTCAAGCGCGCCGCGTCCGGCGTGCAGGACAGCATCAGCGCCACCGAGCTGGGCCGCTTCCCCGACGACAACGTGGCCGACTCGCTGAGTCACATCACCGGCGTGTCGATCTCGCGCACCGCCGGCGGCGAAGGCCAGAAGGTCAGCGTGCGCGGCCTGGGTCCCGAATACACGCTGACGACCTTCAACAACCGCATCCTCGCCACCGACGGCGAGGGCCGCGACTTCGCCTTCGACGTGCTGCCCTCGGACATCATCAGCGGCGCCGACGTCGTGAAGTCCGCGCAGGCCTCGGTGATGGAAGGCGCGATCGGCGGCCTGGTGAACCTGCGTTCGGCCAGCCCCTTCGACCAGCCCGGCCAGCACGGCATCCTGCGCGTCGAGGGCGACCGCAACACCATGTCCAAGCTCAACGGCGGCAAGGTCTCGGCCACCTACAGCAACACCTTCGGCAAGGAACTGGGCGTGCTGTTCGGCGTGGTCTATGCCGACCGCAAGGTCCGCACCGACACCGCCGGCAACGACGGCGGCTGGACGCGCAACCCTATCTCCGACCCGGCCGCCAACTGGACCGGCAACGCCTGGGGCGGCAACATCGATCCGAACGGCAACGGCGTGCTGGACAAGGACGAGGAAGGCCTGATCGGCCCGGGCCAGTTCCGCGTCGGCACCATCCAGGAACAGAAGAAGCGCACCGCGCTCTCCGGCAAGGTCGAATGGCGTCCGAGCGACGCGCTCAAGGTCACCGTCGACGGCATCAAGACGCGGCTGAACTCGCCGCAGGTCGGTTACCAGCAGTCGTTCTACACGCTGTTCGCGCCGGGCCGCTGGTCCAACATCAAGACCGAGAACGGCGTCGTCACCGGCTTCACGATGGACAGCGCCAATCCGGACAACCAGCTCAATCCCGAGCTGCTGAACCTGACCACGCACCGCGTCGTCGACAGCGCCGTCTACGGCCTCAACGCCGAGTGGAAGGCCACCGAGACGCTGAAGTTCAACGGCGACGTCTACCAGTCGACGTCCAAGCGGCATTCCGGCGGGCAGGACACCTACACGGTGCTGCGCATGAACCAGCCCAACGTGACGACGGTGAACCTGACCGGCTCGCAGGTGCCCGACATCAAGACCACCTTCGCCGACGGCCGCGACCTGATCGGCGGCCTCGCCAGCGGCGCCTTCGGCCCGAACGACTTCAACACCCATTACCTGGGCCTGAGCGGCGACAACATCGACGACAAGATCCGCGGCCTGACGCTGAACGGCGCCTGGACGGTGGACCGCTTCAACGTCGACCAGATCCAGTTCGGCGTGCAGGCCACGCGGCGCGACAAGAACCGCGACCTGGTCGACAACGCGATCAACGGCGGGGAGAACTACTACTCCGGCACCAACGCGATCAACGTGGGGCAGCTCGGCGGCAACGTGCTCAACGAGCACCTGAGCCCGCCCAACTTCATGAACGGCGTCAGCGGCAGCTTCCCGCGTTCGTTCCTGGGCTTCGACGTGCCCAACTACCTGGCGGCGCTGCAGGCCTACAACGGCAAGCCGCGTCCGGACGGCGGCACCTACGATTTCAGCAACGCCGGACCGGTCTGGAACCCGCTGCAGAGCTACCGCGTGCGCGAGAAGACGACCTCGTTCTTCGTCGAGGCGGATCTCTCCGGCGAGCAGTGGAACGCGGACATCGGCGTGCGCCTGGTGAAGACCAAGACCACGGCCAAGGCCTGGGATGCCAAGATCGCCAGCCTGACGGAGAACGGCCCGTTCAACTACACCGCCGTCTACGCCGATCCGACCGAGATCAGCCAGGACGCCGAGTACACCTACGGCCTGCCGTCGGCCAACTTCGTCTGGCACTTCACCGACGCGCTGCAGCTGCGCCTGGGCGCGGCCAAGACGATGGCGCGGCCGTCGGTCGAGCAGCTCGCGCCGACCAGCACCACGGCCAGCGTCGCCTGGGGCGACTTCACCCAGGTCTTCGGCGGCAACGCCGATCTGAAGCCCTACAGCGCCAAGCAGTACGACGCCTCGTTGGAGTGGTACTACGCCCGCAACTCGGCGCTGACCTTCGCGGTGTTCCAGAAGGACATCAAGAACCAGATCACCACCAGCTGGGAAACCGGCGTCGACATCGGCGTGCCGGGCCACCTGTTCAACGTGATGAAGCCGATCAACGGCGACAAGGCCCGGGTCCGCGGCATGGAGATCGGCTTCCAGCATCTGTGGGACAACGGCTTCGGCGTGCGGGCGCAGTACACGCGCAACCGCTCCGACAGCTGGGTCGGCGGCGAGAAGCGCCCGCTGGAAGGCATTGCGCCGGCGACCTCGTCGCTGGGCCTGCTCTACGAGAAGGGGCCGTGGAGCATCAGCGCCACGGCGGACCACACCGACGAGTTCGTGTCGGCGATCAACGTGATCGGCCCGGGCTTCAACGAGCGCGCCAAGGCCATCACCTGGCTGACTGCGCAGGCGGCCTATGAAGTCAACAAGTGGCTGCGGATCTCCATCGAGGGCCGCAACCTGACCGACGCCAAGCAGGAGTACACGCTGGGCGACGGCAACATCACCCTGCCGCAAGGCTACAACCGCTGGGGCAGGGCGTTCACGATCGGGGCGAGCATCAAGTTCTGATGCCGCGCTGATCGGCGCTTACCAAACGGGGTATTCCAGATCGGGATGTTCCGGAGAGGACGTCGGGGTTCCACACAACACCCGGGCCGCACGACGGCCCGCATCACAGGAGAACTCATGAAACGCTCGCTGATCCGTTCGATGGCCACCGGCCTCGCGACCGCCGCCGCACTGGCCCTGGGACTCACCGCCGCCACCGGCGCGCACGCGCAGTCGTGGTGGAAGCCCGGCGTGAACACGACCTGGCAGTGGCAGCTGACGGGCACGCTCAACACCGGCTACAACGTGGCCGTGTACGACATCGACCTCTTCGACACGACCGCGCAGACGATCGCCGGCTTGAAGGCGCAGGGCCGCAAGGTCGTCTGCTACTTCTCCGCCGGCAGCTCGGAGAACTGGCGCGCCGACTTCGGCAGCTTCAACGCCGCCGACATGGGCAACGCGCTGGACGGCTGGGCCGGCGAGAAGTGGCTGGACACGCGCTCGGCCAACGTGCGCGCGGTGATGCTCAGCCGGTTGGACCTGGCCGTCTCCAAGGGCTGTGACGGCGTCGAGCCGGACAACGTCGACGGCTACACCAACTCGACCGGCTTCCCGCTGACGGCCGCGACCCAGCTCGACTACAACAAGTACCTCGCCAACGCCGCCCACGGCCGCGGCCTGGCGATCGCGCTGAAGAACGACGTCGACCAGCTGGCGCAGCTGGAGCCGTATTTCGACATGGCCGTCAACGAGCAGTGCAACCAGTACGACGAGTGCGGCGGCTACTCGGTCTTCACGAGCAAGAACAAGCCCGTGTTCAACGCCGAGTACGCGTCCAAGTACAAGAAGAACACCAACGGCGCGCGCGACAAGCTCTGCACCAAGATGAAGGCCGCGAAGATCCGCACGCTGGTGCTGCCGCTGGACCTGAACGACGCCTACCGCTACAGCTGCGACTGACCTTCCCACTGTTCCCACTGTTCCCACCGTTGTTGATCCCATGACCCCCATGACGAGAACTCCCGTCCGCGCCGCGCTGCCGGCCCTGCTGAGCGCCGCATTGACGGCCGTCGCGATGGCCGCCTCTTCTGGCGTCCTGGCGGCACCGAAGTCCAAGGACAACGATGGAGACCGCTACACGATGGCGGACTTCACCAAGGTCCCGAAGATCGATTCGCACGTGCATCTGCACAACGCCGGTCCGGCGTTCATCGACGCCGCGCGCCAGCTCGGTTTCAAGGTGCTGACGATCAACGTCGACTACCCGGACTTCCCGCCGCTGGACGAGCAGCAGCAGGCGGCGATCGAGCTGCGCAAGGCGCGTCCGGCGGACGTGGCCTGGGCGGTGAGTTTCTCGTCGGAGACTTCGGATCAACCAGGCTGGCTAGCCGCGACCAAGCAGCGCGTCGATGCCGGCCTGCGCGCCGGCGCGGTCGGCGTGAAGGTGTGGAAGAACATCGGCATGAGCCTGCGCGACAAGCAGGGCAAGCTCGTCATGATCGACGACGCGCGCTTCAAGCCGCTGTTCACCTATTTCGAGGAGCAGGGCATCACGATGCTCGGCCACCAGGGCGAGCCGCACAACTGCTGGCTGCCGCTGGACAAGATGACGGTCATCAACGACCGCGAGTATTTCGCGCATCACCCGCAGTACCACATGGCGCTGCATCCGGAGATGCCCAGCTGGGAGGACCAGATGGCCGCGCGCGACCGCATGGTCGCGGCGCATCCGAAGCTGAAGTTCGTCGGCATGCACATGGCCTCGCTGGAGCGCAACGTCGACGAACTGGCCGCGTTCCTGGACCGCTTCCCGCTGGCCAAGGTCGATCTGGCCGCGCGCATCGGGCAGCTGCAGTACCAGAGCCAGCGGGACCGGGCCAAGGTGCGCGCCTTCATGATCAAGTACCAGGACCGCCTGATGTACGGGACCGACGTCTCGCAACCGCCGCAACAATCGGGGGCCGAACTGCTGAAGGAAGTCGAGCCGGTGTGGCGCATGCACTGGCGCTACTTCAACACGGAGGAGTCGTTCCAGGTGTCCGATCTCAAGAAGCCGGTGAAGGGCCTCGGCCTGCCCAAGGTCGTCGTCGACAAGCTGTACCACCTCAACGCCGAGCGCAGCTATCCCACCGCCTGGAAGGCGGCTCAATGACCGGGCGCCGCGCCTTCCTCCAATGGCTGGGGGCGGCCCCGGTCGCGACGATCACGCCGAAGCTGGCGCTGGCCGCCACGGTCGCGTCGCCCGGTGCGGCGGCGGCGGCGCGGTCGGCCGACCTCGGACGCGGCCACGTGCGGCTGCAGGACGAGCGGCTCTCGCTGCAATTCGATGAACGCATGCGCAGCCGGATCGTGCGGCTGGGCGGTGCGCGTCCGCTGGCACTTACCGGCTTCGACGCGGGTGAGCAACTCGTCATTGCGGAACTGAAGCCGGTTGCGGCCGGCGCGGCGTTGCTCGGCGCGGAAGCGGCTGGCGCGCCGCCGCCGACGACGCCCCGGACGCTGGAACGCTTCGCGCTGACGAGCGCGGTCCCGAGCAGCGGCAGCACGCCGTTCGGCGCGGGGCAACGCCTGACCCTCACCGGCAAGGCCGAGGGCGCGGCCGTCGAGAAGACGGTGAAGGTGACGCTGCTGGACGAGCACCCCGGCGTCGCGTTGATCGAGGTCGCCTTCATCAACCGCTCGGACAAACCGTTGATGGTCCAGGGATGGACGGTCGCGTCGCACCGCCTGCTGGCGGCGCCGCGACATGCGGGCGGGTGGTGGAGTTATTCGGGCTCGACGCACACGGACCGGCGCGACTGGATGCAGCCGGTCAAGCGCGGTTTCGAGCAGCGCAATTTCCTCGGCATGGACTCGTCCGACTACGGCGGCGGCACGCCGCTCGTGGACGTGTGGCGGCGCGACCTGGGCGTCGCGCTCGGCCATCTGGACAAGCTGCCGCGCCTGGTCTCGCTGCCGGTGAAGGCGGTGGGCGAGCAGGTCGACATCGCGCTGCGCGGCGACGAGCCGCGCACGCTCGCGCCGGGCGAGACGCTGGCGCTGCCGCTGGCCTTCGTCGCGGTGCACGAGGGCGACTGCTTCGTGCCGCTGGACCGTTACCGGCGGCTGATGAACGCGCAAGGCCTGGCCGCGCCGGAGCCGCCGCGCAGCGCGCACGACTCGGTGTGGTGCGCGTGGGGCTACGAGCGCGACTTCTCGTTGGCGCGCGTGCGCGCCACGCTGCCGAAGGCGCAGGAACTGGGCCTCAAGTGGGCGGTGCTCGACGACGGCTGGCAGCGCCAGACCGGCGACTGGTTCGACATCGATCTCAAGAAGTTCCCGCGGGGCGAGGAGGACATGAAGGCGCTGGTCGCCGACATCCATGCGCGCGGCATGAAGGCGCGGCTGTGGATCGCGCCGCTGGCGGTGGCGCCGGGCAGCGATGAGCTGCATGAACACGCGGATCTGCTGCTGCTGGACCAGAACGGCGCGCCGCAGATGATCACGTGGTGGAACTGCCTCTACCTGTGCCCCGGCGCGAAGGGCACCCAGGAGCGCACCGCGGCGATGTTCCGCAAGATCATCCAGGACTGGGGATTCGACGGCGTCAAGGTGGACGGCCAACACCTGAATGGCGTGGCCTCGTGCTTCAACCCGAAGCATCAGCACAAGAAGCCCGAGGACTCGTACGAGCACATGGCGGATTTCTACCGCGTGATGTTCGAGGCCTGCCATGCGGTGAATCCGGAAGCCGTGGTCGAGGTCTGCCCGTGCGGCACGAGCTACGCCTTCCACAACATGCCGTGGATCGACCAGGCGCCGGCCTCGGACCCGCTGTCGAGCTGGCAGGTGCGGCACAAGGGCAAGGCGCTGAAGGCGCAGATGGGGCGCTGGTCGGCCTATGCCGGCGACCACGTCGAGCTGTCGACCGGCGGCATGGACTTCGCGTCCGCGGTGGGCGTCGGCGGCGTGGTGTCGACGAAGTTCACGTGGCCGGAGGATCCGAAGCCGAAGGACTCCTTCCTGCTGACGCCGGAGCGCGAGACGCACTGGCGCAAGTGGATCACCGCGCACAACGCGAAGGGCCTGTCCGACGGCGCCTACCGCGGCGAGCTTTACGACATCGCATTCGACAAGCCCGAGACGCATGTCGTCGAGAAGAACGGGGTGATGCACTACGCGTTCTATGCGCCGAGCTTCGACGGCACGGTGACGCTGCGCGGGCTCGGCCCCGGCGTGTGGAAGATCCGCGACTACGTGAACGGGGTGGACCTGGGCGCGGTCGACGCGGCGAAGCCGACGCTGAAGGTGAGCTTCAAGGAGAACCTGCTGATCGAGGCGGTGCTGAGCTCGGCGATCGAGCGCCCGCTCGCGCGCGCCGCGCGGCTGCCGTCACGGCTGATCGGCCGCGATGGCTTCGCGCTGGCTTCGGCGTGGGAGGAGGCGCCGGCGCTGTTCTTCGCGCACGACTGGCGCGGTCGCCCGCTGACCGGCACGCAGTCGACGCGTGTGCAGCTGCTGCATGCGGACGGGGCGCTGCACCTGCGCTTCAGCAGCCGCTACAACGCGCTGACGACGTATGAGCGCGAGGTCTCCGCGACGGGCATCTGGCCGCTGTGGGAGCGCGACGTCGTCGAGGTCTTCCTGCAGGCGCCGCAGGATGCGGGCACGGACCGCTACCGCGAGGTCGAGGTCTCGCCGAACGGACTGGTGATGGATCTCGAGGTGCGAGGTCAAGGCCGCAAGCGCTTCATCGGTGAGAGTCAGGCGCGTACGTCGGTGGACGAGGTCCACCGGATGTGGACGGCGGAACTCGTGGTGCCGATGCCGCGCGCGGCGCAGTCGCTCGACGGCTGGCGGATCAACCTGTTCCGCATCGAGGGGAACAAGGAGTCGCGGCAGTTCAGCGCCTGGAATCCGACCGGCAGCGAGAAGCCGAACTTCCACGTGCCCGCTGCATTCGGGCAACTGAGGTTGGAGCGGACATCACTCGTCGAGGCGCCGCCTCACTGACTGACCCCTCTCCAGCAGTGCGGGAGAGGGGCTCATAAGGGCTACGAAGGGGCCCAGGCGGAACGAGGGATCCGGTGAGCGGTCACGCGCCAGCGGGCGCCTTTTTCGCGTCCCCAGCCTTCTTCATCGGCACGGGATCCGGCAGGTCCTTGGCCTGCAGCATGCGGGCCTGGACGACGAGCTGGTTGTGTGCGTCGAGGAACGCCGCGGCGATGACCTTGCCTTCGTTGCTGTTGGCCCAGCCCGCGCCCGCGGCGCCGCCGAGCTTGCCCAGCACGAGCCCGCCCATGCCGAGGTCGGTGACGCGCACCGAGCCCGTCGCAGCGGCGACCTGCTCCGTCGTCTCGTTGTCGGTCAGCAGCAGCGCCACCTGCGCTTCCTTGAGCTTGATGTGCTCGGCCGCGCCGACGAACTTGTTGAGCACCGGGATCATCCCGAGGATGCCGCCGACCTGGCGGCCCGCGTCCTGCTCGCTGAAGGTCAGGCTCGGGATCAGCGTGTACTGCGCTTCATAGCCCTTGCCCTTGTGCACCGTGCTGCCCTGCTGGCGCAGGATGCCGGCGTCCTTGAGCTCCTGCTCCTTGATCGTGGCCTTCAGGCCCGAGTTCCGATCGACCACGCGGAAGCAGCCGCTCTGTTGCGCGAGCAGCCGCACCAGCGGCAGCGGCGAATTCGGCAGGCCGTTGGGCGCGCTGATCGTGTAGCCGTTGGGGTTCTCCATCAGCGACAGCGTCGCGACCGGCGCATCGCACTTCATCAGTTCGCGGTTGGCCTTGTTGGCGCCGGCCGGGCCGGCGGAGCCGGTGATCTCCGAGCTGCCGTCGCCCAGCGTCGCGCCCTGCTTGCCGCAGCCGGCGAGCATCGCCACGGCGAGGCAAGCGGCGATCACACTGCCCGTGCGGGGCAGGGAAGGGCCGGTGGAGGCGAAGGAACGCGCGAATGCCATGGGGATCTCCTGAACGCAACGGCTACTGGAACGGCCCGGACCTTATCCCAAATGCGGGCGAACCCGGCCCCCACTGATGGGTGGCTGCGTCGCGGAATGTCGCGTCGTGACGGCAGCTTTACGGGCGGTTACCAGGGGGAGGCGAGAATCCGCCCCTTCGGTCCCCCGCGACCGCACAAGATTCCCGAGGCTCTCCTCATGAACGACAAGTCCCCGAGCCGCGCCCTCGCGTGGCTGGTGTGCGCCCTGATCGCCGCGTCGCTGTACGGCAACTACTACGTCTACGATTCCATCGGCCCCGTCGCCGACGCGCTCCAGAGCCAGCGCGGCTTCAGCGACCAGCAGATCGGCCTGCTCAACGCGATCTACAGCCTGCCCAACGTCGTGCTGATCCTCGTCGGCGGCGTGCTCGTCGACCGCTTCGGCGCCGCGCGCATGACGCTGTGCACGGCCGGGATCTGTTTCCTCGGGGCGCTGCTCACCGCGCTCAGCCCGAGCTTCGCCGGCATGGCCGCGGGACGGCTGCTGTTCGGCATCGGCGCCGAGACATTCGGCATCGCGACACTCGCGGCGCTGGCTCAGTACTTCGTTGGCGGCAACGTGGCGTTCTCGATGGGACTGGCGCTGTCGATCGGCCGCCTGGGGTCGTTCTCCTCGGACATGTCGCCCACCTGGTTCCCGCATGCCTACGCGCAAGGCTGGCAACCGCCGCTGATGATTGCCGCCGCGATGGCCGCCGCCTCGTTCGCCGGGGCGCTGGCCTACTGGGCGATGGACCGCCGCATCGCCGCCTCCGCCAAGGGCGAGATCGAACAGCAGGCGCACCCGTTCGTGTGGCGCGACCTGCTGCACTTCGGCAAGGCCTACTGGTACCTGCTGACGCTGTGCGTGCTCTGGTACTCGGTGATCCTCGCGTTCCGCAGCACCTTCTCGATCAAGTACTTCCAGCAAGCGCACGGCCTGGACCTGGCCGCGGCGGGCGCGATGAACAGCTACGTGTTCCTGGCGGCCGTCTTCGCGACGCCGGCCTTCGGCTGGCTGTGCGACCGCGTCGGACGCTATGCGCCATTCCTCGCGTTTGGCGCGGTGCTGCTGCCCATCGCGATGGCGACGATGGCGCTGACGTCGACCAGCCTGTGGGTCTCGACCGCGCTGATCGGCGTGAGCTTCTCGCTGGTGCCGGCGGTGATGTGGCCGCTGGCCAGCAAGCTGGTGTCGCCCGCGCGCTTCGGCACGGCGATCGGCCTGATGTGGGTCGCGCAGAACGCCGGCATCGCGGGCGCCAACCTCGTCGCCGGCTGGCTCAACGACCGCGCCGGCGCGAGCGCGCAGAACCCCGCGGGCTATGAGTCGATGATGCTGTTCTTCGGCTTGGCCAGCGTCGGCGGCGCGGTGTTCGCGGTGATCCTGTGGCTCACGGCGGGAAGGCGCGATCAGGAGAAGGTGGCGCCGGCAGTTTGACCCGTCGAGGCTCGACGCGATGAACGAAGCCCCCATCGATCAGGTCAGCAAGATCATTGTTTCCATTCGCTGAACTCCGCAAATCAGCAACGACTGAGGATCCAACGAGCATGAGACGAACCCCCTCCATCCTTCTGAATCTCCAAGGACTTCTGGTGGTTTTCGCCGTCACGGCAGTGATGGCATGGCCATTGAACGCCGAGGCCGCGAGCGCGCGATGTGAGGTGGCAGAGCTGGACGATCTCGCCTGCTTGCTGGAAGAGTACGACCAGGCTGATCAGCTTCTCAAACAGAAGCTGAAGAATCTGCTGGTCCGGGCGCAGAAGTTTGATCCCGGCGAGTATTCGACGGAGGAAAAGCAACGCATCCGGAAAGATGTGGTGAACGCCATCAGCGGCGCCGATCGAGCGTGGCGGACGGCGTTGAAAAACGAATGCGAAACGCTGTTGACGGTTTCTTTTGGCCATGGCGCGGGAGCAGCTGTCGCTATCGCGCGCTGCAAGATTCAACGCACCTACGACCGCATCGCGTTCTTGAGCAAAGACGAGACCTACAAGTGGATTGAGTGAGTCTGTCTTGAAGCCGAGCCGGGCGGCTTAGCCAGCCGTACCGAAACGCCGTGCCGCCGCCTTCAGATGCGAGCGCACGACCAGCACATGCCCCGGCAGGATGAGCGCGAGGTAGAACCGGCCCAGCCGGTTGTGGCAGTTCACGACTGTCGTCGCGACGGCTTCGCGTCGCGTCGATCCTTCGACGCGACGGATCAGGATCGACAGCTTGAAATCGAGGTGCTGGTCCTGCTCGCCGAAGATCGCTTCGTCGCGCGTGGCGGAGAGCACGCGGAAGATGTCGACGTGCTCGACACCGATCTCATCGAGGTGCTGGCGCATCGCCGCCGAGGTCTTCAGACCGAGCGGCTTCACCGCCGCATCGCGGATCGCGAGCAGCGCGCGGAACCACCACGGCGGATCGGCCAGCGTGGCGCGGGCCAGCGCCATCGCGTCGTCCTGCGCCTCGTCGGCCAGCGTGATGGCGAAGGCGTCGGCCAGATTCGCGCCGGCGTAGGACGGCGCGAGTTGGCTTTCTATCGGCGGGGCAATGCGGCGGACGAGGGACATCCGCCGCATTGCATCACGAGATCACGGCAATCACGACTTCGTGATCTTCACCGACCGCAGGTTCCACCCCGGCCCGTTGGCCTTCACCGCGATCTGCTGCTGGCCGGCCGGCAGCGTGACGCGGTGCGAGACCGTCGTCCAGTTCTGCCATCCGCCCGTCGAGGGCACGCCCACCGCGCCGTACACCGGCGTGCCGCCCGCCATCTCCAGCTGCAGGCTGCCGCCGCCGTTCAGGCTGGCGACGCGGTACTCGACCGTGTAGGTCCCGCCCTGCGGCAGGTTGAGGTTCCACACCGCCCAGTCGCCGGTGTCGATCCAGCCGAGGTTCTGGCCGCCTTCGCTCGACGCCTCGAGCTGCATGCCCGACTGCAGCGCAAAGTTGGCCGCCTGCAGCGTCGTCGTGAATGCCGGCGTCGCGCCGTCCTTCTTGTAGACGCGCACGTAGTCCACGTACATCTTCGCGGGCAGCCGGCTCTCGTCGATGTTCCACTGCGGCCAGTTGCCGCCCACCGCCAGGTTCAGCAGCAGGAAGAAGTCGCGATGGAATTCCTCGGTGCTGTTGACGCTGTTGGTGATGTCCACGACGTGGAACTCGCGTCCGTCGACGAACCAGCGGATGAAGCGCTCGTCCCACTCGACCGCGTACACGTGATAGTCCGCGACGTTGGTGGCCGTGTGGCCGCCGTAGGACGCGTGACCGCCGTCCGGACCCTGCCAGTGGATGGTGCCGTAGATGTCGGACTCGGCATTCACGTGTTCCATGATGTCGATCTCGCCGGAAGCGGGCCAGCCGACCGAGTTGATGTTGCTGCCCAGCATCCAGAACGCGGGCCACATGCCCGAGCTCGACGGCGCCTTGATGCGCGCCTCGATGCGGCCGTACTTGAAGGTGGCCAGGCCTTGCGTGGTCATGCGCGCGGAGGTGTAGCGCATGCCGCCGAAGTCCTCGCGCTTGGCGGTGATGACGAGCTGGCCGTTCTCGATGGTGGCGTTCTCGCGCCGGTAGTACTGCAGCTCGTTGTTGCCCCAGCCGCCCGAGCCGGTGCCGGTCTCGAACCGCCATTGCGGGCCGATGCCGTTGGTGAATTCGTCCTGCCAGACGAGTTGCCAGTTTTGTGCCTGCGCCGCGACGCCCGTCAGGGCGAGCGCGACCGCGGCGAGCGATCGAATCCAGCGTGTCATGGGATCTCCTCGGAACCAGTGGTGGGATGGAGGAGACGCGCGCGAAGGACAGGCGCGGCGTCTCCAGGGGGCCGGCCGCAAGGACCGGTGTCGACGCCCGAGATCAAGTCAGCCCGTGGGGCCGCTGGCGCGTCGCCGATCTCTCGTCGATGCGCCGCCGCCTCTCCCGCATGACTATCTGAAAGCGCTTTCAGTATGTCTTGCGGGGAAACCCTGGGAACTTCGCTTCGTTGGTGACAAGCGGTTGTCCGGCGCGACGGCGACGCCGCGGAGGTATCGAGATGTCGCGACCCCGGCGCTTCAGCGCGAGGCGCGCGGTGTTGCCGGCACTTCGGCCAGGATGCGCTCCAGCGCGCCGAGGTCGACCGGCTTGACGAGGTGGTCGTCGATGCCGGCCTCGCGCGATCGCTGGTAGTCCTCGTCCTGCCCCCAGCCGCTGATGGCGACGAGCCGGATCCGCTGGCCGTCCGTGCGCGCGCGGACGTGGCGGGCGAACTCGTGGCCGTCCATCCCGGGCATGCCGATGTCGAGCAGGACGATGTCCGGCTCGAAGTCGTCCATCGCGGCCAGGGCGCTGGCGCCGTCGTGCACCGCCTGGGCGTCCATGCCCATCATGTCGAGCAGCAGACGCAGGCTGTCGGCCACGTCGACGTTGTCGTCGACGACGAGCACCCGCCGCCGCGCCAGCGCCCGAGCGGCCGCCGGCGTCCGGGTGGCGATGCCGGCTCCCGCCGCGGCCAGCGGCAGCCGGACCGTGAAGACGCTGCCGCGTCCGGGGCCGTCGCTCGCGGCCTCGACGCTGCCGCCGTGCAGCGTGACCAGGCTGCGGACCAGCGTCAGCCCGATGCCCAGGCCGCCCTGCGCACGCTGGTAGCTGCGCTCCGCTTGCGTGAACAGGTCGAAGATCCGCGTCAGCATGTCGCGGGGGATGCCGGTGCCGTTGTCCTCGACGGTGACGATCGCGTGGTCGCCGTCGCCGTTCCCTCCGCGGAAGGCGGTGACGCGGATGCGGCCGCCGTCCTCGGTGTATTTCGCCGCGTTGTTGAGCAGGTTGGCGATCACCTGGGACAGGCGCACCGGGTCGGCGTCGACGATCAGCGGATCGCCGGGCAGCTCGATCGCGAGCCCGTGATGGGCGGCGTCGATCAGCGGCTTGCTGGTCTCGATGGCGCTCTGCAGGACGGTGGCCAGGTCCACGCGCTCGCGGCGCAGCTCGACCTTGCCGCCGGTGATGCGCGAAACCTCCAGCAGGTCGTCGACCAGCCGCACCATGTGGTCGACCTGTCGCTGCAGCATGGGCAACACCCGGTCGGCGGTGGCGCGGTCGCCGCCCAGCCGCAGGATGTCCAGCCCGGTGCGGATGGGCGCGAGCGGGTTGCGCAACTCGTGGGCCAGCATCGCGAGGAACTCATCCTTGCGGCGGTCCGCCTCGCGCAAGGCGAACTCGTGGCGGCGGCGATCGGAGATGTCCTGGAAGAGCACGGCGACCTGCCGGTCCTCGGGATCGCCGATGCGGAAGGCGTAGACGTCGAAGTAGCGGTTCAACGCATCGGCCGGGAACTCGAAGCGCTCGGAAACGCCGGTCATCGCGATGCGGCCGTAGATCTCGAACCACTCCGGCTCATGCGCCGGCGCGATCGAGATCATCGTGCGGCCGACCGCGTCGCGGATGCCCGTCTGGCGCTCGAAGGCCTGGTTCACCTCGACGAAGAGGTAGTCGCGGCCGTGGCCGTGGGCATCGAAGAGCACGCGGATGATGCAGTAGCCCTGGTCGATGGAATCGAACAGCGTGCGATAGCGGAGTTCGCTGATCTGCAAGGCCTGCTCCGAAAGCCGGCGCTGGGTGATGTCGGTGGCGGAGCCCAGCCACTCGGCGACGGCGCCCTGGCGGTCCAGGACCGGCATCGCGCGGGAGTGCGTCCAGCCGATGCCGCCGTCGACGCGGATCACGCGGTGTTCCAGGTCGAAGACGCTGCCGGTGGCGATGGCGCGGTCGATCGCGGCCCGCACCGTGGCGCGGTCCTCGACGGGGATGTAGTCGTCGAGCCAGGCGCGGCTGGGCTGCTCGGTGTCGCGGATGAACGCGCGGCCGCGCAGATGCTGCATCTCCGACCAGTCGGCGTTCATCCGGTAGACCACGTCGGAGGTCGCGCTGGCGAAGGCGCGGAAGCGCTCCTCGCTGACGTGGAGCGCATCCTGGGCCTCGGCGAGGCGGGCCTGGAGCTGGCGGACGTCGACGTCGGCGTCGGAGGCGGGTGACGGCATGGGCATGGGAGCAAGTGTCGCGGATGGCGGGGCAATCGGCGCGCCGGGTCGCGCACTGTTGAGGCTCGTTGAATTCACATGCTCGCGGCGTCCTCTCGACCCGGGAGCCGGACGTCCCAAGAATGCGTTCGACCAACAACTCGAGCGTCCCCGCGATGGTCACCGAACCCCTTCAGCATGCCCGTCGATCGACGCCGCTGCGCGGCGCGGCCGCCCGCCTGGAGCCGGCGGCATACGCCCTGCTGCGCTTCGCCTTCGGCGCCGTCCTGTTCACGCACGGGTGGCCCAAGGCGCTGGGCACGTCGCATGGATCGATGGCGGATCCGATGGCCGGCTCGATCCGGCTCATCGAGCAGGGGATGGGGCTGCCGTTCGCGCCGCAACTGGCCTTCCTCGTCATGCTGCTGGAGACCGTCGGCGCGGCGGCGTTGGCGGTCGGGTTGTGCACGCGCTGGGTGGCGCTCGCGTTCACGGTGGAGATGATCGGCATCTGCGTCGCGCTCGGCCCGACCTGGCCGTGGATCGACCGGGGCATCGAGTACCCGGTGCTGATGGCGGTGCTGGCGGCCTACGTCGTCGTGCGAGGCGGCGGGGCGTATGCGGTGGAGGGGCACATGCCAGCGGCGGTGCGGGCATGGCAAGATGCGTGAATGCCCACCAGGACTTTTCCATGACGCAACGTCTGGCCTCCTGCAGTTGCGGTCAGCTCACGGCCCAGGTCGTGGGCGAGCCGGTCCGCATCTCCATCTGCCACTGCCTGAACTGCCAGCGCAGGACCGGTGGCCCCTTCGCCGAGCAGGCCCGGTTCCGTCGTCAAGACGTGACCCCGTCGGGCGTGTCGTCGACGTACACGATCACCGGCGACGAAGGCACGAACGCCAGGTTCCACTTCTGCCCCACCTGCGGCGCGACGGTGTATTACGAGATGGACGCGATGCCGGACTTCCTCGCCATCCCGGTCGGCGCATTCGCGGATCCGGGCTTCCCTGCGCCGACGGTCTCGGTCTACGAGAGTCGGAAGCACGGCTGGGTCGAGCCGCCGCCGGACGCGGAGCATTGCTGACCCGCGCGGATCTGACTTGCGGCCCCGGGCCGCGCCGCGCTCAACGCACCAGCTTGCCGCCGGCGCCCAGCACGGCGAAGTCCACGTAGCGCGAGGTCGGGCCCTTGCCGAAGGTCAGGCGATGGCCGCCGACGTCGGTCTCGAAGCCGCGTTCCAGGGCTTCGCTCAAGGCCGCGGGACCGGCCGCCGGCGTGCGTTCCAGCGCCTTCACGAGGGCGCGGGCGGCGATGAAGCCTTCGAGCGAGCGCGAGGACAGGTCAGCGTCCTTGGCGTTGCCGCGCAGACGCTGGTAGTCGCGGACGACTTCGCGGTCGGCGCGATCGTCCGTCGGCAGCACCAGCGAGAACGCGAAGCCGCGGGCGCGGTCCGGGCCGAGCTTGGCCAGCAGGGCCTGCACGTCGATGATGGACATGCCGTACAGGGCGGCGCGGCCGCCCGCGGTCTGGTACTTGTCGGTGAATTCGATGGCGGCCGCCGTGGTCGCGGCCAGGAAGATCACGTCGGGCGACTGCTTGATCATGTCGGCCACCGCCTTGCCGACCTCGGTCGTGTTGCGGGCGTAACCCGACTGCGCGACCAGCGTGAGGCCATAGGTCTTGGCCGACGCCTGCGCGCCGGCGAGCGCATCGCGGCCCAGGCCGTCGTCCTGGTAGACGACGGCGACCTTGGTGCGGCCCATCTCGCCGAGCTGCTTGAAGAGGCGGTCGACCTCCTCGCGGTAGCTGGCCTTGACCGGGTACATGTTGCGCGCGGTGATCACGCTGTTGGCGCCGGAGACGGCGCCGACCATGGACACGCGGGTCTTCTCGAGCACGCCGTCCTGCTTGAGGGCCTCGAGGTTGGAGGTGCCGACGGTGCCGATCAGGGCGGTCGGCGCGTCGCTGCCGATCAGTTCCTTGACCAGGCGGACGGTGTCCTCGGGCTTGTTCGCGTCGTCGCGGGTGACGAGCTTGATCTTCTGGCCGCGGACGCCGCCGCGCGCGTTGACGTCGTCGAGCCACAGCTTGGCGCCGGCGCGGATCGCCTTCCCGGTGACCGCCTGCGGGCCGGTGAACGGGGCCACCTGGCCGATGACGATGTCGGCATGCGCCGTCGTGGCGGCCGCAAGGCACAGGAGGGTGATCAGGCGGCGGGCGCGGCGGGCGAAGGCAAGGGGCATGGTGGGTGCGGCAACGGGCGTGCAGGACCAATCATTGTGATCAATAGGATGATGGTTGCGGTAACAGTTGGGCGACTGGGAGAGCCGCAGACGGGCTTGGCGACAAGCGGCAGCTTCGGACGGAAATAAGGTTCCCGTTGGGCGCTATGCGCCGCGCGCTGTGTCCATGCCGCATCACTGGCAAACACGCTTCTGCGCCTCGCGCAGGGACTCGCGCAGGGACTCGCGCAGGGACTCGCGCAGGGACTCGCACGTGGCGTCAGGCTGCTTCTGTTCCTGGCGATCTTCTTCGCGTGAACCCAGGCGACGAACGGGCCGATTACGCGCGGGTACGGTTCTAGCATCGGGTGATGACGCAAGCACCTACCCGTCGCCAGCTCCTCGGAGCCGCCCTGGCCGCGCCAGTTGCCTCCATCGCCGCAACGGCGACAACGGTCCCTCCGGGCGGCATCCCTCGCCCGTCCGACGGCAGGTCCGTGACGCTCTCGCCGCGACGTATCGAGCGGATGCTCGGACGCGTGGTGGCGGACGGCCGCGCCGTGGGGGTGTCGGCGCTGGTCTGGCAACGCGGGGCCGAGCGTTACTTCGGCGCCTTCGGCCTGGCGGACCGCGAGGCCCGGCGGCCGATGGCCCGCGACACGCTGGCGCGCATCTGGTCGATGACCAAGCCGGTGGCCTCGGTGGCGCTGATGCGGCTGTGGGATGCGGGGCGCTTCCGTCTGGACGATCCGATCGCGCGCTACCTGCCGGAGTTCAAGCGCATGCGCGTCCATGCGGACGACGGTCGCGGCGAACGGCCGGCCGAGCGGCCCATCCTCGTGCGCGACGTGCTGCGGCACACCTCGGGTCTCACCTACGCGATGGAAGACGGTCCTGCCGATCGTGCCTTCCGCGCGGCGGAGCCGCTCGAGACTTCGCGGGACCTCGCCGCGTTCAGCCGCGCGGTGGCGGCGCTGCCGCTGCGTCACGAACCGGGCACGGCCTGGCACTACGGCACCTCCACGGACATCGTGGCGCGCCTGGTGGAAGTGCTGGGCGACGAGCCCTTCGACGCGCACGTCCGTCGTCACATCCTCCGGCCGCTGGGCATGAAGGAGACGGACTGGACGCAGCCCGACGCGCTGAAGGACCGCATGGCCGCGACCTACCGCTACGCCGACGGCGGTCCGGCCCAGCGCGAGCCTGAGGTGCCCTTCACCTTCGCCAGCGGCGGCGCCGGACTGATCGGGCCCATCGACGACTACCTGCGCTTCGCGCGCATGCTGTTGGGCGAGGGCGCGGTCGACGGCGTGCGTGTGCTGCGTCCGGCGACGGTGAAGCTGATGCTCGTCGATCACCTGGACCCGGCGATCTCGCCGCGTCACTTCCTGAAGAGTCCGGGGCTCGGGTTCGGGCTTGGCGGCTCGGTGCGCATTGCGCCGACGACGCCCGACGAGCCGGCCGGCAGGGTGGGCGAGTTCTCCTGGGGCGGCGCGGCCTCCACGCTGTTCTGGGTCGATCCGGCGAACCAGCTCGCGGTGGTGTTCTTCGCACAGAAATTCCCGTTCGACGAGGCACTGCACAAGGATGTGCGGCGGGCGATCTATGGTTGAGGTTGGTTCACGGCTGAGGCCGGTCTGAGCGGAACGGCGGATCCGACGCAGAATGCTGGAGGTGGTTCGTTCCAATCCAGCAGAGAGCCGTTGAATGATCGGAAGATTCTCCGTGAGACATGCCGTACGAGGCCTCCTCGGTGGCACTGCAATCGCTGCGGCGATGGGCACGTCGCCCGCCATCGCCGGCGAGCGCGCGGGCCCGACGATCAGCAATCAGTTGCTGATCGACGTCGGCAAGAGCTGGGTGCAGATGCTTGCCAAGGCCAGCGATGAGCAAGCCAGTCAGTACGCCGCACATCTGGCGCAGACCATGGCGTCCCTCGTCGGATCTCCAGATCTGTGTGTCAAGGTGCTCCGTCCGAGCGTCTTCGGCCCACTCCGTGTCGACGAATGGCCGAAGGCCGATCTCGATCGGCAGATGAGCCTTCAGCGGCAGATCGCCGGCACGGCACTCACGAGTCCGAATGCCGTGCCGACCGAAGCGCAGGCGGGGCCGGTCCTCGACCGTCTGCTGGACAAGCTGACGGCCCAGTACGGCGCCGAGGCGGTCGAGGTGCTCGGCCGGGGTGACAAGGACATCCCCAGGGCGCATGCCTGCCTGATGTGGTCGCGCCTTTACAAGGAGGCGTCCCTGCTTCCACCAGCGGAAGGCGGCAAGCTGGTGCGCTGGCTCAACGTGCCGTGATGTTCCGAGAGTGAACGGATTGATCGCTTCCTTGCCGCTGCTGTGCGCGGCACCCTGCTTCGCTGCAGACTGCGCCGGTAGCGGTGGACCGGAGAATGCTCGCGAGTTCTTCGCACATCCGATTCGCACTTTCAAGGAAGTGACGGCCGCATCGAGAAAAGAGGCATTGACGGCCCTGTCCGGAAGGGCGCCTATGCCTTTCTCGCGCAAGGCTTTCGCGGCGTATGCCGGCAAACCGTCGACGCACCCTTATTGCTACCTCATCAAGGCAGTGGCTGATACGGATCGCCAGACCGGCGGGTTCACGATGTATTGCCACTCAGAGGAAGTGCTGGTGCCCAACACGCGGCTGGGAACGCTTGGCGATTGCGAGGACAGCGCGCTGGTGATCGAGGTGGATCGACCGCTGCGCATTGGCCACTACGCCGCCGGCGCGGCGAGGTGAGGGCTCGTCGCTCCAATGACAGCCACCCAGCACGCCGAACTCTCGCAGATGCTTCGCGCTGCGGTCGAGGCGACGTATGCTGCGTTCGCCGAGTTCCGTACGCCAGCGCTGCCGCTGGATGTCTGCACTGCTTGTTGCATGCCGGAAGAAGTGGAGAAGCAGTTGCGCGAGTGGCCGTTGAAGCGGCTGACGATCGAACATCTCTTCGAGTACGGCGATTCCGCGAAAAATCAGGTGCAGAACCCGACCGAGGTGGGGTATTTCGTGCCGCGAATGTTGCAGCTGCTGGCGGAGGGGGCCGAGATCCGTCATTCGCTCGCGATTGCCTTGGATCGTGTGGGGGGATGCCCACCCGGCAGTTGGACGGTGGCACAACAGTCGGCCCTGTCGCGTTTTGCGTTGGCCTACTTCGCGCTTGCAATCCGCGGCGGCAGAGGCGGCGCCGATCCGTGCGGGCCAGGATTGCCGGAAGATCCTTTCGAGGTGCTCTTGATGTTCGATGTCGGAGGGATCGCGATCCAGCCGCTCTTGGCGCATTGGCTGGAATGCGACGATCCGATGTCCACCGTGCAATTCGTCAGGCAGAGTCATTGGGACTTCTGGCACGAGCAAGATTATGGCAACCCCTTTGCCTCGGACCGCGGGACGTTCCGACAGGAGATTCGCACGTGGATGTTGGACGCCAGCACTCGGCGTAGGTTCACCGAGAAGTTGCTGTCGTCGGACTTTCTGGCGATCGTGCCGACTGTGTGCGGCGACGCGCATGTCTCCTTCGCCGCGATGGTCGACGGAGTGTTCGAGCATCTCGCGCGCTGAACGCCTGAAGGAAGGCCCCGGTTTTCGGGGCCTTGTCGTTTCCGACGATGCGAAACGGCCGTCGGCGCCGCCGGATCCCAAGGAAGGACTCAGAACTCAGGACTCGCGGACCAACGTGGGCGGGCCACCGGCCACATCGACCTCGGGGTCGGTACCGCTCAGCGATCCCAGCGCCCGCCGCATTCCGCTCGCGCTAAGCGACTCGATGTAGACGCACCTCTTGTTGTGACTGGAGGGATCCAAACCCGCGAAGCTGAAAATCCCCGTGCGGGACGCAAAGTGACTAGCTAGCTGCCTATTGATCACGTGAGGCGGCCAAGAGATCGCGCTTGCGCTGGCGTGGTGGAATCTCTCGTGGACGCGGCCGCCTTTCCGCGCGCCGACAGTTATTCAAGCGGGGTAGCAATGTCTCTTGTGGCGACCAGTAAACAGCTTATGGCTCTTCTTCACGATGAAGACGTGAGGGTCATTGCCATGTCGGGGAAATGGGGAACTGGCAAGAGTCACATGTGGCGAGAGGTGCAGAACGCAGCAATCAGCACCAAGGTCAAGACTGCGGCGATCGTTTCCTTGTTCGGCTTGTCTAGCATTGAGCAGGTCAAGCTCAAGTTGATCCAGTCCGCGGCAACTCAGGGGGAGAAGAACTGGCGCGGCAAGGTTAAGGATGTTTCGATCCCTGGCCTGGCAATGCTTGAGAAGGTCCGGCGGTCTCAACTCTGAAGCGCAACACCTCTACGCAAGTAAGGTGTCGCGATGGA
>CBIHMU010000070.1:0-30394 GCA_966211105.1 uncultured Burkholderiales bacterium
CCCTCCGCCCCCACCGCCGCCGGTGCAAGGCGTGGCGATTCCGGACAACCTGGCGATTGCCGCATCCGCGACCACCGACGTCACGTCGGCCACCGCCTTCACCAGCAATGCCGCAAGCACCGCAGGCCTGAACTTCGCCTGGACGTTCGGCGACGGCACCACCAGCACGGACGCCAGTCCCAAGCATGACTTCGCCAAGGTGGGCGATTACCAGGTCTCGCTGAAGGTGTCGAACGCCACCGGAGCCTCCAAGGAGGTCAAGTGGACGGTGACAGTGTTCAACCGCGCCCACGTGCAGGGCCTGAACTGCAGCGCCGCCGACAACGCCGGCTGGTGCTGGCAGGCGCCGCGGCCGACGGGCACAGTGCAGAACGACGTGCGCTTCCTGGACGTCAACAATGGCTGGTCGGTCGGCGATGGCGGAGAGATCCTGCGCACGGTCGACGGCGGGCAGACCTGGTCCAAGGTGGCCAGCGGCGTCACGACGCGTCTGAACAGCGTGCGCTTCGCCGATGCGAAGAACGGCTGGATCGTCGGCGACTTCGGCGCGTTGCTGCGCACGACGGACGGCGGCGAGCACTGGACGCTGCAGCCGATCGGCACCGCGCAAGCCTACACGCCCAAGCTCCAGCTGGCCGGGGCGAACACCTTGGCGCTCGTCGACGGCACCCGCCTGCGCGCCACGGGCGACGGCGGCGCGACCTGGGTCGAGCAGACCTTCCAAGGCGAGCCCCAGTTGGCGAACGACGGCACGCTGTGGGTGCTCGAGGGTCTGACGCTGCGTCGCTCGACGGATCTCGGCAAGACGGTGACCACCGCGTTGACGCTGGACGCGACGGACCGCCAGCCCGTCGTCCAGGCTTGGGGCCGGACGGTCCACGTGCGCAGCTACACGGAGACCTACCTGCCGGGCTCGGGCACGACCTACGTGCAGCGTTTCCGTCTCAGCACCGACGGCGGCCTGACCTGGGCGACTTTCGATGCGCAGGGCCTGCCCGCGGGTTACTGGCCCTTCTCGGGCTCGATCCAGATGCTCGATGGACTGGTGGGCGCCCTCACCTACAACGGCGCGCTGTACCGCACCCAGGACGGCGGGCGCACCTGGGCGGCCTTGCCGCCCCCATCCGGCGTGCCGAGCTTCAGCACCTACTATTCGATGCAACCGGAGGGCAACTGGCTGCGCCAGTACTACGAGAACGGCACCGGGGTCACCGTGTACGACGTGTCGATCGACGGCGGGGCCAACTGGACGCGCCTGAAGGGGCTGACCGATCCGACCTACACCTACCGCCTGACCCGCATCGGCGGCCAGAGCTGGCTGGCGGTGAGCACCTACAACGGCGCCACGCTGTTGAGCAGCGACGGGCTGCAGACCTGGAAGCGCGTCGCGGGCCCGGACCCGGATGCGGCCGCCAAGACGCTGACGGCCTTCTGGTTCTTCGACGCCAAGCGCGGCATCGCGTTGACCAACGGCGGCGACCTGATGGAGACCGCCAACGGCGGGCTGGACTGGACGGCCAAGCTGACCGGCCTGGCGTCGCCGTCGAGCTCGACGCAGGCGTCCCGCTTCCAGTTCATCGATGCCAAGACCGGCTGGCTGCTGGCCGGCGACGGGCGCGTCTACGTGACCGAAGACGGCGGCGCCAAGTGGCTGACGCCGCTGATGCCGGCCAACCGGGTGGTGAGCGCTTTCCACTTCACCGACGCGGCCAACGGCTTCGCAGTGACGGCGAGCGCCTACTGGGCCTACCCGGCGACGTCGACGGTGCTGTCGACGACGGACGGCGGCAAGACCTGGACCGAACAGGCCAAGCTCGACATCGCCTACAACGACATCAAGTTCAGCGGCAAGAACGGCGTGATGGTCGGGGAGGGCGGTCGCATCGCGGTGAGCGCCGACGGCGGCAAGACCTGGACCGGCCGCTTCTCCGGCACGTCCTCGGCGCTGCGCCAGCTGGCCTTCAGCGACCCTTCGACGCTGTGGGTCGTCGGCGACAACGGCCTGCTGATGTCCTCGACCGACCTGGGCGTGACCTGGCAGTCGGCCGGCTTCGGCGGCACCGGCCTGTCGCTGCGTGGCATCCGCTTCCTGGATGCGCAGCGCGGCTGGGCGGTCGGCGACGCCGGGACGATCCTGCTGACGACCGACGGTGGCAAGAGCTGGCGCTCGCAGGCGTCCGGCACGCAACGCACGCTGACGCAGGTGCAGTTCCTGGACGCGCGCACGGGCTGGATCTCCGGCAGCAACGGCACCCTGCTGGCCACGGGCACCGGCGGCCAGTAGCGCAGCCGACGGCGTCTGAAAGCCGGCCGGGGTCGCAAGCCCCGGCCGGCTTTTTTCATGGACCGCCGTGACCGATTGCCGCTCCCGGGTGAGCGACCGGGCATTTCCCCCCGGTCGACAGGGGCGCATCCGACGCGGCTGGCTGCTAGGCTGTGTCAACCTCCCGTTCCATTGCCCATTCCCGGTCCGTACCGCACGCCCATGACCACCCGCCGCGAAAGCCTGCTCTGGCTTGCCGCCGCTGCCCTGCCCGCACGCGCGGCGGACGCGCCGGTGCGCATGGTCGCGACGGAGTTCCCGCCGTATACCGGCAGCACCCTGCCCGGCGGCGGCATCGCCTGCGAGATCACCCGCGCCGCGCTGCACCAGGCGGGGCAGTCGATGACGCTCACCTTCCGGCCCTGGGCCCGGGCGCTGCTCGAGTTCCAGCGCGGCGACCACGACGGCGTCATCGGCGCGTGGCGCTCCGCCGAGCGCGAGCGCACGATGCGCTTCCCGCAGGCGCTGGGCATCCTCAACCAGGTCGGCTTCATGGCCCGCGCGGACCGCCGGCGCCGCGTCGACGACTTCGCCGCCCTGCGTGACCTGCGCATCGGCGTGGTGAACGGGTATGCGAACCCGCCGCAGTTCGACGCGGCGAACCTGGCGGTCGAAGGCGCCGTCGACGATCTCGCCAACCTGCGCAAGCTGCTGGCCGGGCGCGTCGATCTGGCGCTGATCGACAAGGGCGTCGCCGCCCACCTGATGGAGACGCACCTGCGCGAGTCCGCCGGCAAGCTGGTGTGGCTGGAACCCGCGGTGTCGGAGATCCCGCTGTACACGGTGTTCTCGAAGCTCCGGCCCGAGGGCGAGCGCTTCGCCGCCGCGCTCAGCCGCGGCATCGGCGAGTTGCAGGGCAACGGCCGGCTCGCCATCCTGCTGCAGCAAGGGGCACGCTGGCAGTAGTGGGAAAATCGCCCGCATGTCCCGAACCTTCTCGGTGAGCGATTTCGATTTCGCTCTGCCCCCCGATCTCATCGCCCAGCATCCCGCCGCGGAACGCAGCGCCTCGCGCCTGCTCGACGGCCGGTCCGATCCGCCCGTCGATCGCGTGTTCCGCGAACTGCCCGACCTGCTGAACCCGGGCGACCTGCTGGTGTTCAACGACACCAAGGTCATCAAGGCCCGGCTGTACGGCGCCAAGGCCAGCGGCGGCGCCGTCGAGGCGCTGGTCGAGCGCGTGCTGCCCGGCACCCGCGAGGTCTGGGCCCACATGCGCGCCAGCAAGAGTCCGAAAGCGGGCGCCGTGGTGCGCTTCGCCGACGCCTTCGATGCCGAGGTCCTCGGCCGCTGCGGGCCGGACGACGGACTCTTCCACCTGCGGCTGTCCGGCGACCCGTTCGAGCTGCTCGAGCAGCACGGCCACGTGCCGCTGCCGCCCTACATCGAGCACGGCGACTCGGCGGACGACGTGCGGCGTTACCAGACGGTGTTCGCGCGGGAGCCCGGCGCGGTCGCCGCGCCGACCGCGGCCTTGCACTTCGACGAGGCGCTGCTGGCGCGTCTGGCGGCCCGCGGCGTCGGTACGGCGCATGTGACGCTGCACGTCGGCGCCGGCACCTTCCAGCCGGTGCGCGTCGAGTCGCTGGCCGAGCACAAGATGCACAGCGAGTGGTTCCAGGTCACGCCGGAGACCGTCGATGCGATCGCGCGCTGCCGCGCCGCCGGCGGCAAGGTGACCGCCGTCGGCACGACGACGCTGCGCGCGCTGGAATCGGCGGCGCTGTTCGGCGGACTGCAGGCCGGCGCGCGCGAGACCGACATCTTCATCACGCCGGGCTTCGACTTCCAGGTCGTCGACCGGCTGGTGACCAACTTCCACCTGCCCAAGAGCACGCTGATGATGCTGGTGTCGGCCTTCGCCGGCTACGAGCCGATCATGGCGCTCTACCGCCACGCGATCGCGCAGCGCTACCGCTTCTTCAGCTACGGCGACGCCATGTTGCTGGAGCGCGCGCGGGAGCGATCCGGGGGCTGACGCCCCGCCCGCCGCGCGCGCGAAGACGGTGCGACATGGCCCCGTGATGGGCGGGATGCGCCCATCCGAGGCGAAAGCGCGCTGTTCTGGCGCGAAATGAGCGCTCGCGCAACACCCGACCCCTCTTTCGGACTGTGGTGTCCCCCCGTGCCCACGGGGGGGCGTGCATCCCTAGCTTTAGGGACAATCGGTCCGACAAGATCTACCACCGCTCGGGATTCACATGACGCTGTTTGCTCGCACCTCGATCGCCGCCGCCGCTGCGCTGTTCAGCGGCCTGGCTGCCGCCGCTTCCATCGGCGGCCTGGTGAATACCGGCGCCGGACAGTCGACCGGCAGCACCGACACCAACTACAAGTACACGGCGACCGGCGACGCGGCCGGCCTGTCGGGCTTCGGCATCGTGAGCAACGGCAACGCGGACCCGTTCCCGAGCTGGCTGCCCAACACCGCGTCCTCGGCGTGGCTGATCCCGGGTGCCGACCAGAACACCAACTACAGCCCGAACGGGAATTCGACCTTCACCTGGACGTTGAGCTTCGACCTGACCGGGTTCGACGCCAGCAGCGCCTCGTTCAGCGGCCACTGGGCAGCGGACAACAACGGCGTGCTGCTGCTCAACGGCGTGGCGATCTCGACGATCTCCGGCCAGCGCGGTTATGCGGACTGGACGTCGTTCGCGGCCTCGAGCGGCTTCCTCGCCGGCGTGAACACGCTGCAGTTCGTCGTGACCGACACGGTCGACCGGACCTACAACTTCACCGGCGTGCGCGCGGAGTTCCTGAGCTCCAACGTCAACGCCGCGATCGCGCCGGCCGTGCCGGAACCGCAGACCTACGCGCTGATGCTGGCCGGCATGGGCGCGCTCGGCTTCATCGCCCGCCGTCGCCGCGGCTGAGCCGCCAGACGCCTCGCGCCACGCCGCGTCGCTTCGACGCAAAGAAAAAGCCGCTGAGTGATCAGCGGCTTTTTGCTTTGCCGGGAGCGAAGCGCCCCCGCCCCGTGCCCGCGGCTTATTCGTCCCCGCCGGTCAGCAGCGGGATCGAACCTTCCGAATGCTTGCCCAGCAGGCCGCTGCGGCTGTAGACGCCGAGCTTGTCGCGCGTGTCGGCGATGTCCAGGTTGCGCATCGTCAGCTGGCCGATGCGGTCGGCCGGCGTGAAGGGCGCGTCCTCGACCTTCTCCATCGACAGACGCTCCGGCGCGTAGGTCAGGTTGGGGCTGACGGTGTCGAGGATCGTGTAGTCGTTGCCGCGGCGCAGCTCCAGCGTCACCTCGCCGGTGACGGCGCGGGCGACCCAGCGCTGGGCGGTCTCGCGCAGCATCAGGCACTGCGGGTCGAACCAGCGGCCCTGGTACAGCAGACGGCCCAGCTTCATGCCGTTCATGCGGTACTGCTCGATGGTGTCCTCGTTGTGGATGCCGGTCACCAGGCGCTCGTAGGCGATGTGCAGCAGCGCCATCCCGGGGGCCTCGTAGATGCCGCGGGACTTGGCCTCGATGATGCGGTTCTCGATCTGGTCGCACATGCCCAGGCCGTGGCGGCCGCCGACGCGGTTCGCTTCCATGAACAGCTCGACCAGGTCGGGGAAGGTCCGGCCGTTGATCGCGACCGGGACGCCTTCCTCGAAGCGCACCGACACCGTCTCCGCCTTGATGACGACGTCTTCCTTCCAGAAGGCCACGCCCATGATCGGGTTGACGATGTTCATGCCCTGGTTCAGGAACTCCAGGTCCTTGGCCTCGTGGGTCGCGCCCAGCATGTTGGAGTCGGTCGAATAGGCCTTCTCCACGCTCATCTTGTAGTCGAAGCCGTTGGCGATGAGGTACTCGCTCATCTCCTTGCGGCCGCCCAGCTCGTCGATGAAGGTCTGGTCCAGCCAGGGCTTGTAGATCTTCAGCGCCGGGTTGGCCAGCAGGCCGTAGCGGTAGAAGCGCTCGATGTCGTTGCCCTTGAAGGTCGAACCGTCGCCCCAGATGTTGACGCCGTCGTCGCGCATCGCGACCACGAGGGCGGTGCCGGTCACCGCGCGGCCCAGCGGGGTGGTGTTGAAGTAGGTGGCGCCGCCGCTCTTGATGTGGAACGCGCCGCACTGCAGGGCGGCGATGCCTTCGGCGACCAGCTGCGCGCGGCAGTCGACCAGGCGGGCGATCTCGGCGCCGTAGGCCTTGGCCTTGCGGGGGATCTCGTCGTAGTCGCTCTCGTCGGGCTGGCCGAGGTTGGCGGTGTAGGCGCAGGGGACGGCGCCCTTGCCGCGCATCCAGTGCACCGCGGCGCTGGTATCCAGGCCGCCCGAGAAGGCGATGCCGACGCGCTCGCCGGCGGGAATCTTTTGGAGGATGGTTGCGGCCACGGGCAGTCTCGCGCGGTAGTGGGGAAAACAGCCGGCGATTCTAGGCTGGGCTAGGGCCGGAGCTTTCGCGGATGGGCGATGGAGGGGTCGAGTGGCTGCAGGAACGGTTCGGAGTGACGACGCAAGCTAAGCGCCTCTTTAAGGACTCTTAGCCCTGAAAGAACTGCCTTAAGAGCCTCTATAAGGGCGCTTAAAGGATCGATCTCAGATCGACATCGACAAGACGGCCGCTCAGTGCTCGGGATGCACTAACCATCCGATCCGTCCTTGGCCCGCCTCGTTGAGCAGCGCGATGAATCCCTCGGCGGCACTCTCTGGCAAGCACAGCGTGACATCGACCAGCGCCCCATGCGCCACGTCCACCAACTGCGCGCCGGCCTTCTCGGCCTCACGGCGCAGCAGGCCTTCCTTCTCGTAGGACAGGGTGCAGCGCAGCGTCCGCAGCCGGATCACCGGCACCTTGTCGGCCTTCAGCAGCGCCTGCGCGACGGCGTCCGTGTAGGCGCGCACGAGGCCGCCCGCGCCCAGCTTCACGCCGCCGAAGTAACGCACCACCGTCGCCAGCACGCCGTCGAGGTCCTGATGGCGCAGCACCTCCAGCATCGGCCGGCCGGCGGTGCCGCCGGGTTCGCCATCGTCGTTGGCGGCGGACTGCCCGCCCGCCATCAGCGCCCAGCAGACATGGGCGGCGCCGGGGTGCTCGGCGCGCAGTTGCTCGACCCTCGCGAGCGCCGCCGCGCGATCGGGCACCGACTCGACGCAGCCGATGAAGCGGCTCTTCTTGATGATCAGTTCGGCGTGGACGGGCGCGGCGAGGCTGTGGGGCATGGCCGCGATTGTCGCGGCCCGGCGGGGCACGCCGCCGTCCGTGGGCGTCCGTCGCTAGGGCGTTTCGGACACGTCGCCGAGATGGCGGTGCTTGAAGCCGTCGATGGTGCCGTCCTTCAGCATCTCCTCGACGGCATGCCGCATGAGGTCGCGATCGACCTGCGGGATGCGCTCGCGGGAGAGCGCCAGCGCGCCGATGCTGCGCTCGTTCGGCGCAAAGGACAGCGCGGTGAAGGCCGCGAACGCCGGATCGGCGCGCCGTGCGGTGGCCAGGCTGTGCGCGCCCAGCACGACGGCGTCGCCGCGGCCGGCCTTGAAGATGCGGATCGCGGTGGGCTGGTCGGGCGCCTCGTCGACGCGGCCCTGGATGCGCAGGCTCGTGAGCCACGATTCCACCGTCGGCGTGAAGACGTAGCCGCGCACGACGATGACGCGGCGCCGCTTGTCGGCGAGGAAGGCCGCGGGCGTTCCGCTTGAAGCCGCCAGCGCCGGCCGCATCACGACGAACTGCTTGGACTCGATGTACGGGATGAATTCGACGAGCAGCTCGCGCTCCTTCGTCATCAGCGCGGAGACCGTCATGTCCATCTGGCCGGAGGCGAGCCGGGCCCAGATGCGCACGCGCGATTCGGTGATGGCCGTGAGCTTGCAGCCGCTGCGGCGGGCCACCTCGTCGACGACGTCCTTGTCGATGCCGGTCCAGCGGCCCTGGGCGTCGCGGTAGTAGAGCCCGCTGTACTCGTACAGGCCGACCGTGTAGGGCCCGCAGGCGAGCGCCGACGCCGGCGCGATGGCGCAGGCGGCCGTCGCGACAAGGGCGGCGATCCAGGACCTCAAGATGCTTCTCCGGGGAGTCTGCGCTCCCGATTGCGAGGGGAGTCTACGCCGCCGCCGTGACGCCCGACCCATGCGCGCCCCCCGGCGGACGCGGGGCCCGATAATCGCGCCCATGCTGAAGTTCGAACTGCTCAAGACCGAAGGCCGCGCGCGACGCGGCGTCATGACGCTCAACCACGGCGTCGTGCAGACGCCCATCTTCATGCCGGTGGGCACCTACGGCACCGTCAAGGGGGTGATGCCGCGCTCGCTCGAGGAGATGGGCGCGCAGATCATCCTGGGCAACACCTTCCACCTGTGGATGCGTCCGGGCCTGGACATCATGAAGCAGTTCGGCGGGCTGCACCGCTTCGAGAGCTGGAACAAGCCCATCCTGACGGACTCGGGCGGCTTCCAGGTCTGGTCGCTGGGGGAGATGCGCAAGATCACCGAGGAGGGCGTCAAGTTCGCGTCCCCGGTGAACGGCGACAAGCTGTTCCTGACGCCGGAGATCTCGATGCAGATCCAGACGGTGCTCAACAGCGACATCGTCATGCAATTCGACGAATGCACGCCCTATGAGTCCAAGGGCCAGCTGACGACCGAGAAGGAAGCGCGGCTGTCGATGGAGATGAGCCTGCGCTGGGCCAAGCGCTGCCAGGACGAGTTCACCAAGCTGCAGAACCCGAATGCGCTGTTCGGCATCGTGCAGGGGGGGATGTTCGAGAACCTGCGCGACGTGTCGCTGGCGGGGCTGAAGGACTTGGACCTGCCGGGCTATGCGATCGGCGGGCTGTCGGTGGGCGAGCCCAAGGCGGACATGCTGCGCATCCTCGATCACATCGCGCATCAGCTGCCGGCGGACAAGCCGCGCTACCTGATGGGCGTGGGCACGCCGGAAGACCTGGTCGAAGGGGTGCGGCAGGGCGTCGACATGTTCGACTGCGTCATGCCGACGCGCAACGCGCGCAACGGTCACATGTTCACCCGCTTCGGCGACCTGCGGCTGCGCAACGCGCGCTACAAGTCCGACGAGAAGCCGGTGGACGAAACCTGCACCTGCTACTGCTGCCAGAACTTCAGCCGCGCCTACCTGCATCACCTCGACCGCTGCGGCGAGATGCTGGGCCCGATGCTGACGAGCGTGCACAACCTGCGCTACTACCTCAACCTGATGAAGGAAGTGCGGGAGTCGCTGGACGCCGGCGACTTCGAGGGCTTCCGGCAGCGCTTCGCGGCCGACCGCGCCCGCGGCGTATGAGGCCGGGACCATGAGCAGCGACGCGTCCCTGCTGCCGACGTCGCAGGTCGACCGCAGCGCGCGCGCCGCGCTCAAGGGGCATGGCAGCGCGGTCGTGTGGCTGACCGGTCTGTCGGGCGCGGGCAAGTCGACCCTGGCGGACCGCCTGGAACGGCGGCTGCACGCGCAGGGCCTGCACACCTATCTGCTGGACGGCGACGTGTTGCGCGGCGGGCTGAACCGCGACCTGGGCTTCACCGCGCAGGACCGGGCCGAGAACATCCGGCGTGTGGGCGAGGTCGCACGACTGATGGCCGACGCGGGGCTGATCGTGATCGTGGCGTTGATCTCGCCCTTCCGACGCGATCGGCAGGCGGTGCGCGAGCGCTTCGCCCCGGGCGAGTTCATCGAAGTCCATGTCGACGTACCGCTGGCGGTCGCCGAGGCGCGTGATCCCAAAGGCCTGTACCGCAAGGCGCGCGCGGGCCTGCTGAAGGACTTCACCGGCATAGATTCACCCTATGAGGCGCCAACCGCGCCCGAGCTGCACCTTCGCACGGCCACCGTCTCGCCGGATGAGGCCGCCGACGCCGTGCTGGCGCACCTCCGCGCCTCGGGTCTGCTGGACAGCTGATCAGCCGGGGATGCCGCCCTCGGCGTCGTTCGCGAGCGGCCCGAGCGCCGCGCGCAGTCCACCGAGCTGACGTTCATAGTTGCGCCAGCGGCCCGAGGACCGCTGGTACAGCGGCTGCCGCACCTGCCAGTTGCTGGGCGTCGCGACGCTGGCCGTGCTGGCGTGAAAATTCAGGCAGGACGCCTCCCATGCCAGCCCCAGGTGTTCCAGCGCCGCCTCGATGTGCGGGCGCGGATCGGCGACCAGCGCGTCGTAGTCGACGTCGTGGATGTCGTCTCCGTAGAGCGATTTCCAATGGGCCATGAGGCGCCGGTACTGGCGGTACCAGTGCGCGATGTCCTCCAGGTCCAGCGAGTACGCCATCGACGGGCCGAGGTGCAGGAAGAACACGGACAGGCAGTTGTCGAGCACGGCGCGCCGTGTGTGCAGGATCTTCGCGTCCGGGAAGAGCTGCTTGATGAGGCCGACGAAGAGGAAGTTGTCAGGGCGCTTGTCCGTCAGCCGCGACGCGCCGGGGAAGCGCATCGCGACGCCGTCGCGGTACTCGCGACGCAGCTGCGCGGCGAGTTCGGCGGGCAGCGGGCGGTCGGGTTCCGCCAGACGCGGCAGCAGATGGCGGTGGGCGAGGGCGGGCAGCAGGTCGATCTCGCCGCCGGACCGTACACCCGGATGGCTGCCCAGGATCTGTTCCAGCAGCGTCGACCCCGAGCGGAACATGCCGCAGATGAAGACCGCCGGCGCGGGTGCGACGGATTCGTCAGGGCGGGGCGGCGGCACCGGTTGCAGCGACTGGCGGATGAGCGCGTCGACCAGGCGTTCCTGCGCGTCGCGGTCGTAGCGCAGCGGGGTGCGACCCTGGCTGAACCGCGCGGCCTGGTTCGCGTGGACGTAGGCGGCGAAGGCCTCGTCATAGGACCCCGTGTCGTCGAGCGCCTTGCCCAGCGCGAAGGCCAGGTCGGCGTGTTCGGCGGGATGCCGGCCGCGAACGCCCAGCGCCTGCCGCAGGCGCTGGATCAGCGGATCGGCCGGGGAGTCGAAGCGGCGCAGGTTCACCAGCCTGGAGAGGGCCAGCGCATGGCCCGGGTCGACGGCGAGTGCCTGTTCATAGCGGGCCTGGGCCTGTGCGCGCTCCCCGCGTTGCTCGTGCAGGTTGCCCAGGTTCACCAGGGCCGGCAGGAAACGCGGCGCGATGGCGAGCGCACGGTCCAGTTCGGCCATCGCGTCGGCCTCGCGGCGCAGGTCTTCGGCCAGGATCACGCTGCGGTTCAGATGGATCTCTTCGGCGCCTTGGGCCCCCAGGGCCAGGGCGCGATCGTAGGCGTCCAGCGCGGCGGTGAAATCGCGCAGCTGGCGCTGCAGGAAAGCCAGGTTGAACCAATCGTCGGGCAGCCCGGGAGTCACGTCCAGCAGCGCGCGGTACGCGGCGACCGCTTGCGCCGCGCGGCCCGCGGAAAGGTGTCCGACGGCAGCGTCGCGCAGGGAGGAAACGGGGTCTTGCATGGTCGCAATGATTCTTGCATGGGGGACAGAGGCCAACCCCTGGCATCATCCCGGCCATGTTCAAGACCTTGCTGGCGCCGCTGCGCGGGTTGGTGCGCCTGGTGCTCGCTCTGGTCATCCTCTTCGAGGAATGGGGCTGGGAGCCGCTACAGCGCGCGATGGCCGCCATCGGCCGTCTGCCGGTCCTGCGCCAGCTGGAAGCCGTCGTGCGGCGTCTTCCACCGTATCTGGCGCTGGTGGTGTTCTTCCTGCCGGGCCTGATGCTCCTGCCGATCAAGCTGCTGGCGCTCTGGCTCATCGGCATCGGCCGGCCGGGCCTGGGGCTCGGCGTCATCGTGCTGGCGAAGGTCGTCGGCACGGCGGTGGTGGCGCGGATCTTCGCGCTGACGCAGCCCGCGCTGATGAGCCTGCCCTGGTTCGCGCGGCTCTACGGCCGCTGGACCGCGTGGAAGGAAAGCTTGCTGGTCTGGGTGCGAGCGAGCGCGGTGTGGCGCTCGGCGAGGGCGATCAAATTGAGGATCAAGCGGCTGATGCGGCGAGGACATCGCAACGCCCGACCCCAAAGCCCCGCAAAGTGACTTTGGTGGGTAGGGCGGCAGATATCGGCTTCCTAGACTCCAGTCGCCCTCACTTGATCCCTTCATCCGCCGTGGCCACTTCCGCTCCAACTCGCGTGTTCACCGAGCATCTCGGTGCTGTCCTCAATCCGTCGCAGCTCGTCGGCAAGGCGCCATTGAATCGGCCTGGCTCTTCGTCCACACCGTGCGTGGAGCTGGTCAAGCAGAACACGGACGCGCCTATGACGCAGCCGAACAACTGGAAGCGTGGGATGGATCTGACCGGGCGCCTCGTCGCGGGCCTTGCTGTTGGAACCCCCATCGCCACGGGCTGGACGGCCGGGGGCTACTATCCCAACAACTCGACTGGGCAGCATGCTGGCCTCTTCAATGGCGCCGTCCGGGACAAGTCGGGCGAGGTCATCGGCTTCAGCATCATTGAGCAGTACAACGGCATCGTTGCGATCACCGAGCGGACCGTGTACTTCGAGCCTGCAAAGCACGGCAAGCGCGCCAGCTACCTGAACAACGGTCTCGACTACGCGACCATCCAGTGGTGATCCTCATGCTAATCCGTCCGTCGATCATCCACTTCGCCGCGAGCGTGGCGCTGATCTCTAGCGCCGGCACGTCGATGGCCGCGCCTGAGCCGTTCAGCTGTCCGGTGCAGATTCCGCTGACGAGTCAGTCGCTCGCGTCTGCACCTGCGGGCTGGTCTGCGACCACTGCGGGCAGCGAGCGCGCGCAGCACGACCTGACCAACTTCGCCGTCAATGGCGGTCCAGTCGGCTCGCCCAACGGCGAGATCTACGACAAGGAAGAAGAGCGCAAGGACGGCAAGGGCGGCGCGACTCGCACGCAGACCTGGAACCTGCAAGGCATGACCGGCGGTTTCGCCGTCTGCAGCTATTTCCGCACGCGCGTGGAACTGGCGCGCTCGCTCGACGGCTACTCCAGCTGCGAAGTGGTCTACAAGCGCTCGAAGAACAGCGATTTCAAGATGGCGTCGGCGAGCTGCCGTTGATTTCGCCTCGAAGAGCCTTGTGAGGCTCAAGAGCAGAAGGTCCTCTTGCGGACCAAGCGTTCGGTAGGCGTGTTGACAACATGGCGCCGCCCGTTGGCATCTTCAAAGGCCGCTGTTCCCTCGGAACGGCGGCCTTTCCTCATTGGCGATCCGGTGCTTCGTGCCCGCAGCGGGGGCAGGTTCGAACGTCAAGCAGCCGACAGGCCCCGACGAGCACGACAAGCCCAGTAAGCGACGCCGCGAGCTTGAGCATCATGGCTGGACTCGTACAGAGCAGAGTGGCAAGAGCATCTGGGACAAGGTAGCAAGCACCAACCGCCGCTACGCTCGCTGCGCAGAGCCATAGCCTCCAACGCTGTGGTGCCACAAGCCTCATGTGAGCTCACGCCTTCGCTGGCTGTGCCACCACAGCGCTTTCCGGGCCGAGAAGCGCTGCCACGCGTTCCCGCAGCAACTCCGGCGTCACATCCTTCGCCGCGATCGGCGCCGACGCGACCAGCCCCACGCGGCTGAACAGCCCGCGCCGGAACGGCCTCACCATCGCCTGACCCTCCTCGACGCGCGAGAAGAACGAGCCCCACAGGTTCTGCAGCGCCATCGGCACCACGGGAACGTCGGGACGCCCCTCCAGCAGCTTCATCACGCCGCCCTTGAACGCCTGCAGCGAGCCGTCGCGGGTCAGGCCGCCTTCCGGGAAGATGCCCACCAGTTCGCCGTCGTCCAGCACCGCCTGCGCGGCGGCGAAGGCCGCCTCGTAGGTCGCCGGGTCTTCTTTCTGCGGCGCGATGGGAATGGCCTTGGCCAGCTTGAACATCCAGCCCAGGACCGGGATGCGGAAGATGCGGTGGTCCATCAGGAAACGGATCGGCCGCGGGCTCGCGGCCATCAGCAGCACCGCATCGACGAAGCTCACGTGGTTGCAGACCACCACCGCCGCGCCCTGCGTCGGGATGTGCTGGTCGCCGGTGACGCGGAAGCGGTAGACCACCCGCGACAGCACGAAGGCGAAGAAGCGCAGCAGGTACTCCGGCACGACCAGGAAGATGTAGAACGCCACCACCGCGTTGGCGATGCCGACCACCAGGAACAGTTGCGGGATCGTCAGTCCCGCACCCAGCAGCGCGCCGGCCAGGATCGAGCTGGCGATCATGAACAGCGCGTTGAGGATGTTGTTGGCCGCGATGATCCGCGCGCGGTGCGAAGGCTGCGCGCGCATCTGGATCAGCGCGTACATCGGCACGCTGTACAGGCCGGCGAACAGCGCCAGCAGACCCAGATCGGCCAGCACACGCCAGTGCGCATGGTTGGCGAGGAAGGTCCCCACGCTCATCGGCGCCGACGGCGGCAGGCCGCGCGACGCGAAGTAGAGGTCGATCGCGAAGACGCTCATCCCGATCGCGCCCAGCGGCACCAGGCCGATCTCCACCTGCCGGCGCGACAGCACCTCGCACAGCAGCGAGCCGATGCCGATGCCGACCGAGAACACCATCAGCAGCAGCGACGCCACCTGCTCATTGCCGTGCAGCACCTCCTTCGCGAATGACGGGAAGTTGGCCAGGAACACCGCGCCGAAGAACCACATCCACGAAATGCCCAGCAGCGAGCGGAACACCGCCAGCTGGCTGTGCGCCAGCTTCAGGTTGCGCCAGGTCTCGCTGACCGGATTCCAGTTGATGACGAGGTCCGGCACCGTCGACGGGCTTGCCGGAATCGCCTGCGCCGTCGCGCGGCCCAGCAGCGCCACCACCACGCAGGCGATCGCCACGTGCTGCGGCCCGACGATCGGCGTCGCGACCAGCAGGCCGCCCGCCAGATTGCCCAGCAGGATGGAGACGAAGGTCCCCATCTCCACCATGCCGTTGCCGCCGGTGATCTCGTGATCGCTCAGGTGTTGCGGCAGGTAGGCGTACTTGACCGGCCCGAACAGCGTGGAGTGCAGCCCCATCAGGAACACGCAGCCCAGCAGCACCGGCACGTTGACGGCGTAGAAGCCGTAGGCGGCCAGCGCCATGATGACGATCTCGAAGGACTTCACGAAGCGCATCAGCCGCGCCTTGTCGTACTTGTCGGCGAGCTGGCCGCTGGTGGCCGAGAACAGCACGAAGGGCAGGATGAACAGCGCGCCGATCGCCAGTCCCGCCTGCGTCGCCGGCAGCCAGCTCACGCTGAGCTGGTAGGTCACCAGCACGGTGAAGGCGAACTTGAACAGGTTGTCATTGCCCGCGCCGAGGAACTGCGTCCAGAAGAAGGGCGCGAAGCGGCGCTGGCTCAGCAATGCGAACTGGCTGGTGTGGGAAGAGTCGCTCATGGGAGGGCTCGCTGTGGGAGTGCGGGAAAGACGGGGATCGGTGTCCGACGGTCAGGCGTCCGGAGATCGGCGCGGGATCGGGGCGACGCGTTCACGGGGCGGCCTTGACGCTCTGCGGCGCCTGGCCGTAGCCGCTGCGGGTCAGCCAGCTGAAGAGGGTGTCGGCGGTGGTGGTCTCGATGTGGCCGGCGAAGCGCTTCGCGGACGGATGATCGTCGAAGGCCACGTTGGCCATGCCGATGCGCGCGCCCAGACGCTTCGCGGTCGACAGGCGCAAGTCCGACGGTTCGTAGCCCTGGCGCTTGAGCCAGTCCTGCGCCTGCGCGCGGTTGAAGACCTCGCGCGGTGCCGCCGCCGCCGCCAGCGTCTCCAACGCCCACTGGTTGCTCTGCTGGTACTCGCGGGACCACGGATACGCGACCATGCTGTAGGCGGGCGTGTGCAGCGCGGCGGCGCGGGCGTTCTCGCGCAGCAAGGGCATCAGCGCCTGCTGCAGTTCAGGCTTGAGCACCGCATACGCCGCCTCATAGCGGAACGGGTTGTCCATGAAGAATTCGCCCAGGCCCTGCCGGTACAGGTCGGCCAGTGCCGTGCCGCACTGGTTGAGCTTGTGCATCACGCGCCAGACCGGCTTGGCGTCAGCGCCGCTGCCCATGGTGTCGCGATAGACGAAGCCCACGTGCGACCAGCGCAGCCCGTATTCGCTGAGGTTCTGCCCCGCGCGCGCCAGCAGCACGACGTCGGCGCCGCTGCGGTCCAGCGCGGCGGCGGTCGCCTGCGCGAGGTCCATGCCGCGCCGGATCTGATCGAGCGTGGGCTGCTTGTCCTCGCAGGGCCTGCCCGCATGGGCCGGCGCCGCCGCGAGGGCCGCCGCCAGCGCGGCGGCCAACAGGAGCGCCTTCATGACAGGGCCGCCGCTCATCGCGTGACGCGGTCCTTGTTGGTGACGCGCTCGTTGTAGAGCAGCGAGGCGCCGATCTCGTTCGGGATGAAGGCGATGGCCTCGGCGGCGGCGGAGATCACATAGCCCGTGCTGATCGCCGTGACGACGACGGCCGTGCCGACGGAGGTCGCGGCGCCGACCACCACCTTGCCGGAGAACTCGACACTGATGCGAACGCCGTCGGAGGCGCGCTCCAGGACCCAGACGGTGCCGCGGGCGGTGCTCTCGACCGCGACGACGACGAAGGCCGCGCCGCCGGCCAGCACCGCGGAGGGCGCGACGACCGAGATGGCGACCGGCACGGCGGACAACGCGACGCTGGCGTCGCTGGGGCCGCCGCGGGCGCTGGCCACGCCGGTCGCCCCGAAGGCGAGGGCGGCGGTCAGCAGGGCGGGCAGGAATGAACGGGGACGCATGAGCAGGTTCCTTGCGGTCGAGATCGGGGCGGTTGCCAGGTTGCTTCGCGCCATTGAGTGGTTCCTGGTGGCGATGACGCGACTGTCGTCGCGGGCGCCCGGTTCCCCTTGCCGATTTACGGCGAGTATCACCCGCCGCCTGTCCCGGTATCGATCGGTGCTACCGCTCGGTCCGGTGCCGGTCACTCGGGGGGCCTCCGGTTCAGTGGAGGGCCTTCAACCCAGCGGCACGGGGAAGTGCCGGGCCGTCGCGAAGACCGAAGCGCTCAGGGCATCACCCTGCCAACGGGCGAGCCGCTTGAGGGCGAGATCAAACAACAGGGGGTGGTGGTCGCGCAATGCCCCCAAAGGGGCGACGTGGGCTTCGTCCAGCACACCCGCCCGGGCGAGCTGGGGCAGCCGCACCAACGGCAGCACGCCCGGCAGGGGGTAGTCGGAACCATGCAGCAGCCGGTCGTGCCAGTCCTTGCGTCGCAGCACGGTCCGCCACACCTCGGGCCGGCGGTTGAACTGGAACATCGCCGAGACGTCCCCCAGCAGCAGGCCCTGCCAGGCCGGCTCGTCCATCAGCCGGGCGAAGAGTTCGAAGGCGGGGACTGAGCGCGGGCGCGGCAGATCCAGATCCATCGCGTGGCCCAGCGAGGCGCAGTGGGCGGCGATCACGCGCACGCCGTGGCGCAGCGGTTCGCGCAGCAGCAGCGGATTGCCGAGGTCCTGGCGGTCCGCGCCGGGGACGGCGTGCTCCTCCCCGCAATGGACGATGAGCGGCAGGCGCGCGGCGGCGAGGTGGTCGTAGAACGGCCGCAGGCGGATGTCGCGCAGGTCGATGGCCATGCTGCTCGGCAGCCATTTGATCGCCAGCGCGCCGCCGGCGATCGCGCGGTCGAGGCGCTCCAGCGCGTCCTCGCGATTCGGATGGATGCTGGCGACCCAGCCGAAGCGGTCGGGACGTTCGGCGGCGACCGCGCGGGCGTAGGCGTCGGGGACGTGGAAGGTCGTCCAGTCGGGCCGTCGGTGGCCGGTGGCGTCGACGGCCTCGTCGAAAGCGAAGAGCAGCCAGCGCGCGCCCACGGGGAACGCATCGGCCAGCGCGGTGAGCCGGCGGACGTAGGCGCGGTCGATGCCCCCCGCGGCGACAGAGCGTGGATCGACGCAGGCGCCGTTGAGGATTGCGTGCTTGCGGGCGAACTCGACCGGGTGCCACCACTGCGACAGCGAGGGAGCGATCCAGCAGCCCGACCCCGAGTCGCCGGTGCCGATCAGGTGGGCGTGGACGTCCCAGAGCTGGGCGGGGTCGATGCCGTTCCAGACGCGTTCGAGCCACTGCGCATCCACGCCGGGGACCGGCAGGGCAGGGTGACCGCAGGGGTTGCGCAGCGGCCCGGCGGCATCGGCCGCGAGCGCGCTGAAGAGGCCCGCCGCCGCGGCGGCGCCGCAGCACAGGAGATGACGTCGGCGGAGCATGGTCGGCGCCCGTGGAAGTTGGAACGGACGCGATGGTCGAGACGCGCGCTTCCTCCGGCGCGCTTCGCTTGCGGCGGTATCGCTGCGCGCGACGGCCGGTCTCGGATCCCGCTACCGGCCAGGGGGGGCGTCCGCCGACTTGCGCTAACGTCCGCCCCCATGGCGAGCACGCAATCCCTCCTCGATCTCATCAAGGCCGAGCTGAAGCAGTCCGGCATCAGCTACGCGCAACTGGCGACGGCGCTGGACCTGTCCGAGTCCAGCGTGAAGCGCATGTTCGCGTCGGGCGGCGAGATGCCGCTGTCGCGCATCGACGAGATCTGCCGCGTGCTGAAAACCGATTTCGCCGAGCTGTCGCAGCGTCTCGCCCAGTCGAAGTCGCTGCGCAGCGAACTGACGCTGCAGCAGGAACGCGAGGTCGTCGCCGACGAGAAGCTGCTGCTGACCGCCATCTGCTGCCTGAGCCAGTGGAGCTTCGAGCAGATCGTCGCGACCTACCGCATGGGCGAGCCGGACGTGACACGCGCGCTGGCGCAGCTGGACCGGCTCGGCATCATCGAATTGCGGCCGTTGAACCGCTACCGGCTGCAGGTCGCCAAGACCTTCCGCTGGCGGCCGCAAGGTCCGGTGATGGCCTTCTTCCGCGAGAACGTCATGCAGGACTTCTTCGCCGGCGGCTTCGACAACGATGCGGAATTGCTGATGCTGGTCCACGGCCAGCTCAGCCCGGGCATGGCGCGCGAGTTGCGAGACCGGCTCCAGCGCGTCGCCGAGGACTTCGCCCGCCAGCATCTGCTGGACCAGAAGCTCCCCGACGAGGAGAAGCGTCAGTTCACGCTGGTGATGGGCATGCGCTGCTGGCTGTTCGAGCGCTTCAAGCACCTGCAGCGGCCGGCGGCCGTGACGAAGGCGCTCCAGCGTTGAGGCGCGGCGGGCGCATCACCAGAATTCCCATCGCCCGCTCCAGACCACCCAGATCCCGAGCACGCCGTTCGTCACCGCGTGCGCGATGACGGCACACCCCAGCTTGCCGGTGCGTATGTAGAGCCACGCGTAGGCCGCACCGGCCACGATGGCCGCGAGCCACAGCGTGTGCGCGAGCATGAAGACGAAGGTCGACAGCACCAGCGCCCGCAGCCCGGCCGCGCGCGGATCGACCGTCTCGAACTGCGGGCTCGCGATCCAGCGCATCAGGAAGCTGCGCCAGAACAACTCCTCCATCACCGGCACCAGCAGCGTCGCGCCGAGCCAGCGGATCGCGATCAGCGCCCAGTCCACGCGGCCGTCCGCGGTCATCGGCACGAAGGCGGCGGTCGCCTCGCCCAGTTGCATCCATGGCGCGTCGAGGTGGATCCACAGCCCGAAGACGATGAGTCCGACGGCGACGCTCAAGGCGGCTTCGCCAAGGCGCGGCCGGTTCTGCCGGTCGAATTCGCCGTAGCCGCGCCAGAACCAGGCCAGCGCGCCGCCCACCACCACCAGGTTCAGCGCATAGATCCAGCGCGGATCGAGGCCCAGGGCGTTCTGCTCCGGCAGGGCGCCCCGCAGCGCCAGCAGCAGCATGAAGAGGGCGAAGGGGACGATGCGGGCCCAGGCGGCTTGACTCAATGGCATCCCGCGAATGTAGCGGCGCGCCGCGACGGCGCCATGCGGACAACCGAGGAGCGTTCAGCGGTGCAGCGAGAGGCCCTGGATCGCCTTGTCCACGGCCTTCTTCGGCCCGCGCAGCGCGAGACCGACGAGATCGGGCCGCTCGGCGTCCTCCGCGAGGAAGGCGCTGCGGTTGGCCTCGTCATGGCCGGTCGAGAACATCGCGTGGACATAGGGCACCAGGGCCAGGCCATGCTCGAGCCCCTTGCGATGCGCGGCCTGCAGGCCGGCGAGGTCGGCTTCGAAGACCATCATCGGCTGGCCCAGCATGGCCGTGTAGCGGCGGCCGAGGGCATCGACGTAGGGCTCGCCGATCGCCTCCGGCGCGGAGGCCGCCACGCCCGTCGCGAGGAAGGCGGTGACGTTCAACCGCTGCCAGGTCGCCAGGTCGTTCCGGACGATGAGGGCCACTTTCGTATCAAACATGGGCGTCGCACGGCGTGCTTCAACTGCGAAGCCCGCATCGTCACGGCGGCCCCGGATCCCGGTCTAGAAGGTTTGTGCAGCGGCGCCGGTAATCGGCCGGCGTCAGCCGGTAGGCCCGCTGGAACCAGCGGCCCAGGTGGCTCTGGTCGGAGAAGCCGACCTCCGTTGCGACCTCGGATGGCCGGTGGCCGCGCGCCAGCAGCGCCCGTGCCGCGCGCAGTCGCAGGCTCACCAGGTAGGCGTGCGGCGACTGGCCGAAGGACTGCTTGAACTGCCGCGTCAGACGGAAGCGGTCCATGCCCGTATGCACGACCAGGTCGTCGAGGCCGACGTCCTCCGCCATCCGGCCATGGAGGAACTCGCGCGCACGCTCCGCGAGCCGGGTCGAGTCCCCGCGGACCTGTCCGCCCGAGACCCCGACATGCCCAGCCAGCAGCCCCATCAGGTGGTCGAGGGTCTGGTCGCAGCCCAGTCGCGACTCACCGCCGTGAAGGGCGTTGAAGGACGATTCGATCGCCGTGAAGAGGCGCGGATCTTCGGCCAGCGTGTCGCGGAACGCCGGCTGGATCGCGGACAGCCCGAAGAGCCCGAGCTGCGCCAGCAACCGGGTCGTCCAGTCCTGCGGCAGGTAGAGCATCGCGTAGGTGAAGCCGGCGTCGTCCGGCGCGTGGCCGTCGTGGACCGCGCCGGGCTCGATCAGGATCGCGCGACCGGGCGTGCTGGTGTGCAACGCGCGCTGGCAACGGAAGCGCTGCACGCCTTGCTGGGTGATGCCGATCAGCAGTTCGTCGTGGCCATGCGGGTCGTAGGCATGGCCGGTGAAGTGCGCCCGCACGGTCTCGATGCCGGTCCGAGGGTCGCGTCGCAGCTGGATCCAGTGGTCATCGGCCATGGTGGGCGTTCCCGGTCAATGGCGGTCAGGCGCCGATGCCGCCGCGGACCCGGCAGGGGTCGCGGAGACGGCAGACGCCGAGGAGGTCGAGCCGGCAAACGCCTGGGCGAGCGCCTCGATCGCATGCCGCACCTTGGCCGGCTGCGCGTCGCGCTGCGGCGTCATCACGTAGACCGGCAGCATCGGCAGCGACCAGCCCGGCAGCAGCGGCAGGAGGCGGCCCTGGGACTGCGACTCCTCGACGTCCTCCGCGCTGAGGAACGCCAGTCCGATGCCGGCCTCGCAGAACTGCTGCAGGCTGAGCTGGTTGTTGCTGCTGGCGCGCGGATCGATGCGCAGCACCTCCTCGCGGCCGTCGGGGCCGACCAGGGAGAGGTTGCGGATCGTGCCGGTGTCCGAGCGCAGGAACACCCAGTCGTGCCGCGTCAGGTCCGACATCGAGGTGGGCACGCCGCGCCTCGCCAGATAGGCCGGTGCGGCATAGAGGCCCACCGTCCGCTGCCCGATGCGCTGCGCGACCCAGTTGCTGTCGGGCAGACGGCCGAAGCGCACGGCCAGGTCGATGCGCTTGGCGACGAGGTCGGTGAAGCCGTCGTCGACCTCCAGGTGCAGGCTCATGCCCGGGTGGGCCGCCAGCAGCGGCGCCAGCGCCGGTCCGATCTGCCGCGCGGCGCCGACCGGGGCGCTGACGCGCAGTTCGCCTTCGGGCGCGTCGCGCAGGTGGTGCAGCTGGGTCTGCGCGTCGCGCGCGGCGGCCAGCATCGCCTGGCAGCCCTGCACGAAACGTTCGCCGGCGGGCGTCAGGCTGAGGCGTCGGGTCGATCGATGCAGCAGCGTCACGCCCATGTCGCGCTCCAGCGCGCGCAGCTGCTGGCTGACGGCGGAAGTCGTGGTCTGCAACTGCCGCGCCGCCGCGACCAGGCTGCCCTGTTCGACGACGGTCGCGAGCACGGCCATGCGGCGGAGTTGGTCCAGCATCGGGAATTGTGTAGATCGTCTAAAGAATGGAGTCGGATTCTGAGGACTTCTGTGGCGATTGTGAAGTTCCTACAGTCTCTCCCATGGCGACACCGTCGTCGCCGCCTCCGAATCCTCGGAACTCCGCGAAACCCCCTCGAAAGGAATCCCCATGAAAGTCGCCCTGATCGGACCGACCGGCTTTGTCGGCAAGGAAGTGCTCCAGGAACTGCTGTCCCGCGGCCACCAGGTCGTTGCCCTGGCGCGCGATCCGGCCAAGCTGGACGCCCGTGCCGGCCTGACCGTGGTGAAGGCCGACGCGCAGCAGGCGGACCAGGTCGCCGCCGCCGTGGAAGGCGTGGATGCGGTCGTCAGCGCCTACAACCCGGGCTGGTCGGTGCCGGACATCCACACCGAATTCCTGGCAGGCACCCGCGCGATCTACGGCGGCGTCAAGCGCGCCGGCGTGAAGCGCCTGCTGGTGGTCGGCGGCGCGGGCAGCCTGTATGCGGCGCCCGGGGTGCAGATCGTCGACCTGCCGGAATTCCCGGACCAGTGGAAGCAGGGCGCGCTGGCCGCGCGCGAAGCGCTGAACCTGATCCGCCTGGAGTCGTCCCTCGACTGGACCTTCCTGTCGCCCGCCCCGCACCTGGAACCGGGCGAGCGCCGCGGCAGCTACCGCGTCAGCCTGGACACGCCGGTGATGGACGCCAACGGCCCGGCGCATGTGTCGACGGCCGATCTGGCCGTCGCGATCGTGGACGAGCTGGAACGCCCGCAGCACATCCGTCGGCGCTTCACCGTCGGGTATTGATCGAGGACCGGGATCGCAGCGGATGCCGGTGCCCCCGTCCGCTCAATCTCCTCCTCGCCGCTCGGAATTCGCTCCCGGGGGCACCGGCATCCGCCGCTCCGAACGAGGACTTCGTGTGAGCGCGCGACGGAGCGCTACGGTGCGTTTCAGGGGATCAGGCGGTCTGCTGTTCGAGCAGGTAGTTGGCGTCGTCGTACTGGCCGAGCGTGTCCACCAGCGTGGGCAGGCATTCGGCCAGCTTGTCGTGGAGCACGAACGGCGGGTTCACGACGAACATGCCGCTGCCCATCATGCCGAAGCCGCGCTCGTCGGCCTGCGTGACGGTCAGGCGCACGTGCAGCCAGCCCTTCTTGGCGATGGGCTCGGACGCCGACTTCAGGCGCTGCACGAGCTGCGCGGACTCCACGGTCTGCAGCTGCGGATACCAGATCGCGATCGTGCCGTCGGCGAAGCGTTGCAGCGCCTCGCGCAGCGCGGCGACGACCTTGCCGTAGTCGGCCTTGATCTCATAGGACGGATCCATCAGCACGACGCCGCGGCGCGACGGCGGCGGCAGTTCGGCCTTCAGCGACGCGAAACCATCCTGCTGCAGGACCTGCGTGTTGGCGCGGTCCTCGAGGTAGCTGGCGAGGATGCGGTGGTCGGTGCCGTGCAGCTCATAGCAGCGCAGGCGGTCGTCGAAGCGCATCAGCATGCGCGCGATGGCCGGCGAGCCCGGGTACTGCTCGAGCTTCTTGCCAGGGTTGAAGTCATGCACCAGCTGGACGTACTGCTGCAGCGCTTCGGGCAGGTCCTTGCGCGCGTAGAGGGCGGCGATGCCGCCGGCGTGTTCGGCGTTCTTCTGGGCGTAGCGGCCGTCGAGGGCGTAGCCGCCGGCGCCGGCGTGGGTGTCCACCAGCGTGTAGGGCTTGTCCTTTTCCCCCATGTAGCGGAGGACCTCGGCCAGCACCAGGTGTTTGAGCACGTCGGCATGGTTGCCGGCGTGGAAGGCGTGTCGATAAGCGAGCATGTCCGGCACTGTACCCGGTGCGGGCCGCCAGTCCGCTGGCCATCGGCCTCAGACCTGGAACGCCCCCGGCGAATACGCCGTCCCCGCCGGCACTTCCTTGAGCCCGCACGGATGCTGGTACTGCATCGACGGCTTGAGCACCTGCCCGTCGACCGTGCCCGCGTCCACGGCGCGTCCGATCAGCGGCGAGTCCGGCCGCAGGCGGAAGTCGTAGCGGTCGGCGTCGACGAAGCTGTCCAGCTCGACGAAGTAGTTGTGGTGCTGCTCGCGGTCCGGACCCGCCGGCAGCTCGTGCTTGCCGCACAGCAGGTTGTTGATCAGCCGCAGCTTCTGCGCCTGCTGCGCCATGCGCAGGTAGACCCCGCCCGCCTGGCGCCGGTCGACCAGCGTGTTGTTGACCAGGTGCAGCTCGTTGCGGCGGTGGGGCAGGCCTTCGCTGCCGTAGGCGATCAGGTGGTAGTTCTCGCTCGACGGGCTCTGCTGGATCACGTTGCCCATCACCAGCGCCACACCGCCGTTGGGGAACTCGAGCTCGAAGCTCGCGCGGCCGGTCTCGTCGGTCAGGCGGTTGTAGAAGACGTGGTTCACCGCCGCGCGGGACTTCAGCAGATGCCCCGACGCGCCGTGGTGGAAGTAGCTCCCCACCACCGACAGCTTGCCGATCGCGCCGACGTAGCAGGTGTGGGTGCGGCCTTCGCCGGGCGCGATCGGGCCGAAGTCGCAGCCGTCGATGCGCAGCTCGATGCTCGCGTCGTTGCCGGCCAGCAGGCCGTTCTCGTTGTCCTGGAAGCGGCAGTCCCGCAAGGTGAGCGAACCGCGCTCCAGGCGGATGCCCGCGCCGTTGCGGTCCGGCACGCGCGCGCCGACGAAGTCGAAGCCCTCGATCGTCATCCGCTTGCCGGTCGTGACGAAGATCCCCTTGCCCTGCGCATGCGCGCCCTTGGCCAGCATCCGCACGCGCCCGCCGACGGCGCGCATCGTCAGGTCGTCCTGCGGCCAGACCGCGACGTCGCCGGTGTAGTCGCCCGCCTGCACCTCGATCGTCATGCCGGCCTTCGCCTGCGCGGCGGCGGCCGCCAGCGTCTTCACCGGATGGTCCGGCCCGACGTGCATCACGGCGCCGGAGGCACCGCCTCGCTGGGCCTGGACCGGCAGCAGCCAGGGCGGCAGCGCCACCGCGGCGCCGGCCTGCAGCAGGCGGCGGCGGCCGATGTCGGTGCGCGGTGCGCGCAGCCAGGCGTCAAGCGGGGAGAGCGAGGAACCAGAGGGCATCGACAGGCTCCCGAGTCGGGCGGTGGAGGAGGGGGACGCCGCACGGAGTCGGGGACGGCGTCCCCAGGCAGCCGGGCGAGTGTAGCCAAGCGTTACGGGCCGGCCGTGAAGGCGGCGCAAGGCCCCAGCCGGCATCCGGGCTGTCGCCTAGGCGCTGCGAAGGCCGGGTGGGCTCGCTAAGCTGCGTCCCATCCTGGCCCGGCACCCCCTCCGGGCTCCCTTCACACCCTTCTGCATCTTCGACATCGTCATGCCCAGTCTCTTCGATCCCCTGCAAGTCGGCGCCGTCTCGCTGGCCAACCGCGTCGTCATGGCGCCGCTCACCCGCAACCGCTCGGTCGGCCTGGTGCCGGGACCGCTGGCGGTCGAGTACTACCGCCAGCGCGCCAGCGCCGGTCTGATCATCAGCGAGGGCGCGCAGATCACGCCGGAAGGCCAGGGCTACCTCGACACGCCCGGGATCTATTCGCCCGGACAGATCGCCGCCTGGAAGCAGGTGACGCAGGCCGTCCATGAGGCCGGCGGCAAGATCGCCGTGCAGCTGTGGCACGTGGGCCGCATCTCCCACGCCGACTTCCAGCCCGACGGCGCCAAGCCGCTGTCGGCCACGGACCGTCAGGCCCACAGCAAGACCTTCACCAAGGACGGCTTCGTCGACGTCGCGGCGCCGCGCGCGCTGAAGCTCGAGGAACTGCCCGGTGTCGTCCAGTCCTACGCCCATGCGGCGAAGGCGGCGATGGAGGCAGGCTTCGACGCCGTCGAGGTTCATGGCGCCAACGGCTACCTGCTGGACCAGTTCCTGCGCGACAGCGTCAACGATCGCGCCGACGCGTACGGCGGCTCGATCGAGAACCGCGCGCGCCTGCTGCTCGAAGTGATGACGGCCATCGCCGGCGCGATCGGCGCCGACCGCACCGGCCTGCGCCTGTCGCCGGTCACGCCGGTCAACGATGCGGGACAGGACAGCGATGCGCAGAAGCTCTTCAACTACGTGGTGGAGCAGCTGTCGCCGATGAAGCTGGCGTTCCTGCATGTCATCGAGGGCCACACCGGCGGTCCGCGCGATGTCGCGCCGTTCGACTACGACGCGCTGCGCGAGCGCTTCAAGGGTGTCTACATCGCCAACAACGGCTACACCCGCGAGATGGCGATCGACGCCGTCGCCAAGGGGCATGCCGACGCGGTGGCCTTCGGCCGCAGCTTCATCTCCAACCCGGACCTGGTGCGCCGGCTGAAGCTCAACGCCCCGCTGCAGAAAGCCCATTCGGCCACGATGTACGGCGGTGGCGCCGAGGGCTACACCGACTACCCGGCGCTGGCGGACTGACCCAGACGGCAGTCCTCGGTCGGAGCGGCGCAAGCCGGTACCCCTCGGAACGACTGCCGAGCAGGCGCAGGCGCTGGAGTGACGAGGGGCACCGGCTTCCGCCGCGATCGCCGTTCGTCAGCGCTGCCTCTTCGCCCGGAAGATCTCCGCGATGGAGACTTCGCGCGGGCCGGGGCGCACGGTGAAGGCCTGCCCGGCCGCGATCGTGCCGGGCTGCCGCACCGCGAGGTAGAAGCCGCACCAGCCGCTCTGCGTCATCATCTTCGCGGCCTTGTTGAAGCCCATCACCGCGTTGAACTTGAAGCACGGGTAACGCGGCTCGCTGACGGCGAGCTCGCAGTCCGGGAAGACCAGCACGTCGCCGATCCAGGCGTCGCCCTCGACCAGGCCGGCGATCGTCAGGTTCTCGCCCATCGCGCCCCAGGGCAGCGGGTCGTCCCAGCCGGCCGCCTGCGCCTGCGCGCGCACGGTGCGCCAGAACGCGTAGTGCTCGGACGGGTAGGCGTAGACCGCCTTGGACAGGCCGCCGTGGACGCTCGGATCGGCCTGCTCGTCGCCGTCCAGGCCGAGAGGCCGGACCTCGAGCTCACCCGCCACCGGCCGCTTGCGGATGCCCGTCATGACCGGGCGCCCGTCGATGAGCAGCGGTTCAGCGCGGGCCGTGTTCAGACTGATCAGTTGCATCCGGCGATTCTGCCGCAGGCGCCGTCGGAGCCGGCGGCATCGGGGGCCGGAAGGCCGCCGGCGTGGTCTCGATGAGGCTCGATTCGTGGCGGCGCAGCGCGTCGCGCAGGCCGTCGAGCTCGCGCGCCTGATCGCGCTCGCGCTTCAGGTGGTCGAGCGCGAAGGACAGGTCGCCGGCCATCTCGTCCATCAGGCCGAGCACCTGCGGATCGAAATAGCCGCGTTCGCCGGCGAGCAGGCTGATCGCGCCCACGACCTCGCCGCCGCGGCGCAGCGGGAAGGCCGCCATCGATTCCACGCCGGGCGGGATCATCGGCGCGCCCGTGGCGGCCAGGGTCGGATCCTCGAGCGCCTGATTGCTCACCTGGTGCTTGCCCTCGAGGATCGCGCGCGTCGCCATCGAGCTGCGCGCGAAGGGCGCGTCGCGGGACCACCGGCGCGGCGCGCCGGGCATCAGACGGTCGCCCGGGCCGTGCTCGGCGACGCGTTCGAAGTGGTCGTCGTCGACCAGCACCACGGCCGCGAAGCGTGCGTGGCCGGTGTCGACGCAGATGCGGCAGAGCCCTTCGAACAGGCGCTGCTCCGCGCGCAGGTCGTCGAACGCCTCGGCCTCGCGGCGCACGATGAGCTGGTTGGTCTGCGACAGCGCGACGTAGAGCCGCTGCAGCCGCTCGCGCGCGTCCTGGCTGACGCGGCGTTCGTCGTCGTAGCGGGTCCAGACGGTGCAGACGAGGACGCTGCACAGGCCGCCGGTCAGCAGCACCAGCAACAGGCCCAGGTGCGCGGCGTCGGTGGCGGTCTGCCGGGCGCGCTCGGTGTCGGCGCGGGCCTGGCTCAGCTGGAAGGCGATCAACTCGTCGAGCATCCGCATCGTCGCGAGCCGGCGTTGGTTGAGCTCGCGCAGCGTGTCGGACGTCGGCGGCTGGCCCGTGGCGAGGGCGGCCCAGAGCTGGTCCAGCATCGGCTGGGTGCGGGCGATGAGGGCGCGCTCCGTCGGCGCCAGGCGCGTGGCGAGGTAGCGGGCCCAGAGCTGGCGCGTCGAGTCGGCGAGACGCCGTCCGGCGCCGTCGAGCTTGGCGGCGTCGGGCTGCTGCGCCGGGGTGGACAGCAGCGCGCCCAGCTGGTGCGGACCGAGCGTGTGTTCGAGTTCGCGCAGCAGGTCGACGGGGACCAGGCGGTCCTGATAGAGGGATTCCGCGATGTCGGCCAGCCGTTGCGACTGCCACCAGCCGAGCAGCGCCGAGGCCGCGACCAACGCGAGCGCCAGGCCCAGGACCAGGTAGAGGCGGGCGCGGAGCGACAGGCCGGTGGGAGCGGACATGGATGTCGGGGACCTCGCGGAGGAGGCGCCGAGCATAGGGCGTTTCGACGCGCGAGCCGATCCCCGAAACTTTGGGGGAGGGCCGGCGGACCGCCGCCCGCCGGCGGCTGCCGGGCCCGGAAACGGCAACGCCGCGGCGAGGAGGCGCCGCGGCGTTGCGGGGGATCCCCTGGCGGGGATCGGTCGGATCGGTCGGATCGGCGGATCAGCCGCCGCGGCGCAGCATCACGGCCCGGACGCTGGTGGGTGCGATCCCGGTCTGCTGCTTGAGCGCGCTGAGCGCCAGCGTGGTGACCAGGTCGTCGTCCAGGTCGACGGCCGCGGCGGGCGCGTGCACCCGCAGCGTGCCGTCCGCGGTCAGGACGACATCCAGCGTCGCCGAGCGCTCGTCGCCGAGCGCCACGACCGCGCGCAGCTGACGGGTCACGCCGCCGGACGCGGCAGCAGCGGCCGGGACCGGTTGCTGCACCGGCTTCAGTGCCAGGCTGTCGCCCAGATCGTCGACCCGGAACATGCCCAGCGGCGTCGGTGCCGCGCCGTCCTTGTCGGCGTAGATCGGCAGCTGGCTCTGCAGCGGCTGGCCGTAGGCCGGCGCATCGACCGCCAGGCTGATCTGACCGCTGTCGCGCAGCATCTGCTCCAGGCCGACGTTGGCGACGGCGACATGGCCGCCGGTGCCGTTCGCGTTCTGGCCCGAGCCGGCGCCAGCGCCGTCGCCGGCACCGCCGTTGCCGTTGCCGTTGCCCGCTCCGGTCGTCGCGCCATTTGCAGCGCCATTCGAAGCGCCGTTCGCCGAGCCGTTCGCCGAGCCGTTGCCGTTGCCGCCGTTCAGGCCGGAACCGCTGTCGTTGCCTGCCAGACCGTTGCCGGCCCCAGCGTTGCCGCCGGCGCCGTTTCCGGAGCTTGCGCCAGCGCCGTTGGCGTTGGCATTGCCGCTACCGTTGCCGTTGCCGTTGCCGTTGCCGTTGCCCGCGCCGTTGCCCGCGCCGTTCCCGGCGTTGGCCCCGCCGGCTCCATTGCCGACATCGATCGTGCCGGCCGGATTGCCCGACGGACCTGCCGCGACCACGGACACGCTGTTGCCGTTGCCGCCGCCATTGCCGCCATTGCCGGTCGGCACGTTCGAGGTCTTGCTACCGCCGCCGTCCTGCGTGCCGTTGCCGCCGACAGGCTGGACCACCAGCGCGCCGATCGCGGCCGGCACGATCTGCGGATTGACCGAACCGGTCACCGCCAGCGACGAGGTCTCCAGGCGATAGTTGGCCGCGTCCGCGCCGGTCAGCGTCAGCTGCACGTTCACCGGCTTGTCGTTGCCGACGAAGGGCGTATCGAACCGGCCGGTGCCGCCGACGCTCACCTGGTCGCCCGCCACGATGCCTTGCGGCGATCCGATGACGAGCGTGGCCGAGGTGTCGCTGTTGAAGACGCCGCTGACCACGGTCACCGCCGGTGTCTGGATCGTGCGGGCGGTCACGTCGCCGCGCGCCTGCGCCGTGCCCGAGCTCAGCACGTAGTTGCCCGCGTCCGCGCCGGTCAGCGCCAGCTGCACGTCGACGGCCTTGCCGGTGCCGGCGTTCTTGTTGTCGAACTGGCCGCTCGCCGCGACGCCGAGCTGGTCACCCGCGACGACGCCGACGGCGCCACCGGTCGTGACCTG
>CBIHMU010000071.1:0-30109 GCA_966211105.1 uncultured Burkholderiales bacterium
AGCACCACCTTGACATGGTGGGGGTCGTTGGTTCGAATCCAATCGCGCCTACCAGCATGGGTAGGAAGTCCTCCGGGACTCGACACCTCAGCAAACGCCCGCGCAAGCGGGCGTTCTGCTTTGTGCCTGCGGACTTCAGCGACGGTCTCGCGCTTGTGCGATGACCGCGAAACAGGTCGCTTTTCCGCGCAGTGCATGCCGCGGCCCGCCATTAGGATGCTGTGATCCCGGCACCCGCTCACGCAATTGGCGACTGTCTCCAACCCCTTGCTCCGGCGCATCGCGCGTGTCCTGCAGCTGTCCCAGGCGGTGGCGCTGGTCCTGGTGATCGGCGCCGCGGGGGTGCTGGTCGACAGCGCCCGCCGCTATGGCGACGCGAACGACCTGGTCGCGCACACCCATGAGGTCCTCGATCAGCTGAACCAGCTGCGCTCCGGTCTGCTGCGCGGCGGCGTCGCTCTGCGCAACTTCGTGCTGGTGCCGCATTCAGACGCGCTTCAGCGCCTGCGCGCCGCCGCAGGCGACGCCCGGGACACGGCCGACCGGTTGGAAACGCTGGTCCGGGACAACCCGCCGCAGTTGAGCGTGGCCGCGGAGGTGCGGTCCGAGACCCTCGAAATCACCGGCTGGTACCTGTCCTCCGCCGTGATCGGGGAACGCGACGGCGTCGAATCCTTGCGGCAAGGGTTGGACGCGCGCATCACCAGTGATTCGTCGAAGCGGCTGCGCCAGTTGCTCGACACGATGGAGCGCGCCGAGCGCGCCCTGCTGACGGCCCGGCAGACCGAGCAGGAGCGCGGGCTCCTGGCGGTCAAGCGCTCGGCCCTGGCGCTCGTGGCGCTGTTCATCGCCTTCACCCTCTGGACCATCGCCTATGCGAGCCGCCTCGTCCGCGCCAGCGACCGCGACATGACCCAACTGGCCACGACGGCGGACACGGACCTGCTGACCGGGCTGGCCAATCGACGCTCGCTGGCGCGGCGGGCGGAGGAACTTGCCGGTCGGCCGATCAGCGTCATCGTCTTCGACCTCGACGACTTCAAGCCGGTCAACGACCGCCACGGCCATGCGGCCGGCGACGCGGTGCTGCGCGCCGTCGGGCAGCGCCTGCGGGCGCAATGCCGGGACGGCGACCTTCCGGCGCGTATCGGCGGCGACGAGTTCGTGCTGCTGTTCTCGGGGGCGCCCGACGAGTTCCGCATGGCGCAGATCCGGCAGCGTCTGCTGCAGGCCCTGACCGAGCCCATCGCGATCGACGGCGGCGTGGTCACCGTGGGCGCCTCCATCGGCTACGCGGTCGGCGACGGCCAGACCAGCTACGAGCGTCTGCTCGAAGCCGCGGACGACATGTCCTACGAAGAGAAGAAAAGAAGAAAGCTCCGGACGCCCTTGCGGGCATGAACGGAGCTTTCTGGCGGATCGCCTGATCGCCTGATCGCCTGATCGCTGATCGCTGATCGCTGATCGCTGATCGGCGCGAGGCCTGAGGTTCGTCGCAGGGGGCGGCGCCGAACCGGGCCGCGGATCCGGGATCAGTAGGTGATCGTGACGGTCACGGTGTCGGTGTACGAGCCGGGCACCACGCCGGCCAGCGTCGGCACGCGGCCGTAGACGCTGATCGACTGTGCGCTGCCGCTGCCGGTGCCGCTCTTGGTGCTGGAGCTGGCGGTGCCGTCGCCGAAAACGGTCGTGCGGCCCGAGTCCAGGTAGAGCTGGTAGCCCAGCGTGTTGGCGCCGCTCTTCATCGTGCGGGACGTGAAGTTGGACGCGCCGCCCGCGTTCGAACCGGCGTTCAGCGAGACCGCGTACGGCGTCGTGTTGGAGCAGGTGACCGTCAGCGTCGACGAGGCGTCCAGCGGCACGCCGGCCGCCAGCGGGTCGATCGCGCTGCCGAAGTTCAGCGCCGAACCGGACACCGTGCAGGAGCTGGTGATCGTCGCGGTGACCTGGAAGGTGTTCTGAGCGGTCGTGGCGTTGGCCGCCATCGTGGCGGACACCGCCAGGCCCAGACCGATGGCGATGTGCTTGAACTTGCTGGCTTGCTTCGAGATCGTGTTCATGTTGGCCCCCTGTTGTCGATGGATGAATCTTCGTTCTCACGACTCGTTACCAACAGCAGCCGATGGCGGCACGCGGAGTCGGGTGGGTCACTCACGCCGGTGTAGGGAATCTGCCCACGGGCGTCGGGCGGGACCGTCGGCGCCGGACCTGTCCGCCGCGTCATCTCCCCCGGGGCCCCCGGGTCTTCCCGGTGATCGACCGCCATAATCGACGGTCATATGTCCGACATCGAGACCTTCCCCCGTCCCCGCCGCCGAAAGGGCAGCGGCGCCGTCACGCTGCGCGACGTGGCGCAGATCGCGGGCGTGGCGCCGATCACCGCCTCGCGCGCGATCAACAACCCCGCGCAGGTGTCGCAGGAGGTCCGCGAGCGCGTGGCCGAGGCGGTCCGCAAGACCGGGTACGTCCCCAACCTGCTGGCCGGCGCGCTGTCGTCGATGAAGAGCCGCATGGTGGGCGTCGCGGTGCCGACGATCGCCGGGCCGGTCTTCCTCGATACCGTGCAGAGCCTCACCGAGGCGCTGTTCGAGGCCGGGTACCAGGTCTTGCTCGGCCAGACCGGCTATGACAACGCGCGCGAGGACGCGTGGCTGGACGCGATGATCGGCCGCCGTCCCGACGGCCTGGTGCTCACCGGCACCAGCCATTCCGAGCAGGCGCGCACGCGGCTGCGCGCCTCCGGCGTTCCGGTGGTCGAGACCTGGGACCAGACGAACGATCCGATCGACATGCTGGTCGGCTTCTCCCACGTCGAGGTCGGCCGCCAGGTCGCGACCTTCCTGCATGAGCGCGGCTACCGCCGGCTGGGGGGCGTGGCCGGCAGCGACGAGCGCGCGATGCGCCGCTTCCGCGCCTTCCAGGAGCAGGCCGGGATGCTCGGCATTGCCGACGTGCCGGTGGCCACCGTCGCCACGCCGACGACCCTGGGCAGCGGACGCCGCGGGCTGGCCGAGCTGCTGGCGCATCCGGACGGTGTCGACGCGGTGTTCTGCAGCTCCGACTCGCTGGCGCTGGGTGTCGTGATCGAGGCGCAGGCGCGTGGGCTGCGCATCCCCGAGGACCTCGCCATCGTCGGCTTCGGCGACCTGGCGTTGGCCCGGGACCTGGAGCCGGCGCTGACCACGGTCCGCATCGACGGTTTCGCGATTGGCCGGCAGGCGGCGCGCTTCATCCTCGACCGCGCCGGCGGCAGCGTCGACCGCCGCGCGGTCGACATCGGTTTCGAGCTGGTCCAGCGCGCCAGCGCCTGAGCTTCCGTGACGGGGCCCACGGCGCGGTCCCCGGTGGAATCCCTCATGAACGCAATCTTGACGTGCCGGATGGTACCGATACCATCCGTTGCATCAAGAAGACGGGATCGGGACCGGGTCGATGTCGACGAGGGCCGCATGCCGTCATGGATGGAGACAAGCGACATGAAGACGGTGATGCGGGGCCGCGTGCGCGTCCTGGCCGCTGCGGCGGCGATCGGGGCGTTGGGCATGACGACGATGGCGGCACGGGCCGCCGACGCCAGCAACTGGCCGACCCAGCCGGTGAAGCTGATCGTCCCGTTTGCGCCGGGCGGCACGTCCGACGTGCTGGCGCGTGAGATCGCGGCGCGGCTGCAGGTGTCGCTCAAGCAGACCATCGTGGTCGACAACAAGGCCGGCGCCGGCGGCGTGCTCGGCGCCGACAGCGTGGCCAAGGCCGCGCCGGACGGCACCACGATGCTGCTGGGCACGATCGCGACGCATGCGATCAATCCGGCGCTGCTGCCCAAGATGCCGTACAAGGCCGACCGCGATTTCGCGCCGGTGATCCTGCTGGGCAAGATCTCCAACGTGCTGCTGATCGGGCCGGGCTCGCAGGCCAAGACGGTCAAGGACATCATCGCCGCCGCGAAGGCCAAGCCCGGTGACATCACCTTCGCCTCGGCGGGGCAGGGCACCTCGCAGCACCTGTCGGGCGAGGTGTTCCGCCTGCTGACGGGCGCGGACCTGACGCACGTGCCCTACAAGGGCAGCGCGCCGGCCATCCAGGACGTGATGGGCGGCCAGGTCCCGATGAGCTTCGAGACGGTGACCGTGGCCCTGCCGCAGATCAAGGGCGGCAAGGTGAAGGCGCTGGCGGTGACCTCGGCCAAGCGCAGCGCGCAGCTGCCCGACGTGCCCACGCTGGCCGAGTCCGGCGTGCCCGGTTTCGACGTGTCGAGCTGGCAGGCGCTGTACTTCCCGGCCGGCACGCCCGCGCCCATCGTAGCCAAGCTCAACGCGGAGGTGCAGAAGATCGTCGCGCTGCCCGAGGTGAAGGCGAAGATGGAATCGCTGGGCCTGGAGTACACGCCCAACTCGCCGGCGCAGTTCGCCGAGTTCCAGAAGGCCGAGCAGGCCAAGTGGGCGAAGGTCATCAAGGACGGCAACGTCAAGCCGGACTGAGCGCCGACGCGGACGCGCGGCGGCGCGCCGGCAGTCCGGTCCGCCTCCCGCACAGCAAGGGAAATCACCCGGCGGGCCGCTCGCCGGGCGCCTCCTAGAATGGGTCGAAGACCCTCAGAGGAGACAGCATGGCGACGGCCCGACGCGGCAAGACCGCAACCGGCAGCGAGGACCCCGCGCACCCGAAGGGGCCGCGGGTGCTCAAGAAGTATCCCAACCGGCGGCTGTACGACACGCAGACCAGCAGCTACATCACCTTGGCGGACGTCAAGAAGATGGTGCTCGGCGGCGAGGACTTCGAGGTCCGCGACGCGAAGACCGGCGATGAGCTGACCCGGTCCATCCTGCTGCAGATCATCCTGGAAGAGGAGATGGGCGGCATGCCGATGTTCTCGACGCCGCTGCTGGCGCAGATCATCCGCTTCTACGGCCATGCGATGCAGGGCCTGATGGGGGCCTACCTCGAGAAGAACCTCGAGGCCGTCACCGAACTGCAGAGCCGCTTCGCCGACCCGAGCAAGGGCGGCGGCTTCGATCCGCAGCTGTGGTCGCAGTTCATGAGCGGCCAGGCGCCGATGATGCAGGGCCTGATGGGCAATTACCTCGAGCAGTCCAAGAACCTGTTCCTGCAGATGCAGGAGCAGTTCCAGAGCGCGGGGAACATCTTCCCCGGCGTGCCCGGGATGCCGGGCTTCCCGACGCCGCCGAAGAAGTGAGCGGCGCGTTCAGCGGGGGCTGCGGGTTCAGCGCGCTCAGCGCTTGACCCCGTCGTCGGCGTCCTCGCCGACGACGCGGCACTCGCTCTGATGCAGGGCCGCGTTCACGACCACAGGCGTGCCTTGGCGCGCCAGGCAGTCCTCGCGCTCTGCATACGGGTCCTGATCCGTCCACACCGCCAGCAGCACGATCACCGCGATCAGCGCAAGCGCTGCCCAGACAGGACGTCGCTTCATCCAGGCGAAGGGGGCTGAGCGCGTGCGCGGCGCGTCGTCCAGGAGCGGGGCGGGGCGGGTCGTCGACATGGCCACGATGCTAGACAGCCGCGCGCCCCCCGCGGGTGCGGCCTGTCCGCGGCGCCGTGACCGAATGCGCGGTTCTAGAGCCCGTGCCGCCGGTGCCACTCGGCCAGCGACTCGTCAGGAAAGTGGCCGAAGCGCGGATCACCGGGTTTGCCTTCCACGCTGACCCAGGGCGCCTTGGAGTCCAGCAATCCGTGCACGTTCTCCGGCGGCTGCGGCAACGGCGTGTCGATCGCGCTGGCGTGCGGATGGATCAGGTCGGGCCAGTTGTCGTCGTACATCCAGAGCGCGGTGCCGCAATGTCCGCAGAAGTGGCGTTGGCCGCTGCTTTCCTTGCCGTCGATGACGGCGCGGTAGACCTTCAGATCGCGCCTGCCCTTGATCAGCTTGAAGCTGCGGTTGTCGGCGCCGATGTTGATCGCGTAGCCGCCGGTGCCGGCCGTCTTGCGGCAGATCGTGCAGTAGCAGCGCATGAACGGACAGGGCTCGGTCGAGTCGACCGAGAAGCGGATGCGGCCGCAGTGGCAGGAGCCTTCGAGGTGCATGGCGGATGTTCTCCTTGAGGGCGCTTGCCGGCAACGCGCGTGCCGTGGGCCGTCGAGGTCAGTCCGGCGGCGACAGCACCCGCGCCGGGAGCATCGATCGCAGCACCGCGTGCAAGGGGCCGGGCTGCACCGGCTTGCGCAGCACGAGGTAGCCGTCGGCCTCGGCGCGGCGGAGGTCGGGCAGGTCGAACTCGCCGGTGACCACCAGGCCGCGAGCGAGCGGCAGGCGGTCCAGCAGATCCTGCAGCAGCGCATAGCCGCCATCGTCGTGCCCCAGCCGCAGGTCGCTCACCACGATGTCCGGCTCGAAGTCGGCGTCCAGCACCGCATGGGCCTGCGAGGCATCGCCCGCGATGCGGCAGTCGACGCCCCATTCGCCCAGCAGATGCGACAGGCCGCGGGTCACGCCGAGGTCGTCATCCACCACCAGCACGCGGCCGCCCAGGGACTCGAACGCCTGCCGTGCCACGGGCACGCGTTGCGTCGGCGCCGCCGGCATGGCCGCGGCGCGCAGCGTGATGCGGAAGCAGGAGCCGCGCCCGGGCGTGGAGTGCCAGTCGATCGAGGCCTGCATGCGCCGCACGCAGTCGCGCACGACCGACAGGCCGAGGCCCTGGCCCTCGCCGGTGACGCGCTCGGCGTCGTCGCCGCGATGGAATTCGGAGAAGAGCGACTCGCGCTTGGGCGCCGCCATGCCGACGCCGGTGTCCCAGACCTCGATGGCCCAGTCGTCGCCCCGGCGCCGTATCGCGAGCAGCACGCCGCCCTCAGGCGTGTAACGCAGCGCGTTGTGCAGCAGGTTGGCGAGCGCGCGGCGCAGCAGCATCGGCTCGGCCACGACCCAGGCCGGCGCTTCCGGCCCGCGAATGCGCCAGTCGAGGCCGCGCGCCTGCGCCTCCGGCTGGAAGCGCTCATGCAGTTCCGAAAGCAGCGGCGCCAGCGCCAGCGGCTGGAGCGCGAGCTCGGCGCTGCGGCTGTCCAGCGCGGAGACGTCGAGCAGCGAGTTCAGCAGGTCGTTGACGTGGCCGGCGGCCTGCGAGATGTCGACCAGCAGCGGCCGCAGCGACGGATCCCGGTTGCGCTGGAGCGCGGCCTGCGCGGTCAGGGTCAGCGCGTAGAGCGGCTGGCGCAGGTCGTGCGAGGCGGTGGCCAGGAAGAGGCTCTTCTCGCGCGATGCGGCCTTGGCGACATCGCGGGCCTCCTTGTGGGCGAGGGCGAGCGCTTCGCTCTGGCGCTTCAGGCGGGATTGCTGGACGAGGAAGCCGTTCGACGTGCGCGCGTGGCGCCACACCAGCCACGGGAAGAGCAGGCACAGCGGCAGGACGATCGGCCATTGCGTGGGGAAGGCGAAGGGCACCGCCACCGTGGCCATCGCCCACGCCGGCACGAGGAAACGGGCGAAGAACGGCAGATCCGCCGCGGCGAAGGCGGCCGTCGACACCGTCGTGCCGGCGAGCACGAGGTACAGGAAGACCGCGTGCTCGAAGACGCCGCTCGCGGCGGCGACACCGGGCAGCAGGCCCCACAGCAGGCCGAAGGCGAGGGCGATGCGCTCCAGCGGTCGCGACCAGCGCGCCACGAAGTCGTCGGGGTTCATCGCCGCGGCCTCGCGCCGGAAGCGGCGACGCGCGACGGCGACGCCGATCGAGCTCAGCGCATAGGCGATGGCCCAGGCCCACGCCCAGGGGGCCGCGCTGCCCGCCGGCGTGCTCGCGACCACGACCGGCGGCAGCACCAGCGCGGCCATTTCCACCGAGGCACGGTCGCCGACCAGGGGCAGGAGCTCGGAGCGCGGGGAGGGATCGGACATCGAGGCGGGGTGAGGGAAGACGGGGCGTGGCGTGACGGGAAGACCGGAGGCGCGAGTATCCCCGGAGCGGCCCGCGGGCTCGGCACGCGGCGGTCCCGGGCCGTTACCGGTCGTGCACCGCGGCAGTCGTCCACGGTCACGGGCGTGGCGCAATGCACCCGGCCCGTCCGGAAAATGCCGCGTCGCTTACAATGCCGCCCCAGCCCTCAGCCAGATCGCCCGGCGGAACTCAAATGGAATCAACGACTTACGACCCCACCGCCGCCAGGATCGGAGGCTCCGTTGGCAGCCCCGCCCCGAAGATCGGCTTCGTGTCTCTCGGCTGCCCGAAGGCGCTGACCGATTCCGAGCTCATCCTCACGCAGCTGCGCGCCGAGGGCTACGAGACCTCCAAGACCTTCGCCGGCGCGGACCTGGTGATCGTCAACACCTGCGGCTTCATCGACGACGCCGTCAAGGAGTCGCTGGACACCATTGGCGAGGCGCTGGCCGAGAACGGCAAGGTCATCGTCACCGGCTGCCTCGGCGCCAAGGCGGGCGCGAGCTCCGACAACATGGTCCGCGAGATCCATCCCAGCGTGCTCGCCGTGACCGGCCCGCATGCGACGCAGGAGGTGATGGACGCCGTCCACACCCACGTGCCCAAGCCGCACGACCCCTTCATCGACCTGGTGCCCGAGGCCCGCGGCATCGCCGGCATCAAGCTGACGCCCAAGCACTACGCCTACCTGAAGATCTCCGAGGGCTGCAACCACCGCTGCAGCTTCTGCATCATCCCGAGCATGCGCGGCGACCTGGTCTCGCGCCCGATCGGCGACGTGCTGTCCGAAGCCAAGGCGCTGTTCGAGTCCGGCGTCAAGGAACTGCTGGTCATCAGCCAGGACACCAGCGCCTACGGCGTCGACATCAAGTACCGCACCGGATTCTGGGATGGCAAGCCGGTCAAGACGCGCATGTTCGACCTCGTCGCGCAGCTCGGCGAGATCGCCAAGCCCTACGGCGCGTGGGTCCGCCTGCACTACGTCTACCCGTATCCGCACGTCGACGAGATCGTGCCGATGATGGCCGAGGGCCTCATCCTCCCGTATCTGGACGTGCCGTTCCAGCACGCCCATCCCGACGTGCAGAAGCGCATGAAGCGCCCGGCCAACGGGGAGAAGAACCTCGAGCGCATCCTGCGCTGGCGCGAGATGTGCCCGGAGCTCGTGATCCGTTCGACCTTCATCGCCGGCTTCCCCGGCGAGACCGAGGCGGAGTTCCAGTACCTGCTCGACTTCATGCGCGAGGCGCAGATCGACCGCGCCGGCTGCTTCGCCTACTCGCCGATCGAAGGCGCGCCGGCGAACGCGCTCGACGGCGCGCTGCCGGACGAGGTCCGCGAAGAGCGCCGTGCCCGCTTCATGGCCGTGGCCGAGGAGGTGTCGATCGCCAAGCTGCAGCGCCGCGTCGGCGCGACGATGCAGGTGCTGGTGGATGCCGCGCCGGCGCTGGGTCGCAAGGGCGGCGTGGGCCGCTCGTACGCGGACGCGCCGGAGATCGACGGCACCGTGCGTCTGCTGCCGCCCGAGAAGGCCAGCAAGCAACTGCGCGTCGGCGAATTCACCCGCGCCCGCATCGTCGGCGTCGAGGGCCACGACCTGATCGCGCTCCCGATCTGATCGAGCGCGTCGGCGCCCCGATGAACGCCGGCCTCGCGCCGGCGTTTTTCCTGGCGTGAGCGACTCAGGGCGCGTTGGCGATCCAGACGTGGCGCATCATCTCCGGCGCCGTCGACGGCCGGCGCGCCATGGCTTCAATGTGGTCCGCCACCAGCCCGCGCAGGATGAGCCGCTGCTGGTCCTCATTGGCGGTCGAGGTCTTGAGCAAGGTTTGGCGCTCGCCCGCATCCATGCCGGCAAGCACCGACGAGTAGAAGCAATCGCCGTCACCCGGGACGGGCACGATCTTGCCGTCCACGATGGCGTCGTAATGGGACGCGTGCAGACGCACGCGGATGGGCGTGCTGCCCGGCGTCCCGGTGCCATAGCGATCGCTTTCGCGGCCGGAGCGGTCCTCGATGCTCAGCACACGTCCCGCGGGCCAGCCGGGCAGGCTTGTGATGGCACGCACCGAGAACTCGCCGCCAAGGCCTGACCATGCGCGCGAACGGCGGATCTCCGTGGCGCTGTCGTGCAGCGCGGCTGCAAACGCGTCGTTCGCATCGACGACCCGCGTCGCCTCGGCGGCCTCGACCAGCTGGATCGTCTGGTGGCTGCGGCGTGCCGGAGCCTGGAGGGTCTGCAGGTGGCGCAGCAGGCGGTCGAAGCGAAGTGGCATCGCGGACTGGATGTTCTCGGGATCGAGCGCGGCGGTCAGCAGCCTGGCCTTCAGCGCCTCCCGGGCCAGCAGGATGTCCGGCCAGCCACGGCGATCGATCACCAGGGGGATGGCCGGCGCCGCGTCGACGCAGGCCGTCACATGCCTCAGCAGTCCGTGAGGGAGCGACCGGCCGCGCCGACGCACCTGGTCCGCCAGCTCCGCGAGCAGACGGCACAGCGAATTGCCGTCCACCGGCTCCCCCGGCCGGAGATGCGCCCAGTCTGGACGATGGCGATGCCACTCGGCCGGCGGCAGATGCGCAGGCGGGTCGACGTCGACCTGCTCGAAACTCTCGAAATCCTCGGAGACCTCGCCGGTCGATGGAGCGAACGCCGCTGCCGGCGGGGTGACGGTGCTGGAGAACTTGTCCGGGCGCATGGGGTGTCGAATGTCCTGGAGGGGGCTGATGCGTATCGTTGTCCGGAAACAGGACCCGAGAGTTCGATCAACAGCCGTGCCTCGGCGCCGACTTTGACCTGATCGCTGCCGCGCCAGCCGGGACAGGGCGTGCTGGAGAATGTCGGCTGGCTGATTCCCGACCCAGGAGACCCTGTGACCCAGCGCGGCCCGTCCACCGAACTGATCCACCACCCGTACCGGGCGCCCGAGGGCTGGGACGCCGTGCACGTCCCGGTGGCCAAGGCTTCGACGGTGCTGTTCAAGAACACCGCCGAGCTGCACCGCCCGCGCGCGATGGATGGCGTCAGCTATCGCTATGGCCTCCCGGGGACGCCGACGACCTACACGCTGGCCGCGCGCATCGCGACGCTCGAGCACGCCGCGCACTGTGTGCTCACACCCAGCGGCGTTTCCGCGATCACCTTGACCAGCCTGAGCTTCCTGAAGCCGGGCGATGAGGTCCTGCTGCCCGACAACGTCTACGGTCAGAACCGCCACCTCGCCAACGGCCTGCTGACCCGGCTCGGCATCACCCATCGCTTCTACGATCCGCTCGACGTGCCGGCGTTCGAGGCGCTGCTGTCGGAACGCACCAGGCTGGTGTGGCTCGAAGCCGCGGGATCGATCACGCTGGAGTTCCCCGACCTGGTGGGGCTGTTGCAAGCCTGCCGCGCGCGCGGCGTGCTCACGGCGCTGGACAACACCTGGGGCGCGGGACTGGCCTTCAATGCCTTCGAGGTGGCGCCGCACATCGCGCCCGGACTCGGCGCCGACATCAGCATGCAGGCGCTGACCAAGTTCCCCTCAGGCGGCGCGGACCTGCTGATGGGCGCCGTCTGCACGCGCGACCTGACCCTCAACCGCCAACTGGTGGCCACGCACGAGTACCTCGGCTACGGCGTCGGTCAGAACGACGTCGAAGCCGTCCTGCGCGGGCTGCCGAGCATCGCGCTGCGCTACCGCGCGCAGGATGCGGCGGCGCGCGAACTCGCGCAGTGGATGGCGGACCGGCCCGAGGTGGCGCGGGTGCTGCACCCGGCCCTGCCGGACTCGCCCGGCCATGCGTTCTGGCGGGACGTCAGTCCCGGGGCGGCGGGGTGCCTGTTCTCGGCGGTGTTCCGCCCCGAGTTCGATGCCCGCCGCATCGACGCTTTCGTCGATGCGCTGACGTGTTTCGGGATCGGCTATTCCTGGGCCGGTCCGATGAGCCTGGCCGTGCCCTACGACCTCAGCCGCAGCCGCTCGCTGGGGCTGCCGTGGACGGCGGAGGAGGGCGGCACGCTGGTGCGTTTCGCGATCGGGCTGGAGGAGGTCTCGGACCTGCGCGCGGACCTCGCGCAAGCCTTCGAGGTCTTGAGGTCTTGAGGTCTTGAGGTCTTGAGGCCATTGAGCGCTGAGCGCGCGAGCGGCCCGCCGCGACCCTCAGTCCTTGGACGGCCCCGAGACCTTGTGCCGCATCAGGCGGCCCTTCTCGCGTTCCCAGTCGCGCTTCTTCTCGGTCTCGCGCTTGTCGTGCTGGGCCTTGCCCTTGGCGAGGGCGATCTGCACCTTCACCCGGCCGTTCTTGTAGTGCAGGTCCAGCGGGATGAGCGTGAAGCCGCGCTGCTCCACCTTGCCGATCAGCCGGCGGATGTCGGCGCGGCTCATCAGCAGCTTCCTGGTGCGGTCGGCCATCGGGCTGACGTGCGTGGACGCCGTGCGCAGCGGATCGATCCGGCAGCCGATGAGGAACAGCTCGCCCTCGCGGATGACGACATAACCGTCCGGCAGCTGGACCTGGCCGGAGCGGATGGCCTTGACCTCCCAGCCTTCGAGGACGATGCCGGCCTCGTACTGCTCCTCGAGGTGGTACTCGAATCGGGCGCGACGGTTTTCTGCAATGGACATGGGAACTCTTGTTGTGCGTGGCGACCTGGTGACGACGAGATGGGGTCGATCGGGCCGCCTACAATCCCGCCATTCTAAGAACCACCATGAAGCACGTCCGGAAGACTGTCCTCCTTTGGTACTCGCCGCGCGAGATGTACGAGCTGGTCACCCAGGTCGAGCGCTACCCGGAGTTCCTGCCCTGGTGCTCGTCCGCCGAGGTCCTGGAGCGCCACGACGATGGCGTCACCGCCAAGCTGTCCCTGCAGTACGCCGGGCTGCGTCACGCGTTCACCACCCGCAACACGAACGAGCCGAACCAGCGCGTGCGCATGGCGCTGGTCGACGGACCGTTCTCGATGCTCGACGGCGACTGGCAGTTCCTGCCGCTGCACCGTCCGGGCGCGCCGACGGACGGCGAGCCGCGCGCCTGCAAGATCGAATTCGAACTGCGTTATGCGTTCTCGAGCTTCGCGCTGGAGGCGGTCGTCAGTCCGGTCTTCGACCGCATCGCCAACACCTTCGTCGACAGCTTCGTGAAGCGCGCCGAGCAGGTCCATGGCGCCCGCTGAGCTGTCGATCGCGCTCTTCTGGAGCCCGGTCCGCGGTGAGTTGCGCGAACAACGGCTGACCCTGCCCGCCGGCAGCACGCTGCGCGATGCCCTGGTCGCCAGCGCCTGGTTCGAACCGGCACGGATCGATGCGCTGACGGCCGGCATCTGGGGCCGCTCGGCGGCGCTCGACACGCCGCTGCGCGAGCAGGACCGCGTGGAGGTCTACCGCCCGCTGACGGTCGATCCGAAGGAGGCGCGCCGCCAGCGCTTCCAGGCCGCGGGCAGCCGCATCGTCACGCGACATCGGCCGCTGGGCCGCAAGGCCTGACACCGCGAGGGCGCGACGCCGCCAAGCCCGCATGCAAAAAGGCCGCGTGAGCGGCCTTTGGTCTTACCAGTGGTCACCGGACTTACGTCCGTCTTGCCGCCCGGTGTTGTTTCCGGCACTCGTTCCGGCCTTATTTGCAGTTGGCCGTGATCACGACCTGCATGTTGCGGATCTCTTCCTGGCGCATCTGCTCGGTCATCGGCTGCGATTCGCCGGTCTGCGTGCCGCTGCGCAGGCGCACGCCGGACTCCAGGACGCGCTGACGGTTCTGGGCCTGGCGGCAGTTCTCGGCCATGGCGTCCGCGCGGGCCTTGTCCTCCTGGGCCTTGCGCTCGCGCTCCAGCTTGTCGCGCGAGGAGGCTTCGCTCGCCGCACGAGCCGGCGCGGAAGCCGCGGAGGCCGGCGCCGACGCGCCCTGCAGCGCGGCCTGGCCCGGCGACGGGGGCACGCGCGTCGCATTCGACGGACGCTGCAGGATGTCCTTGTCGGCGACGCTCGGCGGCGGCGGACGGTCGCTGTATTGCGTGCGGCCGTCGGCGTCGCGCCACTTCCATTGGGCGTGCGCGATCGAGGTCAGCGCCATCAGCGCCAGCGCGCAGATCACGCCCAGCGGGCGTCGCGAGAGTCGGGGATTCTTCATGGTCGTGGAGTGTACTGCCGGGCTTCTCTATAATGCGCCTTTGCGTCTGGAGCTTCCCTCATGCGCCTACTCGGAAAGGCCCTCACCTTCGACGATGTGTTGCTGGTGCCGGCGTTCTCCCAGGTGTTGCCGCGCGACACCAGTCTGGCCACGCAGTTCACGCGTGGCATCCGCCTGAACCTGCCGCTGGTGTCCGCCGCGATGGACACCGTGACCGAGGCGCGCCTGGCGATCGCCATCGCCCAGGAGGGCGGCATCGGCATCGTGCACAAGAACCTGACCCCGCAGCAGCAGGCCGCGGAAGTGGCCCGGGTCAAGCGCTACGAGTCCGGCGTGCTCCGCGACCCGATCACCATCACCCCCGAGACCACCGTCCGCCAGGTCAAGCAGCTGAGCGAGCACCACGGCGTCTCCGGATTCCCGGTGCTGGTGGGACAGAAGGTCGTCGGCATCGTGACCAACCGGGACCTGCGCTTCGAGACGCGCATGGACATCCCGGTCAGCGAGATCATGACCCCGGCCGAACGCCTGATCACCGTGCCGGAAGGCGCGTCGCTCAGCGACGGCAAGGCGCTGATGCACAAGCACAAGCTGGAGCGTGTGCTGGTCCTCAACGACGCGTTCGAGCTGCGCGGCCTGATGACCGTCAAGGACATCACCAAGCAGACCAACTTCCCGAACGCCGCGCGTGACGCGCACGGCAAGCTGCGCGTCGGTGCGGCGGTCGGCGTGGGCGAGGGCACCGAGGAACGCGTCGAGCTGCTGGTCAAGGCCGGCGTCGACGCGATCGTCGTCGACACCGCGCACGGCCACAGCAGCGGCGTCATCGAACGCGTGCGCTGGGTCAAGAAGAACTATCCCGGCGTCGAGGTCATCGGCGGCAACATCGCCACCGGCGCCGCGGCGCTGGCGCTGGTGGAAGCCGGCGCGGACGCGGTCAAGGTCGGCATCGGTCCCGGCTCGATCTGCACGACCCGCATCGTCGCCGGCGTCGGCGTGCCGCAGATCGCGGCGATCGACTTCGTCGCCACCGCGCTGAAGGGCACCGGCGTCCCGGCGATCGCCGACGGCGGCATCCGCTACTCCGGCGACATCGCCAAGGCCATCGCCGCCGGCGCGAGCACGGTGATGATGGGCGGCATGTTCGCCGGCACCGAGGAAGCCCCGGGCGAAGTGATCCTTTACCAGGGCCGCAGCTACAAGAGCTACCGCGGCATGGGCTCGATCGGCGCGATGAAGGCCGGTTCGGCGGACCGCTACTTCCAGGAAAACGACGAGACGACCAACCCCAACGCGGACAAGCTGGTGCCGGAAGGCATCGAAGGGCGTGTCCCGTACAAGGGCTCGATGGTGGCGATCGTGCACCAGATGGCCGGCGGCGTGCGCGCCTCCATGGGCTACTGCGGCTGCGCCAGCATCGCCGACATGCACGACAAGGCCGAGTTCGTCGAGATCACCTCGGCGGGCATCCGTGAGAGCCACGTCCACGACGTGCAGATCACGAAGGAAGCGCCCAACTACCGGCTGGAGTGACGCCCTTGTCCGACCCTGTGGACGCGGCGCGGGGCGCGAGCCCCGACGCCGTCGCAGCTCCGACGACACATGGCGGCCGCAAGGCCGCCATGTCGTTCATCCTGATCGCGGTACTGATCGACATGGTGTCGATCGGCCTGATCATTCCGGTGCTGCCCCCGCTGGTCGGGACCTTCACGCAGAGCGAGACCCAGCACACGCTGGCGCAACTGGCGGTGGCGTTCGCCTTCGGTCTCGCGAATTTCTTCGGCTCGCCCATCCTGGGCGGACTGTCCGACCGCTTCGGCCGCCGCAAGGTGATGCTGATCGGTTTCAGCGGCCTGGCGCTGAGCTTCTTCGTCACGGCGATGGCCGACGCGTTGTGGATGCTGGTCGTGGTGCGGCTGTTCTCCGGCGCGATGCAGGGCAACGCGGCGGTCGCCAACGCCTACGTGGCCGACATCACCCCGCCGGCGGACCGCGCCAAGCGCTTCGGCATGCTGGGCGCGGCCTTCGGCATGGGCTTCATCCTCGGCCCGGTGATGGGCGGGCTGCTCGGCAGCATCGACCTGCACCTGCCGTTCTACGTCGCCGGCACGCTGGCGCTGCTGAACTGGCTCTACGGCTTCTTCGTGCTGCCCGAATCGCTGGCGCCGGAACACCGCCGACCCTTCGAATGGCGCAAGGCCAATCCGGTCGCGGCGCTGGGCCGGCTGCGCCGGCTGAGCGGCGTCGGACCGCTGATCTACGTGATCGCGTGCTCGGGCCTGGCGCAGCTGGTGATCCAGACCAGCTGGGTGCTCTACAACCAGCACAAGTTCGGCTGGGGACCGCGCGAGAACGGCCTGTCGCTGTTCGTCGTGGGCCTGGTCGCGGTGGTGGTGCAGGGCGTGCTGCTGCAGCCGCTGATGCGCTGGCTGGGCGCGCGGCGCCTGGTGCTGATCGGTCTGACGACCTCGATCCTGACCAACGTGATCTGGGGCCTGTCGACCGAGGCCTGGATGATGGTCGGCGCGATCTTCCTGAACATCGCCGGCGTGGCCGCGGCCCCGGCGATGCAGAGCCTGATCTCCAACGCCGCCGACGCCCGCACGCAAGGCGAGACGATGGGCGCGGTGGCAGCGATCAACAGCCTGATGGCGGTGATCTCGCCGATCGCCGGCCTGGGGCTGATGGCGCTGGTCGCCGAGCTCCCCAAGACCGACTGGCGCCTCGGCGCGCCGTTCTACCTCTGTGCGCTGCTGCAGCTGGCCTCGCTGGGCTTTGCATGGCGCCACTTCAACATGGACCCGCCGGCCCAGGCCGCCGCGGCCAAGGCCTGATCCCGAACTCGGGCCGCCAAGAATCCCCAAGCATCCCCAGAAGCTGACCATGCACGACAAAGTCCTCATCCTCGACTTCGGCTCCCAGGTGACGCAGCTGATCGCGCGTCGCGTGCGCGAGGCCCAGGTCTACTGCGAGATCCATCCCAACGACGTCAGCGACGACTTCATCCGCGCGTTCGGCCCGAAGGCGATCATCCTGTCGGGCAGCCACGCGTCGACCTATGAGGACCACGAACTGCGCGCGCCACAGGCGGTGTGGGACCTGGGCGTGCCGGTGCTGGGCATCTGCTACGGCATGCAGACGATGGCGGTGCAACTGGGCGGCAAGGTCGAGTGGAGCGATCACCGCGAGTTCGGCTATGCCGAGGTCCGTGCGCACGGTCATACGAAGTTGCTGGACGGCATCCAGGACTTCGCCACACCCGAAGGTCACGGGATGCTGAAGGTCTGGATGAGCCACGGCGACAAGGTCACGGCGCTGCCGCCGGGCTTCCAGCTGATGGCGTCGACGCCGAGTTGCCCGATCGCCGGCATGGCCAACGAGGACAAGGGCTACTACGCGTTCCAGTTCCACCCGGAAGTGACGCACACGGTGCAAGGCGCGGCGGTGTTCCACCGCTTCGTGCGCGAGATCGCCGGCTGCAAGGGCGACTGGATCATGGGCGACTACATCGCCGAGGCGGTCGCGAAGATCCGCGAGCAGGTCGGTGACGAGGAAGTCATCCTGGGCCTGTCCGGCGGCGTCGATTCGTCGGTGGCGGCAGCGCTGATCCACCGCGCGATCGGCGACCAGCTCACCTGCGTGTTCGTCGATCACGGCCTGCTGCGCCTGAACGAAGGCGACGCGGTGATGGACATGTTCGAGGGCAAGCTGCACGCGAAGGTGATCCGCGTCGACGCGAGCGAGCTGTTCCTCGGCCAGCTGGCCGGCGTGACCGATCCGGAGCGCAAGCGCAAGATCATCGGCGGGCTGTTCGTCGACGTGTTCAAGGCCGAGGCCGAGAAGCTCAAGTCCGGCGACGGCGGCCACAAAGGCGCGACCTTCCTGGCGCAGGGCACCATCTATCCGGACGTGGTCGAGAGCGGCGGCACGAAGACCAAGAAGGCCACGACGATCAAGAGCCACCACAACGTGGGCGGCCTGCCGGAGCAACTGGGCCTGAAGCTGCTGGAACCGCTGCGCGAGCTGTTCAAGGACGAGGTCCGCGAACTGGGCGTGGCGCTGGGCCTGCCGCCGGAGATGGTCTATCGCCACCCGTTCCCGGGCCCGGGCCTGGGCGTCCGTATCCTCGGCGAGGTGAAGAAGGAATACGCGGACCTGCTGCGTCGCGCCGATGCGATCTTCATCGAGGAGCTGCGCAACACGCGTGACGAGGCGACGGGCAAGACCTGGTACGAACTGACCAGCCAGGCCTTCACCGTGTTCCTGCCGGTGAAGAGCGTGGGCGTGATGGGCGACGGCCGGACCTACGACTACGTGGTGGCGCTGCGCGCGGTGCAGACCAGCGACTTCATGACGGCCGACTGGGCGGAGCTGCCCTACAGCCTGCTCAAGCGCTGCTCGGGCCGCATCATCAACGAGGTGCGCGGCATCAACCGCGTGACCTACGACGTGTCGAGCAAGCCGCCGGCGACGATCGAATGGGAATGAGCGCTTCGCGCTGACAAGCAGACAAGGGCCCGTCAGGCCCTTGTTCGCTTTGAACGAGGGCGCGTCACATCAATTGATGTGCGGCGGACGATGCCATCGGCGGGTGGCGTCGCAGATAGCTGGCAACCGGTTCCGCAGCGGTCAGTGGAGTTTTGACGTTGCGGTGGAAGAGGACGTTCGGCAGCCCCTCGAAGTGGGCGTCGCAGGTCAGCACTTTGACACCATGTCGATGTGCGGTCGCATAGATGAGGCGGTCTGCCATCGGTAGCAGGCGATCAAGCTGCAGGTCGATCGCGGCAAAGATCGTCTCGCGATCCAGCTCCTTGAAATGGCAGAGGTCGAGCAGACTCATGATGTCGGCGTGTTCCTTGGAGGTGTTTGTCCGGAGCGACCACATGGCGAGCTCGAACAGCACGATCGAAGGAAGGATGCAATCAGTGGGATCGGGGAAGTCGGGTTGCATCTTCCTCCCTGTATCGCTCTTGCCCAGCCATTCAATCCAGGCGGATGTGTCAACCACCTTGAGTTTGGTTGTCATGGAGCGCCTACGGGCTATCTAAAGGCGGCCGACGATGTCGCGATAGCCCTCGCTCGAGGCGCCGGGGATCATGCCGCAAACGCTTTGAGCCGTCACGACGGGGCAGAGGAAGATGCCCAGTCCGCGTCGGATGACCATCAGCTCTTGGCCGGGCTGCCAGTTGATGTCTTCACGAACTTCCTTGGGAAGATCGATGTGGTTCTCATTGGTGATCGTGATGATGGGACCAGTCATGGGCGCTCCAGCGAGTTCGACGAATCAGGAGCCGTCGATTCTTCGCCTCTGGTTCTTCCTGATCCACGGCTTGGAACGGTAGTCGGCGGCCTCGGGATGCCTACGATCGGTATGAGTCCAACTCTCACTTGGGGTTGAAGTTCGACGCCAATGTGGCGCGCACGGAGATCGCGGTGCTGACACGCGATGTCAGGGCCGCCGTCCAGAATCGCCGGGATCGCTTCGACACCTTCCGGAGACTCCCATGGCCGACGACCACCCCGTCTACGAACTGCGCCAGTACAAGATCGTCAAGGGCGAGCGCGAGCGCTTCATGCGGCTGTTCGACGCGGTCTTCGTCGAGTCGCAGGAGGCCGTCGGCATGCGCTTGTACGGGCAGTTCGCCGACCTCGACGACCCGGACCGCTTCGTCTGGATCCGCGGTTTCGACGACATGGCGGCGCGCGAGCGCATGCTCGGCGAGTTTTACTTCGGCCCGGTGTGGCACGCCCACCGTGACGAGGCCAATCCGCTGCTCGTCGACAACGACAACGTGCTGCTGATGCGGAGCCCGGGCTGTGGACCGCATCCGACGCGCATCGACGCGGCGCGGGCCGCGGGCACGTTCGGGCGAGGCGCGGCGCCCGGGCTGGTCGTGCTGCACCTCTGCACCCTGTGGAAGGACCCGGCCGATCCCGAGGACGGCTTCGCCCGCTTCTTCGAGCACGAGGTCGCGCCGGTCATCGAGGCGGCGGGCCTGCCAGTGATCGGCAGCTTCGTGCCGGAGCGTTCGCCCAACAATTTCCCGCGGCTGCCGGTGCGCGAGGGGGAGAAGCTCTTCGTCTGGATGACCCGCGCCGCGGATGCCGACGATCGGGCCATCCGCTGGAGCGCCTGCCGGCATTCGACCGCGTGGCGCGCGCTCGAACCGCGCTGGCGTGACGCGCAGGAACGGTCGCCGCAGATCCTGCGCCTGCGACCGGGCGTCGTCCCGGTGCCGCGCTGATCCGGCGCGGCAGGGCAGAGCGATCGGGTGTGGCTATGCTTTGCGCCATTCCCGCTTCCACTCCGGAGTCCTTGCATGCGCAGCGCCCTGTCCATCCTCGCCCTCGTCATCGTGCTCACCATCGTGATGCTGACCGCGAAGAAGCAGATGCAGGCGATGAAGCCGCCGGCCTCGGCGGATCCGGCGGCGTCCGCGTCGTCGTCGGCGCTGCCTCAGCCGGAGGCGGTCGGCCGCCAGGTGCAGGACCTGATGAAGCAAGGCGAGCAGCGCGCTTCCGAGGCGCAGTGATCGCGCCACGCGCCGCGCCGCGAGCGCCCCTGGAGGGCGCCACCGCATGACCGTCCATGCGCTCTTCTTCTGCCTGCGGCCCGATGCGGTCACCGCGGCGAGGCTGGGGGCGGTCTCCGATGCGCTCGTGCGCCGCTTCGGCCTGCGCGCGAAGGCGTCGCGCACGGAACGCCTCCATGTGACGCTGCACCACCTCGGCTGGTACGACGATCAGACTGAACAGGCCGACGTGATGTCGGAAGTCAGGCAACTCGCCGAAGCCGCCGCTGCATCGCTGCGGCACGCACCCGTGCCTGTCGACTTCGATCAGCTCCTGAGCTTCACCCGCAAGCGGCGGAACCTGCCGCTGGTGCTCAGCGGCGGCGCGTGTCTCGATCGCGTGCGGGCGATCCGGTCGACGCTAGGCGATTGCCTGCGCGCGAGCGGCCTGCGGACCGACCCGCACTTCACGCCCCACCTGACGCTGTTCTATGACGACCTCGCGGTCGAGCCGCAACCGTTCATCGTCCCCGGTTGGACGGCGACGGACCTGGTGCTGATGGACAGCCTGCAGGGGCTGTCCACGCATGTCGAACTCGCGCGCTGGCCGCTCGCTTGAACGCACTCCCGCGCTCCACTGTTGCCCGTTGCCCGTTGCCCGTTGCCCGTTGCCGGTCGCCCCATCCACAAGCGCGCAGCCGCGCTCAGACCTCGCCCGGCGCGACAATCTCCTTTGCCAGCGCGCGCAGCGTCAGCGGCGCTGAGCCTTCGGCATGGTTGGAGATCGTGACGTAGGCCGGATGCCCGGCCTCGGCCGTCGCGCGGATCACTTTCGCGAGGACGGCCCGGGTCTCGGGGTCGGGATCCATCAGCTCGTCGTACTCCCCGTACTTCTTTTCCGCGTCCTCGTAGCCGAAGGGGCCGTGGATGCGGTGCAGGTTCCAGCGGCACACCAGCGGTCCCGGCCACATCGCGCGCAGCAGCGGCAACTGTTCCTGGATGGGCGGCAGCTTCGGATGCAGGCCCAGGCAGTAGCGCGCGCCGCAGTCCCGGAGCACGGCGACGAAGTCCGGTGTCAGCCATTCCGGATCGCGGACTTCCACGGCCACGACCGCCTCGGGCGCCACGTTGCGCAGCGAGGGCAGGGCGGCCAGCATCGCGTGCAGGCGGTCGAGCTGCTCCGGCATGCGGGCCAGCATCGCCAGGGGCAGCGGGCTCAACTGGAACACCAGCGCGCCGATGCGCTCGCCCAGTCCAGCCATCGCCGGTTCGAGGAACTCCTGGACCGCCAGCCGCGGGTCGAGGAAGGCCATGTTGGCCTGCCGGCCTCGGCCGTCCTCGGCGCGCACCTGGGCGTCGGTGATCACGCTGGGGGCCTTGACCGTGAAGCGGAAGTCCTCCGGCACCTGCTGCGCGTAGCGCTCGTACTGGCTGGCCGTCAGCGACTGGTAGAAACCGCGGTCGATGCTCACCGCGCGGTGCAGCGGTTGCTGCGCGTAGGCGGTCAGGCCGTTGCGGGAGAGCTTGGACTCGCCGTGCCGGCCCGCCCAGACGATGCCCTGCCAGCCCGGATAGCTCCACGAGGAGGTGCCCAGCCGGATCCTCGGCGACAGCGCGGCCGCGAGCGCGATCTGGTCCTCGTCCGGCGGCTGCGCCTGGACGCCGGCGCCGCGTCGTCTTGGGGCGGGGACCTTGCCGTCGCTTTCCACGCTGCGCTCTCCGCCATCGCCATCGCCATCGCCATCGCCATCGATGCCATCGCAATCGGTCGCATGCACCGACGGCACGGCGGGCGCCGGCGGCAGCAGCTCGCCGAAGAGATCGTCCTGTTGACCGGGGAACGCCTGTTGCATGGGCCGGGAGCATAGCGGGCGCGGCTACACTGCCGCGCGAGCGCCGCCATGACCACCGAGTCCCCGATCCCTCCCGCCGACCGTGCCGACCCCGCGGATGACTACGCGATGCGGCTCGCCCTCGACCAGGCCCAGAACGCCTGGCTCGTCGGCGAGGTGCCGGTGGGCGCCGTCATCATGCGCGCCGGCCAGGTGATCGCCACCGGCTACAACCGGCCGATCACGACGCACGATCCGACCGCCCACGCGGAGATCGTCGCGCTGCGCCACGCCGCGCAGCTGCTCGGCAACTACCGGCTGCCGGAGTGCGAGCTCTATGTGACGCTCGAGCCCTGCGCGATGTGCGCGATGGCGATGATGCACGCGCGCTTGAAGCGCGTCGTCTTCGCCGCGCCCGATCCGAAGACCGGCGTCGCGGGCTCCGTGCTCGACCTGTTCGGGCAGAAGCAGCTGAACCATCACACGGCGCTGCACGGCGGCGTGCTGGCGGAGGCGTCGTCCCGTCTGCTGCGCGAGTTCTTCGCCGAACGGCGCGAGGCGGCACGCCAGTTGCGCGACAGCCGCCGACGCGCCGCCGTGGAGGCGGGCGCGTCTGGGGCCGCGGGCGAGGGCCTCGATGTCGACGCCGTCGACACGCTGCGCGCGCTGCCCGAAGTCCAGGAGTTCCCCGAGATCCCCGTCGGCGACGCGCACTACCTTTCCCCGAATTCCGATCCCTCGCAGGACGACATGCAGGACGACAAGCAGCGATGAGCTCACTGACCCTCTACACCCCCTCCGGCGTCCTGGCGCAATCGCAAGCCCTCAAGCGCGCGGCCAGACGGCTGACGGCGCTCGGCTTCGAGGTGGCGATCGACGACGCCGCGCTCGCGAAGCACCAGCGCTTCGGCGGCGACGACGAGACGCGGCTGGCGGCGCTGCACCGCGTGGCCGAGGCCGCGCCGTCGGTGGCGCTGGCCACGCGCGGCGGCTACGGCCTGACGCGCCTGCTGGACCGCATCGACTGGCCGACCATCGCCCGCAGCGTCGAGCGCGGCACGCGCTGGGTCGGTCTGAGCGACCTGACCGCGCTTCAACTCGCGCTGCTCGCCCACACCAAGCAGACCAGCTGGGCAGGCCCGCTCGCCTGCGACGACTTCGGCCGCGCCGAGACCGATGGCGGCGTCGACGAGATCACCCGCGACTGCTTCCTCGAGGCGATGGACGGCTCGCTCGAGGCCATCGGCTTCCGCACCGAGGCCGGCCTGGACGGCGTCGAGGCGCGCGGCACGCTGTGGGGCGGCAACCTGACGGTGCTGTGCTCGCTGCTGGGCACGCCGCACTTCCCGCGCGTCAAGGGCGGCATCCTGTTCCTCGAGGACGTCAACGAGCACCCGTACCGCGTCGAGCGCCTGCTGCTCCAGCTCTGGCAGGCCGGCGTGCTGGACGCGCAGAAGGCGGTGCTGCTGGGCAGCTTCAGCGGCTGGAAGAAGTCGCCGCTGGATCGCGGCTATTCGATGAAAGCCTGCGTCGAGGCGCTGCGCGAACGCGTCAAGGTGCCGATCCTCACCGGCCTGCCGTTCGGCCACGTGCCGACCAAGGTCTGCCTGCCCGTCGGGGCGAAGGCCGAGATGATGGTGGAGGGGCGGGATGTCATCGTCGCCTGGGGGCACGTCGGCCCGGGCCATGGTCACCATGGCCATCACGGGCACGACCATGGCCAGGCGGAGGACCACGATCACCACGACGATCACCACCACGGCCACCGTCCCCACGGCCACTGACGGACGTCACGCGCGCCCCGCGAACCGGGCCGCTATGATCCGCCCCGGCATCGGCCGGCCTCCACGAGAGGCGCGGCCTTGGCAACAATCTGGCAATGCCGCATCCGCAGGATGCGGCGTTTGCTTTTTGGAAGGATGACGATGTCGTCGGGGCTGTGGAACGCGTCGCTGCACGCGGCTGAAAGCTGGCGCGGGACGTGGCGGGCTCCGATGGCCTCGCTCGCCCGGATGGCGGGCCTGCTGGCCGCCGTGCTGCTGGTCGCCTGCAACAACAGCCCGTATCCGGCCGGCGCGGCCAAGGACAACACGCTGTACCTGTCCTTCGACGAGCGGTCGCCGCGTTATCTGGACCCGACCGCCTCGTACACGTCGCCCGAGTCCGTCTACACCTACCAGATCACCGAGCCGCTCTACGGGTACCACTACCTGAAGCGGCCCTACGAGCTCATCCCGCGCGCCGCAGCCGCCGTGGTCAAACCGTATTACCTGGACGCGCAAGGCCAGCGTCTGCCCGACGACGCTCCCGCCGACCGCATCGCGCAGAGCGTCTACGACGTGCCCATCCGCGCCGGCGTGCAGTACGCGCCCAGCCCCGCGTTCGCGAAGGATGAGCAGGGCCGCTACCGCTACCACCATCTGACGGCCAAGGAGCTGGGCGACAAGCGCTCGCCGTGGCAGTTCGAACACCAGGGCACCCGCGAGCTCGTGGCCGAAGACTTCGTCTTCGCGCTCAAGCGCCATGCGACCACGCGCATCGAGGCGCCGATCTACGGCCTGTTCTCCGAGCATGTGCTCGGCCTGAAGGACTACGGCGCGCTGATCCGCGAGGAAAACGCCAAGCTGCTCAAGGGCCTGCCCGACAACTCGCCCGACAAGCCCTTCCTGGACTTCCGCAAATGGCCGCTGGCCGGCGCCGAGGCCGTCAACGACCACCTGCTGCGCGTGCGCATCGTGGGCAAGTACCCGCAGTGGTCGTACTGGATGTCGACGACCTTCCTGTCGCCGATCCCGTGGGAAGTCGATCTCTTCTATGCGCAGCCCGGCATGGCCGAGCATGGCATCTCCTGGAACCAGTGGCCGGTGGGCACCGGGCCTTACATGATGACGGAGTACCAGCAGGATCGCCGTCACGTGATGTCGCGCAATCCGAACTACCGCCAGGACCTCTACCCGTGCGAGGGCATGCCCGACGACGGCCCGGCCGGCCGCCTGGCCGACTGCGGCAAGCCGATGCCCTTCATCGACAAGATCGTCGCCACGCTGATCAAGGAGCGGGTGCCGCGCAAGGAGATGTTCAAGCAGGGTTACCTCGACCTGCCCGACCTCGAGCGCGGCGACTGGGGCGTGGAGTTCTTCGCCGACGCGAGCGACTCCGCCGAGACCGACGCCTTCTTCAGGCAGCGCGGCTTCTCCTTCCCACGCTCGACCGATCCCAACAACTGGTACCTCGGCTTCAACATGCTGGACCCGGTGATCGGCAAGGGAAGGACGCCGGAGGACGAGGCCCGCCACCGCAAGCTGCGCCAGGCGCTGTCGATCGCCATCGACTGGGAAGAGGGCTACGGCCGCATCTTCAAGAACCGCGGCGGCGTGGCCGCCTTCGGGCCGGTGCCGCCGGGCGTGTTCGGCTCGCGCGAGGCGCAGCCGGGCTTCTTCAACCCGGTCACGCACAAGCGCGTCGACGGCAAGATCGAGCGCCGCTCGATCGAGGAAGCCAAGCAGCTGCTCGCCGAGGCCGGCTACCCCGACGGGCGCGACGCGAAGACCGGCCAGCCGCTGGTGCTGAACTACGACTTCATGCGCACCGTCACGCCCGAGGTGAAGGCGGAGAACGACTGGCTGGTGAAGCAGTTCGCCAAGCTCGGCGTGCAGCTGGACGTGCGCGCCACCGACTACAACCAGTTCCAGGAGAAGGTGCACCAAGGCAAGCACCAGGTCTTCTGGTGGGGCTGGTTCGCGGACTATCCGGATGCGGAGAACTTCCTGTTCCTGCTGTACGGGCCCAACAGCAAGTCGCTGCGCGACGGCGAGAACTCCGCCAACTACGAGAACGCCGAATTCGACCGGCTGTTCAAGCAGGTACAGGTCCTGGACGACGGTCCGGCGAAACAGCAGGTCATCGACCGCATGGTGGAGATCGTCCAGCAGGATGCGCCGTGGGCCTTCGGCTACTGGGCCTGGACCGGCCAGGCCTACCAGCGCTGGGTCCACAACGGCAAGCCCAGCATCGTGATCCGCGATCCGGTGCGCTACTACCGCATCGATCCGCAGCAGCGCGCGCAGCTGCAGGGCGACTGGAACCGGCCGGTCTGGTGGCCGTTGCTGGTGCTGGTCGTCGGCGGCGCCGCGATCGTGTGGACGACGCGCCGCAGCTTCCAGAAACGCGAGACCGCCACCGCGCGCGGCACGTCCGCGCCGACTGCCGGTGCCACCGCCGGCACGGCCGCCGCGAGCGCCCCGCGGGGAGCCGACTGATGTTCAAGTACCTCACCCGCCGGCTGGCCTACGGCCTGGCCATCCTGGTCGGCGTCAACCTGCTGACCTTCTTCCTCTTCTTCACCGTCAATACGCCGGACGACATGGCCCGGCTGAACATCGGCGGCAAGCGCGTCTCGCAGGAACAGATCGACAAGTGGAAGACCGAGCGCGGCTATGACAAGCCGCTGTACTGGGACGCGTCCCGTACCGGCACGGAGCGCGTGACGCACACGGTGTTCTGGGAGCGCTCGGTCTCGCTGATGCTGCTGGACTTCGGACGCTCCGACGCGCGCCAGGCCGTCGACATCGGCCATGAGATCAAGACCCGCATGGGGGTCAGCCTGCAGCTCGCGGTGCCGATCTTCGTGCTGCAGCTGATCGTGAGCGTGGCCTTCGCGGTGCTGCTGACCTTCTTCCGCCATTCGCGCATCGACTTCTGGGGCGTCGTGCTCTGCGTGCTGATGCTGTCGATCTCCAGCCTGTTCTACATCATCGTCGGGCAGTTCTTCTTCTCGCGGATCCTGCGGCTGGTGCCGATCAACGGCTACGAGCCGGGCCTGGACGCGATCAAGTTCCTGGCGCTGCCGATCGCGCTGTCGCTGCTGTCGCGCCTGGGCGGCGAGGCGCGGCTGTACCGCGCGATGCTGCTCGAGGAAGTCGGCAAGGACTACGTGCGCACCGCCCGCGCCAAGGGGCTGTCCGAACCGGCCGTGCTGATGCGCCATGTGCTGCGCAATGCGCTGATCCCCATCATCACCAGCGCCGGCGCCTACCTGCCGTACGTGTTCCTGGGCAGCCTGGTGTTCGAGAGCTTCTTCGGCATCCCCGGCCTGGGCGCCTTCGTCATCGAGGCGATCACCGGCCAGGACTTCGCCATCGTGCGCACCATGGTGTTCCTCGGCGCGCTGCTCTACATCGCCAGCAACGCGTTGATCGACGTGATCTACACCTGGGTCGATCCGCGCGTGAGGCTGAGCTGACGCGCCGGGCGCGTTCAGCATTCGAGACAGGACACGAGAGCCGACATGGGATTCAAGGTCGTTTTCCTCTGGACCGACGTGGCGCTGTGGGCGATGTTCGCGGCGCTGGTCTTCTACATCGTGCGGCTGGTCCGCCGCCCGCACCTGCGCGCCAACTGGCAGCGCGTGCTGCGTGACCCGGCCGCGCTGAGCGCGGGCATGGTGCTGGTGCTGTTCCTCGGCGTGACCGCGCTGGACAGCCTGCACTTCCGTCGCGCGCTGACCGACAGCCCCGCCGGCCAGCAGTTCTACGAGACCCGCACCGAGTCCGTGCTGGACCTGGTGCTGGCGCGCCAGATCGAGATGCGCGAGACCAGCTATTCCGCGCCGCTGGCCTACCAGGGCTTCACGCTGGACAGCGTCGCGCACGGCGACGAGATGGTGCGGGAGTTCCCGCGCCTGGCCTTCGGCGGCGCGCATCTGCAGGACCCGGCGCGCGACTGGCACGGCGACCTGGCGCGGCGCGCGCTGACGGGGCTGGCGCTGGGCGCCGCGGCGTCGGTGCTGATGGCCTTGCTGATGGCGGTGGTCCTTGGGCCGCATCACGGCGGCTTCCGCCAGGGCTTGAAAGACCTGCTGGGGGACCGCACGCACTATCCATGGCGCGCGGCGCTCACGACCCTGTCGGTGATCGCGCTGCTCGCCGGCCCGGTGATCGCGCTGATGGGCCACTATCACGTGTTCGGCACCGACCAGACCGGCAACGACGTGCTCTACCAGGCGCTCAAGAGCATCCGCACTGCCTTCGTCATCGGCGCGCTGTCGACGCTGGCGACGCTGCCGTTCGCGCTGGTGCTGGGCATCCTGGCCGGCTACCTGAAGGGTTGGGTCGACGAGCTCATCCAGTACTTCTACACGGTGCTGACCTCGGTGCCCAACGTCCTGCTGATCGCCGCCTGCGTGCTGATGGTGCAGGTCTTCCTGGACAAGCATCCCGAGGCCTTCGAGACCGGCGCCGAGCGCGCCGACCTCAAGATCTTCCTGCTGTGCGTGATCCTCGGCGTGACCGGCTGGGCGACCCTGTGCCGGCTGGTGCGCGGCGAGACGCTCAAGCTGCGCGAGGCCGACTTCGTCCAGGCCGCCACCGCCTTCGGCGTGCGCGACACGACGATCATGGTCCGCCACATCGTGCCCAACGTGATGCACCTGGTGCTGATCTCGCTGGTGCTCAACTTCTCCGACCTGATCCTCTACGAGGCGGTGCTGACCTATGTCGGCGTCGGCGTCGATCCGGGCATGAACAGCTTCGGCGGCATGATCAACCTCGCGCGCTCGGAGATGAGCCGCGACCCGGTCGTGTGGTGGAGTTTCGTGGCCGCCTTCGGCTTCATGGTGAGCCTGGTGCTGGCGGCCAACCTGTTCGCCGACGGGGTGCGCGACGCCTTCGATCCGCGGGCACGCAAGCTGCGGCCGATGGTGCTGTCGCTGAAGAAGAACAAGGCCGCCAAGGCTTCGTGAGGGACGCCGCGACATGTTGAAGATCGACGACCTCCACGTCCACCTGGACGCCGACGCCGGCCTGGTGCGCGCCATCGACGGCATGCGGCTGACGCTGGCCCAGGGACAGACCTTCGCGCTGGTCGGCGAGTCCGGCTGCGGCAAGAGCATGACGGCGCTGGCGCTGATGCGCCTGCTGCCCGAGAACGGCCGCATCGCCGGCGGCCGGCTGGAACTGCACGGCCAGGACCTGTTCGACCTGAGCGAAGCCCGCATGCGCGACGTGCGCGGCGGGCGCATCGGGATGATCTTCCAGGAGCCGGGGACCAGCCTGAACCCGGTCATGAAGGTCGGCGCGCAGATCGTCGAGGCGATCGAGGCGCACACGCCGCTGCGCGGCGAGGCGGCCCGCGGCAAGGCCATCGACTGGCTGCGCCGCGTCGGCATCCCCGAGCCCGAGCGCCGCATCGACGAGTACCCGTTCCGGCTCTCCGGCGGCCAGAAGCAGCGGATCATGATCGCGATGACGCTGGCGGCGGAACCTGATTTCCTGATCGCCGACGAGCCGACCACCGCGCTCGACGTCACCATCCAGGCGCAGATCCTGGACCTGCTCAAGGACCTCCAGCGCGAGCGCGGCCTGGGCCTGCTCCTGATCACCCACGACCTGGGCGTCGTGTCCGGCATGGCCCACCAGGTGGCGCTGATGTACGCGGGGCAGATCGTGGAGGTGGCGCCGGCTGCCGAGTTCTTCGCCGCACCGAAACACCCGTATGCACGGCTGCTGCTGCAGGCGCTGCCCGATGCGCAGCGCCGTGGGGAACCGCTGGCGGCCATCCCCGGCACGGTGCCGCCGCTGTGGCAGACCTTCGACGGCTGCCGCTTCGCGCCGCGCTGCGACCGGGCCATGGTCCATTGCGGGTCGACGCCGCCGGCGTTGGCCGCCCTGTCCGACGGGGCCGGCGAGGGCGGGGCGCATGAGGTGCGGTGTCTGCTTTATACGGATCGCAGGGAGCGGGTGGCGGGGACGGAGAGCGCTGGAGGCGCCGG
>CBIHMU010000072.1:0-29579 GCA_966211105.1 uncultured Burkholderiales bacterium
CGATGTGGCCGCTGTGGTGGTGGCCGCAGCTGTTGATGCAGCCGCTGATGTGCAGATCGATGTCGCCGATGTCCCAGAGCTCGTCCAGATCCTGGAAGCGGTCGGTGATCTCGGCCGCGACGGGGATGGAGCGGGCGTTGGCCAGCGCGCAGAAGTCGCCGCCGGGGCAGACGATCATGTCGGTCAGCAGGCCGATGTTGGGCGTGGCGAAGCCGTGCTCCTTCGCGGCCTCGAAGAGCGCGGCGAGGTCGCTTTCGCGCACCCAGGGCAGCAGCAGGTTCTGGTCGTGCGAGACGCGCAGCTCGCCGTGGCTGTAGGCGTCGGAGAGCGCCGCGGCCGCGTCCATCTGCGCGTCGGTGATGTCGCCCGGCGGCAGGCCGACGCGCTTGAGCGACAGCGTCACCGACCGGTAGCCGCTCACGCGGTGCGCGTGGACGTTGCGTTCCAGCCAGCGGCGGTAGGCCGGCGAGGCGCCTTCGAAGATGTCGACGCCCGGCACCGGGGTCACGCCTTGCGGCTCGACGAAGCTCGCGGCGACGCGCGCCAGTTCGGCCTCGGGGATGAGCTGCTCGTGGCTGCCGGCGTCGTCGCTCAGGATGGCCTGGTACTCGGCGTTGACCGCGTCGAAGTAGGCCTGGCCCTCGGCCTTCACCAGGATCTTGATGCGCGCCTTGTACATGTTGTCGCGCCGGCCGAACCGGTTGTACGTGCGCACGATCGCCTCGAGGTACAGCAGGATGTGCTGCCACGGCACGAAGGGCTTGATCTCCTGGCCGATGATCGGCGTGCGGCCCATGCCGCCGCCGACGAAGACCTGGAAGCCGACCTCGCCGGCGTCGTTCTTGCGGAGCTGCAGGCCGATGTCGTGCCAGGCGATGGCGGCGCGGTCCTCCTTGGCGCCGGAGATCGCGATCTTGAACTTGCGCGGCAGGAAGGCGAATTCCGGATGGAGCGTCGACCACTGGCGCAGCACCTCGGCATAGGGGCGCGGGTCGATGAGCTCGTCGGCGGCCACGCCGGCGGTGACGTCGCTGGTGATGTTGCGGATGCAGTTGCCGCTGGTCTGGATGCCGTGCATGTCGACATCGGCCAGCAGGTCCATCACGTCGGCCGACTGCGGCAGCGGGATCCAGTTGAACTGCAGGTTCTGGCGCGTCGTGAAGTGGCCGTAGCCGCGGTCGTGCTCGCGGGCGATGCGCGCCAGCTGGCGCAACTGGCGGCTGTCCAGCACCCCGTACGGCACGGCGATGCGCAGCATCGGCGCATGGCGCTGGATGTACCAGCCGTTCTGCAGGCGCAGCGCGCGGAAGTCGTCGTCAGGGAGCTGACCGGCCAGATGGCGTTCGAGCTGGTCGCGGAACTGGGCCGCGCGGGCGTGGACGAACTGTCGGTCGAAATCGGTATAGGCGTACATGGCGTCGGCTGGACCCGGCCGGGTTTCTCAAGGGGCCCGCCGCGCGTCAGAGACACCGCGGCTGGCCCAGGGCTGGCCGGGAGTCTGCACTCTATGAACGCTTTATATATATGAGAACTACAAAATCGTAGATTGCTTATGGCGAGATAAGCATATGAAGATTCCTGCAAAAGGCCGGGCGAGGGTGGGACCGCGGCCACAGGCCGCGCCGTCAGGCCGTTGCCAGCTGGCGTAGGGCCGCGATCTGATCGGCGATCCGCGGTGGCAGAGGCTCCGTGCCGGCCAGGATCGCGCGGATGAAGTCGGCGTTGGCGGCGGGCTCGCAGGCGGGCGACAGCGGCCAGTCCAGATCCTCGTTGCTTGCCGGGTTGAGATCCAGGCCTTGCCCGTTCGCGAAGCCTTGCAGGTGGGCCTTGCGCCGCAGGTGCAGGTAGGCCTCGCCTTCGCTGGCGCGCATGAGGAGCGCGCGCCCATCGTCGACGCTCAACCGGGGCAGGGCCTCGCCCATGCTGTCCACGTACTCCGGGTGGGTCACCGCGACCACGCGCACGCTGCGACCCGGCAGCGGGTCCAGCAGCTTGGCGACGCTGTGGCTGCTGTTGCGCAGCCCCATGCGGGGCCGCAACGCCATCATGGCGTCCAGTCCCGGGTGGAGGACGTCGGTGGGCAGGATGGCGAGGCGATCCGAGGCCAGGCGCTGGCCGGCGTCGTCCACGTCCCGGGCGACTGGGAGTGCCAGCGCGTCGAACAGTTCGAACGGACTGATGCGGCTGTCGAAGTCGTGACGGCCGTGGATCAGGACCGGGATGCCTTCGCGAGCCAGCAGCATGGCGACCAGCGGCATCAGGTTGGCCTGCTTGCGGGCGCCGTTGAAGGTTGGCAGCACGACGGTCCGGGGACCGGCGGGCGCCGCCACACGGGCGGCCCCGGCCTGCATCGCCTCGACGAAACCGAGCAGTTCGTCGAGGCTTTCGCCCTTGATGCGCATGGCGATCAGGATGGCACCGCGCTCGAGGTCGGGCACGCTGCCGTCCAGCAGCGCGGCGAACAACGCGCGCGCCTGCTCGCGTGTCAGGTCGCGGGCGCCTCGAGCGCCGCGGCCGATTTCCTTGAGGAGGGGGGCGTAGTCCATTCAACTCCCATTAGACGGCGGTAACACAGACACAAACGCAAATGGTTGACCAGATGTCAACCCTCACAGTATCTCCCGGTGCGCAAAGCCGCTATACCGCTTGCGTCCCGACGCCATCCCGGTGTCGAGGCAACACGAAACGAGGGAGTGATACTGAAAATGTTGAAGTCTTTGAAGACGATGGTCGCCGCCTTGGGCTGCGTCTTGGCAGCAAGCGCGCAGGCGCATTGGGTACCGAGTGGCGGAACGAGCAGCTATACCGCCACGGTGTCCACCGGATCGGGAGCGTTCTCCTACACGGACGTCGACAACACGTTCACGCCGAAGCCGTTGCCGAGGCTGGCCGGAGCACTGGCGAGCGTCAACACCCGCTTGGAGTCCGCGCTCAACGAGCGGCTCAAAGCGGCAGCCGTGGCGCAGGGCCTGAACTATCTGGGCGGCACCGTATCCGGGGACCTGTCCATCACCATCCAGCCCGTCGCCGGAGCGATGCAGGCTACCTTGTCGGGGCTGTCCTTCCGCGGCACAACCCAATACAGCGGTAGGAAGTTCGGTGTCATCACCTTCGACTGCATCAATACCGCGACGATCAGCAATATCACGATCCGCGCGCAGTACGGCGCGAATACGGGCGTCGTGTCCGCGCCGACGGTCGGCATGACCGGGCAGGTCGGTTCTTCGACCGAGTGCGATTCCAATCTGAGCTGGATCCTGCCCTTCGTTGGCGACCTGCTGATCGACTACGCTGCCAACAAGATCGATGACAGGATTCTGGCGGGCGCAGTCCAGCTGATGGCGGATTCCCAAGGCTCACTGCTGTATGGACAGGACGCGAACCTCGGCCAGACGGTTGTCGGCCTGCTGACGCTGATTCCGGAGAACGCCAACATCGCCGGATTCGCGGTGGGCAGCTATGTGCGCAGCAACCTGCCGTACCTGCTGGCCAATAGCCAGTTCACGATGAAGCTCGGGCATTGGCCGAAGATCGATCCATGGCGTCGGAACGTGCCCCCGGCGAGCGATCTCGTGTACACCAGCGAGCTGCTAAACATGTCGCTGACGGCACCGGGCGCGTCGTTCAATGTCCGGCTGACCAACTCGATGACTGACGTTGAGTGGGTCTGGGTCTGCAACGTCGACAACCTTGCGCTGCAGTGCCCCCAGCCCTGAAGCAGGCCGCATGAAAAAATGAAACCGGCCCGAGGGCCGGTTTTTTCACGCGCGTCGTTGACACGAAGCCAACGAAGGGATCATCGACGCCATCAGGCGAGCGCACGCTCCGAAGCCGTGGCCTGGTAGGCAACGACGGCCTGCGGTGTGGCGGGAACCCCGAGTTTCCCGAACAGATCTTTCGGATCGTCCATCGCCGGCACGAGGGCCAGTTCGCGGCCGAGGCCGAGCGCCTCGGCGCGGTCACCCAGCCAGCGCAGCGTCGCGAAGTCCTCGAGGGCGAAGCCGACGGAGTCGAAGACGGTGACCTCGTCGGCGCTGCGCCGGCCGGTGGCCTCGCCGCGCAGCACGCGCCAGAACTCGGTGACCGGGAAATCCGCCGGCATCTGCTGCACGTCACCCTCGATGCGCGACTGCGGCTCGTACTCGACGAACACGTTCGCCCGCGCCAGCACGTCGCCATGCAACTCGGTCTTGCCCGGGCAGTCGCCCCCGACGCCGTTGATGTGCATGCCGGGTTCGATCATCTCCGGCGTGACGATGGTAGCGTTGCGCTTGTCGGCCGTGACCGTCGTGACGATGTCGGCGCCGCGCACGGCCTCGGCGGTGTCGCGGCAGCGGATCAGGGTCAGGCCCTCGATGCGCGACAGGTGGCGCACCAGCTTGTCCGTCGCGGCCGGGTCGACGTCGAACAGCCGGATCTCGTCCACGCCCACCAGGTGGTGGAAGGCCAGGGCCTGGAACTCGCTCTGCGCGCCGTTGCCGATCAAGGCCATCTTGCGCGAGCCCGGACGTGCCAGATGTTGCGCGACCAGGGCGGAGGTGGCCGCGGTGCGCAGCGCGGTGCTGAGCGTCAGTTCCGACAGCAGCCGCGGCGTGCCGGTGGCAACGTCGGCGAGCACGCCGAAAGCCATCACGGTGGGCAGGCCCACGCGGTGGTTTTTGGGGTGGCCGTTGACGTACTTGAAGCTGTAGAGCGAGGCGTCGGAGATCGGCATCAGCTCGATCACGCCGTCGTCCGAGTGGTTGGCGACGCGGGCGCTCTTGTCGAATTCACTCCATCGGACGTAGTCGTCGGCGATGTAGCGGGCGAGGGCCTGGAAGCTCTGGGCGATGCCGTCATGCCGGACGACGCGGGCGACGTCGGGCGTGAGGAGGAGGCGGGTCGTCATCGGCGGACTCTTGGAAGTGGGAACGCCTCCATTCTTCGGATCGGCGTGTCAGCAGGAAGCCAGAGAACTGATCAATAATCGAGGCGACTTGCGCATTTCGTCAGCGAACTCTGACGAAATGCCGTGAGATTCGGGTTAACCCAGGGCGATCCACGCCCATGGCGACCCCCGACGCACCAACATGGACACACTCGACCATCAATTGATCGCGCTGCTGCGCCAGGACGCCCGCGCCAGCGTCGCGACGCTGGCGCACAAGCTGAAGGTGTCGCGCGGGACGGTGACCAACCGGCTGACGCGCCTGGAGGACAGCGGGCAGATCGTGGGCTACACGGTCAAGCTGCGGGCCGACGTGGTCCAGCCGCACATCACGGCGTGGATGAGCATCGCCGTGGAAGGCAACCGCACGCGCGAGGTCGTCGGCATCCTGCTGGGCGAGCCCGGCGTGGCGGGGTTGTTCGACACCAACGGGCGCTGGGACCTGCTTGCCGAGCTGCGCGCGGACAGCCTCAACCAGCTGGCGGAGATCCTGGAGCGCGTGCGCCTGATCAAGGGCATCGGCGCGACCGAGACCAGCATCCATCTGCAGACGTACAAGCTGGCTTGAACCGGTCGGCGCCTCGGCGGCTCACCGCTTCGGGGCCGAGGCCGGCGCGTCGTCGTCGTCCGGCTCGGGTGCGTCCGGTTCGAGCTGGAAACGCCCCTCCCGCAACTCCATGCGCGTGCGCTGCACCACCGCGCGGAGCGCGTTGCAGGCGCCTTCGTTGAAGCGCAGCACGATCTCGACGCGCGGGCCTCGTCCGGGGCTCAGCACGCTGACGCCGGAGGTCTGCGGCGCCGCGGTCGCGCCGCAGGCGAGCGGACCGGGCTTGCTGTCGAAGCCCAGCTCCGCGCCGAGCTGCATCTCGCCGTCGCGCTCCAGCACCAGCCGTTCGGTGCGGCTTTCGCGGCCGCGGTCGAGGTCGTAGCGGCGGCTGCGCAGGATCCAGCGTTCGTCGGCGATCTGCAGCAGCTGGAGGTCCTCGTCGCCGGATCCGGGCGCGCCCGGCATCAGCAGCAAGCCCTTGGCGCGGAGTTTCCAGCGGCCGGCCTCGTCGGCGGCCAGCACGGCGGCACCCAGCGCCGGCACGCAGGCCGCGCAGCGGAACTGGTCGCGCGGCCCGGGCGTCAACTGGTAGACCAGCATCAGCTTGTCGACGTTCGATTCGACGTAGCGCCCCCGGAAGACCTCGCGGATCTCCGCGCGCAGCGTTGGCGAACGCCCGCCGAAGAAGGCCGCCGCGCGCTCGTGGCGCCAGGTGTTGCCCCCGTAGACCATCTTCATCGCCGTCGCGGCGTCGGGCGGCTTGTCGATCGCGACGGGCACCTGCGCGCGCACCGCCGTGGCGATCAGCAGCAGCGCGGCCACCCCCAGATGACGAGCGACGCTGAGAATGCGGAGGTGGGCGAGGGGCTCGTGCACGAAGGACTGGCTCGGCGTGTGGCGAAGTCGCGATCATCGCCGAGCCGCGCGGCCCCCGGGTACAGTCCCCGGCCATGAGCCGTCCCGACGCCACTTCCCCGGTGATCCGCAGCCTGCTGGAGACCGACCTCTACAAGTTCACGATGTGGCAGGCGATGCTGCATCGTTATCCGCAGGCGCAGGCCGAGTACCGCTTCGCCTGCCGCAACACCCCGCAATACCCGCTGGCGGAACTGGTCGCGGACCTGGAGCGCGAGATCGACCACCTCTGCGCGCTGACCTTCCGCGCCGACGAACTCGCGTACCTGAGCGGCCTGCGCTTCATGAAGCCTGACTTCATCGACCTGCTGCGCATCTTCCGTTTCCAGCGCGCGTTCATCGCGGTGCGCGCGGACGGCGGGAAGCTCGAGATCGTCGTGCGCGGCCCGCAGGTGCATGTGATGGCCTTCGAGATCTTCGTGCTGGCGATGGTCAACGAGCTGTACTTCCGTCGCTTCGATCAAGGCGCCGCGATCGAGGAGGGCCGTCGCCGGCTCGCGCAGAAGATCGACCTGATCCGCAGCTTCACCCGGGAGGAAGCGCCGCGCCGCCATCCGTTCCAGTTCTTCGACTTCGGCCTGCGGCGGCGTTTCTCGGGCGCCTGGCACGAGGAGGTCTTGCGCACGCTGCGCGACGAGCTGCCCGACACCTTCCGCGGCACGTCCAACGTGCTGCTGGCCAAGGAGCTCGGGCTGGTGCCAATCGGCACGATGGCGCACGAATACCTGCAGGCCTACCAGGCCACCGGCGTGCGGCTGCGCGACCACCAGAAAGCCGCGCTCGAGGACTGGGTGCAGGAGTACCGCGGCGACCTCGGCATCGCGCTGACCGACGTGATCGGCATGGACGCGTTCCTGGCCGATTTCGACCTCTACTTCGCCAAGCTCTTCGACGGGCTGCGCCACGACTCGGGCGATCCGGTCGAATGGGGCGAGAAGGCGCTGGCCCACTACGAGCAGCTGCGCATCGACGCCAACACCAAGCGGCTGGTGTTCTCCGACGCGCTCGACATGCCCAAGGCGCTGGCGCTGTACCGGCATTTCGCGGACCGCGTCCAGTTGGGCTTCGGCATCGGCACCAAACTCAGCAACGACGTGGGGCTGCCGACGCTGAACATCGTCATCAAGCTCACGCACGTGAACGGCCAGCCGGTGGCCAAGCTCTCGGACAGCCCCGGCAAGACCATGTGCGAGGACCAGACCTTCCTGGCCTACCTGCGGCAGGTCTTCAACGTGAAGCCCATCGACCGCTGACGCGCGCCGCTGCGCGACCGCGTGCTCGAGAAGCGGTGTCGATACGTGGTGTCGAGACGTGGTGTCGAGACGCGGCGGCGGCGCGCTGGCCTGGCCCGACCTGACGGCCGGCCGCCGTTCAGTCGCGGTGCGCCGTGATCCGGTGGATCACCGGTCCCGCCAGCAACGGCGTCGGCTTGCCTTCCACCCAGTCCTGGTGCCCCGCGCCATAGAACGGCGACATCGGGTGGCCGCTCTGGCCGCCCGGCATCGACAGCCAGCCGTGCTCCTCTCGTCCGGGTGAGACGACCATCCGTTCCGATTGGCCGAACGCCGGTCCGGCGACATGTGGCAGGTTGCTGTCGCCGCCCTGCGGCGCCGACGGCATGTCCAGCCAGCGCGACAGCGCCGGGATCGCCTTGGCCAGCGGGTGCTGGATGCGGCTCTCGTTCTGCGCGCCCCAGGTGGCGCCGCCGAGGTTGCCGTCCGGCGCGATCTCACGCGCGGCGTCGTCCAGTTGCGCCAGCAGCAGCGCATCCCAGTTCGCGAACTCGGCCGGCAGCAGATGCGGCGGGCGTTCGTCGACGGCGCGCGCGGCGCTGTATTCGAACTGGTTGCGCCAGCGCATGCGCCGCTTCGGATCAAGCTGCCGCTCGCCGAGCGACGGCAGCGTCCAGGCGTCCCACAAGGTGTCCAGCACGCGCAGGCGCGCCTGGCGCACGAGGCGGTAAGCGGCCGAGTCGGCGTCGGCCCGGCCGTTCCAGTTCTCCAGCAGCTGCACGTAGGCGCGATGCGTCGGATTCGCGCCGGCGTCGGTGCGGGACGCCGCCAGCAGGCGTGCCGCCCAGGTCTTCATGAAACGCGCCTCGTCGTCCAGGTGGATCGCGCCGATCGAGGCCTCGTCGTGCTTGTCCCGGGCCGAGAGCCGGTCGCGGATCTGCTGCGCGCGCGCCCCCAGGTCGAAGCCGCCGTCGCCGAGCAGGTCGCCCGGCGCGCCGTCGAGCTGGCGGTTGTTGGCGGTCCACAGCTGGCCTTGCGCCGGCGACAGCACCTGCGGCGCGCGGTCGGGATCGAGCCAGTCGCGGCGCATCGCCGTCGGTGCGACAAACCGGCCATAGGCCTCGGGCAGGCCCGGCTGCGCCCACAGCCGCCCGGCGACGGTCCAGCCGATCTGGCCGTCGCGGTCGGCGGCGAGCAGGTTCTGATGCGGCATGCCGGCACGCTGTGCCAGCGCGAGCGCATCGCTGACATGGCGCACCTGCAGCATGCGGTCGAGTTCGAGGTTGTAGGCCGCGCCCTGGTGCGCGATCCAGTGCAGGGCGAAGCGGCGCCCGCCTTCGACGGCCACGATGGGCGAGTCGCCGATCTCGCTCACTTCCAGGGTCTGCGCCGGAGCGCCGTGGACCTCGATCGTCTCGGTGCGCGTCGTCAGCTTCGCGTCGGCGGGCACCTCGATCCAGTCGAACCATTGCCCGTAGGCATTGGTGAATCCCCAGGCGACCGCGCCGTTGGAGCCCACGACCAGGGCCGGCAGTCCAGGCAAGGTCACGCCCGCCGCGCGCAGGCCCGAAGGACCCGCGCCGATCTGGAACTGCGCGCGGTACCAGATGCTGGGCACGCCCAGGCCCAGGTGCATGTCGTCCGCGAGGATCGCGCCGCCGTGCGTCGAGCGGGAACCGGCCACCGCCCAGTTGTTGCTGCCGAAGACCGCCTCATCGGTGCTGGACCGGTCGCTGGGTTGACCGCCGGCCCGGGCACTCGCCGGGGCACTCGCGGCACCGCTGGCCGGCGCCGCAGGCGCGTGCGCCTGGCTCACGTCGAGCTGCTCCGGTGTCGGCATCGGCGTCGACGGCGATTGGCTGCCGTCGAGCGCCGCGTCCCACCGCCCGCCGCGCGGGTGGAGCCAGTCGAAGACGGCATCGCCGGCGCGTTCGCGCAGCGTCGCGCGGTCGAAGCCCGCGTCGAAGCTGCCGGACTGCAGCATGAAGTACATCTCCGAGATCACCAGCAAGGAGTCGACGGGGGTCCAGTCCTGCGGCTTGGCACGCAGCAGCAGGTACTGCCAGGGGCGCATCGGCATGGCGTGCAGCCCGGCGTTGACGCCTTCCGCGTAGGCGAGCAGCAGCAGGCGGTCCTCGCCCGAGAGGCTCTCGAAGCGATCGGTCAGCCGTGCGCGCAGGCGGTGGACGCGCCGGCTGCGGTCGCGCTCCAGCGCCTTCGCGCCGAAGAGCGCGGACAACTCCCCGGCCGCCGAGCGGCGCGTCAGGTCCATCTCGAAGAAGCGTTCCTGGGCGTGCGCGAATCCCAGGCCGCGGGCCACGTCCAGGCGGGTGCGGCCTTCGACGACCAGCGTGCCCAGCGCATCGCGGCCGAGGCTCACGGGCGCGCTCAGGCCGGGGATCGCGGCGTCGCCGTCCAGCTGCGGCAGGCTGGCGCGCACGCAGGCCCAGGCCGCGATCACCAGCGCCACCAGCAGGAACGGCAGCCCGACCAGGCCCCGCACGGTCCAGCGCCGCAGCGCGCTCTTTCCACTCATGTGCTCTCCTGATCGGCGCGGATGTCGGGTCTCGATTGGCAGGCCGCGAGCTACAGGCCTCGTTTGCCAAGCCTCGTTGGCCGGGGCGCGATTGTGCGTGCGCGCTGCAACAGCCTTGCTACAGAGCTTCCCTAGAATCCTGCGCCATGCCCCGTGACGACCGCGACCTTACCAAGCCTGCCACCGCCGTGCCCGCGTGGCCCTCCCGCCGCCGCTGGCTGACCGCCGCCGGCGCGCTGGGCCTGGGTGCGCTGAGCGCCTGCTCGACCTTCACGCCGACGTCGGCGCCGCCGCCGGTGGTGACAACACCTGACCCCGAGCTGCCGACGCCGGTCACGCCCCGGCCGATTCCCAAGCCGCCGCGCGTGGGCCTGGCGCTGGGCGGTGGCGCGGCGCGCGGCTTCGCGCACATCGGCGTGATCCAGGTGCTGGAGGAGAACGGCATCAAGGTCGACCTCGTCTGCGGCACCTCGGCCGGCAGCCTGGTCGGCGCGCTGTACGCGGCGGGTCGGACCGGCAAGGAGCTGCAGACGGTCGCCGAGGCGATGGACGAAGGCGCCATCACCGACTGGACCTTCCCGATGCGTGGCCTGATCCGCGGCGAGGCGCTGGCGCGTTACGTCCGCCAGATGACGGGCGGACGCGGCCTGGAGCAGTTGCCGCTGCCTTTGGGCATCGTCGCGACGGACCTGGGCGACGGCTCGCCCATCCTGTTCCGGCAGGGCGACGTGGGCACCGCGGTGCGCGCTTCGAGCGCGGTGCCGGCGGTGTTCCAGCCGGTCAAGATCGGCAATCGCGAGTATGTGGACGGCGGTCTGGTTGCACCGGTGCCAGTGCGTTTCGCCAGGCAGATGGGGGCCGAATTCGTCATCGCCGTCGACATCGGCGAAGCCCCCGATCCCAAGATCCCCGGCGACGCGATGCGCATGCTGCTGCAGACCTTCTCGATCATGGGCAAGTCGATCAACCAGTACGAGCTGCAGGGCGCGGACGTCGTGCTGCGACCCAAGCTGGACGGCTTCAGCGGCTCGGACTTCAGCACGCGCCGCCGCGCCATCGCGCTGGGACGCGAGGTGGCGACGGCGATGCTGCCGGAGATCAGGAAGAAGATCGGGGCGAAGACGCGGTGAAAGCTTGCCGCGGTCCTGTCACGGCGAGGGCGATGGACGTTTGCGGATCAAAAGGACTTCTTTCAGGAGTGGCACCTGGGCCGCAGGGTCGTCGGGCCATTCCAGGGCACTGAAATGCGTGACGGCTTCGAGTTCCAGCTTGTGTGGGCCAGAGGTGTCGGGCACGAGATCGCCTGCGAAACTGTGCTCGATCACCCCCTTGAGATTCTTTTCATCGACATCGATCTCCGGTGACCAGCCGGGTGCAAAAAAGAACTTCATCGTGCCGTCCGGGTGGGCCTTCATGGTCAGCGTCCCGCGATTCTCAGGATCCAGCGCGACCTCATGCTTCCTTCCGAGCCAAAGCTTGAAGCGGGGAAATAGCTCGTCCGCCACCCGTTTCTCGCTGTTGGGGTCTTCGCGCCAGAGAAAATTGAGATGGGCGCCCGGTCCCCGGTGCTCGTCGTCAACCTGCAGGCGGATGATCCAGGTGGGTTCGTCTGCCAGGCGCCAGCCCTTCAGCGACACCTGTCCCTTGGTCAGAGCGTGCTGGGCGAACCTGCCGGTTGCGTCGACCATCGATGGACTGCCGGCGTGATCAACGATCTCTTGCGAGCTGCACCAGTGCCTGGGATTGTCATACCCGGTGCTCAGGCCGCCCATGCGCTGCTTGAAGATGGTGCCGCAGACCAGCGGGTCGATGGGGTTCGCCGTTGTCGGCGCATTCGCGCGCAGGCAGGTGGAGCCGTCCTGGGATTTGCACATGACATCGCCGCGCGGCGTCGTGGCGAGCTGCATGTCGAAGCCCAGCGGTTCGTAGCTCTTCCACTCGGCGAACAGGTTGGCATAGGCGGTGTTGCACCAGTGTCCCGGCTTCTCGTAGCCCGTGATCTTCCGGTTGCGGTCGTCCCGCCAACTCAGGGTGTCGCAGCGCAGAGGCTTCTGCTGCGGGGAATCAGGGAAACTGGCGGTGCAATCCGAGCGCCAGCGGTCTTCCCCGCCGTGGTTGTAACAGCTGAGGTGACCATCGGCTTCAAGCCGGAAGTAGCGCCCGTTCCACTTTTTCCATTCGGTCGGCAGTGGGGGTTGGCGCGGCGTGGGCGGCGCAGTGTCCGCGACGGTCGCGCTGGATGCGGAGAGAACGATCGCTGCCACGGCGACATTGCGATAGAAAAGCGTTCGCAAGATCAGAACTCCAGGTGAGGGGGGAGGTCTGATCAGTGGTCGCGCCTGGCAACCTTGCCATCGGCCCGGCCTGTCCGGCGGGCCGGAGAACTCAGAGGCGTTCGCCGCGCGCGCTGGCCTCGATCAGCTTGTCCAGGCGCGCGAGCTGCGTCTCCGGCTTCTTCGCGCTGAGGATGTGCCAGATGCTGGTGCGCCGGTAGCCGTCCGGCTGCGCCTGGAAGAACGTCCAGGCCTTTGCATCGCGCATGAAGATCACCTCGTGCGACGGCGAGAGCTCGACCAGTTCCTTGGGCTGCTCGAACGCGTAGACGCGCGAGCGCTCCTCCTGCCGCCGTTCGAACGCCGCGACGCCGGCGGGCTTCATCCGCCCTTCCTGGATCAGCGCCTCGGCGCGGCCGATGTTGACGGCGCTCCAGATCGACACCGCCTTGCGCGGCGTGAAGCGGATCTTGTAGCGCCTGTCGTCGATCCGGGTGCGCACGCCGTCGATCCAGCCATGGCACAGCGCCTCGTCGACCGACTCGGGCCAGGCAAGGCTGGGCTCGCCGGTGGCGCGCTTGTAAAAGCCCACCACGACCTCGGTGGCCGTGGCGGCGTGCTCGTCGAGCCAGGCGCGGAACGCCGCGGCGCTGGCGAAGAAGATCGGGGTGCGGGTGGCCATGAGGCCGCAGTATGCCCGGCGCCTTCCGCCGTCAGGCCACCTTGAACACCGACACGACTTCCGGCAGCCGCTGCGCCTGCTCGCGCGGCGACCCGGAGGCGGCGGTGGATTCCTCGACCAGCGCGACCTTCTCGGCGTAGCTGGCGCGCGCATTGCCCTCGGTCAGCAGCAGCCGGTACTCGCGGGTGCGCAGCCGCGTGAACTTCCTGGTTAATCGATTGCGCCGCGCGGGACGAGGGCAGCCAGTTCGACGCCATGTCGGAGGCGGTGTCCTTGTCGCGCGCCAGTTGGAACCGGGACCGCCCGCCCAGCAACGCGGTGATCAGGAGGACGCCGAAAAAGGCCAAGCTGAGCTTGGCGCCCACGGACAGGCGATCGAGCATGAGGAACGCCTTGCAGCTGAAGTCACGCGCAGAGGCGGCGCGGGCATGCCGTTTGCATCCATTGCCGTACGTGTACGACATGGAGCATGATGAGTTGGAGCCAGGGTTCGTGAGGATTCAACGTGAGCTCTGGTATGAGATAACGTACACCGACAATAACCTTTTGATGTAGGGGACGCCGTGCCAAACACCGATCAGGACTCCGACCGCGAGCGGCCCCGGCTGCGGCGCGGTCCGGCCGAGATGGCCGCGCTCAAGCGCGAGATGCTGGAGCGCGCGCGCAAGATCTATCGCGACGAGGGCGTGGAGGCGCTCAGCATGCGTCGGCTGGCGCAGGAGCTCGGCATCTCGACGATGGCGATCTACAGCTACTTCGAGAGCAAGAAGGCGCTGCTGGACGGCCTTTGGATCGAGGTCTTCGAGGCGCTGACCGATGAACTGCTCGACGCGTCCAAGGACCAGCGCGGCCCCCGCAAGGTGCTGGAGGCGCACACGCGCTGCATGCTCGACTTCTGGGAACGGCACCCGGAGCAGTTCCGCATGATCTACATGTCGCTGACGCAGACCGGCACGCTCGAGGAGATCGGCCAGACCCAGCAGCCCGTCTACAACCGGCTGCTCGGCCTGATGCGGGAACGCGTCGCCGCCTGCGCGCCGGACGGCTTCGAGCCGGGCGAGGTCGTGATCCGCTCGATGTGCGACCAGATGTCGGTGCGGACCATGGGCTACCTGATGATGGTGATCGGACTGCCGCGTTACCCGCTCTACGACCGCGAGGCCTTGCGCGAGTTCACCGTCCAGGGAGTGCTGCGCGACGTGACGGACCAGTACGCGCGCTTTGTGTCGGAACCGGTGACCCCAGGAACCCCGGCAGCCCCGGCGGCGACTTCGACGTCATCCACGGCGGCGGACTGAGGCCGTGAGGCTCAACGACCATCGCGCGCTCACCACGCGCCCATGACGCGGGCATCCGGGCGATTGCCGGAGCACCGGCCCGGTGCCGCTGTCGTCGCTTGGGGCACCGAAGCGCCGACGCTCCGGCGAACGCATGACGGCATGACGGCATCAAGGGGGGACGTCGATCCGTACCGGCGAAAAAAAGCCCAGCATGAAGCTGGGCTTGAAGGGCACTTGGGAAGCTTGACTTCCTTGGGTACCGAGGAGACAACCGATACGGCAACTTGCTCGCTCAGGCCGTGGCGCGCTTGGCGCTGCGGGTGGCGGTCTGGGTCGCCTTCACCGCCGTGTTGGTCACGGCGTTGAAATTGGATTCAGCGATGTCGGTGGCTTGCTTGGCGGCCTTGTGCAGGCTTTCGTAAGCGTTGTTGGCCGCGGCCACCGCCGACTTCACCAAAGCAACAGCATTTTCCGTGCCAGCCGGGGCATTCTTGGTCGCGTTGTCCACGACGGTGCCGAACTTGACCTGCGCGTCAGCCACTTGGGACTCGGCGAGCTTGACGAACTCCGAGGAGGTCGATGTGGCGATGTCATACAGGTGGCGGCTGTAGGCCACGGCCTTTTCAGCCGACGGTTGCAGCAGGGCGGTCTGCAGGGCCCACAGTTCTTGCGGATCCTTGACCGTGATCGCCTGCTGGGCGGTCTCGGCAGCTTCGCCGAGCGCGGTCTTGGCGACTTGCAGGTTCAGTTCGACCAGCTTTTCATAGCCTTCGAAGGCCTTGGCGGTCAGGCCGAACCACGAGGCTTGCAGGTTCTTCTGTTGGTCGAGCACTTGGTCAGCAGTCAGCATGCGAAATCTCCTAGAGGAATGAGGTCAGCCGGGGAAAACGCGGCGGGCTGAGCGCCGTCGCCACACATTTGTTGCGGTGCAGCATGGAATCAGTATAGGACCGTCGACGGTGATTGCAAGCACTTTTTGTGCATTGCAGCAAAGTTCGGGATCCGAGCATCCGTGCGGGCGTGGCGAGGGTCTCCAGGCGGTTTAGACGCGGCCTCGACGCAGCCTCGACGCAGCCTCGACGCAGCCTCGACGCGGCGTCGACGTCGCCTGGGCACGGCCTTCGCAGCGCTCTGCTAGGGTCCTGACCATGCTCGCCTTCCATTACGACCATTTGACGCTGGCGCTGCCGCCGGGCCACCGTTTTCCGCAGTCCAAGTACCAGATGCTGCGTGAGCGCGTGGAGCGGGAACCGGGCGTCATGCGGCCGCGGGTGGCGGAGGCGGCCGGGACGGAGGCGCTGACGCTGGTCCACACGCCGGACTACATCGACGCGGTCCTGCACGGCACCTTGAGCGCCGCGGCGCAGCGCGAGATCGGTTTCCCCTGGGCGCCGGGGCTGCCCAGACGCTCGTTGTGCTCGGTCGGCGCGACGATCGCCGCGGCCCGCGCCGCCCTGGAGGAGGGCGTCGCCGCCAGCCTGGCGGGCGGCACGCACCATGCGTATGCGGACAAGGGCAGCGGGTTCTGCGTGTTCAATGACGTCGCGGTCGCCGCGCGGCTGATGCAGGCCGAATGGCACCGTCGCCATCCGGAGCGTCCAGGGCTGCGCGTATTGGTGGTCGACCTGGACGTCCATCAGGGCAACGGCACGGCCAGCATCTTCCGGGACGACGACAGCGTGTTCACCCTGTCCATCCACGGGGAGAAGAACTTCCCGTTCCGCAAGGAAAGCAGTGACCTGGACGTGGGCCTGCCGGATGCGTGCGGCGATGCGGTCTATCTCGACGCGCTGGAGACGGCGCTCGCCGAAGTCTGGCGGCGGACGGCGGACCGGCCGCCCGCGCTGGCCTTCTACCTGGCCGGCGCGGATCCGCACGAGGGCGACCGGCTCGGCCGGCTCAAGCTCAGCGCCGACGGCCTGCTGCGGCGTGACCGGATCGTGCTGGACGCGCTATTCGAGCGCCGCATCCCGGTCGCGCTGAGCATGGCCGGCGGCTATGGCGAGGACCTGAGCGTCACGGTCGACGTGCAACTGCGGACGCTGCGCGCCGCAGCGCAGGCCTGGGCGCGGTGGCGGGACGATCCTCCCCCCGACGGCCGCCGCGCCAGTAGCCCCCGCGCCAGTAGCCCGCGCGACACCTGACCCCGCGCGGCGGTGGAAGAATCGGCGCCATGACCGCCGATGCCACCGCCGCCGCCACCAGTTCCACCATCGCTTCCACCGAGGCCCGCCCCGTCCCCGAGCCGCGCGAGGCCTTCGCCCGTTTCCTCCCGGTCCCGACACGCTGGATGGACAACGACCTGTACGGCCATCTGAACAACGTCGTCTATTACAGCCTGTTCGACACGGCGGTGAACCGCTACCTGATCGAGCAGGGCGCGCTGGACCTCCAACACGGCAAGGTCATCGGCCTGGTCATCGAGACGCACTGCAACTTCTTCGCGTCGCTGGCCTTCCCGCAGCAGGTCGAGGCCGGCCTGCGCGTCGCCAAGCGCGGCCGCTCCAGCGTCCGTTACGAGATCGGCCTGTTCGCGGAAGGCGAGCCCCTGTGCGCGGCGCGCGGACACTTCGTCCACGTGTACGTCGATCGCGAGACGCGTCGCCCGGTGGCGCAACTGCCCGAGTCCTACCTGAGCGCGCTCAGCGCGCTGGAGATGCCATGACTGTCCCCCATGCCTTCCCCCAGGCCTTCCCCGATCCCTTCGTTGCGCCGACGCCCGAGCAGTCCGCCGCCGTCGACGCCGCGATCGTCACGCGGCATTCGATGCGCGCGTTCCTGCCGACGCCGGTGCCGCGCGCGCTGATCGAGGACCTGCTGGCCGTCGCCGCGCGCGCGCCGTCGGGCACGAACACGCAGCCCTGGCAGGTCCACGTGCTGACTGGCGCCGCGAAGGACCGGCTGGTGAACCGCATCCAGGCGGCGTACGACGACCCGGAGGAGCTCGCCACGCACAGCGAGGAATACGCCTACTACCCGCGCGAGTGGGTCTCGCCCTACATCGACCGCCGCCGCAAGGTCGGCTGGGACCTGTACGGGCTGCTGGGCATCACCAAGGGCGACAAGCTGCGCATGCACGAGCAGCACGGCCGCAACTACCGTTTCTTCGACGCGCCGGTGGGCCTGATGTTCACCATCGACCGCGTGATGCAGCAGGGCAGCTGGCTGGACTACGGCATGTTCCTGCAGAACCTGATGGTCGCCGCCCGCGGCCGCGGCCTGCACACCTGTCCGCAGGCGGCGTTCACGCAGTTCCACCGCGTGATCGCGGAGGAGCTCGGCCTGTCGCCCCAGCAGCAGCTGGTCTGCGGCATGTCGCTGGGTTACGCGGACCCGGCGGCGGTCGAGAACACGCTGGTCACCGAGCGGGACGCGGTCGCGTCCTTCACCCGCTTCCTGGAGTGACCGGCCGGCACTGATCCCGGGCAGCGGAGGGCGGGGCGAGGGCACGCCCTGGGCACGCGCTGAGACGTCGCTGGGCCGTCCCTGGGCCCTTCCTGGGCCGTCCCTGGGCGATTTGCGAGCGGGCGCCGGGAGTGTCCGCTCTACAGTTGGCGCTTCCCTGCAAGGAGATGCGTCCATGAGCAAGCCCAGCGTCCTGGTGGCCCGCAAGACCTTCGACGACATCGTCGACCGGCTGCGCCCGCACTTCGAGGTCGAGACCAACGACAGCGATACCGGCTGGTCGCAGGACGAGCTGATCCGGCGCCTGCAGGGCAAGTCCGGCGCGTACATCGCCGGCGGCGACAGGATCGACGCCAAGCTGCTCGACGCCTGTCCCGACCTGAAGGCCGTCTGCACGATGGCCGTCGGCTACAACAACATCGACGTGCCGGCCTGCACCGCCCGCGGGGTCGTGGTGACCAACGCGCCGGACGTGCTGACCGAGACCACCGCCGACTTCGGCTTCGCGCTGATGATGGCCACCGCCCGCCGCATCACCGAGAGCGAACACTTCCTGCGCCGGGGCGAATGGCAGCAGTGGTCGGTGACGATGTTCGCCGGCGCCGACATCCACGGCGCGACGCTGGGCGTGCTCGGCATGGGCCGCATCGGCGCGGCGATCGCCCGGCGCGGGCACCTGGGCTTCGGCATGCCGGTGATCTATCACAACCGCTCGCGGCTGCCGGCCGACCAGGAAGGTCCGCTGGGTGCGCAATGGGTCGAGAAGGACGAGCTGCTGCAGCGTGCCGACCACCTGGTCATCGTCGTGCCGTACAGCGCGTCCTCGCACCACCTGATCGGCCAGCGCGAGCTGCGCCTGATGAAGAAGAGCGCGACGCTGACCAACATCGCGCGCGGCGGCGTCGTCGACGACGCGGCGCTGGCCGCCGAGCTGCGGGCCGGCACCATCGCCGCCGCGGGCCTGGACGTGTTCGAGGGCGAACCGACGGTGCACCCGGACCTGCTCGCCTGCACGAATGTCGTGCTCACGCCCCACATCGCCAGCGCGACGATCGCGACGCGTCGCGCAATGAGCGATCTGGCGGTCGACAACCTGATCGCCGCGCTGACCGGCGGCGTGCCGCCAACGGCACTCAATCCCGAGGTGCTCGGCCGCTGAGAGAATCGGACGCATGTCCTTTCCCGACCTGCTGCAGCTGACCCTCTCCGGGCTGATCCTGATCCTTCTCGTCGTGGTGCTGCTCACGCGGCGTCGGACGTCGGACGGCGACACGGTGGCGGCGCTGGCGCCGCTGATGCAGCAGTCGGGCGAACGACTCGAACGGCTGGAGCGCGCGCTGCGCGACGAACTCAGCCGCGGCAATGCCGCGCTGCGCCAGGAGACGCTGGCGACGTTGACGCAGTTCCAGCAGGCGCTCGCCCAGCAGGCGGCCCGTGCGCGCGAGGCGCAGGACGCCGCCGCGGCCCGCATGACGACGGCGATGACGGAGCAGCTGCAGGCGCTGGGGCAGCGCAACGAGGCCGGCCTGGCCGAGACGCGCCGCACCGTCGAAGCGCGCCTGCAGGCCATCCAGCAGGACAACGAGAAGAAGCTCGAGCAGATGCGGGCGACCGTCGACGAGAAGCTGCACGCCACGCTGGAACAGCGCCTGGGCGAGAGCTTCAAGCAGGTCGCCGAGCGGCTGGAGCAGGTCTACCGCGGCCTGGGCGAGATGCAGACGCTGGCGCGCGACGTCGGGTCGCTGAACCGGGTGCTGACCAACGTGAAGACGCGCGGCATCTTCGGCGAGGTCCAGCTGGCGGCGCTGCTGGAGCAGGTCTTCACGCCGGAGCAGTTCGCCTCGAACGTCGAGACTGTGCCGGGCACCGGCGCGCGCGTCGAGTTCGCGCTCAAGCTGCCGGGCCAGCGCGACGACGGCCAGCCGATCTGGCTGCCCATCGACGCGAAGTTCCCGCGCGAGGACTATGAGCGCCTGCTCGACGCGCAGGAACGCGCCGATGCCCCTGCGGCGGAACTGGCCGGCCGCGCGATCGAGACGCGGCTGCGGCTGGAGGCGAAATCCATCCGCGAGAAGTACCTCGGCCCGCCGCACACCACCGACTTCGCGCTGCTGTTCGTGCCCACCGAGGGCCTTTACGCCGAGGCGCTTCGGCGCCCCGGCCTGAGCGAGGCGCTGCAGCGCGAGCACAAGGTGATGCTGGTCGGCCCGACGACGCTGCTGGCGACCTTGTCCAGCCTGCAGATGGGGTTCCGCACGCTGGCGCTGGAGAAGCGCTCCGCGGAGGTGTGGGACGTGCTGCGCGCGGTGAAGACGGAGTTCGGCAAGTTCGGCGACGTCCTGGCCAAGACGAAGAAGAAGCTCGACGAGGCCAGCAACAACATCGAGCTGGCCGAGCGACGGACCCGCGTCATGACCCGTGAGTTGAAGTCCGTCGAGGCGCTGCCCGAGGACCAGGCCGCGCGCGTGCTGAAGCTCGGCGACGCGGTCGACGCGGGCGCCGCAGGCGCAGCGGGCGATGCCGACGTCGAGGACGAAGGCGTCGCCCGATGAGCGACGACGCGTCGGCGGCCAAGGGCTACACCGGCTTGAACGCCGGTTTCGCGGCCGTCATCGCGTCGCTGGTCGCGGTGCATGCCTGCATGGCGACGACACGCGTCGCGGCCACGCTGTGGGTGCTGCATCAGGGCTACGGCGGCGGTTTCGTCGGGGTGCTGCTCAGCCTGTTCGCCGTCGCGCCGCTGGGCCTGTCGCTGTGGGCCGGCCGGCTCGCCGATCGCCACGGTTTCCATCGACCGGTGGGCATCGGCGTGGCGATGGCCTTCGCCGGCGCGGTGCTGGCGCTGGTCGCGCAGGTCCTTGGCTGGGTCGGGCTGCTGGCGCTGGGCTGCCTGCTGTGCGGCGGCGCGGTCGCGATCGCGGCCGTCGCGATCCAGCGCGAAGCCGGCCTGATGGCGCGTGACGCCTCGCAACTCAAGCGCGTGTTCAGCTGGGTGGCGCTGGGGCCGGCGCTGTCCAACGCGTTCGCGCCGGTCATCACCGGCATCGTCATCGACACGGCCGGTTTCACCGCCGCGCTGGTGCTGTCGACCCTGCTGCCGCTCGCGGCCTGGGCGGTCGCGCGCCGAGTGCCGCGCCATCCGCCCGCGCCGGCCGCGGCCGGCGTCAAGCCGCGCCCCGCCTGGGACCTGCTGAAGGACCGCGGCCTGCGCAATCTGCTGATCGTCAACGTCGCGATGTCCTCGTGCTGGGACGCCCACAGCTTCGTCGTGCCGGTGGTCGGTCACGCGAAGGGCTTGTCCGCGTCCAGCATCGGCCTGGTGCTGGGGAGCTTCGCCGCGGCGGCGACGCTGGTCCGCCTGGCCATCGTGCGTTGGGCCCATCGGATCGACGACGTGAAGGCGCTGCGCGCCGCGATGGCGGTGGCGACGGTGACGCTCCTCGTCTATGCGTGGCTGCCCGGCACGTTCGGGCTGATGCTGGGGTCGGCGGTGCTGGGGCTGGCGCTCGGCGCGGTGCAGCCCATGGTGCTGGCGACGATGCATCAGGTCACGCCGCCCGACCGGCATGGTCAGGCGCTCGGGCTGCGGATGCTGGCGTCCAACGGTGCGACCGTCGCGATGCCGCTGGGATTCGGCGTGCTGGCCGCCGCGAGCGTGGCGGCGGCGCCCTTGTGGCTGATGGCGTCGATCCTGGTCGGCGCGCAGTGGGCCGCGCGTCAGATCGAGTCGCCGGCGCGCGGCGCGCCCTGAGGCGCGAGCCGCGTCGCCGGCCGACTCCCGGATTCACTCGCCCATTCGCCCTCATCCGCTTTCATTCGCCTTCATTCGCCCTCATTCGCCCTCATTCACCTGGCGCGATGGCGACCTGCCGGCGCGCCTCCTTGTGCTTCATCGCGACGTACTCCTCGAGCGATTGCTCGTGGAGCTGGCGCGCATAACGCTCGGTGGCCGCGAACCAGCCGCGCAGGCGCTTGTCGAGCCGCTGCTCGGCCGGCGCCGGCAGCGTGTCGAGATAGGACTCGATCGCCAGGAAATAGCGCATGGTGTTGCGCTCCGCGATGCCCTGGATACCGCCGACGTAGCGCGGCTGGCCGTCGCCGTCGCGCCCGATCACGGTGAAGCCGACCTTGTCCCGGCCCGAGGTGGAGAGGTAGGCGCTGGTCGCGACGCGCGCGGCAAGGTTGTTCACGTAGGCGTAGCGCAGCCGCACGAAGGAGCGCTTCGCATCGATCGGCACCGCCTCCAGCGTCAGGCGGTAGTTGCTGGTGCCCATCGGGCCCTTGTTCGCGCTCATCTCCACGAGCAGGTACTGCGGCTGTGCCGCCAGCACCTGGAAGCGGAAATCGAGCGCGTAGGCGTCTTCGATCGGCTGGTCGAACTTGCGGCCGACGGCCATGTGCAGCGTCGCGCCCGGCGCCTGGTCGTCCTCGACGGCGCATCGCTTGACGTTGGCCGGCAGCGTCAGCAGGTCGCACCAGGCGTCCGCGTTGCGCAGCGCGCCGGACAGCGTCCCGAACGGATGCTCGACCACGGCATGCATGTCGCCCGTGGGACGCTCGGTGTCGTCGGCCGAGCTCAGCACGATCGGACGCTGGAAAGGACTGCGCGCCAGTTGCGGCGCGAGCTGGTCGTACTGCGCGCGCAACCCGGCACCTTGCTGGGCCGACACCTCGGTCGCCATCAGCAGCAGCCCCAGCAGGACCGCCGCGTGGGCGAGCCAGAACAACGCGCCGTGAGACGTCGACGGGTGCTTCAAGTGCCGGGACATCCGCCCGACCGGCGGGTGGGGAAGGGGCGGGAAGGAATGCATGGCGGACTCCATCGCTGGCCCGAGAGCCGTTGATCCACCTTAAGAGGAGAGGGCGCGGGCGGTCTGTCGGACAAGGCCGCGTCCCCTCGTGCGCATGGGCTGTCAGCGGCGGACCGCCGGACAGGCCGTCGAGGGAGGGTCGACACCGCTCGCGATGATGGGAGCGGCGGCCTTCGCCTAGGATGGCGGCCAGCCCGGCGCAGGCCCGATGGGAGCGGCACGAGAGGCTGGGAGCGCGACGGACGACGACGCGGCGCAGTGAGGATGTCGAGCGCGCATCCACCCGCGATGAACACGACATGATGACAACGATGAAACACATGACGACGGACGCCGTGCTGATCCCGGCGATGACGATGGTGTCGGGGCGGAAGGTCCCATGAGGGGCCTGTCGCAACGCAATGTCGGCGTGTCTGCCAACGCGCCCTTGAACCTGCCCGCGGCCAGGGCCTCGCGGGTCCGGCAGTGCGGCCGCCTGCGCTGGCCGTCCCGCTGGGCCTGGGCGCAACTGATCGTCGCGTTGCTGGTGACGGCGGCCGTAACCCTGTTGTGGCTCGCCCGTTTCCAGTCCGGGCCGCTGGCGCGCCTGGACGGCCTGGTGCAGGACGCGCAGGCGCAATGGCGCGGCCGGCTCGCGCCGGGCACGACGTATCCGATCACGCTGGTGCGTTTCGACGACGCCAGCGCCGCGCGCTTCGGTGGCATGGCGCCGGGGCGTCCGCTGCTCGCGGACGCGATCACGCGGCTGAAGGCGGCCCAGCCCCGCCTGATCGCCGTCGACATGCTGCTGCTCGACGCGAAGCCGGACAGCGACGCGATGCTCGCGGCCGCCATGCGAGGGGGCGTGCCGGTCGTGCTGCCGTTCGCGCTGCCGCCGGCGGCGAGCGCCAGCGGCGGTGCAGCTGTGGCGACGTCTACGGCGTCTACGGCGTCTGCCAAGGAGCCCGCGTCTTCGGAGTCTTCGGAGTCTCCAGCGTCCTCCACAGCCTCCGCGGCCTCCCGTCCCGCCAGCCACGTGCCGCCCGGCCTGCTCGCGCAGGCCTTCACGCGGGCCGAGGGCGCGCCACGCAGCGCGTTGCTGCCCGAGCGCGCCGACGCACCGCCCGAGCCGCTACTGTCGGCGGCGACCTCGCTCGGTCACGTGCAGACAGCGCGCGAGGCCGACGGCGCCCTGCGCCACGACCTGCCGGCGTTGCCCTTGGCCGGCGAGGTCTATCCGTCGCTGGCCGTGCGCATCGCTGGCGACGCGATGCGTCAGCCCTGGTCCGAAGCCACCCTGCGTTGGAGCCGGGATCTGCGCTGGGGGTCGCTGCGCATCCCGCTGGATCTGCTGTCGCGGCAGGGGGTCAACTACTACGGCCCGGCGGGCAGCTTCCCCTCGGTGTCGATGGCCGACCTCGTCGACGGCAAGGTGCCCGAGGAAGCGCTGCACAACCGCATCGTGATCATCGGCGTGTCGGCACCCGGTGCCGGCAACCACGTCCCGAGTCCCTTCGATGCCGGCCTGCCCGGCATGGAGCGGCTCGCGACCGTCGTCGACAACATCCTGACCGGACGCACGCTGACACGCCCGTCCTGGGCGTCGCTGGCGGAACTGGGGGCGTTGCTGGCGCTGCCGCTCCTGTGCGCGTTGCTGCTGGCGCGCGGGCCGCTGTGGCGCGGACTGCCGGCGGTGGCGCTGCTGGTCGGCGGAGGACTCTACGGCGCCCAGTGGGCGTTCGAGGAGGAACACCTCGTCCTGTCGCTGGCCTGTCCGCTGCTGGCCGTGGCGGCGGCGAGCCTGGCCGCGCTGACGCTGCGCGCGCTCACCGGTCAGTCCCGACGCCGCGAGGCGCTCCGGCGACTGACCGTGAGCGAGGAGCGCTATGCGCTGGCCGCCCTGGGCGCGAACGACGGGCTGTGGGACTGGGACATCGCCGAGGATCGGCTGGACGTCTCGGCGCGCTGGCTCGCATTGATGGGCGACGCGCGTGCACCGGGCGAGGAGCCTGCCGACGGCTTGAGGCGCGGCTTCCGGCGCCGCCTTGCGCGCGGCGCGTCATCCCGCACGTCATCCCGCACGTCATCGCCCACCTCATCGCGCACCTCATCGGACGCAGCATCGGACGGGGCGCGCGCCGGCATCGACCGCTTCACGCGCCCGTTGGACGAAGCGGCGGCCGGGCTGTTCCGGGCCGATCTCGACGCGCACCTGCAGGGCCGCAGTGTCCAGTTCCACCACGTGCTGCGCTTCGAGCAGGGCGGTCAGACGCGGGCGCTGCTGGCGCGCGGCGTCGCGGTGCGCCGGGACGGCAAGCCGGTGCGCATGGCCGGTGCGCTGACCGACATCAGCGAGAACGAAGGTCGGCAGGCGCATCTCGCGCACGAGGCGCTGCACGACCGGCTCACCGGCCTGCCGAACCGCGCGCTGTTCATGGCGTTGGTGGCGCAGCGGCTGGCCAATCCGACCCCTGGGGTCCCGATCGGCGTCGCGCTGGTGGGCCTGGACGATTTCCGCGCGTTCAACGAGCGGCATGGCGGGATGGCCGGCGATGCGGTGCTGGTCGAGAGCGCGCGGCGACTGACCGGCGGCACCGGACGCACGGCGCGCGCTGGGCGCGTCGTCGCGCGGCTGGGCGCGGACCAGTTCGGCGTGCTCTTCGAAGCGCGCATCGAGGCCGGCGCGCTCGTCGATCGCGTGCCCGAGTGGGCGCTGGCGCGCATCGAAGAACCCTATCTGTTCGAGTCCCTCGATGGCGACGCCGACGAGGGCACGCGCAGGCTCGCCGCGATCGCATCGAACTCGGCGGCTCCGACGGCTTCGACGGCTTCAACGGACTCGACAGCTTCGGCGGCTTCGGCGGCCGCGGCGAGAGGAAGCGCCGCCCGCACCGGCGCGTACCGCCTCACCGCGTGCGCCGGCTGGGCGTTCACGGGGCAGGGCAATTTCAGTCCGGACGATCTGATGTCCGCCGCGGAAAGCGCGCTGGCGAGCGCCAAGGCGGCCGGCGCCGGCCATGCCCGCCTGTTCGATCCGGCGCGGCAGTTGGTCGAGCAATCGCGGCGCTGGGTGAAGGAGAACATCGCGCGCGGCTTGGAGGCGGGCGAGTTCCAGCTCCATTACCAGCCCTTCGTGAGGCTGTCGGACCGCTCGCTGCTCGGCTTCGAGGCCCTGATCCGCTGGAAGCATCCGACCCGGGGCCTGGTGATGCCCGGCGACTTCATCCCGGTGGCCGAGGAGAGCGGCCAGATCGTCGAGATCGGCCGCTGGACGCTGATCGAGGCGGCGTTGCAGCTGCGCCGCTGGCGGGAGATCGGCTTCAGGGGCGAGATCGCGGTGAACGTGTCGGGCGTGCAGTTGGCGCGCGACGACGAACTGCTCGACGACGCCCGCGAGACGCTCAAGGCGCTGGGCGACGTGCCGGCGTCGCAGCTCAAGCTCGAGGTCACGGAGCGCATGGCGATGGCCAACCCGCAGCGCAGCGCCGACGTGCTGCAGGCGCTGGCGCGGATGGGCTTCAAGCTGTCGATCGACGATTTCGGGACGGGGTACTCGTCGCTCGCCCATCTGCACCGCTTCCCGTTCGACACGCTGAAGATCGACCGCAGCTTCGTGATGCGCCTGGGCGCCGGTCGCGAATCGGGCGAGATCGTGCGCACCATCGTCGGCCTCGCCGACGCGCTCGGCAAGCAGACCTTGGCCGAAGGCGTCGAGGAGGAGGCGCAGGCGGTCCTGCTGGAGGAACTCGGCGTCCAGGTCGCGCAGGGCTGGCTGTTCGCCAAGGCCCTGCCGCCCGAGGACGCGAAACGGCTCATCCAGACGGTGCCGTGGCGCAAGCCCGGCGCGTGATCCCAGGCGCCGGACCGTTGCCCGCGGCGCCCGTCACTTCACGGTGAAGGTCCCCACGACGACCCCGTCGCCTCGGCCGCTCAGGCGCAGGACGATGTCCTTGTCCTTCTGCTGCGCGGTCGCGAAACCGGTGGAGAGGCGCACCATGATCGTCGTCGAGGGCGCGATCACCTGCTGCTGGTGGCCGAAGAAGTTGGCCTGCACCGTGTAGGTCCCCGGCTTGGCGACGCGCAGCGAGAACTCCTCGGGGCCGTAGCCGCCGGTGAAGTCCCGCGACATGCGCCCGCCCTGACGCGTCAGCGCGTTGCCGTAGTACGCGCGCTCGCCGTCGGGATCGGTCACCCACAGGTCGATGTCGGTGTTGTCCGCGTCCCAGCTCATGACCACGCGCAGTGCCAGCGGCAGCGGGCGGCGCAGCCTCGCGTCGATCGCCGACAGGTCCAGCGCCTTGCCCTGGCGCCGCGAGCGCTCGGCGATGGCGTTCAGCTCGGCCAGCGCGATCAGCTCGACGTCGGGGAATCGGTTCTGCCAAGGCCGGTTCACGACTTCCGCCAGCAGGTCCACGGCGCGCTGCGATTCGCCCGCGTCGGCCCAGGTCAGCGCGAGGTCGCGGTAGGACTGCGGCTCGTCCGGGGCCAGGCGCAGCACCTCCTCGAGGATGGGGATCGCGTCGCGCGGACGGCCCGCCTGCTTCAGCCGGTAGGCCAGGATGCGCAGCAGCTGGCGGTTGCCCAGGTCCATCTCGGCGAGATTGGACAGCACGCGCAGCCCCAGCGCGGTCTGCTTGCGTTCGATCAGACGGTCCGCCACGTCGAGGAAGAACGCCGAGCTGCGCAGGTAGGACGGTTTCTCGTCCAGGTAGATCGCGTAGAGGTCCTTGTCGGCGGCGCCTTTCAGGCGCTGCGCGTAGATCTCGTTGGGCTGCCACGCGCGCAGCGCGATGTCGCCGTCGCCGGCCTGCGGCGCGCCGGGGGTCGTGGGAGCCGAGCGCAGACGTTGGGCCGTTGCCGCCGCAGGGGCCCCCATCGGCGCGGGGGCCTCCGCGACCGCGCGTTCCGTCCGCGAGGACTCCGCGGCGATGGGACGGACGGGCGCCGGCGCCATCGGAGCCTGGGCCGGCGCAGGCTCTGCCGGGCGGAACATCGGTGGAGGTGCAGGTACAGGGGCGGCGGGCGCTGGCGCAATCATCGGCGCAGGCCTGAATTCCTGCTGCGGGGGCGCCGACATCGGCATCGGCGGCTCGAACGGGCGCGGTACCGCTGCGTCGCGCCGGTTCTTGCCCGCGATCTGCTCGGCCACCTGCCGGGCGGCTGCGCGCATGGCCGGCGTTTCTGCCCACCACAGCACCTTGTCCTCGAAGCGCTGGATCAGGTCGCGGCGGGCCTCCGCGCGATCGCCCTGGCGCGTCGCGGTGCGCGAGGCCATCAGCCGTTCCCATTCCACGCGCAGGTCCTCGGGCGGTTCGATGTCGTGACGGACGTAGTCGGCGGCGGTGTCCAGCACGATCAGCGAGGTCTCGCGCGTCACCAGCCCGAAGTCCATGCCCAGTCGGCGGATCGCCTGGCGCTGGGCCGCGCGGTCGGCATCCAGCCGGCCGAGGCGGAAACTGGCCCAGCGATAGGCGGCGAGTCCGACAACCGGTGCGGCCTCGGACGGCTCGGACGTCTCGGCCGGGTCCGTGGACGTCGACGGCATCGTCGCTGCGATCGGCTCGGCGGCTGCCACGCGCAAAGGCACCGTGATCGAGCGGGGCGCGCCGCCGGGAGTCGAGAGCAGTACCTGCATCGTCGCCCGCGGCTGCGTCATGACGCCCGCGATCAGCAGTCGGCCCGCCTGCGGAAACAGGGATCCCGTTTCCCAGTCGCCGGCGCCCAGTCCGCTGACCTCGAGCACGCGAGGCCGCTCCTCGGCCATCAGGCGCACCGCCTCGGCGGTGTCCGTCGTGAGCAGGTCCGCGTAGGCCCCACCGCGCGATTCGGCCACGCGGCGCAGCGCCGCTTCAGCCGCGCCCGCCGAGGCCGAGAAGGCGAACATCGGTTTGCCCGTCTTCGGCAATCCGCCGGCGCCCCAGGTGCCCAGGCCGTCCGAGAACAGCAGCGTCACGTCGCTGCCATCGGGCGTGTCCATCGCGCCGAGCGCCGTCGCGCCGTCATACGGCACGCGTTCGAGGCGCTGGCGCAGCGCGCGCCAGTCGCCGTCACGGATGACGAAACGCTCCACCGGTTCGGCGTCGTTGCGCACGACCTTGAGCCGCACCTCGACCGAGCGCAGGGTCCGGAACCAGTCGTCGAGGAGGGCGAACTCGCGATCGTGGTCCCGTGCGGCGCCCGAGGCGGATGCGTCCCACACCAGGCCCACCGTGCGCGGGACCGGCCGCGCCGACGGCGCCGCGTCGACCGGCACCTCGGCCAGGACATAGGTCCGACCCTTGAAACGCTCGGTGGTCACGGCCGGCGCGGTGAGCCGGCCCGGCAGCGCGATGCGCAGTTCGCCGGAGGCTTCCGCCGCATCGCGCAGCACGCGCAACCGGCTGCCGCCGTCCGGCATCGGCGCGACGGCCAGCGGTTCCGGGCCCCACGAGGCGGCCAGTTGCGCCGGCGGTGCGCCGTCGATCCGCACATCCACCGCCAGGCGGTCCACGGCACCGTTGAACTGCAGCGGCAGCCGCCAGACCGGCGACGCCTCGGCGCCGGCGCTCTCAAGCGATTCGCGGATCTCCAGCACCACGCGACGCGTGCCGCCCGCAGGCAGCGGATACACCTGCAGCTTGTAGAAATTGCCCTCGGTCACCTCGAGCAGGGCCGGATCCACGCGATTGCGGATGGTGTCCTCGTAGACCTGGCGGCCTTTGGCCTTCTCGACCGGCACGGCGCGGCGCAGCACGCCGTTGATGTCGAGCGCGAAGCCGGTCACCGTCTGGCCGCCGTTGAGCGGGAATTGCAGTTCTCCGGACAGCACCCGGGCGTTGGGATTGAACAGGGTGAGCTCGACGCGGGAGACCGCAGCGCTGCCGCTGATGCGGCCCTGCACCGACACCTGCCGCAGCCGGATCGGCGTGCTGGCCTCGGCGGCCTGGATGGAGATCCAGCGCACCGGCGGCGCCACCGGCGGCGGTTTGATCGATGGTGGCGGTGGGGGCGGG
>CBIHMU010000073.1:0-29486 GCA_966211105.1 uncultured Burkholderiales bacterium
GCCGGTTGCGGGCGCGGGCGGGTGGGCACTGCTGAGCGGCTGCGACTCACTCGGGTTGGCCGCCGATCAGGCGCCGTCAGGCGGCCTGCTTCTGCATGTCAGCAATCAGCTCCGACCGCGACGCGTGTGCGAACGACTCGCGCTTCAATGTCAACGCGTCGATCATGGCTTGATTGGTGAGCATGAAGTTGTCCAGCAATGTGTACCAGTTCAGCACGAAGCGCTTCATGCGTCGCTCGTCGCTGACCAGCCCGGGCAATCCCTTCGCCACCTGCCCCTCCATCCGGCTCCGAATCTCCGTATCCGCCTCGGAGATCTTGCGCCCGATCAGGATGAGTTCGAAGTGCATGGCTTCGCTGCCAAATTCCGCGTGCTTCTTGATCAGCTGTGCATAGCCATCCAGTTGTTGGAGGTGTTTGTAGTTGAGCGCGATCCCTGGACGCTTGATCTCCACCACGATGCAACGATAGATCTTGCGACCCATCGAATCGTGGTGCGGGACCTTGCGGGCGAGGAACAAGTCCGTCTGCTTCCGCGCGCCATCGATGGCGGAGGGATCAGCCGCATCCAGGTCATCCAAGGCAACATCGGCTATCCCCCTGACCGCATCGCGCAGCGATTTGGCGATCTTGGTGAACGAGTCCTCCTCGGCGCCAAGCGTCTCGTAGGAGCTGCCGAACAACCAGGTGTTGGCTTCGATGATGCCCTGCAAGTCCGGCGTCTCGCGCGTGTCCAGATGATGCTCGTTCATCAGTGTTCGCAGCTTGTCCGCCACCTCGTGCCTGCGGCGGAGGACTTCGATCGCTGACACGATGCTTTGCAGCGACACGCCCTTGAGGTGTTTGGCGAGCAGCTTCGTCGAGACGTCGTCCAGCTCCAGCACGCTGTTGAGCACCTCGAAGATTGCATCGTTCTCGTTGGACACCGCCAGCTTGTCGAGGAGGCGAACGATGATCTTCTTCTGATTCTTCTTGAGCGATGTCAGCGCCGTCGGGTCGGCCGTGTAGATGGCGCGCAAGATGCCCGTGGTGTTCTCGAGCCGCCAGTGCTTGTAGTCCTCGTGCAGACCTTCGTAGGTCGGGAAGACGCCATCGGCAACGTAGCCTTCGATCTCCCGATCGAACCGCTCACGCAGGAACTTCTCATAGACGGACTTGGTGATACTGCTGAGTTCCCGCGCCACCTTGCGCCATGTCTCCGACTCGTAGCCCGAAGCGTCCGGGTTCGCCAGATCACCTCCGCTCGGCGCGAAGTCATCGGCCCACCTTGAGCCGATGTAGGTGCTGGTATGAAAGTTCCCTTTGTGATTGAAGGGGCTCAACCGCTTGTCCACCGTCTTGCCTGAGGCGTTCAGAAGGTAGACGAAGGACTTTTCAGAGCTTGGTTTCTGGTCCCAGCGAAGGACCGACACGTCAAAGTCGTGGCCGTCGATGGAGAACTTGCGCCGGGTGAGGTCGTGCGAGGGCACGGCCACCGCCGTCCCATTGAGTCGCAGCCTCTTCGCCGGGTTCAGGGCCAGGAACCAACCGAACTCGATGGAAAGCAGCTTGTGAAGTTCATCGGTGGTCGGTAGCGAGGCATGCAAGTTGAACAGCTCCGCGATCGTCCCGGTCCCGTCCACAGCCATCCCTGCGGGCAAGGCGGATGGCGCCACCGATTGGCCCTCATAGTTCGTGAGTGCCCCGCCGTGCACCTCGATCCGCGCCGGCCCAGACGCTGCGGCATTCGTCCACCAGACAGCTCGTTCGGCGAGCCTGTGGAAGGACAGTCGGCCGCGGCCATGCGAGCCATGGGTCGTCACGTCCTGCTTCTTGCTGGAGTCGTTGAAACGTCCGAAGGTCTCGGCATGCGACGCCAGCTCGATGCCTTCCCCGTCATCGGACACCTTCACTCGCGTCGCATCGCCCGTCGGCGACTCCTCGACAAGAACGTCGACATTGGACGCCTTGGCGTCGAAGCCATTCCAAGCCAGCTCGGCGATCGCGCGCCACGGATCGCTCGTCCGGAAGTGCTTCCTGATCCCCTCCCCGTTGATCTCCGTCTTTCCTGAGATTTGTCGAGTCGTCATGGTCGTCTTTGGTCCTTGGTCCCACATGGTGGCTGTGGCGCTGACGCCAGACCATGGCCTCGATTGACGGAGATGCCATCCCGACCCGCGGCAACGGGCCATGGCAGTGACAGGAACTGCTGTGAGTCAAGGGAGATGCGCGCGCATCCCTTCATGTCGAAGACCGCGCTCAGATCGCCATGTCCCTGAGCCGCTTGCTGGCCTCGCGGTTGGCCACCAGCTCGGTGCCGTCCCGCATCAGGATGTGCAGCTGGCTCTGCTCGTCGGGCCGCATCGACGCGACGAAATCGAGGTTGACGATGGCATTCCGATGCACGCGCAGAAAGCGGGTCGCATCGAGCCGGGCTTCCAGCTCGTTCAGCGGCATGCGAACGAGAAAGCTCTCGCCGCGCGCCATGATCTGCGTGTACTTGAGATCGGCGCGCAGATGCTCGATCTCGTCCAGCGACAGCGGAAAGATGCGGCCGCGATCACGGACCAGGATGCGCGACAGCGGCGCGCCCAGCCCGCCGCCCAGCGCCGCCACGGCGGCCGCGCCACGCTCGGCCGTGGCGGCGGACGTGGTCAGGGCCCGCTTCACCGCGGCATCGAAACGCGCCGCCGTGAAGGGCTTGAGCAGGTAGTCCAGCGCCTGCAGCTCGAAGGCCGCGACCGCGTGCTGGTCGTAGGCGGTGGTGAAGATCAGCGGCGGCATGGGCTCCCCGGCCGCGAGCAGCTCGCGCACCACCTCCAGACCCGTCAGCTCCGGCATCTGGATGTCCATGAACACGAGGTCCGGCGCGAGCGCGCGGATCAGCGTCAAGCCCTCGCGGCCGTTGGTGGCCTCGCCCACCAGCAGCAGGTCCGGCGACGCCGCGATGAAGTCGCGCAGCGTCTCGCGGGCCAGCGGCTCGTCCTCGCAGATCAGGGCGCGGATGCTCATGCCGGCATCCTCATCGCCACCTCGAAGCCGGCGCCGGGCGCCGAGGTCACCTCGAGCCGGGCCGCATCGCCCCAGCGCAGCGCCAAGCGCCGCGCCACCGTGCGCAGGCCCAGTCCCCGCCCCTCGGGCAGACCGCCGGCAACGGGCAGTGCGACGCCGGGACCGTCGTCGGCCACGACGATGTCCAGCGTCTGCGGCGTGCGGCGCACCGACACGCGCAGCGTGCCCGGCGCGCTCCGCGGATTGAAGGCGTGCTTGATGCTGTTCTCCACCAGCGGTTGCAGCGACAGGGCCGGCACCGTCGCGCTGAGCGCCGCGGCATCCACCTGCCAGTCGACGTGCAGCCTATCACCGAGGCGGATGGCTTCCAGCGACAGGTACTGCTCCGTGAAGGCGAGCTCGTCGCGCAGCAGCACCTGGTCGTCCCCGCTGCGCTCGGTGTCCAGCAGATAGCGGAGCATCTCGCTGAACATGAAGAGCGCCTCTTCGGCCCGGCGCGCGTCCTTGCGCACCAGGGCCAGGATGCTGTGCAGGGTGTTGAAGAGGAAGTGCGGATTCAGCCTGTTGCGCAGTGCGGCCAGCTCGCTGCGGGCCAGCAGCGTCTGCGCCTGCGCGGCGACCTCGGCCTGCGCCATGGCGCGGCGCACGGCCCGATAGGCGCTGAAGCCGCCCGCGGCTGCGGCGTAGGCCAGCATGCCGAACTCCAGTTGCCAGATGAACCAGTTCGCACGCGCGCGCTCCGCGCCCGCCACGCCGGCCTCGGCGACGATCCACAGCCACAGCAGCGCATACCACGCCAGCACGAACAGCACCGACACGAGGGCATGGGCCGCGACCTGCCGCCCGGCGCCGAATCGCCGCGCCTCCATCCAGCCCGTCACCGGCCAGAGGAGGAAGAGCAGCACGAACTGCGGCCCCATGTTGCGCAGCGTGCCGTGCACGGCGCTCCACAGATTGAAGCCGCGCGTCCAGACCCCGTCGGTCTCGACGGCGATCAGGTAGATCAGCAGCACCGGCAGCCAGGCCAGCGCGTAGATGCGCACGACCTCGCGAGGGGGGATCCAGTCTGTCCACGGAGCGCGCATGGCCCCATTGTGGTCAAGATGAAGGCCGGGGCGGGCCCGGGACATCACGCGTCGGCCCGGCTCAGGTCGTAACCGTTGCGGAACACCTCCCGGCCGTCTTCCGCGATCTCGACCTTCTCCAGTGTCAAGGAACGCGGGGAGATCTGCAGCGTCTGTCGGTAGGTCTTGCCTTCCGCCGTGTCGACGAGCACCACGGCATCGCCTTCCTCCGACCGGGACGTGGCGAGGATGCGATAGGAGGTCCCCGCGCCCTTGCCGTCGCCTGATACCCAGGTCATCCTGCCTTTGCTGAAGTCGAACAGCCAGCGGTCGTAGGAATACACCGTCTTCCCCGGACCGTCATCGAACACGAAGTAGAGGCTCAGGTCCGACGGCGTCAGCAGCGCCGCGTGCAGGCGGCAAGGCAGGGTGACCAGGCGCTCGGCCTTGCCCCAGTCCCGGTAGGTCAGCGTCCCGCGCCAGGACCCGGGCAGACGGTTGAGCAGCGGATGCGGCGCCGCGTCGTAGAGGGCGAACGAATTCCGGGCGCCCAGTGTCCCGAGCAGGCCGAAAAGACCGAGGAAAAGCGGGCGGCGTTGCATGGTCAGCACTCCGATCGACGGGGGCGTCGTCAGGGCACGACTGTGCGGGGTCTGGCCCGGCGCTGACGGGGCGAGGTGATGAGTTGAGGCCCTCCGGACATCAACTCACGGATTTTCGGGCTGGGCGGCGCCGCGGCGCGCAGGCGTCGCACGAGGCCTGTCGTCGACAGCAACCGCGTCGCTCAGATCCTTGCGCTCCTGCGCGTCCTTTCCGCGAGTTCGCGGTCCCGCTCGGTGAAGGCGGCGTCCCGCTCCACGCGACGTTCCTGGAACATCCCCTGCTGACTCAGCGGTCGGCGATTTTCACGCCGCATGGCGCGTATTTCCTTCTCCGCCTTCATACGACCTCCACGTCGGTCCTGCGAGACCCGTCGGGTCTCGTCCATCGGCAGCGCCTGGCGCCGGCTCACACCAGCTTCAGCAATTTTCGTGCGACGGGGTCCCTGTTCCACCGCGCTGCCAGGGCATGGCGCTTGCCTTCAACTTGTTACACAGACAGGAGCAGTCATGAAGGCTCAACCAGGCAATCTCCCAGCGGACAACGGCCAACCCGTGGAGCGACGACGCGACCCGGCGCGTCGGGAAGCGTATGCGCGCCGTGACTGGAGCAAGCAAGGCGACGCGCGCTGGGAAACGAAGAGCACGGCGAAATTGGAAACCGCCCAGACGGCAAGCGTTCGCTTCATCTGACGGCACGCGTTGCACGTCCTCGACGGACGCGGCGGGCATGCGTCTTGCCATCGCCCCGGGGCCCTGACAAACCTCTTCACCACCTCCCGCCACCGAAGAGGGTTGATGGGGCTGGGCGATCAGCCCGCACTGGTCGTCCGCGCGCATCGCCGGCGGCGAAAGCCGCTGGCGCTTGCCATTGCGTCCCGGAAGGGGTGGGCCGCCCGCTCGAAAAAACGCGTGCATCCCGGCACGCCCGAAGGCGTACGCGTCGCCCTCACGATTCACCTGGCGATCGTGGGGTACAGATCGTCCATCCACACCACCTCGTCCGCGTAAGACTGCAAGTCGGTGGACAGATTGGCCTGCAAGCCACTGACCCAGACTTCCTTCTTGAGATCGGACTTGACGTAGGAGATCGCCTCTTCAAAGTCGCCGTCGCCCGCCGACAGGATCAGCCGGTCGTAGACGTTCTGCACCGCGAGCTTGATCAGCAGCGTCGCGATCGCGACGTCCACGCCCTTCTGCACTTCACGGTCAAACTGGACGCCGCAATCCGGGCATTGAAGATGCAGGTTCTTCATCTCGTACAGCTGGACGCGGATCTTCGGACCGCGCGGCGGCGCCGCCTTGAGCCAGGTGTGGAACGCGCTCTGCGGGTCCGTCGCCAGGTCCCGGGTGGAATTCAGGTAGTAGCTCTCGTAGATCGGACCCCCGTTGCGCTGAACGAGCTCGTTCTTGAGCTTGAGGTAATCGAACGGACGGCCGCGACCCACGTTGAACAGGTAGGCGCCGTCGATGATCCAGACCGTTTTCATGCGTCCTTTCGGTTGAGCGAATTCTAGGCAGGGTCGCGCGTGGCATCCCTTCAAGCCTGAGCAGGCCACGGACAAAAAAAGGGCGTGCATCCCTGCACGCCCAAAGGGGCACCGGTAAAGGTCCGGTCGCATTTGAAGGGGGCCGGGTCTTGCCCGGCCGGGGCTCAGGCCGGTGGGGTCCAGCCGCCGCCCAGGGCGCGGACGAGTCCGACCGTCGCCTGGTACTGCGCGGCCTGCACCTGCAGCGCCGCGCGGCGGTTGCGCAGCTCGCTGCGGCGCGCGTCGAGCAGGTCGAGCTGGCTCACCAGCCCGTTGCGGTAGCGCGAGTCCGACAGCGCCGTCGCCCGCGTCGACGACTGCACCGCCTGCCCCTGCACGTCCGCCTGCTGCGACAAGGTCTGCAGTCCGACCAGCGAGTCCTCGACCTCGCGCAGCGCCTGCAGCAATTGCTGCCGGTAGCTGGCCATCGCGAGATCCAGGCCCGCCTTCGCCGACTCCACGCCGGCCTTGCGGCGGCCGCCGTCGAAGATCGGCAGCGACAGCAGCGCATCGACCGACCACGCGCGCGCCGACCAGCGGAACACATCGCTCAGTTCCGGCGACGCATAGCCGCCGTTCGCCGTCAGCGTCAGGCTGGGGAACCACGCGGCCTGCGCCACGCCCACCCGCGACTGCGCCGCCAGCAGGCTGCGCTGCGACGCGGCCACGTCCGGGCGACGCGCCAGCACCGTGCTCGGCAGCCCCGAGGGGATGGCCGGCAGCGGCGCGAGCGCCGTGTCTTCCGCCACCTTGAAGCCCGACGCGGGCTCGCCCAGCAGCACCGACAGCGCGTTCTCCAGCTCGGCGCGGCGGCGGTCGAGGCTGATCGCCTCGGCCTCGGTCGCGGCGACTTCCGTCTGCACGCGCGCCAGGTCCAGCTCGGCGACGTCGCCCGCCTGGTAGCGGCGCTGCGTCAGCGCCAGCGTCTCGCGGTAGGCCGCGACCGTGTCGCGCACCAGCCGGCGTTCCTGGTCGGCGAAGCGCAGCGCCAGGTAGGTCTGCGCCACGTCCGCCTGCACCATCAGCCGCGTGGACTGCAGCAGCGCTTCACGCGCCTGCGCATCCAGCGAGGCCGCGCGCGTGGCCTCCGACAGGCGGCCGGAGAGATCGACCTCCCAGCTCGCGCCCAGGCCGGCGTTGTAGAGCGTCGTGGCAGCCGGACCCTGGCCCGCCACCGTGCCGCGCGCGGCGCCGGCGCTGGCGCCGACCTGCGGCAGCCGATCCGCATTCGTGCTGCGCAGCAGCGCGCGCGCCTGCGCCAGTCGCGCCGCGGCGCCTTGCAGGTCGTTGTTGCCGACCAGCGAGCGGCGGATCAGATCGTTCAGCGTCGCATCGCCGAACGCCAGCCACCAGTCGCCGCGCGGCTCGGCATCGGCCGGCGGGGCCACCGCCCAGCGCGCTTCGCCGACCGTCGCGGTCGCCTGCGACTTGAAGGCCGTCGGCGTCGCCGGAATGCGCGATTCGTCGATCGGCGGCGGTGTCGCGCAACCGGCCAGCACCAGGGCCGCCAGCAGCGTCGTCGTCATCAGTTTGTTTGTCATGGCATCACTCCTTGGAGCCTCACAGAGCCGCGGAGGGCCCTGCCGGCCCCGGAGCCCGCCTTGCGGCGGAGCTCCAGGTGTCGTGGATCAGGATGGCGAGTTACTCGTGCTCGTGGCGCGGCGCGGCGGGATGCGGACGGGCGTTGCCGCCCGCGCCGAAATCGTGGCCCTCGCCCTGCGCGGGCTGCACGAAGGCCTCGACGTCATGCGGCACCTCGCCGTGCTGCTTGAGCGGCCGGTTGCCGGTCAGGCGGCGCACCACCACGTAGAACACCGGCGTCAGGAACAGGCCGAAGGCCGTCACGCCGATCATCCCGGCGAACACCGCCACGCCCATCGCGTTGCGCATCTCGGCGCCCGCGCCCGTGGCCAGCACCAGCGGCAGCACGCCCATCACGAACGCCATCGACGTCATCAGGATCGGACGCAGACGCAGCCGGCTGGCCTCGATGGCCGCCTGCAGCGGCGTCCTGCCGGCGAATTCCAGCTCCCGGGCGAACTCCACGATCAGGATCGCGTTCTTCGCCGACAAGCCCACCAGCACGATCAAGCCGATCTGCGTGAAGACGTTGTTGTCCCCGTGGCTCAGCCACACGCCGGTCATCGCCGCCATCAGCCCCATCGGCACGATCAGGATGATCGCCACCGGCAGCGACAGGCTCTCGTACTGCGCGGCCAGCACCAGGAAGACCAGCAGGATGGCGAGCGGGAAGACCCACACGCCGGAGTTGCCGGCCAGGATCTCCTGGTAGGTCAGCTCGGTCCACTCGTAGCTGATGCCCGGGGGCAGCGTCTCCGCGGCGATGCGCGCGACCGCGTCCTGCGCCTGGCCGGTCGAGTAGCCGGGCGCCGCGCCGCCGTTGATGTCGGCCGACAGGAAGCCGTTGTAGCGCATCGCGCGTTCCGGACCGAAGCTCGGCTCGACCTTCATCAGCGCCGACAGCGGCACCATCTCGCCCGAGGCCGAGCGCACCTTCAGCAGGCCCACGTCCTCGGCGCGGGCACGGTAGGCGGCATCCGCCTGCACGCGGACCGTGTAGGTGCGGCCGAACTTGTTGAAGTCGTTGACGTACAGCGAGCCCAGGTAGATCTGCATCGTGTCGAACACGTCCGTCACCGCCACGCCCAGCTGGCGCGCCTTGGTGCGGTCCAGGTTCGCGTACAGCTGCGGCACGTTGACCTGGTAGCTGCTGAACAGACCCGCCAGTTCCGGCGCCTTCTGCGCCTTGGCCATGAAGGCCTTCACCGCCTGGTCGAGCGCCTCGTAGCCGAGGCCGCCGCGGTCTTCGAGCTGGAACTTGAAGCCGCCCGTGGTGCCCAGACCCTGCACCGGCGGGGGCGGGAACATCACGACGAAGGCGTCCTGCAGCTGACCGAAGTCGGCGTTCATCTTGGCGGCGATCTCGCCGGCCGACAGGCCCTTGCCGGTGCGCTCGTCGAAGGACTTCAGCGACGCGAACACGATGCCCGAGTTGGAGCTGTTGGTGAAGCCGTTGATCGACAGGCCCGGGAAGGAGATGGCGTGCTCCACGCCCGGCGTCTTCATCGCGATCTCGCTCATGCGGCGGATCACGTCCTCCGTGCGGTCCAGCGTGGCGCCGTCCGGCAGCTGCGCGAAGCCGATCAGGTACTGCTTGTCCTGCCCCGGCACGAAGCCGCTCGGCACCGCCTTGAACAGGCCCACCGTCAGGCCCAGCAGGCCGGCGTAGATGAGCAGCATGATCACCTTGCGCGAGATCGCCTTCGTCACGCCGCCGCTGTAGGCCTTGGCGCCGCGGTTGAACAGCCGGTTGAAACCGCCGAAGAAGCGGCCCAGCACCTTGTCCATCGCGCGGGTCAGCCAGTCCTTGGGCGCGTCGTGGCCCTTGAGCAGCATCGCGGCCAGCGCGGGCGACAGCGTCAGCGAGTTGACCGCCGAGATCACCGTCGACATCGCGATCGTCAGCGCGAACTGCTTGTAGAACTGACCCGTCAGGCCGGTGATGAAGGCCAGCGGCACGAACACCGCGACCAGCACCAGCGCGATCGCGATGATGGGGCCCGACACTTCGCGCATCGCGCGGTAGGTCGCCTCACGCGGACTCAGGCCCGCCTCGATGTTGCGCTCGACGTTCTCCACGACCACGATCGCGTCGTCCACCACGATGCCGATCGCCAGCACGAGGCCGAACAGCGACAGCGCGTTGATCGAGAAGCCGAAGAGATGCATCACCGCGAAGGTGCCGATGATGGACACCGGCACCGCCAGCAGCGGGATGATGGACGCGCGCCAGGTCTGCAGGAACAGGATCACGACCAGCACGACCAGCGCCACCGCTTCGAGCAGCGTGTGGACGACGGACTCGATGGACGCCCGCACGAACTGCGTCGGGTCGTAGACGATGGAGTAGTCCACGCCTTCGGGCATGGCCTTCTTCAGCTCGGCCATCGTGGCGCGCACGTTGTTCGAGATCTCGATCGCGTTCGAGCCCGGGGCCTGGAAGATCGGGATCGCCACCGCGGACTTGTTGTCCAGCAGCGAGCGCAGCGCGTATTCGGCGGCGCCCAGCTCGATGCGGCCCAGGTCGCGCAGACGCGTCACCTGGCCGTTGGCACCGGACTTGACGATGATGTCGCCGAATTCCTGCTCGTTGTTCAGACGGCCTTGCGCGTTGATCGGCAGCTGCAGGTCGATGCCCTGCAGGCCGGGCGAAGCGCCGACCACACCGGCGGCGGCCTGCACGTTCTGCTCGCGGATCGCCTGGACGACGTCGCTGGCCGACAGGCCGTGCTCGGCGACCTTCTGCGGGTCCAGCCAGACGCGCATCGAGTAGTCGCCGGAACCGAAGAGCTGCACCTGACCCACGCCCTGGATACGCGCCAGGCGGTCCTTGACGTTCAGCACCGCGTAGTTGCGGAGGTAGGTCATGTCGTAGCGGTCGTTGGGCGACAGCAAGTGCACGACCATGGTCAGGTCGGGGCTGCTCTTGACCGTGGTCAGACCGAGCCGGCGGACCTCCTCGGGCAGGCGCGGCTCGGCCTGCGAGACGCGGTTCTGCACCAGCTGCTGGGCCTTGTCCGGGTCGGTGCCCAGCTTGAAGGTGACCGTCAGCGTCATCAGGCCGTCGGTGGTCGCCTGGCTGCCCATGTAGAGCATGCCTTCGACGCCGTTGATCGATTCCTCGAGCGGCGTGGCCACCGCTTCCGCGATGACCTTGGGGTTGGCGCCGGGGTACTGCGCGCGGACGACCACCTGCGGCGGCACGACTTCCGGGTATTCCGAGATCGGCAGCACGCGCACGGCGAGCAGCCCGGAGACGAAGATCAGCACCGACAGCACGCCCGCGAAGATCGGGCGGTCGATGAAGAATTTGGAGAGATTCATGTCAGTCTTTCAAGTCGACTGGAGAAAACGGCAAAGGTCCCCCCGCGGGGCGGCGTCGCGCCGCCCCGGAGGCTGTCCGTCGCCCGGCGCGGACGGGTCCTGCCCGTCCTCCGGGATTCGGGTCAGGACTTGTCGGCCTTCGCTGCGCCGTCCTTGGCCTGGATTTCCGCCTTGGCGTTCATCGGGACGATGGTCGGGGCGACCAGGGCACCGGGGCGCACACGCTGCAGGCCGTTGACGACCACGCGCTCGTTGGCCTTCAGGCCCGAGGTCACGACCCGCAGGCCGTCGACGTTGGCGCCCAGCAGGACCTCGCGGTAGCTCAGCGTGTTGTCCGCGCCGACCACCATCACGAAGCGCTTGTTCTGGTCGGTGCCGACCGCGCGCTCGTTGACGAGCACGGCCGCGCTCTTCTTCGCCTGGCCCAGGCGGATGCGGGCGAACTGGCCCGGGATCAGCGCGCCGTCCTTGTTGTCCAGCACCGCGCGCACGCGCACCGTGCCGCTGCGGGCGTCGACCTGGTTGTCGATCAGCTGCAGCTTGCCGTTGAACGGCGTGTCCGTAGTCGCGGCCGTGCCGATCTGGACGGGGATGCTCGACAGGTCGCCGGAGGCGATCCTGGCGTTGCCGTGCAGCTCGTTCAGCGCGCGGGCGACGGTGCCCTCGTCGGCATCGAAGCTGGCGTAGATCGGGCTGACCGACACCAGCGTCGTCAGCACCGGCGCGCCCGGGCCGGCGGCCACGAGGTTGCCCTGCGTCACTTCCAGCTTGCCGACGCGACCGGCCACCGGCGCCTTCACCTGCGTGTAGCCGAGGTTCAGCTTCGCCGACTGCAGCGCGGCCTGCGCGGCGCGCAGGTTGGCGTTGGCTTCATTGGAGGCGTTGCTGCGCTCGTCGAGCTCGCGCTGCGCGATGGCGCGCTCGCTCCACAGGCGGGTGGAGCGCTCCAGCTCGCTCTTCGAGTAGGTGACGCGGGCCTGCGCGGCCAGCACCTGCGCTTCGGCGCGGTCGACCTCGGCCTGGTAGGGCGCGGGATCGATGGTGATCAGCAGTTCGCCGGCCTTGACCAGCGCCCCCTCCCGGAAATGCACCGACTGCACGGCGCCGGAGACGCGGGCGCGCACGTCGACGCGCTCCACGGCTTCCAGGCGGCCCGAGAACTCGTCCCACGCGGCCACTTCCTGGCTCGCGACGGTGGCGACGGAGACGGGAATCGCCTGCGGCGCGCCCGGCGGTTGGTTGGCGACCGCCTGCTGGCTGTGCAGGCCGACGACGAGGGCGCCGACGACCGCGGCGACGGCGGTGAGCGAGGTGGCAAAGATCTTCTTGTTCATGGTGGGTGCTCCGGTGACGGGGGTAGACGTTGGGAGTTCTTGGCGGGCTCTTGAGGTCAGGCGGGTTGCAGTCGGCGCTTGCCGGCCGGTGGGATCAGGGACAGGAAATCGGCCAGCTTCTGGCGCAGCGCGCTCGCCCAGGGCAGCTGGAGGGCGGACAGCGAGGGCAGCTTCATCAGGCTGCAGGGCCAGCCGCTGGGGCCGGCGATCAGCGCCTGCTGCACGTCGACGCCGGCGCGCTTCATCGCGCGGGCGTAGGCCAGCGCCTCGTCGCGCATCGGGTCGTCCTCGGCGCTGACGACCAGCGCCGGCACCAGGCCCGACAGGCGGCCGGTGTTGGCCGGCGCGGCGTAGGGGTGGTCGCCGTCCTCGCATTCGCCGAGGTAGGCGCGCCAGCCGTGCATCCAGCGGCACTCGCCGTAGCCGGCGTCGGCCTGGCGCAGCGAGGCGGTGCCCATGCAGGGGTTGAGCATCGGCCCGATCAGGATCTGGCCGGACAGCTTGCGGTGGCCCTGGTCGCGCGCCATCAGGGCCAGCGCGGCGGCGAGGTTGCCGCCCGCCTCTTCGCCGGCGACCAGCAGCGGCGCGCCCTTGCCGGAGAACCGGGTCCGCGCCTTGTGCAGGCTGGCCAGCAGCGCGTCCAGGGTCTTCAGCGCGGTCGGGAACACGGTGGCCTCGCCGGTCGGGTAGTCGACGTCGACGACGACCGCGCCCGCGTCGGCGAGCAGCCGGGAGACCAGCTCGCCGCTGTCCAGGTCGCCGCGGGTGAACGCGCCGCCGTGCAGATGCATGACGACCGGCGCGTCCTGGCGACGCGCCGCGCCCTTGTACACGCGCACCGGCAGCACGCCGTCGCCGGCGGGCAGGAGGTCGTCGTGGCAGGAGGTCAGCGGCAGCGCATCCATGGCAGGGCCAAAGGCCTGCTCCCCGTGGGGGCAGACCGGTTCATGTTGCAATGCAGCGAAGTTTGGAGACTGGACGCCGTCCGATAAACAGGCTGGAGCGCGCATCAGCGTTTCATCGACGAAACAATCGATCGGGCAGGATGGCGACCTCGCGCGCGCGCAGACGCGCCGGGTTGTATGGACGGAGCAGTGGCGGGGATGCACCGCCGTCAGGGGTCAAGGATGGACAAACTCAATGCCATGCAGGCTTTCGCGCGCGTCGTGGAAGCGGGAACCTTCACGCGGGCGGCGGAATCGCTGGACCTGCCCAAGACCGCGGTGACGCGGTTGATCCAGTCGCTGGAGGACCACCTCAAGGTCAAGCTGCTGAACCGCACGACGCGGCGGGTCAGCGTGACGCCGGACGGTGCCGCGTATTACGAGCGGGTGACGCGGCTGCTGTCGGACATCGAGGAACTCGAGGGCTCGGTGTCGCATGCGCGCGCGGCGCCGAAGGGGCGCATCCGCGTGGATGTCGCCTCGAGTGTGGCGCGCCTGCTGCTGATTCCCGCACTTCCGGAGTTCTATGCAAGACATCCGGACATCCAGATCGACCTCGGCGTGTCGGACCGGCCGGTGGACCTGATCGGCGACAGCGTCGACTGCGTCGTGCGCGGCGGCGAGATCACCGACCAGTCGCTGGTCGCGCGCCGCATCGGCGACTGGGGTTACGGCTGCTGCGCGTCGCCGGCCTACATCCAGCAGCACGGCCTGCCGCAGCATCCGCTGGACCTGGAGTCCGACCAGCATCACGTGGTCAGCTATTTCTCGACGCGCACCGGCAAGCGTTTCCCGTTCGACTACAGCAAGAACGGCCAGCGCTACGAGATCTACGGCCACTACAAGGTCTCGGTCAACGACGGCAACGCCTACATGACCGCGGGCCTGACGGGGCTGGGCGTGATCCAGGCGCCCTACTTCATGATCAAGCCGCACATCGACGCGGGCGAGCTGGTGCCTTTCCTGTGCGACTGGGAATCGGACCCGCTGCCGCTGTACGTCGTGTACCCGCCGAACCGGCACCTGAGCACCAAGCTGCGCGTGTTCGTCGACTGGATCGCGGAGTTGTTCGAGCGCCATTCGCAATGGCAGAAGCAGCTGGTCGCGAGCTGCGAGGCCAAGCGCACCGAGTCGGACGCGGCATACATCCCGCTGCAGGCGAACGGGACGAAGCAGGCGGTGCTGAGCGCGGCGTGAGGCGTCCCACCCCCGTGAGGGTGCTTGAGCGGCGTCGCGGCCCGCGCCCATAATCGCCGCCGACCTCCGGTCGCCGCCAAGCCTTCGGAAGCGTTCGCGCCTCCGGCCGCGGGGGTTCCCCGCGGCGATTTCCACAGTCAGTCATCCGGCGCCGATACTCCACCGCGCTGCCGCGCGGAGCTGTATCCGCAGGACCCGTCAGTTGGCGGCGCATCCGGGGGTCACCTCTTGCCTCCCCGCCGCCGCCATGGCGGCGTCGACAAGGACCGCCCGCCGCCGATGACCGTTGCCGCGCCCTTGACCTATCCCCGCTGGATCGCGCTGGCGCTCGCCCGCGCGCTGCAGGCGGACGACGCGTCACCGCGCGCCCGCGAGGCCGATGCGCTGCAGGCGCGTGCCGAGCAATGCCTCGGTGCCGAAGCGCAGCCATGGTTGAAGCCGCTTTGCGTGGCGCTCGCGCGATGGACGACACCGGTCTGGCGCGCGCATTCGGTGAGCAGCCTCGCCGATGCGCTGCTGGAGATCGGCGCCTTCCACGAAGGCTTCGATCGGGAACGCTTCCCGCGGCCGACGGTGCGGCGCCTGCTGCTGCGGCCCTCGCGGATGCGGCCGCTGCGTTTCGCGCTGGAACACCTGGTGCTGCCGCAGTGGCCGACGGAGGCCGACCTGGCGGCGTGGCTCGGCCTGACGCTGGACGAACTCGACCACTTCGCCGGTCCGGCTCGGCAGTACAGGGAGTCCGCTGCCACGCCGCAGCGACCGCATGTCACGCCGACGCCTCACTATCGATGCCTGCTCGTGCCCAAACGCCGCGGCGGCCTGCGGCTGCTCGAAGCGCCGTTGCCGCGCCTGAAGGCTATCCAGCGGCGTCTGCTCGACGGCCTTCTGAACACCCTCCCCTGCCACGAATCCGCTCACGGTTTCGTGCCGGGCCGCAACGTCGTGACGAATGCGGCAGTCCACGCCGATCAGGATTTCGTCATCCGCTTCGACCTGCGCGACTTCTTCCCCAGCATCGGGCGCGCGCGGATCGCGGCCACGTTCCGGACGCTGGGGTTCTCCGACGCGGTCGTCGCGCGGCTGACGACGCTTTGCACGGCGCGCACGCCGGTCGCGGTGCGAGAGCGGCTGCGCGAAGACGGATCGATCGATGTCGACGGCGCGAAGCGTCTTGCCTCACCGCACCTGCCGCAAGGCGCACCCACATCGCCGGCACTGGCCAATCTCTGCGCGTTCCCGCTCGACATGCGGCTGGACGGGCTCGCTCATCGCTTCGGCGCGCGCTACACGCGGTATGCGGATGACCTGATGTTCTCCGGTCCCGCAACACTGCGCCGCGATCAACGCGAGTTCCGCGCCTGGGTGCAGTCGATCGTCGAGGACGAGGGCTTCCGGCTGCGACACGACAAGACGCGCGCGATGCCCAGGGGCGGCCGTCAGCAGGTGACCGGCGTCGTCGTCAATGCCAAGCCGAACCTCGCGCGGGAGGACTTCGATCGCTTGAAGGCGGAGCTGCACCGGCTCGGCAGGTCGAGCGCAAGCGGCACGGTTGATCCGGCACTGCGTTCACCGCTGCTCGGGCGTCTCGCATGGGCCAGGCAATTCCTGGCACCGGCGCGGGTCGAGAAGCTGCAGCGGATGTTCGACGCGATCGCGTTCGACGCGGCTCGCTGATCTCACTCTCCGCGCATGGCGGCGCCACGTTCCGTCAGCAGCTGCGTGAGCAGGCTGCGATGGCAACGCGCCGGGTTGTCGCAATAGCAGCCCATCGAGAGGTTGGACGAGTGCGATAGCACTGCCAGCGTGTCGAGCAGCTGCGACGGTGCGGACTCGCTCATCTCCTTGCGATACGCGCGGGAGAAGGCGGTCCATTGCTTGTCATCCTCGGCCGCCCGGCCCTGGGCCATGAGTTCGGCGCTGGGAGAAAGCAGTGGCAGCCAGCTGTCGTAGTAATCGAGGCGACCGTAGTCCTCCTTGCGGACGCCGCGCGGCGGGCGACGGACGGTGCCAAGACGAGGGCCCTCGTCGGGCAGGCGCGGTGTGACGCCAAGTTGGACGATGCGGATGCTCATGGCGACATGATCACGCGGTGTCGACCCGATTTCCAGGACGGATTCCCGGGGCCGGATCGATGCCCAGCTGCTGAGGTCGAAGGGCCTTGGTCCCATGGCTCGCGCGGCGCTGAGCGAGCTGTACGACACAGCGAACGCCGAAATTAAACCAAGACTCTCAATGCGCGCTTTAGGCTGGTCTGGGTCATTCGCGGGCCAGTGGTTCAACGACAGCGCTTAAGCCGACCGGTCATTGGTGGTCGCTGGCTCTCAGCGGCTGCTTCACTCCCGGAACCGGTCGCTCGAAGCGGCTCGAGTACTCGTGCAGGCACGAACGACTGTTCTCGCCCGTTGCGACAGGCGCATCATGCCCCGTAGAGGCCACTGACCCGCGCGTCGTGGGCGTCAGCAATGTGCCCGTATCCGCGGGTCGAGGCCATCCTGCGCCGCTACGTTCACTACGGCGCCTGCATCGCCTCATGCCCGACTACCAGCCGCCCGGCGACGAGCTGGGGTGGGCCGCGCGTCAGCGCCTAGGTGATGAAACAGATGGTGGAGGGCCATCGTGAACTCCTCGGAACGGGCATGACGGTTAAGGATGAGGCCCATGCGCCGTCGCACGATCCAAATGAGCGAAACCACTGCGAAAGGGGCGTTCGCAGCCCAGACTAGCGTGCGCAGCGTGTCAGCTCAACATCAAAACAAGGGGCGGCAAGTTCTAGCAAATACGTTCACGCTCATCACCGTCAAAGCCCTCGTAACACATCGGTGAAGTAGGACGGGTATCGCTGCAACACCCCCGAGACAACATCTCGATGCTCTGCGAGAGCCGGGACAAAGTGGTGCCCCTCGTAGCCGAAGAGCGACAGCGACAAAGCAACGTCGTACGCAATGAATCGGTCCGCAAGACCGGCCTCGTAGACAGACACGGCCATCCTGAGGGGCGCGTTCCTGGCTGACAGGACCCGTGTGGCAATTTTGGTCGCGCCGTTCCGCGCGCTTTGCCACGAGATAGCCGGCTCCCTTAGGCTTGCGTTCAAGGGGGAGGACGTCAAGGTCAATGAGCTGTCCGATGCGCTCCAGCTGGATTTCGTGGACCAGCTCGCGGAGCTGCTGGGCGCGGTTGCACCTGCTACCCGAAATCTGCTGGTCCTGACTCCCGAGAAGCTGCTCTACGTGCTGAGGCAGGAGCCCAGCTTGGTCGCGCACATCGGTCTCGTTGTCTACGACGAGGGCCATCAGTTCGACACCGGCGCGCGCGGCATTACCTACGAGCTGCTGTTGACGGAGATTAAGAGCTTGCTTCAGGCAGCTGCCCAGACCGTTCTCATTTCTGCCGTCATCACGAATGCAACCGCCGTCGGGACCTGGCTCATTGGCGCCGAGCCAAACGTGGTTGACGGAACCGGGCTGCTGTCTACGGCTAGGTCGGTCGCGTTCGCTAGATGGGCCGAGCAGCGCGGGCAACTTTTGTTCTTTGAGTCGGGTGCGTACGAGCAGTCTGATTATTTCGTCCCGCGTTCGATTGAAGCTCAGGAGCTTCAGCTACCAGCGAGCCGCAGATGAGGCCTGAGTTCAACAGTCGCCGGTACTTGGGCATCACCCGCTCGAAGGGCAAGATGTACGAACTCGGGCTGCCCGAAGAGACTCACATTGCCGTGCCGGCAGGCGTGGAGCCAGCAGCCCTTTTTCCACTATCTATAGCCACGCTTATGGACGCGGCTGCATCCCTCAACGATGCAGTCAACCCGCACCACGACTTGCCTGCTGAGCTACGAAGCGAACTTGGCTTTGCAGCTAACCTTGAGCCTGCCTTGGACTCCAGTGGCCGCGTACAACTTCTTCACGAGATTGCCGAAGCTTGAGAACGCATGCACGATGCCAGGCGAGACGGCGTTTGCATTGCCGTAGGGCAGCAGTCGAATGGCTGCAAGGACATGTCCGTCCTCATGGACCTCGGTGACCCAGAGCGGTTCGTCGGAGTCATGCCTTGAAGCGCGACCGTCGAAGACACTGAACGAGCGCCCGCCGCAGAAGGCTGACCACCATTCGTCGTAGTTCGCGGCACCTGCTCCGTGCACCAGCGCCTGCGCAAGTCTTGGCGAGCCAATCTCGAGATTGACCCCGTCATCAGAATTGCATTGGATAACCAAGATTGGCACGCTGCCGAACCCATGGTCTTCGATGAAGTTGCGCAGCTTCTTGACGAAGGGGCGTCGCTCGGGAGAAATCAGTTCTGGAGCAAGGCTGGGTAACATAAGGTCCTCACAGCTACGCACGTCCAAGGCGGCGGCAGGAACAAACTTACCATGGCACGAGTGTTCATTTCATACAGTCACGTGGATCAGACGCTTCATGGGAAGTTTCGGAGAGGTCTGCCGGCATTTTGCTCGCTGCAATCCCGGCCACGCGGCAGCTCGGAGCTTGAGTCCGCCAGCGCGGTGGAATCCGAAATGGAGGCAAGCCGACGATGTCGACTCCCTTGACTGACTCGTTGCGAACGCTCTTCTCAGCGTACTTGGTGCGTGGCACCCAATAGCCAAGCATGAACTCGACGAAGTCTGAGACCAGCAGCTCCGCAAAATCTCCGGAGCGAACACCTGGGCCTGGCGCGATGGTCTTGTCTGGGAAGACTAGGTCGATGAGGTACTCGGCGCGCGTTTTTCCCGTGCCGTCACGGAGGATGTCTATGTCGCTGTCGAGGCAGTACGTCTGCCGGAACCGCCAAGCCCAATCCTTCAGGCAGACCTCATCGGCTGGAACATCGAGCTCCCAAACCTCACATGCCTCGCCGGAGTTCAAGGTCAGTGACTCGTGCTGCTTCAAATACTGCAGATATGCCGGTGCTGGCACGGTGCATCCTCCCAGACGCTTGTTTTCCGCTCATCGTACGACGACCTAGGCGGTCCGTTCGGAAGGAGCCAGCGATGTCGCTCTGCTGTCATTTGACACGTGCCTGAAGACAGCAGAACACCAACACTTTCCGGAAGCTTGGTAGGCCTGTGCCGACGTCCGCTTCGGGCACAACGCCGCCATCCGCGGCACTGCGTCGGAATCACGGAGCAGGCCGGGAGCTTCGACCTGCCCCGGTACCAGAAAGCCGGCGTTGCGCCCGGCCGACCGGCCCATGGCAAGCAGCGACCACCGGGTGGCTTCTCAGATTTCCGTCTGCTCCGAAATCTCAAGCGCGTCATCCACCTCGATGCCAAGGTAGCGGACCGTAGATTCCAGCTTGGAGTGCCCGAGCAGCAGCTGTACGGCGCGCAAGTTCTTCGTCCTCCGATAGATCAGCGTCGCCTTGGTCCTTCGCATCGAATGCGTTCCGTAGTCGGCGGGGTCCAGCCCGAGTTCTTCCACCCAGCGTTCCAGGATCCGGGCGTACTGCCGTGTGCCCAGATGTGGCGAGCCGTGCATGCGGCTCGGGAACAAGAAGTCCTCGGATCTGAGTGCGGCTTGCTTGATCCAGCGCTGCACGGCGTCGCGGGTCACCGGCGTGATCTGAACTGAACGGGGCGCTGCGTTTTGTGCTGCATCACCACCGCCCGGCTAGCGACGGCGTCACCGTGGCAGACATCTCGCACCTTAAGCGCGACGAGGTCACAGCCTCGAAGCTTGCTGTCGATGCCGAGGTTGAACAACGCGAGCTCGCGCACACGGTTCTCCATTTGTAGCCGGACGCGAAGTGCCCAGATGTCCTTGACCTTGAAGGGTGCCTTCTGACCGACGATCTTGCCCTTGTTCCACGGCTCGCGCGAGAGGATGCTGGCTGCTGATCCCATGATGGTCTCCCATCGAGTTGAGGGCCCAACAGCATGCGTCGTTGCGGCACTGACCGCGCTGGCCGCCGTCCGCCGTGCGAGGGTCAGCTTTCGGGCGCCTGGTTGACCTCACGCTGACGGCCATGAGCGGTTCCTCGCCGAGCGACCGCTTCCGTGCTTTCGGCGCCTTGCCATGCGCGTCGCTAAAGTATGACGTCTGCATCATCTATGGAGTGACTCACATGAGGGATCGCGAGTACCTGTTCTCGAAGGTCAGCTGGCACGATGTAGAGAGGCACCAGATCCAGCAGATGCAGAAGGCGGTTGCCGAGATGGACGGAAACCGCCTTCTTAATACGTCCGTTGAGGACCTTGTCAGCTACTTTGAGCAGAAGTTCCAGATCGCGATTCCAAGCCTGCTAACCGACGAGATCGTCGTTGATCAACGGGAGACGCAGATCGACGTAAGTCGTGATCACAGCAGAATGATCTTCGACCGCAGTCGACCGTTTCACATCACCGGCACTGAGATTCAAGTCGAGATTCCGTTCAATGGCGAGGCTGAGGCTTTTAAGGTCCAACCAACTACGTACACGCTGAGCCCGCCGCGAGCGGAAGTTCGCGGAGGCGTACTCGTCCTTACGATCATCGGCGCCGACCTAGACGCAGATCGTGTCCGCGGCGACATTGACCGGACTATCAATGAGATCCAGAGCCATCTGGCGACCTTGCGTGTGAACGCTCAAGGACTGCACTCTCAGTTGCCGGGACAAGCCCGTTCAGCAATCGAAGCCCGCAGGCAAAAGCTGCTGAGTGATCGCAATCTTGTCGGAGGTCTTGGCTTCAAGATGAAGCCGCGAGACGGGACCCATCAGACGTACACGGCTCCAAACGTACGAAAGAAGATTGCCCCGTCTTTGCCTCCGGCGAGTTCGTCGCCGTATAAGCCAGAACCCACGCTCTCGAATACTGACTATGAGCACATCTTGGGCGTACTGCAGAACATGGTTCACGTCATGGAGCGCAGCCCCTCGGCATTTGAGACCATGGACGAGGAATCGATTCGATCCCATTTTCTCGTTCAGTTGAACGGTCACTACGAGGGCCAGGCAACCGGAGAGACTTTCAACTACGAAGGCAAGACGGACATCCTTGTTCGCTCCGAAGGCAAGAACATCTTCATTGGAGAATGTAAGTTCTGGTCTGGGCCTAAGATGCTTGCAGAGACAATCGATCAAGTGTTGAGCTATACCTCATGGCGCGACACCAAGGTCGCCGTTATCGTGTTTAATCGGAACAAGGCCTTCTCGCGCGTGCTTAGCGCAATCTCAGAGACAGTGAAATCCCACGAAAACTTCAAGCGAGAACTTTCCGGCTCTACAGAAACGGTATTTCGCTATTGCTTTGCACACAGGGACGATAGGAATCGAGAGCTGTTCCTAACTATCCTTGCCTTTGACGTGCCTCATGCTGCGGTGGCACATTGACGCCCACCCCTCGTTCAACCCCCCGCCTCGACGGCAAGCCTTGTAAGACGCCCCGGCGCCGGCTGTTCTATCGTCGCTCACACGAGGTGAAGTATTTCCCTCCGCCCGGGGCTGAACATCCGGTTGCCCTCCTCGGCTCGTGCGCGACTACATGGCTGCCCGGCGCCTAACCGCTCGCATCGAATGTTGAGCGTCTGCTTTCCGGCAGTCCCCTAAAGGCGCATCAAACGACCGCAACGGGTCGATAGCACCAGCTCGACACGTTCGGCAGCGGACGTTCACTGCGGGCCGATGTGGTCTGCGGCGGCCCGACGACGTGGACGGCTGCTCCAGCTTCGAGAGCGGTCATCGCCGATGGCGTGTCGACCGATGAACCGATGACGGCTTCAGCTTCCCGAGGGTGAGCCCAGCTCGATGACGCGGATGTCGGCACCCGCTGCAAAGCCGACGGCCGCTCCAGGCTGGCTGCTGGCAGCCAAATTTCGTCACGCAGTGCTTGATAACTGCGGCATCGGTCATTGAACGGTTCGCCGGCTGAACGGTCGATGGCCCCCAGGACCGGCCAGCTGCCCACGCCCACGCTTGGGGCGACCATGAACCAGAGCAGCGGCCGGGTCAGCGACAGATTTCAAGAGCTAAGAACTGGAGGTCCCGACCCAAAGCCCGCGTCGGGCGTCGGCCAATGGATACGCAGACCGGCCCGGCGCTGCGGCCAATGCCTCAGGGCGTCCCCATCGCCTCCCTCCAGCGCATCGCATCGTGAATCCGATGGCGGGCGCTCGGATGGTGGAAGAAAACCACCTCCTCAAGGCGCCCCGGATCGGGTTTGCGGTAGTCCGAAAGCTTCAGCATCACCTCGGCAAAGCCGTGTGGATCGCGGGCGAGATGCAGGCCAAAGCGGTCGGCCTCGATCTCCTGGATGCGGATGATGCTATTGAACACTGGTGTGGCCACCAGCATGAACACTGAGAACACGGCGGTCAGCAGTGGCAAGCTGGCCACGTCGGCTACGTCCTGCGTGCCCCAGCGGTGCCCAGAGCGCGCAAACAGCCGGCGCATGGCCCAGTTGCAGAAAAGCAATCCGAACAGGATCAGCAGACCGAACTGCATCAGCATCTTAGGCGCGTGGTTGAGCACGTAGTGGCCCAGCTCATGGGCCATCACGGCACGGATCTCCGGCAGCGACGTGCGATTGAGCAGGTTGTCGTTGAGTCGCACCGCCGCCGTACCGCCCAGACCGCTCACATTCGCGCTGACACGTTGGGTCTGGCGGGAGGCGTCGAAGACGTAGACCTCATCAGCCGGCACGCCGTTGGACTGCGCCATCTTGAGCACGGCGTCCCGCACCGGACCGTGCGCCAGCGGCTTGTAGGTGTTGAACAGCGGATCGATCAGGATCGGAGTGACGAGCAGCAACAACGCCAGCAATGCGGAGCAGGCAGCTGCGCCCCAGAGCCACCAGCGCTCGCCGGCTCGGCGGAACACGGCATAGAGCAGCGCCACCGCCACCGCCGTGCCGATAACCTCGACGCCCAGGGTCAGGATCCACTCGCCCCACCACTCAACGGTGGTCTGCGTGGACATGCCATAGCTGTGTTCACGCCAGTACCCACGGTAAAAGCTCAGTGGCAGCAGCAGCAGCCCGCTGGCCAAGCCATAGACGCCCCCGTACAGGCCGTCGCGCAGCAGGGCATGGCGACCGACGCGCTGCGCCCAATCGCGCACGCGGGCCGAGCGGCCGCCGTGCAGCATCAGGGCGGTGATGGCGAGGGCAAGCAGGAACTCCCAAAGCTGCAGCCAGTAGCCACCCTCTTCGTATTCGTTGGAGCGCATCACCGCTTCCTTGGGGAGGCGCTTGAGGTAGGCCTGCGTGGCCAGCTCGGCATCGCGCGGCAGCGCCGAGTACCAGGCATCGTCGACCGGTGCGATGTCCAGCGGCGCGCGCACGCCGTCTTCGCCGGCTTGGATGTGTGCTCTATCAAACTCCGCCGCGCGCACGGGCGCGCCGAGCTGCAGACAGCACAGAAGCAGTACGAGACCAATGCGGCGCGTCAGCGCCGGCAGAAGAGTTGGAGCGTTCATGGGTGGCGTTCCGCGGCAAAGCGCTGAGTCTCCTGAACACACACCGCGGCGACGCGCGGCATGCGACGAAGCGGCCAACGGCCGGGACCAACTGCCCAAGCGAGGGCGCTGTCCGAATGAAGTTCGTGTCCCTTCCACCCCAATCGCCGCCGGCGGGCTTTGGCCAGCCCTTCCGGTCGAACGCCGCAAGTCCGGTAGATGTCGGCGCCCTGGCTGGCCTTGTCACCGGCTGCTCCCGGCACAGTCAAGACCGCTGGCTCTCGTAATTGCTCGCCCCAAACCGGCGGAGTAGGACATGCCTCTGAGCGACTGCACTTAGCCGAGCCGCGCGAGCAACACGGTGGCGGGGAAATGTTTCCGCCCCTTCTTCATTCGGACGTCATCTCGCTAGGATTTCGATTGCTTGCGTCGACGTCCGCTGCAGGCTGAGAGCGGTCCTTTGGCAACCTGTTCGTCGGCATGAATGGCGCTGACCAGTGTCGGGGCGGCTACCTCCGATGGATTACTCCCTCGCTAGACTGCGAAGGAAGCCACCCGGCGCATCTCCTCCGAAACCATGTATATCGAGTCTGCAAGGCGCCTAGTCTCCGAACATCTGAAGGAATCAGGTCGGTTGCCACTTGGTGCCACGTCCTCAGAGATTGACGCCCTTGAGCACAAGCTGAACCTACGGTTCCCGCAGGCCTACCGAGAGTTCCTCGGCTGGATGGGGCGAGATAGCAAGGGGCCCCTCCAAGGGTCTGCATGGTTCATCGACTGTCTGCTCGCAAATCGAGAGACCCTACGTGTGCTTCTTGAGGAGGTCGGCAGCAACTATGTTTTGAAGGAGACCGACGTAGTCTTCTTCGCCCATCAAGGCTACATGGCTGCGTGGTTCGATGCCGCGACTCATGCGCCTGACCCTAGTTGCTGGTTTATCGACGATGGACTTGTCGAGCCAAGACCTGCGGGCGCGTTTTCTCAGGTATTGCTCGATGACTTGAAGGGGCTCACCTCTGGCATGTGACCAAAGCGGCGCGACCGTGCATCGCTAAGGTCCGCTTCCGCTGCAAAGGAGTCCTTCGCGGAGCCGTGATCACGCTGGCGAGCCTGAGGTCCAACCGCGGGAAACGCGCACGCACCGTCTGCAAATCCAAATCCGCGCCCTCCTCCCATCCGCTCATCCGCCGCCCATGCGTCTCACGCCGCTGCGCTGCGGCTTCGTCTCCTGGTGCTCGGAAGGCGGGGCGTCGATGACGACACTCCATCCATCGACACAGCCCACCGATCCAGGAGAACGACATGACCCACCGCTTCAACATCGAATCCGCCACCAGCCGCAGCATCAAGGCGGTCGCTTTTGGGGCGGTCGCTGCGGTGGTGATGGGCCTGGGCATCGCGCACGCAGAAGGCCAGCGCGAAGCGCGCGCTCAAATCGTCGCTCTGGATCCGGTGGTGATCACCGTGAAGCGCCAGCAACTGCCGACGGTCTACGTCACCGGCCGCCGCGACAACTCGGCCGATGGCGCCCAAGTCGCCTCGGCGCTGTGAATCCCGAAGGTTGCGCGGCATCGATGGGGACATCCATCGGCTGAAGCCCAAGGATCATTCCCCCAGCAGAACGCCCGGCTCGCACCGGGCGTTCTGCTTTTCAGGTCGGTTTCCGCCCCCGCTCCAAAGCGTCCCTCCGCCCCGACCGCGGGCAGGCCAGATGAGCGACGAGTTCTCCTTCGCAGCCCCAGTCCATACAACGCTGCGTTCCCATGGCCAACAATCGGATCCTGCACGCACCCGCTCATCCGTTGTCCATGGTTCTCGACGCTCCCGCCGATGACGACGATCCTCATGGGATCCGGCGCGCTCATTCGAGGTTGGCCTTGTCAAGCCCGAAGGCCGCGTCAAACGCGCCGGGCACGGTCTTGAAGGCCACGTTGGCACGGTTCCACGCATTGATCGACATCACGATGAAGGTCAGGTCCGAGACCTCTTTCTCCGAGAGTTGCGCACGCACCCGCTCGAACAGCTCGTCGGGCACGCCATGCTCGGGCAGCTTCGTCAGCACCTCGGTCCACGCGAGCGCCGCGCGCTCGCGCGGCGCGAACAGCGGCGACTCCCGCCAGATGGCCAGGTGATGCAGGCGCAGCGCACGCTCGCCGTGGATCGTCGCCTGCTTGACGTGCATGTCAACGCACAGGCCGCAGGCGTTGAGCTGCGACGCGCGGATCTCGACGAGGTGGCGCAGACCTTGCTCGATCGAACTGCCGTTCAGCGAGGTGCTGAAGGCGGCGAATTTCTTGAAGTATTCCGACGACTGTTCGGCATAGTTGAGGCGTTGGGTCATGGTGGCGGATCGCTTTCGATCAGGGTTGAGGACACACCCCCTGAAGACGTGCGAGCCGCCGCGCTTGTGACGAGCCGGTTCAGGACGGCGCGCGAGCCGCCGCGATGCGCACCAGCTTGTCCGGGTTGCGCTGCACGTGGATGCGCACGATCCGTTCGCCGTCGGTCTCGTAGGCCTGTGCTGACTCGAGCACACCGTCGATGAAGCGCAACACGCCCCATTGGCCGTTGATGACCGCGAGCTCGATCCCAACCAGGGCCTTGAACCGCAGCGACGTCGCAAAGAACAGCTGCGCAATGCGCTGTCCTCCGCGTAGCGGTTTGCCGAAGCTCGGCACCTTGCCGCCGCCGTCGCCAATCAACTCGGCCTCCTCGGCCAGCATGGACTTGAGCGCCTTGAAGTCTCCCTGCGACAGCGCTTCGGCGAACTGGCGCATGACGCGCAGGTGCGCTTCGGGAGCCACGGTGTAGCGCGGTCGTGCGTCGCGCAGCTGTGCTTTCGCGCGGCTCACCAACTGACGGCACGCCGCCTCGCTCTTGCCGATCGTCTGCGCCAGCTCGGCATAGTCGGCATCGAAGATCTCGCGCATCAGGAAGGCCGCACGCGCCTCCGGCGACAGCCGTTCCAACAGCGTCAGGAACGCCATCGACAGATCGTCGGCATGTTCAAGGACCTGTTCGGGCGAACGCGGCGAGTCAGCCAGTTGCGGTTCGGGCAGCCAGAAGCCGACGTAATGCTCGCGCCGCACCTTGGCCGCACGCAGCCTGTCGATCGCGATTCGCGTGGCGATGGCGACCAGCCATGCCTCGGTATTGGTGATCGCCGCCTGATCGGCGTCGTGCCAGCGCAGCCATGCGTCCTGGACGACCTCTTCGGCCTCGGCGGTGGAGCCCAGCATGCGGTAGGCGATGCCTTGCAGGCGCGGGCGCAGGCGATCAAAGATTCCGGTGGCATCTTCCATGCGGTGTCCATGGCGATAGGGTGAACCTGGTGGGAGGCGGCGGGGCCGGGAGCGACACGACAGGTTCCGGTGTCTGCCCACCAGACGTTCGACGGCAGGCGTTTGTGACGCGGCCAGCGCACTATTCGAACTCAACGCCGGCCTTGCCCAGGCCAGTTCGCTGGATGTGGCTTGTGGATCGATTGAAGACGGTCGTGCGCCCGCGTAGCAGTGGGGCATCAGCCCTGCGGATGCTCTCTCGGCACGCTCAAGCGCACCCGCAAGCCCTGCCCCGTGGTCGCGTCGAGCAGCTCCAGCTTCCCGCGGTGCCGCTGAGCGATGTCCAGCGCGATCGCCAGGCCCAGGCCGCTGCCCGTGCCCTTGGACTCGCTGCCGCGCTCGAAGCGGCGCAGCGCGCGCTCGCGGTCCTGCGGCGGGATGCCGGGGCCGTTGTCCTCGACCTCCATGCGGGACCACTCGCCGTCGCTGCCGGTGCGCACCGTGATGCGCGGAGTCGGCCCGGCGTAGTTCAGGCTGTTGTGCAGCACGTTGGACAGCAGCTCCCGCAACAGGAAGCTCTGCCCCAGCACCGGCGCGCTCTCCAGCTCGAACTCGATGTCCGCGCCGGCCTGCAGCGCACGCGGCACCCAGTCCTCCGCCACCTGCGCGGCGATGTCGCGCAGGTTCACCGGCTGCTCGCGGCCGCCGGGCTCGGCCTCGGCTCGCGCGATCGACAGCATCTGCGTCGCCAGCCGCGCGCTGCGGTCCACCGACCCCTGCAGCCGCTTGAGCACCGGCTCCATCTGCGGATCGTGCGGCTCCAGCAGGGCCAGGTCGATCTCGGTGCGCAGCGAGGTCAGCGGCGTGCGCAGCTGGTGCGCCGCGTTCGCCAGGAAGTCCTGCTGCGCCGACGACGCCCGCCGCAGCCTTTCGAACAGCCGGTTGAAGGCCGCGATCAAGGGCCGCAACTCGGCGGGCACGTCGGGCTGCAGCGGCTCCAGACGCGACAGGTCGCGCTGCTCGAGTTCCTCGCTCAGCTGCGCCAGCGGTCGCAGGCCGCGGTAGGTGGCCCACCAGCCGGCGCCGGCCAGCAGCACGGCCATGCCGCCGATCAGCAGGCCGACGACCACCAGCAGCTGCTGCTGCAGCGCATCGCGCTTGTTCAGCGTTTCGGCGACCAGGATCTGGCAGACGCGTCCGTTGCTGCAGGTGGCGCCGAGCGCTGCCGCCCGCAGCGATTCGCCGTCCAGCGTCGCCAGCGTGAAGAACCATTCGTTGGGCTTGCGCTTGGGCAGCTTCAGTCGCGCCAGCTGCACGTCGCCCAGCACGACCTCGCCCGAGGGATCGAGCACCAGGTAGTACACCCGATCGGTGCGGTCGAAACGCAGCGCCCGGTCGGTCGGCCCCGACACGTCGACGACGACCTGCCCGTCGCGCTCGCGCAGCAGGCTGGCCACCGCCAGCGCCGTGTCGCCCAGCGCCTGGTCCAGCCAGGAGATCGCCGTGTCGTGCATGACCCGGTACAGCATGAAGCCGGCCGCAGGCACCGCGACCAGCACCGGGAACATCAGCCAGATCAGCAGCCGCTGCTTGAGGCTGAAGGTCCGGCCGCCGCCGGGCTGGGACGACTCGGTCATGCCGCGGGGGTCAGGCCTTGGCCGCCGGCGGGGACGGCATCTCTTCCAGCAGGTAGCCCAGGCCGCGCACGGTGCGCAGCTGCAGGCCGGCGGGCTCGATCTTGGCGCGCAGGCGCGAGACGCAGACCTCGATCGCGTTGTCGCTCACGCCCTGCTCCCAGCCGTTGCTGGCCGAGGCGATCTGCTCCTTGGCGACCACCTTGCCGGCGCGCGCCAGCAGGAAACCCAGCACGTCCCACTCGCGGGCCGACAGGGCCAGCGGCTCCTCGGCGATGTAGGCGCGGCGCGCCTCCATGTCCATGCGCAGCGAGGAGAGTCTCAACTCGTTGCCGGTGCGGGCCTGGCTGCGGCGCACCAGCGCGCGGGCGCGGGCGATCAGCTCGCTCAGCGCGAAGGGCTTGACCAGGTAGTCGTCGGCGCCGCCTTCCAGGCCGCGCACGCGGTCCTCGACGGCGTCGCGCGCCGTCAGCAGCAGCACCGGCGTCGTGCTGCCCTGCGCGCGCACGCGCCGCAGCGTCTCGAAGCCGTCGATGCCGGCCAGACCGATGTCCAGGATGAGCAGGTCGTAACGGTCCTCGCGCAGCGACAGCGGCACGGGTTCGCCGCGGGCGCTGACGTCAACGACCCAGGACTGCGAGCGCAGCGCCCG
>CBIHMU010000074.1:0-29441 GCA_966211105.1 uncultured Burkholderiales bacterium
CGTCCAGCCAGGCGGGTCCAGAAGCTCATCGGGCGTGCGGCGTGCGTTGCGTGGTGGGGATGTTGAACGTATTGCGCGGGCGGCTCGAAAAGTTCCCGGCTCGCACACAGGAATTTCATCCCCCGATGCGCGGCGGCGCTTCTGCTTCTGCCCGCCCCCTTGTTTCAGGGGAATGACACCGCCACGCCACACCGGGCGGCCCTCGCCCGGGGAGCGAGAACAGTGCACCGTGCGATGTTCGCAAATCGTTTTCGATGGGGCCATTTCACGCAAGTGAGCGCCGGCCAACCGTTCCATCTTGGTGCATCCGCCAAGTGAAAACCCCAAGTGCGTGCACGGAGGCCGGGTCCTAGCATCCACCCCACTCGACGCGACACCCGTCCCGCGCCGGCGACAAGCCGGCACCAAGGGGGTTGCCTACGGGGGCTGAGGAGACAAAACAGATCAGACCAATTCGAACGAACAACAGTGACACTGTCACAATTCGCGGGCACCTGGATCAGGTGCCCGTTTTGTTTTCGTGGCCTGGTTTTGCGCGCATCCCGCGATCGTTCTCGGCCCGTGTCCGCGGCAATGGAGCCGCCCTTGCGAGTCGTTGCAGATGATCGAGTTGTTGACCGCGGCCGTGGCGTCGCTCCTGGCCGGGTTCGTCGATGCCGTCGTGGGCGGCGGCGGACTGATCCTGGTGCCCGCGCTGTTCAGCGTCTATCCGAACGCCGCGCCCGCCACCCTCTTCGGCACCAACAAGGGCGCCGCCATCTGGGGGACGGCCTGGGCCACCCACCAATATGCCAAGCGCGTGTCGCTGCCCTGGCTGGCGCTGATGCCGGCGGCCGCCGCCGCGCTGGTCGGCAGCTTCGCCGGCGCCTGGGCCGTGACGCAGGTGGACCCGAGCGGCCTGCGCAAGGCCTTGCCGGCGATCCTGCTGGGCGTGCTGCTGTACACGCTGGCGAAGAAGGACCTCGGCCGGCACCATGCCCCGCGCCACGAGGCCGTGACGCAGACGCTGATCGCCAGCGTCATCGGGCTGACGATCGGCTTCTATGACGGCTTCTTCGGGCCGGGCACGGGCAGCTTCTTCGTGTTCCTGTTCGTGCGGCTGCTGGGTTTCGACTTCCTGCACGCCTCCGCCACGGCCAAGCTGATGAATACCGCCACCAACTTCGCGGCGCTGGTGCTGTTCGCCGCCAAGGGCCATGTCTGGTGGCACGTCGCGGCCGTGATGGCGGTCGCCAATGTCGTCGGCAGCCTGGTCGGCACGCGCATGGCCCTGGCCAAGGGCGCGGGTTTCGTGCGGGGCATGTTCGTCGTCGTGGTGTCGCTGCTGATCCTCAAGACCGGCTACGACGCCTTCCTCCGCTGAACCCGGGCCCGCTGGCCGCGCACCGCCCCGCGGGCACGCCAGACGCCCTCCGAACAACCCCCCGCCGACTGTCCGCCAAAGGCGGGATGCCGGTGGCCCACCGCCCGGGCTACCATCCCAACCAAACAACCGCTGACCACCATGCCTGTCGATCCTCAACTCCGCGCGCTGGATATCGAGATCCCCACCCAGCCGGACGTGCTGGTCAAGCTCTCGCTGCTGATGGCGGACGAGGACATCGACCTGCAGGCCGTCTCGGGGCTGGTGGAGACCGACATGGCGCTCGCCGCCGCGGTGCTCAAGGCGGTGAACTCGTCGCTGTACGGCCTGCGCGGCCGGGTGCAGACGGTGCACCAGGCGCTGACCTACCTGGGCATGCGCGAGGTCGCCGCGATCACCTTCGAGATGGGCCTGCGCGCGGCCTTCCCGCCGGCCGTCGAGCTCGAACCCGTGTGGACCCGCGCCGCCAAGCGCGGCCTGCTGATGGGCCGCATGGGCCAGATGCTGGGCGTCGACCCATGGGCGGCACATTCGGCGGGTCTGTTCGAGGAATGCGGCAAGGCGGTGCTCTACCGCCATGCGCCAGGGCATTACCCGGCGATGCTGCGCGCGACCGCCAGCGACAAGGAGCTCGTCCAGCTGGAACACACCGCCTTCGGCGTCAGCCACGACGCGCTGGGCGCGGCGCTGTGCGAGAGCTGGGGCCTGGCGCCCGCCGCGGTGGCCAGCGTGCGGTACCACGTGCAGCTGCAGGATGAGCTGCTGATGCCCGAGGCGATGCAGCGCCGCGGCGTCGGCGCGATCTCGCTGGTCGCATGGACGCTGATGAACAAGCCGGAAGCGCTCGACGAGACGGTGATGGCCATCGCGCCGCAGGCGCAGCTCGACGAGACGCTGATGCTGCGCGCCGCCCGCCGTGTCGAGGAGCAGCTGCAGCAGGCCGAGTCCCGCGGCCGCTGACGCCCGACGCGACGGCCCGACGCGACGGCCCGACGGCCCGGCACGTCGGCGGACGCGCCCGGCCGCTCACGACGCGATGCAGAGCCGATCGCGCCCCATGCGCTTGGCGAGGTAGAGCGCCTCGTCCGCCGCCTGCAGCAAGGCCTGCGGGCCCAGGTAGGGATGACCCGGCTGCGAGGCCGCGAGGCCCGCGCTGATCGTCACCATCCCCTCCTCCGACGCGCCGTCCGGCAACGCGCCATGCGGCACCGCCAGGGCACGCCATCCTTCGCGCAGCGCTTCCATCAATCCCTGCGCGGTCTCGATGTCGAAGCCCGGCAGCAGCACCGCGAACTCCTCGCCGCCCAGGCGGGCGACGAGGTCGGTGTCGCGCTGGAAATGCTCGGCAAGCAGCCGCGCGAGTCGACGCAGCACCTCGTCGCCGGCACTGCGTCCGTGGCGCTCGTTGAACGGCTTCAGGTGGTCGACATCGAGGATCGCCAGCGCCAGTCGGCCCTGGTCGCGCTGGGCGCGCTTGAACTCACGCCGCAGCGCCGCATCGAACTCCCGCCGATTGGCGATGCCCGTCAGCGCGTCGTGGCGTTCCATCGAGGCCAGCTCGCGCCGCTTCACCTCGAGGGAGCGCTCCGCCTGCTGCAGCGCGTGATGCTGGCGCGCGATCTCTTCGCGCAGCTCGCGCCCGCGCGACTGCTCGCGATGGAGCTCGTCGCCCAGCGAGGTCCGCACATGGTCGAGCGCCTGCTCCAGCTGCAGCAACTCGCGCGGGCGGGGTTCGCCCGGTTCGAGCCAGGTCAGGCTCTGCGGCGGCAGCGTCGGATCGAAGCGGCTCGCCTGCGCGGACAGGTGGCTCAACTGCCGCAGCAGCCAGCGGTCCAGCATGAGCGCGGCGACCAGGCCCAGCGCCGTCGCCAAGGCCAGATGAAGCAGCGCGGAGCGCAGCAACGGGTCGCGCCTCAAGGTGTCGCCGACCGTCGCGGCCGAGGCTTGCAGGCGCAGCTCACCGCTGCCGGCCAGTGAGAACTCGGCGCTCTGACCGGGTTCCCCCTCGTCGTCCGAGAGGGCACGGAACTGCTCGCCGTCGCGCGTGCGCAGCTCGACGCGGCGCAGGTTGTGACGCGTCAGGATGTGATGCAGCAGGCCATGCAGCGCCTCGGGCCGTTCCAGCCGCTGCTGGAGGCTGTAGGCCAGCGGGCCCGCATAGAGCAGGGGGATGGCGCTCAGCGCCGCGTCGGCCTCGGCGGCGCGACGCCGCGTGGTCTCGCGCAACTCCCAGCCGCTGGACAACGCGACCAGCAGCAGTCCGAACACGAACAGCGCCAGCAGCGGGCGGGCGCCCACCGAGATGCGGATGGCCTTGTGGGTCATGCGTGGATGCCGAGGTTGCGACGGAAGTCGCGCTATACACCGTCAAGTCATCGTCGGGCCATTGTGCCGAGCCGTGTTCGCTGGTTTCCCCGGGGAAACTCCAGGCAGGGACGGGTCGCAGAATGGCCCCCCACCACACCTCAGGGGGGAGGCGATGAAACGAACTGGTGTGGCCGCGTGGCTGCTGCTCGGCGTGAGCGCCGTCTGGGCCGATCCGGGTTACTACCTCGTGCGGCCCTACAGCGAGGCCGGTCAGGCCACGCTCGACCTGCGCTACTGGCATGTCGATCCGCCGGACGAGGCCGCCACGCTGTGGCCCGAGGTCGGCCTGCGCTACGGCATGAACTCGCGCTGGAGCACCGAGCTGCTGCTCAGCTGGATCGGCCCGACGTTGCATGAGCAGACCCTGAGTTCGATCAACTGGGTCAACCAGATCCTGTTCACGCAGGGCGACACGCCCTATGACCTCGGCTTGCATCTCCAGCTCATCCGCAACCGGGGCCAGGGCAACGCCATGGAAGTCGGTCCGATCTTCCAGACCGAATGGGGAATGACGCAGCTCAATCTCAACGTCTTCTTCAGCCACGACGCGGGCTCGCGACGCCAGAACCAGACGAAGCTTCAATGGCAGGCCTTGCACCGCTGGCAGCCCGGCTGGCGCCTCGGCGTGCAGGGTTTCGCCGAGCCGAAGTCGTGGCGCGCCGGACCGGTCGCGAGGATCGAGCTCGGCGGACGCGCCGAACTGACGGCGGCCTACCTCTGGGGGAACACCTACCGCAGCCGTGGGGACATGCTGAGCGCCTCCCTTCAGGTCGGCTTCTGACACCTGGCATCCGCCCGCTCCGTCCGCATCGCGGAAAGCCGGAGCGAGGTCATGAACCTCCTGGGCTGGCCAGTCACCGGATCGGTGAAGGCGATCTCGCGCGCGAGCAGCTGCAGCGGACATGTGAAGTCCACCGTCTCCTCGACCGGCAGCAGCACCGGATAGATGCGGTCGTTCTCGATGGGCAGGCCCAACGCGCACAGCTGCGCGCGCAGTTGATGCTTGACGCCGCTGTGCGGACGAAGTTCGTAGCGGGCGCGATCGACGTCGAGCCGCTCGATCAGCGCGATGCGCGTGCGCGCATTCGGCACGGCGCCCTCGTCATCGATCGTGCGCATCTGCATGAAGTCGACCGGATGTTCCTCGAGCCGGCTTTCGTACGCGAACGGCAGTCGCGCGCCGATGTCGTTCCGCCACGGCGCGATGGCTTCGTAGACCTTCTCGACATCGCGATCACGGAATAGCCGCTGGTACGCATCGCGCGTGGCCGGCTGCACCGAGAACAAGGTCAACCCCGCCGTCTCGCGATCGAGCCGATGCACCGGACTCAGATCCGCCAGGCCCGTCTCCCGGCGCAGGCGCGTGAGCAGCGTCTGCTGCACGTAGCGACCCTTGGGGGTGACGGGCAGGAAGTGCGGCTTGTCGGCCACGAGCAGGTGCTCGTCGAGGTGCAGGATGCGGGCCTCGGAAGGCACCTGCGGCTCGTCCTCCAGCCAGCGCCAGTAGTAGAGGCGGCGTTGCGCGCGGTACCGCGCGTCGGGCGCCAGCGGTTCGCCCGCCTCGTCGAGCACGTCGCCACGCGCCATCCGCGCAGCCCAATCGTCGCGCGCGACCAGAGGCAGGCGATCAGCCAGGAAGTCCAGCACCAGCGTCCACGGCCCCGGCGGACAGGCGAGCGCACTCGCGGCGACGCCGTCGCGCAGCGGCAGGGTGAGCTTCGGTGGACGTGCCATGTGAGAACGAAGCGTCAGCGGGCCGCGTCGTTCACTCGATCTGCGCCGGACCCCGCGCGCGCTCGTCGAGGAAGCGGTTCAGGCGCTGCAGGTCGTCGGCGTCGATCGGCGCGCCGTTGCGCCAGGTCTTGATCCACGCCTCGCGCTGCGGGTCCGCGGCGAGCTGGCGCATGGCCTGGTCCATCGCCTCGATGGCGCGGCGACCTTCGGGCGTGCGGCTGCAACCGGCGGTGGCGACCGAGGTGCTGCGACCCTCGGCCAGCGGCAGCTTGGCGAGTTCGGGCGGGCCGGGGTGCGTGGCGTTGTAGTCGTCCACGGTGATCGGGTACTCGAGCGTGTAGTCCATCCGCCTGGCCCGCAGCATCGGCAGCAGGTGGGCGCCGCGGCCCGCGACGATCGAGCGCGGCGCGCGATCCGGATTCGCGGCCAGCAGCTTGTCGATGCGGGGCCCGTAGCTGCGGTCGCGCGGCAGCAGGCCGGTGAGATCGGTGCGGCGCAGCAGGTCCGCGAGCTGCAGCGCCTGTCCGTTGGGCTCGAAGCGCGCCAGATCCTCGCGCCGCACGATCACATGGATCTGGCGCGACATCATCGGCGGGAACAGCGTGGTGAAGTACAGCCATTGCAGCCGCTCGGGCGTGCGCACATGCAGCACGGAGCACAGCGTCTCGCCCTGACGCACCTGCGCCTCGAAACGGGGAAGGCTGAGCTCGATGAACTCGTGCCGGAACTGCGGCATGCGCTCGATGAGCAGGCGCAGGAAGCCGTCGACCTCGCCCTGGCCGAGATCGTCGACGCGCTGCGGCGGTTTGCCGTCCCGATAGGCGAAATGCGGCGGCATGTCCTGCACCATCCAGCGCAGCAGCGGTGGCGCGGGCAGTGGCGACGGCTGCGCCGCGACGGGCGTCACGGCACCGAGCGCCGCGAGCCACGCCGCCACGAGGACCGGGACCGCCCACGCCAGGCAGCCCGGGGCTGCGCGGGCGCGGCCGCGGGTCAGTCGCCTTCGACCCATTCCACCTTGGCGCCGAGGCGGGTGATGTTCTCGGCGAACTGCGGATGGGCGCGGCGGACCGGCGTCGCGTTGCGGATCACGGACTTGCCGGGGATGCTGGCCGCGACCATCAGCAGCGCGATGGCGACGCGGATGATGTAGGGGCTCTCGACCTCGGCAGGGCTGAGCGTCTTGCCGCCGAAGGTCACCATGCGGTGCGGGTCGGACAGGAAGGCGTGCGCGCCGAACTTGGACAGCTCGGTGGTCCAGCCCATCGCGCCGTCGTAGACCTTGTTCCAGAACATCACGCTGCCTTCGGCCTTCACGCCGAGCGCGACGAAGATCGGCAGCAGGTCGACCGGCAGGTAAGGCCAGGGCGCCGCCTCGACCTTCTGCAGGATGTTGCGGGTGAAGGGTTCCTTGACCTTGAGCTTGCCGTCCACGACGGAGCGCGACCAGCCGTCCTCGTGGACGATCTGGACGCCGAACTTGGCGAAGGTGCGGTCGATCAGCGGGAACTGCTCGGGCTGCGAGTTCTTGACCCGGACGTCGCCGCCGGTGATCGCGCCCAGCGCCAGGAAGGTGACGATCTCGTGGAAGTCCTCGGCGAAGGTGAATTCGCCGCCGCCCAGCGCGGCGACGCCGTGGATGGTCAGGCGCGAGGTGCCCAGGCCTTCGAGCTTGGCGCCGAGCATCTGCATGAACTGGCAGAACTCCTGCACGTGCGGCTCGCTGGCGGCGTTCATCAGCGTCGATGTGCCGTGGGCGAGCGCGGCGCAGAGGACGAAGTTCTCGGTCGTGGTGACGGAGGCGTAGTCGGTCCAGTGGTCGTTGGCGCGGAGCTGGCCTTCCACCTTCACCACCAGGCCGTCGGCGGCGCGGTCGACGTTCGCGCCGAAGCGCTGGAAGACCTCGACGTGCGGATCGATCTCGCGCGCGCCCAGGGTGCAGCCCTTGACGTCGTCCTCGATGCGGGCGGCGCCGAAGCGCGCCATCAGGCCGGGGACCAGCATGATGGAGGAGCGCATCTCCTCGGGCAGGTGGTCCTTGGCCGGATCGAAGTGGGTGTCCTGGTGGTGCAGGTCCAGCACGCCGCTCTTGAAGTCCACGGACACGCTGCTGCCGAGCTTGCGGAAGACCTCGAGGATCTTCTTGACGTCGGTGATCTCGGGCACGCCGTGGAGCCGGACCGGCTCGCGGGTGAGCAGGGTGGCGCAGAGGATGGGCAGGACGGCGTTCTTGTTGGCCGAGGGAACGATGCGGCCCTTCAGGGGCGAACCGCCGTGGACGATGAGGTTGGACATGGCCTGGCGCGGGGCGCGCGGATGGAATTCGGTGGACGAGCGCGAATTATCGGGGGTCGCGGGATGGCCCGGCGCTCGAACGGGACATGGGAGGGCATCTTGCAACGCAGGGCCCAGCGGCGCCAGCGAGCTTGTGTTCCGGCGACGGAGGAAATCCTCCGGACGGGCGGCCGCAGGTCGCCCTTCGAAAGGCGGGAAAGGCGGGGGGCGGATGTAGGGAAGTCATGGGCGTCGGAGCGGGAATGCCCTCGCGACAATCCTCGCCCATGATTCCGCCCGTCGATCCGTCCACGCCCGCCGCCGCGCCTTCGATGCCGGAAGTGCCCGTGGCCTCCAACGCGTCGTCGCCCGTGCGCAGGCTGCTCGCGAAGCGGCGCGCCTCGGCGCAGGCCGCCGAGGACCCGCGCGACTGGATCACCCCCGAGGACCTCAACGTCGCGCCGGCCCTGCTCGGCCTGCCGCTGGCCTCGCCCTGGCAGCGCGCGAAGGCGATGGCCGTCGACGTGACGCTGGTGACGGTGCTCTCGAACTTCGGCAACACGCCGCTGCTCGGCGGCTGCTGCTGGGTCGCGTGGCGCTGGTACAAGGTGCAGCGCGCCTCGCGCGGCGAGGTGCAGCGGGAGTCCGGCTGGCTCGGCTGGGCGCCGGCCTTGTGCCTGGTCGCGTTCGGGCTCTACTCAAGCACGATGGAGCACATCGACGAGCCGACGAAACAATCCCGCCGCGAGGCCGTCGCCGCCGCCTCGACCGAGAAGGCCGCCAAGGCCGACGAGCACGCCGACGAGGCCGCCATCAGCGACGCCCGAGAGGATGTCCGGGACCTCGTGAAGCACGCGGTCGCGACCGCCGCGGCCGCGGCGTCGGCCGCCTCCGGATCGACCTCCGACACGCTCGAGCAGGCAGTGATGCGTCAGGTCGAGAAGGACGGCGAACTCCAGCGCAAGGCCGACCGCGTCCGCATCAAGGCGCTGCAGGAAGAGGTTCGCACGCTCAAGGACGAGGCCAGGCGCTCGCCGCTCGAGAAGCTCCGCCATTGGTGGGAGGTCGTGGGACTGAACCTGGTGTGGGCCTTCGTGTATTTCGTGGCCTTCCCGTTGATCTGGCCGGGCCAGACGCCGGGCAAGAAACTGATGGGCCTGCGCATCGTCGAGCTGACGGGCAAGCCGCTCAAGCCGATGCTCTGCGTGCGCCGCTACGGCGGCTACGCGGCCGGCGCGACCACCGGCGGCATGGGCTTCCTGCAGATCCTGTGGGACGCCAACCGCCAGGGCCTGCACGACAAGGCCGCGCACACCGCCGTCATCGACACGCGCAATCCGCGCCGCCTGCGCCTGAACCAGGACCTGAGCGGTTGAACGGCTGGACAGCTGGACAGCTGAAAGGCCGGCCGGATTCAGCCCTTGGGATCGAGCCGCTTCGCCCGCGCGAGGCGCCAGGCTTCGGCGGGATCGTCGCCGTAGACCTCTTCCGCCGTCGTCGCGGTCTCGCGGCGATGGGTGTCGATCGCGATCCGTTTGTCGAAGACGAAGCACTCGCCCCGCCAGTCCGCGTCGGCGTCGGGCATCTGCTCGAAGTAGTTGAGGATGCCGCCGTCGAGCTGCCGCACGGTCAGCCCGCGATCCGTCATCCAGCCCGAGAGCTTCTCGCAGCGGATGCCGCCGGTGCAATACATCGCGACCGTCTTGCCCTCGCGCTGCCAGGCGTCGGCGTGGGCGTCGATGTAGGCCGGGAAGTCGCGGAAATGCCGCACGCCCGGATCGACCGCGCCCTCGAAGTGGCCGAGTTCGAATTCGAAGTGGTTGCGGTTGTCGAGGACGACGACGTCCTCGCGCCGGATCAGCTCGCGCCACTCGCGCGGCGAGACATGCGTGTCGCGCGCGTCGGCCAGGCCCGTCACGCCGTCCAGTCCGAAGGCGACGAGTTCGGGCTTCTCATGCACCTTCAGCAGCGTGAACGGGCGCGTCGTGCAGAAGCTGCGCTTGAAGTGGAGGTCGGCGAACGGCGGCTCGGCGCGCAGTGCGGCCTCGTAGGCCTGGAGCGCTGCCGGCGGTCCGCCGATCGCGCCGGTGATGCCTTCCGGCGACAGCAGGAGATTGCCGCCGATGGCGCGCCCCAGCGACTCGTTCACCTCGCGCAGACGCTGCGCGAGCGCCGACGTCTCGTCCAGCCGGACGAACTTGTAGAACGAGCTGTGCTCATGGGCGGGCGGGTGCGCGTGCGCTTGATCGTGCGCTTGCTCGGGGGAGGACATCGGAAGGACCACTGAAGACGACGGGACGCAGGACGCGATGGTACCGAGGTCCTTCGCCGGCCCGGGAGCAACCCGGGTGCGGGACTCGGACTTGCCCGCCTAGAATCCGCCACCCTTTTTTCGCCCTTCCGGGGGCCTACCGCCGTGTCCGATCGCCTCGCCGTCCTGCCCCAATACCTGATGCCCAAAGGGGCCATGACGCGGTTGGCCGGTCGCTTGGCGAGCGCTGAACTGGGCGGCTTCACGACCTGGACGATCAAGCGCTTCATCGACAAGTACGGCGTGAACATGGCCGAGGCGGCGGAATCCGATCCGACCGCCTACTCGACCTTCAATGCCTTCTTCACGCGGGCGCTGAAACCGGGCGCCCGTCCGCTGGCCGACGCCCCGCTGATCTGCCCGGTCGACGGCGCCATCAGCCAGTTCGGACCGATCCGCTCGGACCAGATCTTCCAAGCCAAGGGCCATCAGTACTCGACCACCGCGCTGCTCGGCGGCGACCAGCAACTGGGCGCGCAGTTCCGCGACGGCCATTTCGCGACGATCTACCTGAGCCCGCGCGACTACCACCGCATCCACATGCCCTGCGCCGGTCGCCTGGTGCGCATGGTGCATGTGCCGGGCGACCTGTTCTCGGTGAACCCGACGACCGCGCGCGGCGTGCCGGGCCTGTTCGCCCGCAACGAGCGCGTGGTCTGCCTGTTCGAGGGCGAGCACGGCCCGTGGGTGCTGGTGCTGGTGGGCGCGACCATCGTCGGCTCGATGGCCACGGTGTGGCACGGCGTCGTCAATCCGCCGCGCCCGGGACGGCTGCGCACCTGGCACTACGAGAACGAACACTTCAGCTACAAGCAGGGCGAAGAGATGGGTCGTTTCCTGCTCGGCTCCACCGTCGTGCTGCTGTTCCCGAAGGACCTGCCGATGCAGTTCGACGCGCACTGGCAACCGGGGGGCGCCGTGCGCCTCGGTCAATCGATGGCCACCCTGGGCTGATCGCGCCGGGCCTGCCGGCCCGCATCACCTGTCCCTCCGATGGGGGCCCGCCTTTGCGGGACAATCGCCGTTTTGCGAAACGACGGCGACGAGTTCCCATGACCCTGCGTGTCCTGACCGGCATCACGACCACCGGCACCCTGCACCTCGGCAACTATGTCGGCGCGGTGCGCCGCGCGATCGCGGCCAGCCGCGAGCCCGGCGCCGAGAGCTTCTTCTTCATGGCCGACTACCACGCGCTGATCAAGTGCGACGAGCCGGCCCGGATCGAGGCCTCGCGCCTGCAGATCGCCGCGACCTGGCTGGCCGCCGGCCTGGACACGAGCCGGGTCGTCTTCTACCGCCAGAGCGACATCCCCGAGATCCCCGAGCTGACCTGGCTGCTGACCTGCGTCACGTCCAAGGGCCAGATGAACCGCGCGCACGCCTACAAGGCGTCGGTCGACGCCAACGTGGCCGCGGGCGAGGACCCGGACGCCGGCATCACCATGGGCCTGTACAGCTATCCGATCCTGATGGCCGCGGACATCCTGATGTTCAACGCGCACCGCGTGCCGGTGGGCAAGGACCAGGCGCAGCACATCGAGATGGCGCGGGATGTGGCGCAGCGTTTCAACCACACCTTCAAGACGGAACTCTTCGTGCTGCCTGAGGCGAGCATCGATGAGGAGATGGAACTGCTGCCCGGCCTGGACGGGCGCAAGATGTCGAAGAGCTACGACAACGTGATCCCGTTGTTCGAAGGCGGCGCGAAAGCGTTGCGCGATGCAATCTCGAAGATCGTCACCGACTCGCGCCTGCCCGGCGAGCCCAAGGAGACCGAGGGCTCGCATCTCGTCCAGATCTACGACGCGTTCGCGACGCCCGCGCAACGACAGAGCTTCCGCGCGGCGCTGCATGCCGGCCTGTCTTGGGGCGAAGCGAAGGACCAGCTGTTCGCGCTGATCGACGCGGAGATCGGTCCGATGCGTGCGCGCTATGACGCGCTGATGGCCAATCCCGAGAAGATCGAGGAAATCCTGATGGAAGGCGCCGCCAAGGCCCGCGCGATCGCGGGCCCGCTGCTGGCGCAGGCGCGCGAGGCCGTCGGCCTGCGCCGCTTCCAGCCGTTGGCAGCACCGGTCGCCCAGGCCTCCAGGGCGAAGTCGACCGTGCCAGCCTTCAAGCAGTACCGGGAAGCGGACGGGCTCTTCTACTTCAAGCTGCTCTCGGCCGACGGCACGCTGCTGCTGCAAAGCACCGGGCTGTCGCAGGGCAAGGAAGCCGGTCAGTGGGTCGCGAAGCTCAAGCGCGAAGGCGCAGCGGCATTGGGCGACGCGCCAGTGTCCAAGGCGACCGGCGACGAGGTGCTGCTTCCAGCGCTGGAAGCGCTCGTGGCCGCAGAGCTGGAAGCGGCGGCGGCGAAGGGCTGAGCCTCCGATCGCGGGACCGAGCGCGTCGGCAGGAGCCGGGGCTCCCCCGGGCTCATACGCTCGGCAGGCTCCGCTAAATCGCCCGGGGGAGCCCCGGCTCCCGCCGACCGGTGAGGGTGCTGCGCGTGGGGCGGGGGAAGGGTGAGGTGTCGAAAGGAAACCCTGGATCAGGGTGCCAAGTCGATCACGGTCATCGAAGAAACCCGCTCGTTCCTCGACGTGAGGCGTCGTAGTCTCCAACGTTGATTCCGTCACGATTCAACACACAACAAGGAGACCACCGATGTCCACGACGACCCGCCTGCCTGCCGACTCCCTGGCGCTGCAACGCCTCTACGCCTGGGAGCTGGACACGCCGGATCGGGTCACGCTGCGCCAACCGATGGGCGGCAGCGTGGTCAAGGACTTCACCTGGAAAGAGGTCGCCGATCAGGCCCGCCGCATGGCGGCCCACCTGAAGACGCTGGGCCTCGAACAAGGCTGGGAACCCGGCGCCCGCGTCGCCATCCTGTCCAAGAACTGCGCCTGGTGGCTGATGAGCGACCTCGCCATCTGGATGGCAGGCTACGTCAGCGTGCCGCTTTACCCGACGCTCGCCCCCGACACCATCCACCAGATCCTCACCCACAGCGAGGCCAGGCTGCTGTTCGTCGGCAAGCTCGACGGCTGGGAAGGGATGCGACCCGGTGTGCCGCTCGGCCTCCCGTGCATCTCCTATCCAGTCTCCCCCGACGACGTCCAGGACACCTACGACCACTGGGACGCGGTCTGCGCGGAGACGCAGCCCCTCAAGGGCAAGCCCATCCGCGCGGCCGACGACCTCGCCACCATCATCTACACCTCCGGCACGACAGGCACGCCCAAGGGCGTGATGCATTCGTTCGGCAACTTCGCGTGGGCGATCGCCACGGGACTCAAGCGCATCCCGCTGAGCGAGCGCGATCGCATGCTGTCCTATCTGCCGTTGGCGCACGTCGTCGAACGCGCGCTGGTCGAGCACGGCTGGCTCCACACCGGCATGACGGTGTACTTCGCGGAGAGCCTGGACACCTTCGCCGCCGACCTGCAACGCGCCCGGCCGACGGTGTTCTTCTCCGTGCCGCGCCTGTGGACCAAATTCCAGCAGGGCGTGCAGGCCAAGCTGCCGCAGCCCAAGCTGGAGCGGCTGCTGAAGCTGCCCTTCATCGGCAACCTGGTGCGCAGGAAGATCCTCAAGGCGCTGGGCCTGAACGAATGCACCTTCGCCGCGGGCGGTGCCGCGCCGATGCCGGTCGCGCTGCTGAAGTGGTACCGCGCGCTGGGTCTGCCGATCAACGAGGGCTACGGCATGACCGAGAACCTCGCGCTGTCGCACATCACCGTGCCCGGCCGCGACCAGATCGGCAGCGTCGGCCCCGCCTACGACGGCGTGCAGACGCGGCTGGATCCGATCACCGGGGAGCTGCAGATGAAGAGCCAGGCGCTGATGCTGGGCTACTACAAGCAGCCCGAGCTGACCGCCGAGACGCTCACCGCCGACGGCTGGCTGAAGACCGGCGACAAGGCGGAAATCTCCGACAAGGGCGCGCTCGCCGGTTGCGTGCGCATCACCGGCCGGGTGAAGGACCTGTTCAAGACGAGCAAGGGCAAGTACGTGTCGCCGGCGCCGATCGAGGACCGTCTGTCGACGAATCCCGCCATCGAGGCCTGCGCGGTCACGGGCGCGAACTTCGCGCAGCCGGTGGGCATCGCGATGCTGTCGCCCGAAGCCGCCGCGCGCGATCGCGCCGGGCTGGAGCAGGAACTCGCCGCGCATCTGGAGAAGGTGAACGCGCGGCTGGATCCGCACGAGCAGCTCGACTGCCTGATCGTCACGGCGACGCCGTGGACCGTCGACAACGGCTTGATCACGCCGACCTTCAAGGTGCGCCGCAACCGCGTCGACGAGGTCTACGGCCCGCGTCTGGAAAAGTGGATCGCCCAGCGCCGGAAAGTCATCTGGGCGGACTGACGCGTCCGCGCGGCGGCTGACGCATGATGGGCGGATGAAACGCGGATCCCTCAAGCGCTGGGCCGCCCTGCTCAAGGGCGAGCTGCTCACCGTCTTCTACGCGGCGCGCGACCCGGAGGCGCCCTGGCTGGCGCGCTTCGTGGCGATCGCGGTCGCGGCCTACGCGCTCAGCCCCATCGACCTGATCCCGGATTTCATCCCGGTGCTGGGCCTGCTCGACGACCTGATCCTGGTGCCGCTGGGTTTCTGGCTGGTGCTCCGGCTGATGCCGCCGCAGGTGATCGCGCGGGCGCGGCTGCGCGCCGCCGAACAGCGCGGCCGGCTGCCGCGCAACCTCAAGGTCGGCGCGGCCATCGTCGTGCTGTGGGTGCTGCTGATGGTGCTGCTCGTCGTGTGGCTGATGGGCCGCGGCGGCCCGCCTGCCGGCGTCGTGTGAGCGGGCGCATCAGGCCGCGCATCACGCCGCGCATCAAGCCCCGCATCGGCCTGCCTTTCACTCCGGCCCGAGGCCCTTCTTCGCCAGCGTCTCGGCCACCCATTCGATGAACACGCGCATGCGCGCCGACACATAGCGGTTGGGCGAATAGACCAGGTGGACGGGCACCGCGTTGTGGTGCCACCCCGGGAACAGTGGCACCAGCTCGCCGCTCGTGAGCTGCTCCTGGACCGCGTACTTCGCCAGCTGGACGACACCCAGCCCCGCCAGCCCGGCGGCGACGTAGGCATTGCTGTCGTTGACGTCGAGCCGGCGCCGGCCTTCGATCTCGATGCGCTCGTCGCCGCGATGGAACACGAACGGGAAGACCCGTCCGGTCCGCGACGAGAAATAACCGACGGCCTGGTGAGGTTCCCGGTCGAGGTCTTCCGGCGTTTCCGGCGTGCCGTGTGTCGCCAGGTAGGCCGGCGAAGCACAGGTGCAGAACTGGATCTGACCGACCCGGCGCGCGACGAGGCCGGCGTCCTGCACCGCGCCGACGCGCAGCACGAAGTCGACGTTGTCGACCAGCAGGTCGATCGCGCGATCGCTGACGCCCAGCGCGATCTGGATGTCGGGGTAACGCGCATGAAAGTCCCCCAACGCGGGGATCAGCACCCGCGAGCCCGTCAACGTGGTCACGTCGACGCGCAGCCGGCCGCGCGGTCTGCTCTGGTCGTGGAGCATCCCCTGGTCGATGGCCTCGAGCTCGCTCAGCAGGGCCATGGTGCGCTCGTAATAGGCGGCGCCGTCCTGCGTGACGGTCACCTTGCGGGTGGTGCGCGTCAGCAGCTGGACCCGCAAGCGCGCCTCCAGCGCCTGCACCAGCCGCGTCAGGCTGGCCTTGGGGAGATCCATCGAGTCGGCCGCCTTCGTGAAGCTGCCGGTTTCCACCACCCGGGCGAACGCCCGCATTTGCACGATCCGGTCCATCCGATGCCCTTGATCAGGCGGCCCCGGAAGGGGGACTGCTGGGGAGCCGCGGGGCGATTCTCCGGGATTCCGCACGGTCGTGCGCGCTCCGCGCCGCATTCCTGGGTCATGCCGGCCGCCGGGGCGATCCGGGCGAATTGGGCTCGAATTCTGGGCGGATGCCGGACGAATATGTTGCGCCTGCTTTTGAATATCCGTCAGAGGCCGGCGGGGCGGATACTTAATCCCTGCTTAAGCAAAAGAAAACCCCCTCGGCGAGCAGCGGCTCATCCGAGGGGGGTATAGGCGGTCGGTGACGGACAGGAGGGAGGAGTGCGGAGAACCGCCACCGACCAGGGCCGGAGCCCTTGACCTCAAAAAGTGCGCTCTACCAATCTATTGTTCGAGTTCTCTCTCAGGGGTTTCTTGCAGGCAGGTATCGGAAACAGGAAACAGGAAACGGGGAACAGGGATCAGCGACCCGCGACGGCGGTGGCCGGGGCGCTGCCGCCGAACTTCTTCACCAGGGTCGCGTAGTACGGCGAGCTGCGCAGTTCGGCGTACTTGGCCTTGGCGGCGTCGCGGCGGGCGTTGTCGTAGCCGTAGGTTTCCGACTGCTCGACGGCGGCCAGACCGGACTCGCGGTAGATCTCCAGATCGGCCAGCACTTCGGCGCGGCTCACGGCGCTCGGGGTGTTGACGGGCTGGGTGTGCGGGTTGTCGTTGGCCATCGCATTGCCGGCCACCAGGGCGGCGGAAGCAAAGAGGACGGAAGCCAGGATGTTCTTGGAAGTCATGATCTTTCCTTTCAGATTCGGTCCCAGGGCAACAGCGAAGGGGCACGGGGTGGAGGATTCGACCCGCCCGTTGCGCCGGGAATTCAACTTGGTTTCGTTTGAACGCTGCCGGTTGCCCGGAGGTTTCAAGTCGTCGCCTGGTGGAGATTCCCGGAAGCGGTTCTGGTGTGTCGATGGGATGAACTATGCGCCATAAGGGTTCACCCTTAAATCCATTCCTTCGCAACAGACCGTTGAAAAGATCGGAACAATCACTGCGCGGATATCGCGCGGCCCGCGCCGGGGGCGGGCATGATGGCGGCCTTTCGGGAGATGTCTTCGATGCTTGGCACCCACGACCTCGGCCTCTTCATCGCCTCCGGCCTGCTGCTCAACATGACGCCAGGGCCGGACTCGCTGCTGATCATGGCGCGCAGCGCCACGCAGGGATTCCGCGCCGGCTCGGCCGCGGCGCTGGGCATCGGCGCCGGCACCTGCATCCACATCCTGGCCGCGGCGCTGGGGCTGTCGGCGCTGCTGTCGGCCTCGACGGCGGCGTTCACCGTGGTGAAGCTGCTCGGCGCGGCCTACCTCGTGTACCTCGGCGCCGGCATGCTCTTCAAGCGCCGTGCGGCTGAGGCCACGCCGGAGAACGGGCACCAGGAACAAGACCTGGCACCGCCGCCGGCGGCACCGTTGCGCAAGATCTTCGCGCAGGGCTTTCTCACCAACGTGCTCAACCCCAAGGTCGGGCTGTTCTTCCTGGCCTTCGTCCCGCAGTTCATCTCGCCCGAGGCGCCGAGCAAGGCGGCGGCGTTCCTGTTCCTCGGCGCCGTGTTCAACGTGAACGGGATGCTGTGGTGCCACCTGCTGGCCTGGTCGAGCGCCGTGGCGGGCGCGCGTGCCCGTGGGCAGGGGTGGGCGCGCACGCTCGGGCGATGGCTCAACCGCGGCATCGGCGCGCTGTTCCTGGCCTTCGGCGTGCGATTGGCGATGGCAGAAATGGCCTAGTCCACATGCGGTGCGCGTGGCGTTCGGTTTGGCCGAACCGCGCCTGCGGGTTTTTCATCGCGGGAGTAGGCTTCCGCCATGACTGCCAAGATCCCACCCCTTGCCGGCGGCTCGACGCCGGCGTCCGGCGTCGCCGGGCACTACACCGCACATGAGAAGCGGGACCGCATCTTTGCCATCGTCGGCGCCTCGTCCGGCAATCTGGTGGAGTGGTTCGACTTCTACGTCTACGCGTTCACCTCGATCTACTTCGCGCACGCGTTCTTCCCGAAGGGCGATCCGACGGTCCAGCTGCTGAACACGGCAGGCGTGTTCGCCGCCGGCTTCCTGATGCGGCCGATCGGCGGCTGGTTGTTCGGCCGCATCGCCGATCGCCAGGGCCGCAAGACGGCCATGATGATCTCGGTGCTGATGATGTGCGGCGGCTCGCTGGCCATCGCCTGCATGCCGACCTACGAGACCATCGGCGTCCTGGCACCGGCGCTGCTGCTGGCGGCGCGGCTGTTCCAGGGCCTGTCGGTGGGCGGCGAATACGGCACCAGCGCCACCTACATGAGCGAGGTTGCGCTGCGCGGCCAGCGCGGGTTCTACGCGTCCTTCCAGTACGTGACGCTGATCGGCGGCCAGCTGCTGGCGGTGCTGGTCGTGGCGATCCTGGAGCAGACGCTGTCCGAGACGCAGATGCGCGACTGGGGCTGGCGCATCCCGTTCGCGGCCGGCGCCGCGACGGCGGTGATCGCGTTCTACCTGCGTCGCTCGCTGGCCGAGACCGCGCAGGCGGAGCAGCTCGAACGCAAGGAATCGGGGTCGATGCGCGAGCTGTTCGGCAAGCACATGCGTTCGTTCCTGATCGTGCTGGGTTTCACCGCGGGCGGATCGCTGGCCTTCTACACGTACACGACCTACATGCAGAAGTACCTGGTGCTGAGCGTGGGCATGGACAAGAAGGTGGCGAGCACGGTGATGACGGCGGCGCTGTTCGTCTACATGTGCATGCAGCCGCTCTTCGGCGCGTTGTCGGACCGCATCGGGCGGCGGACGTCGATGCTGTGGTTCGGCCTTCTGGGGGCGGTGTGCACCTGGCCGATCCTGTCGGCGCTCCAGGGCGTGCAGAGCCCGCATGCCGCCTTCGGCCTGATCATCCTCGCGATGGCGATCGTGTCGCTGTACACCTCGATCGGCGGGCTGATCAAGGCGGAGATGTTCCCGCCCGAGATCCGCGCGCTGGGCGTGGGTCTGTCGTATGCGATCGGCAATGCGATCTTCGGCGGCTCGGCGGAGTTCGTCGCGCTGAGCCTCAAGGCCGCGAACGTGGAGAGCGCGTTCTACGTCTACGTCTCGGTGATGTGCTTCTTCGCCTTCCTCGTCTGCTTCCTGATGCCCGACCTGCGCAAGCATGGGCATCTGAACGAGGTGCATTGAACGTCAGTCCGTGTCCCTCATCCCCAGATGGTGGGACAGGTACATCTTCCCGCGGAACCAAGACTCCCACTGGCTGGCCTTGAGCCGGTCGAGCACCGGCCCCTTGACCTCGCTGAGGTCCAGGCGCCGGTCCTGGCGCTCGAGCGCCTCGTGCAGCTCCTTCAGCGCGCTGAGGCCGCTGAAGTCGATGCTGTTCACCGGCGACATCTGCAGCAGCACGCGCCGCGTGGTCGGGTGGGTGTCGAGGTGGGCCTGGACGACGTCGGCCAGGCTGCGACCGTTGAGGAAGAGCAGGCTTTCGTCGATGCGCAGCCCGAGGACTTGCGGGTCGAGCTCGACATGGTGGCGCTCGACGTTGCGGTAGTGCTCGGTCCCCGGGATGCGGCCGATCAGCGCGACGTGCGGCCGGGCGCTGCGCTGCAGCAGCAGCGCGATCGCACTGGCCACGCCCAGCCCCAGTGCCGCGGTGATGCCGGCGAAGATCACCAGCAGCGTCACCGCCGTCATCAGCAGGGCTTCGGCGCGGTCGTAGCGCCAGGCATCGGCGTAGGGACCGAACTTCAGCCCGGACAGCACCGCGACCATGATGCTGGCCGCCAGCACCGGCTTGGGCACCCAGGCCAGCAGCGGCGAGACCGTCAGCAGCACGAGGCCCATCAGCGCGGCGACGAAGACGCCTGTCATGCGCGTGCGGCTGCCGGCGTCGCTCATCAGCACGCTGCGCGAGAAGCTTGCGGCGGCCGGCATGCCGCCCGAGAGCGCCGCCGCCAGATTGGCGACGGACAGGCCCATCAACTCCCGCCGGGCGTCGACACGCTGGCCGACGCGCCGCGCGAGCGATTCGGCCACGGCCAGGCTGGACACGTAGCCGAGCAGGCCGATCAGCGCCGCGCCGGGCAGCATGGCCACCCAGAGGTCGGCGTCCAGCCGCGGCAGCGTGAAGACCAGCGCCAGCGGCGGCAACTCGCCGACGCGCGGCAGGCCCTGCGGATCCCAGCCCCACGCGACGCCGATGCCGATGAGCAGCACGGCGAGCGGTGCGATCCGCGAGAGGAAGCCCTTGGGCAGGCGCCGCACGGCGATCAGCGCCAGCAGCGACACGGCGCCGAACAGCGCCGCGACGCCGCGCCAGTCGAAGTCGTGCGCCGAGAGCGAGCGCCAGAGATCCGGCAGCGTGCCGCCGGTCGCCGCCGAGCCGATCAGCACGGGCAGCTGACTCGCGGCGATGGCGATCGTCGCGCCCGATTCGAAGCCGTGCAGCACCGGCACCGAGAGCAGCGCGGCCAGGGCGTGCAGCCGCAGCAGCGCCGCCGCGCCGAGGAACAGGCCGACCTCGGCGGACAGCACCAGCGCGGCCTCGCTCGGGCTGACGCCGGCGGGTGCGAGCTGCAGCGTCTGCATGATCATCAGCGCCAGCACCGCGACCGGGCCGATGTTGAGGAAGGGGCTGGAGCCCAGCGCCGCGTAGAACAGGGGCGGCAGCAGGCTCGCATAGAGGCCCACCTGCGGCGGCAGGCCGGCGAGCATGGCGTAGGCCAGGCTCTGCGGGATCAGGAGGACGCTGACCACCACGGCGGCGACGAGATCGTCGCGCAAGGCGTCGCGCAGATAGGGCCGGAAGGCGGCGAGGGAGGGCAGCGTCGGCATGGGGGAGGCCGCAGGAGCGGCGCGCGGCAGTATAGGCGGCGCCTCCCCGCGCGCCCTGGCCGCCCGCGCGCCTTGGGGCGCCTGCCGGCCCCGCCTCGCCCATCGCCCATCGCCCATCGCCCATCGCCCCTCGACGCTCGACGCTCGGGGCATTCAGAGGATCGGAGACCCCGCAGGGTTGTCCGGCGGCACGCGCGGCAGCGGTGGCGTCCTCGGCTCCAGCAGGTCGATCGACAGCCGCAGCGTCAGCTCCTCGCCCCGCGCCAGCGACAGCAGCCGCGGCGTGTCCGGCGTCAGCAGGCGGACCTGCACCGAGGTCCGCGTCGGGTGGCGCTCGAAGCTCAGCGTGTCCAGCGGGGCTTCCCCGCGCAGCAGCACGATGCGCCCGCCGGCGCCGCTCAGCGAGGCGATGCCGCACCAGGGATCGCGGCGCTCCACATGATCGCGGCCGACCAGCCTCACCGTGTCCAGCGTCTCGTCGAGCCACGCGGCATCGGCGAAGTCCTCCGGGAAGTTCAGCAGCCATCCCAGTCGAGCCGGCATCGGCATGCGGCTCAGGTTGCGCACCGACAGGGTCCAGTCCAGCCGATGCTCGTCCAGGCGCAGCGTCTGGCTCGCCTGGAAACCCCAGGTGCCCGGCGACGGGCTGCAGGGATGCAGCATCAGCGTGATTGCATCGGGCGCCTGGTGCGTGATGCGCCAGGGTTCGTCGAAGGTGGCCGGGTCCGGGACCAGCCGCGCCATGTCCTCGGGCATCCCGGTCGGGGCGCCCAGTCTCACCGCGCCGCCGCCGACCAGTCTGCCCCGTTCGATCAGCAGCGGCCGCAACCAAGGTGCGCGACCGCCCGGCCCGATCTCCCCCAGCCAGCGCAGACGACCGCCGCGATCCGTCGCCACCATGGCGCGCCAGCGCCCCGATTTCAGTTCGACCCCTTGACCCACATGCATCCCCCATGTCCGAAAACGGCGGAGTCTGCGCGCCGGGGACGCGGGTCGGGTCTACCGAAAGAGAGGTGGATCCTCGCCAGTCTGATGCATCGAGGTGAATCAGCTGCAAGCCTTTGCGGAGGCGCCTCGCGCCACCCGCCGGGCGCCTCAGGCGCTGGCGATCAGCGCTGCGATGCGCTCGTCGGACAGGCGGATCGGTGAACCGTGCGCGGGCAGCAGGGCGACCACGGCGTGGTCGTCGCGGCTGCTGTCGCGCAGCACCGGGGTGTGGCGCGGCTCGCCGTTGGCGTTCGTCAAGGCCGACACCATCGGGCGGTGCGCCTTGTCGCCGTTGCGCACGACCAGGCCGACCTCGCCGCTGGCCAGCCGCACCAGGCTGCCCGGCGGGAAGATGCCGAAGGACTTGATCAGCGCCGCCGCCAGCGGGCTCTGCGCGGCCATCTGGTGGAGCTCGCGCCCGGCCTGCGCCGCGCTCATCGCCGGCCGGTTGGCCCGGCTGCTCAGGCGGGCGGTGTAGACGTCGGCGTAGCGCAGCATCTCGGCCAGTTCGCCGACGTCGCTGACACCATGCGGATAACCGCGCCCGTCGGGCGTCTCATGATGCTGCAGCACGGCGTCCAGCCAGTCCGGATCGTCGATGCCGGCGGCGCTCAGCATCTCGACGCTGCGGATCGGGTGTTCGTTGATGGCCTCGCGCTGCATCGCCGTCAGCGGCGAGACCTGGCTGGACAGCCGCGCCTGCAGGTCCAGCATGCCCAGGTTCATCGTCAGCGCAGCCTGGAAGGCCCGACGCTGGTCGTCCGGACCCCAGCCCAGATAACGGGCCGCCGCGTGGCAGGCCGTGGCCGCATGCAAGGAATGCGTCACGCCGTAGTGGCCGCTGGTGGATTCAGGTTGTCGAACCACCTGTGAGAGTGCGACCTCCGGCGAGCTGTCGATCAGGGTCAGCATCAGCGCCGTGGCGCCGTCCAGGGCGCCGGCCATGCGCTCCGGCGAGGCCGACAGGGCGTTGCGCACCTCCTGCTGGCCGCGATCCCATTCCTCGGGCAGCCGCTCGCGGAGGTAGGCGGCGGAGCGCGTCGGCGCAGGGGCCGCCTGCCGCGCCGATTCGGCGAGTTCGTTCGCATCGACCAGGGCGCCGCGCCGCATCAGCGCATCGAGCTGCGCCTGGTCGGCGATCACCTGCCCGCGCGCGAGCAGCAGCGTCCGGTCGGTGTCCCGCACGCTGAAGGCGAGCGGCTGACCGAGGACGATGCGGTTCTTGACCGATGACAGTGAACAGACACGCATGAGCGACGTGAAGAGCGGAGGGTGGGCCGCCCGCGCTCGACATGTCTTGAAGTTGTAACGCGGGCGGCCCGGACTCTACATCGTCCGTTCGTTGCTCGGACTGAACCATCCGCACGCTCCTCGGCCCTCCTGGGGAGGACCGACGCCCACTCCGTCACGGAATGTCGGGGGCGACCCGGCGTGCGCCGCGCGCTTGCCGCTGCCGCGCGAAGGCCTCACTGGATCAGCGCGCCGCCGTCGATGTCGATGACGCTGCCGGTGACGAAGGGGTTGTCGATGAGGAAGAGATATCCCGCTGCCAGGTCCTGGACCTGTCCTGCCCGACCGGCAGGCAGGGTCGAGGCCGCCTTGGCAAGCATCGCTGCGCGCGCCTCCGGCGCCATGCCGGCATAGGCCTCGGTGTCGGTCAGGCCCGGGCTGACGACGTTCACGCGCAGCGGCGCGAGCTCCCGCGCCAGCAGCTTCGCGGAGGCCTCCAGCGCGGCGTTCATGGCGGTCTTCACGAAGGCGCCGGGGACGGCGCGGCGCGCCAGGAAGCCGGAGGTCAAGGTCAGCGTGCCGCCCGGACGCAGCCGGCCTGCGGCCGCGCGCGCCACCGCGATCGCGCCCCAGAACTTGATGTCGAAGGCCGCCTTGGCCGCATCGAGGTCCAGCGACGCCACCGGCCCGCCCGGCGCCTGGGAGCCGGCGGTGAAGACGACATGGTCCACCGGCCCGATCGATTCGAAGAAGGCGGCGACGGCCGACGGATCGGCGACGTCGAGGCCGGTCGTCAGACCGGCCGCGATGACCCGGCCGGGGCGAGCGCTCAAGGCGTCGACCACCGCGCGGCCGATGCCGGAGGTCCCGCCGATGACGACGCTGACGGTGTCCGGAGTGAAGGTCGTGCCTGCCGGCGCATGGGCGAGCGTGGTGGCCGTCGTGGTCGTGGTCGCGGTCGTGGAAGCAGGGTGTGCCATGGCGTGTTCCAGGTTGTTTGATGGTCCCCAGTCTCGGATCAAGCCGGGCGCCATTGAACCGGCTGGCTGGCTAAGCTTTTTCAAAGAAAATCGAACAATGACCCGGATCGCCGACCTCGAACTGCTGGTGCGCATCGCCGATCTCGGCAACCTGACCGCCGCCGCGAAGACGCTGGACTGGTCGCCGGCCGCCGCGAGCGCCGCGCTCAAGCGGATGGAGGCGCAGTTGGGCTTTCCGCTGTTCGTGCGCAGCACGCGCAGCCTGCGGCTGTCCGGTGAAGGTCAGCGCTACCTTCCGCATGCGCGGGCGGCGCTGCAGGCGCTGATCGACGGCCGCGACGAGGCGCTGGCCGGCCGCGAAGCGCTCTCCGGCGAGCTGCATCTGACGGTGCCGTCGGACCTGGGGCGCCACGTGCTGCTGCCGTGGCTGGAGCAGTTCCAGGAGCGCCATCCCGACCTGACGCTGCGCCTGCAGATCGGCGATCCGCTCACGGACCTGCTCCGGCGCCCGGTCGATGCCGCGGTCCGCTACGGCCAACCGACGGGCGGCGCCCAGGTCGCCCTGCCGCTGCTGCCGGACTGCCGCCGGGTGCTGGTCGCGGCGCCGCACTACCTGGCACTGCATGGAATGCCGGCGTCGCCGGAGGACATGGCGCGGCACGAGGCGCTGCGCTACCTCGTTGCCGGCGAGGTGCCGACCGCCTGGCCGGTCGAGATCGCCGGCCGGCCGGTGGATCTGCCGCTCGCCGGGCGCCGTGTCGCCGACGACGGCGAGGTCGTCAAGCGCTGGGCGCTGGCGGGGCTGGGACTCGCCTACAAGTCGTGGCCGGACGTGGCCCAGGAACTGGCCGCCAGCCGTCTGGTCCACGTCAACCCGCACTGGCGGGGCGACCCGGCCCCCCTGCACCTGATCGTGCCCGGACGCGCGCAGCTGTCGTCGGCGCTGCGGCAGGTCCGGGACGAGCTCCGCCGGCGGTTGGAGGAATTCGCCCGCTCGATGCCGCGCTGACGCGCCGCGCGGCGCGTCCCGCCCTCAACCGAAGACGGCCTTGATCTCCGCCGCGACCTGCGGCGCGAACTCGTCCAGCACGAAGTGACCCCCGTCCAGCCAGACCAGCTTCGCCTCGGGCAGGTCGTTCAGGTAGGCGCGGGCGCCGGGCGGGATGAAGATCGGATCGTTCTTCCCCCAGACGATGAGCGTCTTCGGACGGTAGCGGCGGAAGGCCGCCTGCCAGTCAGGATACAGCGCGACGTTGGTCTTGTAGTTCTCCAGCAGGTCGACATTGGCGTCCTGCATGCCGGGCCGGTCCAGCAGCGCCTGGTCGACGATCCAGTGATCCGGGTCGATCCGCTCCGGATCCTTCACGCCGACCAGCCAGTGCCACTTCGTGCCGGCCATGCTGACCAACTGACGCGCGGGCGCCTCGCTCTCCGGCGTGCGCGCCGCCCACAGCGGGCCGAAGACCGTCTTGGCTTCGTCGCCCACGCCGTCCACGTAGGCATTGGCGTTCTGGATGATGAAGCCCTTCACCTGCTCCGGCCGCTGCTGGAACAGCCGGAAGCCGATCGGGCCGCCGTAGTCCTGCATGTAGAGCGTGTACGCGCTCAGCTCGAGCGCGTCGACGAGGCCGGCCACGTGCGCCGCCAGATGATCGAAGGTGTAGGCGAAGTCCTCGCGCCGGGGCGCCTCCGAGTGGCCGAAGCCGATGTAGTCCGGCGCGATCACGTGGAAGCGGTCGGCCAGCAGCGGGATCAGCGGGTTGAACATCCGGCTGCTGGTCGGCAGGCCGTGCAGCAGCAGCAGGGTCGGGGCCGCCGGATCGCCGGCCTCGCGGTAGAACACCTGCCGGCCCAGGACGGTCGCGGTGCGGTGGCGGATGGCGGCGATCTGGCCGCGGTCGATGCTGGTGGCGCTCATGACGGTTTCCTTGGCGCCCTCCCCGGGTCGGTGACCCGCCTTGGAAGGCATGGAGGCAGTCTCGGCCTTCCCGGATTGATGCGGAAGTCGCTACGATCGAGAGCAACCCTCTAGAAATATGGAAGGCCTGGCGGCCAACGCCGGGTCGCGAGCACGCTCATGGATCGAATCGACGCAATGGCGATGCTCATCGCCGCCGTGGATGCCGGCAGCCTGTCGAAGGCGAGCCAGCGGCTCGGGCTGCCCCTGGCGACCGTGAGCCGCAAGGTCGCCGAACTGGAAAGGCATCTGCGCGCGTCGCTGCTGATCCGCTCGGCCAAGGGCCTGGACCTGACCGATGCGGGACGCTCGTACGTGGAGGCGGCGCGGACCATCCTCGACCAGCTCAACGAGGCCGAACGGGCCGCCGCCGGCGAGTACACCGAGCCGCGCGGCGAGCTGATCGTGACGGCGCCGACGATGTTCGGGCGCCTGCACGTGCTGCCGACGGTCATCGCCTTCCTGGACGCCTTTCCCGAAATCGCCGTCGAGCTCAAGTTCACCGACCGGGTCACGCATTTCCTCGACGACCAGATCGATGTCGCGCTGCGCATCGGCGAGCTGCCGGACAGCCGTCTCGTGGCCACGCGGCTCGGCGAATGCCGGCACGTGCTCTGCGCGTCGCCCGCCTACCTCGCGCGCCACGGGACGCCGCAGACGCCTGACGATCTGCGGCGCCATCGCGTCGTGTCCTTCGGGAGCGTGTCCAGCGACGGCGCCTGGCCGTTCCGGCAGGACGGCGTGGCGGTCACCGGGTCGTTCCGATCACGGCTGAGCGTGACGACGATCGACGCCGCCATCGATGCGGCCCGTTCCGGCGCGGGTCTCGCGCGGGTGTTGTCGTACCAGGTGAACGACGATGTGCGCGCGGGGCGCCTGCGCCTGGTGCTCGAGGACTTCGAGGCCGCGCCGCGGCCGGTGCATCTCGTGTATGCGCCGCGCAGCCAGAGCCGTCTGCCGCTGAAGCTGCGGGCCTTCATCGACTTCGCGGTGCCGCGGCTGCGGGAGCGGCTCGTGCAGGCGGCGCTGCCGATGACGACCTGAGACGCTCGCCGGCGCTCAGCCCGCCCGGATGCGTGAAGGGGGCACCGCGTGCCCCGCCTGCCCCTGCGGATCGGGATGGCAGGCGCAGGCCTCGCCGTGCGCCGCGGAGACGAGCTCTTCGAGGATGCCGCAGGCGTGGTGGTCATGGTCCGCGTCGCAGCGCTTCTGCAGCGCGACCAGCTGCGCCTCGAGCGCCCGCATGCTCTGCAGCCGGGCGCGGACCTTGCCGAGTTGCGAGGCCACCAGCACGTCGACTTTCACGAGTTCCTCGGGATCGCGGGTCTCCAGGCTGTTCAGCAGCAGGGTGACGTCCGCCAGCGACATGTCCAGCGCCCGGCAATGCCGGATGAAGGCCAGGCGTTCCAGGTGCGCGTGGGCGTAGTCCCGGTAACCGTTGTCGCTGCGCGCGGGCGGGGGCAGCAGGCCGCTCTTCTCGTAGAAGCGGATGGTCTCGATGTCCACGCCGGTGGATTTGCTCAGTTCGCCGATTCGCATGTCGGTCAGGATAGCCGCTTGACCTTGGAGCGGCTACAGACTATCCAATCCACCCCCATGGCACATCAGGAACACGATCACCCGCACGCCCATGCCCATGCCCATGGCCATGCGCATGCTCATGCCCATGACCACGGGCACCATCACCACGGACACGACGCGTGTTGCGCCGCGCCGGTGCAGCAGGTCCCGGCCCCGACCGCCGAGGCCCTCGCCGGCACGACCCGCCAGCGCTACTTCATCGCCGGCATGGATTGCCCGACCGAGGAAGGCCTGCTGCGCAAGCAGCTGCAGGGGAAGGACGGCGTGGTCGCGCTGGAGTTCGACCTGATCAACCGCCTGCTCGACGTCCATCACCGGCTGCCCGACGACGCGCCGCTGCGCGCCGCGATCAACGCGGCCGGCATGAGCGCCGAACCCATCGAAGCGGAGGCCCCGCCACCCGCGCCGCCGCCGGCGCTCTCGGCCAGCCTCAAGGCGCGCATGGCGATCGCCGGTGTTGCGGCGATCGCGGCGGAGACGCTGGCGTTCTCCGGCTTCGACGAATCCGGGCCCGTGGTGATCGCGCTGTCCGTCGCGACGATGCTGCTCGGCGGCCTGCCGACGCTGCGCAAGGGCTGGATCGCGCTGAAGAGCGTGACGCTCAACATCCACCTGCTGATGAGCCTGGCGGTGATCGGCGCGATCGTGCTCGGCCAGTGGCCGGAGGCGGCGATGGTGGTGTGGCTGTTCGGCCTGTCCGAGATGATGGAGAGCCTGAGCCTGGCCCGCGCCCGCGACGCGATCCGCGCGCTGACGCAGCTGGCGCCGGAGAGCGCGCAGGTGCAGGGCGCCGACGGCCGCTGGACGTCGGTGCCCGCGGCCGATGTGGCGATCGGCGCGACCGTCCGCGTCCCGCCGGGCGAGCGCGTGCCGCTCGACGGCCGCCTGCTCACGGGCCGTTCCAGCTTGAACGAGGCCGCGCTGACCGGCGAGGCGATGCCGGTCGACAAGGCGCCCGGCGACGCGCTGCTGGCCGGCAGCATCAACGGCGACGGCCTGCTGGAGATGAGCGTCACCGCCGGCAAGGGCCACACGCTGCTGGACCGCATGGCCTCGGCCGTGCAGCAGGCGCAGTCGCAACGCGCGCCGACGCAGGCCTTCATCGACCGCTTCGCCCGCGTCTACACGCCGGCGGTCGTGCTGGTGGCGGTGGCGCTCGCGGTGCTGCCGCCGCTGCTGGGCCTCGGACCCTGGAGCGACTGGATCTACAAGGGCCTGGTGCTGCTCGTGATCGCCTGCCCCTGCGCGCTGGTGATCTCCACGCCGGTGACCGTCGTCAGCGGCCTGGCCTCGGCCGCGCGGCGCGGCATCCTGATCAAGGGCGGTCTGTACCTGGAACGCGCCCGGCAATTGAAGACGCTGGCCTTCGACAAGACCGGCACGCTCACCGAGGGCAAGCCGCAACTGGCGGCCGTGCAGCCGCTCTACCCGTCAGTCAACGCCGACCAGGCGCTGCACCTGGCGGCGCGGCTGGACGCCGGCAGCACGCACCCGCTGGCGCAGGCCATCGTCGCGGCGCATGCGGAGCGCCTGGGAACGATGCTGGAGCCTGTCGATCACCTGCAGAACCTCCCCGGCCTGGGCCTGACCGCGCAGCTGGACGGCGCCGACTTCGCGCTCGGCAATGAACGGCTGGCCGAGCAGCGCGGGGCCGTCGACGACGAGGCCCGCAAAGCCGCGCGTGCGCTGCAGTCGCAGGGCCACACGCTGGTCTGGCTGATGCGCGGCGCGCAGACGCTGGCGCTGCTGGCGCTCTCGGACACGCCGAGTCCCGAAGCCGCCGAGTTGCTGAAGGCGCTGCGCGCGCGCGGCCTGGCGCTGACGATGCTCAGCGGCGACCAGCGCGCGAGTGCCGTCGCGATGGCGGGCCGGCTCGGCCTGCCGGAGGACGCGGTGCGCGCGCCGCTGCTGCCGCAGGACAAGCTCGACGCGATCGCCAGGCTCGCCGACGAGCAAGGCCCCGTCGCGATGATCGGCGACGGCGTGAACGACGCGCCGGCGCTGGCGCGCGCGGACATCGCGATCGCGATGGGCGCGGCCGGCAGCGCCACCGCGCTG
>CBIHMU010000075.1:0-27970 GCA_966211105.1 uncultured Burkholderiales bacterium
CTTCCCCCGCACTTCCCCCGCACTTCCCCCGCAGATACGCGGGTTAGCCCGGACGCTTTGCGATTCTTTTCCTTGGGTACACCAGGCTGCTGTCGCCAGATACTAGGGTAGCGACATAGCAAGCATCGCCCGCCCGAATGAACACGAACAAGAACCTGCCCGGCGCGCCGGGGACTGTCTTCTCCCCCCTCCTCCACGCATCGAAGCCCCGCCAACAGCAAGGCCGGGCGACGCCCTGGATCCTTGGCGTGGTCGTGCTGTCCATCGCAGCCGGCGGCTGGTGGTGGTGGAAGGGCCGTGGCGCTGACGGCACGGCGGGCGGTCCCGCCTCCGCGGCGAGCGGTCCGGCCGGTGCCGGCGGCCCGGGCGTCCCTGGGGGGGGCGGTGCCGGCCGCGGCGGCCGCTTCGCCGCCAACCGCGTGCAACCGGTGTCGGTGATGCCCGCCCGGCTGCAGGACATCCGCCACACGGCGGCCGCGATCGGCACAATCACCGCCTCCAACACCGCCGTCGTGCGCGCGCAGGTCAGCGGCGTGCTGCAGCAGATCCACTTCACGGAAGGCCAGCAGGTGAAGGCCGGGCAGACGCTGGCGCAGATCGATCCGCGCGCCTTCCAGGCCGCGCTCGGCCAGGCCGAGGGCCAGCTCGCCCGCGACAAGGCCACGCTGGACAACGCCCGCATCGACCTGACGCGCTACCAGGACCTGCTCGCCAAGGACGCGATCGCGCGCCAGCAGGTCGACACGCAGCAGGCCACGGTCAACCAGCTCACCGGCACGGTCAAGGCCGACCAGGCCGCGGTCGACAGCGCCCGGCTGCAGGTCACCTACAGCCGGGTGCTGGCGCCGATCTCGGGCCGCGTCGGCCTGAAGCAGGCGGACATCGGCAACGTCGTGCAGACCGGCGACACCAACGGCATCGTCAGCATCACGCAGACGCGTCCGATCGCGTTGACCTTCGCGGTGCCGTCGGCGCTGCTGCCACAGGTCAGCGCCGGGTTGAAGGGCAAGACCTCGATGACGGTCGAGGCCTGGAGCCGCGACGGCAAGACGCGCCTGGCCACCGGCAAGCTCGCGACGGCCGACAACGCGATCGACATCGCCACCGACACGATCAAGCTCAAGGCGCTGTTCCCGAACGACGACGACGCGCTCTATCCCAACCAGTCGGTCAGCGTGAAGCTGCAGCTCGCGACCGAGCAGAACCGCCTGGCCGTGCCGGCCGCCGCGGTGCTGCGCGGCTCGCAAGGCTTCTACGTCTACGTCGTGGGCGCGGACAACACCGTCTCCACGCGGGTCGTCCAGACCGGCGCGGTCGACGGCGACTGGATGGCCGTGGACGGCAGGATCGAGCCGGGCGAGCGCGTCGTCATCGACGGCGTCGACCGGCTGCGCGAAGGCGCGAAGGTCGAGGTCATCGCCGCCGATCCGAAGCAGCGGGCCGGCGCCAACGCGGCGCCGCGTCGCGGCCGCGGCGCCAGCGCGCCCGGTGGTGGCGCCTCCGGCGCGTGGGGCCGGGCTTCGGCGCCGCAAGGCGGTACCGCGAGCGGTTCGGGCAACCCGGCCGACGCCGCACTGCGCGCGCCGACCGCGGAAGCCCGCAACGATGCCGCTCAAGCCGGCGGCGAACGTCCCGCTTGGCTGGACCGCCTGCCGCCCGATGTCCAAGAGAAGGTCATGAAGATGAGTCCCGCCGAGCGGGAAGCCTGGATCGCCGAGCGCCGCGCTGAACGGGCGAAACGGCAGGCGGCCTCGAGCGGCGGCCACTGATCGGGGCCCGGCCATGGCCATGAATCCGTCCCGTCCCTTCATCGAGCGGCCGGTCGCGACCTCGCTGCTGATGCTGGCCATCCTGCTGGCCGGCCTGCTCGCCTACCGCCTGCTGCCGCTGTCCGCGCTGCCGGAGGTCGACTACCCGACGATCCAGGTCACGACGCTCTACCCGGGCGCGAGCCCCGACGTCATCTCCACCACGGTCACCGCGCCGCTGGAGCGCCAGTTCGGCCAGATGCCGGGCCTGAGCCAGATGACCTCGTCGAGCTCGGGTGGCGCCTCGGTCATCACCTTGCGCTTCTCGCTGGGCCTGTCGCTGGACGTCGCCGAGCAGGAAGTGCAGGCCGCGATCAACGCCGGCAGCAACCTGCTGCCCGGCGACCTGCCGATGCCGCCGGTCTACAGCAAGGTCAACCCGGCCGATGCGCCGGTGATGACGATCGCGGTGACTTCGCCGTCGCTGCCGGTGATCAAGGTCCACGATCTGGTCGAGAACCGGCTCGCGCCCAAGCTGTCGCAGGTGGACGGCGTGGGCCTGGTGAGCATCGCCGGCGGCCGGCGTCCCGCTGTGCGCATCCAGGCCAACCCCCGCGCACTGGCGGCGCTGGGCATGTCCCTGGACGACGTGCGCAGCGCCATTGCGTCGGCCAACGTCAACCAGGCCAAGGGCAGCTTCGACGGCTCGCAGCGCGCGTCGACGATCGACGCCAACGATCAGCTGCGCTCCGCCGCCGAATACCAGAACCTGATCATCGCCTGGAAGAACGGCAACCCGCTTCGCCTGAGCGACGTCGCGGAGATCGTCGACGACGCCGAGAACCTGCGCCTGGCCGCCTGGGCCGACACCACGCCCGGCGTGATCCTGAACGTGCAGCGCCAGCCGGGCGCCAACGTGATCCAGACCGTCGACCGCGTGAAGGCGCTGCTGCCCAAGCTGCAGGGCACGCTGCCCGCGTCCGTCGACGTGCAGATCCTGTCCGACCGCACGACGACGATCCGCGCCTCGGTCGACGACACCGAGATCGAGCTGCTGCTCGCGATCGTGCTGGTGGTGGCGGTGATCTTCCTGTTCCTGCGCAGCGGCAGCGCCACGCTGATCCCCAGCGTCGCGGTGCCGCTGTCGCTGATCGGCACCTTCGGCGTGATGTACCTGGCCGGCTTCTCGATCAACAACCTCACGCTGATGGCGCTGACCATCTCGACCGGCTTCGTCGTCGACGACGCGATCGTGATGATCGAGAACATCGCCCGCTACGTCGAGGAGGGCGACTCGCCGATGGAGGCGGCCATCAAGGGATCGAAGCAGATCGGCTTCACCATCATCTCGCTGACGGTCTCGCTGATCGCGGTGCTGATCCCGCTGCTGTTCATGGGCGACGTCGTCGGCCGGCTGTTCCATGAGTTCGCGATCACGCTGGCCGTGTCCATCCTGATCTCGGCCTTCGTCTCGCTGACGCTGACGCCGATGATGAGCGCGCGGCTGCTGAAGCCCGAGGCCGAGCAGAAGCACTCGCGCCTCGGCACCTGGTTCGGCGAGAAGTTCGACGCCATGATCCAGGCCTACGGCCGCGGCCTGGACTGGGTGCTGGACCGCCCGGTGCTGACGCTGCTGGGCTTCTTCGGGACGCTGGCGCTGACGGCGCTGCTGTACGTCGTCGTGCCCAAGGGCTTCTTCCCGGTGCAGGACACCGGTTTGCTGCAGGTCATCACCGAGGCCACGCAGAGCACCTCGTTCGACGCGATGAGCGAGCGCCAGCAGAAGCTCGCCGAAGTCTTCCTGAAGGATCCCGACGTCGATCACGTCGCGTCCTTCATCGGCGTCGACGGCGCCAACGCGTCGCTGAACACCGGCCGCATGCAGATCACGCTGAAGCCGTTCGCGTCGCGCCACGCCTCGGCGACGGAGATCATCGCGCGGCTGGGCGACGCGAACCGGCAGGTGCCGGGCATCACCGCCTACATGCAGCCGGTGCAGGACCTGACGATCGAGGACCGCATCTCCAAGACGCAGTACCAGTTCCTGCTGAGTTCGCCGGATTCCGGCGACCTGCAGAAGGCCAACGACCAGCTGCTGGAGCGGCTCAAGGCGCTGCCGCAACTGGCCGACGTCGCCAGCGACCTGCAGAACCAGGGCCTGCAGGCCTGGGTGCAGATCGACCGCGAGGCGGCGGGCCGGCTCGGCGTGACGATCGCGGCGATCGACACGACGCTCTACAACGCCTTCGGCCAACGGCTGATCTCGACGATCTACACGCAGTCCAGCCAGTACCGCGTCGTGCTCGAGGCGGCGCCGGAGTTCCGCAGCGGCCCGCGCGCGCTCGAAGGGCTGTACGTGCCCGGCAGCACGACGACGACCGGCGCCACCGGCACCACGTCGACCACCTCGGTGCAGGTGCCGCTGAGCTCGGTCGCGCAGATCGTCGAGCGCCCCGCCGCGCTGGCGATCAACCACGTCGCGCAGTTCCCGGCGGCGACGATCTCGTTCAACCTGCCACCGGGCGTCGCCCTCGGCGACGCCGTCACGGCGATCAAGTCCGAACAGGCCAAGCTCGACCTGCCCCTCAGCGTCGAGACCAGCTTCCAGGGCGCGGCGGAGGCCTTCAGCAACTCGCTGTCGAGCACGCTGTTCCTGATCCTGGCGGCGGTGGTCACGATGTACATCGTGCTGGGCGTGCTCTACGAGAGCTACATCCATCCGGTCACCATCCTGTCGACCCTGCCGTCGGCCGGCGTCGGCGCGCTGCTGGCGCTGCTGCTCGGCGGGCTGGACCTCGGGATCATCGCGATCATCGGCATCGTGCTGCTGATCGGCATCGTCAAGAAGAACGCGATCATGATGATCGACTTCGCGCTCGAGGCCGAACGCGAACAGGGGCTGGAACCGCGCGCCGCGATCCACCAGGCGTCGCTGCTGCGCTTCCGTCCCATCCTGATGACGACGATGGCCGCGCTGCTGGGCGCGCTGCCGCTGATGCTGGGGAGCGGCGTCGGTCATGAGCTGCGGCATCCGCTGGGCGTGACCATGGTCGGCGGCCTGATCGTGAGCCAGCTGCTGACGCTGTTCACGACGCCGGTGATCTACCTGGGCTTCGCGCGCATGGCGCAGCGTTGGCGCGAGCGCCGCGGCGTGAAGCGCGCGACGCGCGACGCCGAGGAACGCCGCGGCCCCGACGCGCCGCAGATCGCCGACCCTGCCGGGCCCATCGGTCCGGTCGGCCCGATCGCTCCTGCGGGACCGGTCGGATCGCCAGGTCCCGGCGGAGACCTGCGATGAATATTTCAGCGCCGTTCATCGCGAGGCCGGTCGCGACGACGCTGATCACGATCGGCATCGCGCTGGCGGGGATGCTCGGCTATCACTTCCTGCCGATCGCGCCGCTGCCGCAGGTGGACTTCCCGACGATCTCGGTGTCCGCCTCGCTGCCGGGCGCGAGCCCGGACACGATGGCCGCCACCGTCGCGACGCCGCTGGAGCGCGCGCTCGGCAGCATCGCCGGCGTCACCGAGATCACCTCGCGCTCCTCGCTCGGCTCCAGCAACGTCACGCTGCAGTTCGACCTCAGCCGCGACATCGACGGCGCCGCGCGCGACGTGCAGGCCGCGATCAACGCGGCACGCACGCTGCTGCCCACCGGCATGCCGAGCAATCCGACCTACCGCAAGGTCAACCCGGCCGACGCGCCGATCATGATCCTGGCGCTGACCTCGCAGACGCTGACGCGCGGCCAGATGTACGACACCGCGTCGACGGTGCTGGCGCAACGGCTGGCGCAGGTCGGCGGCGTCGGGCAGGTCAACGTCGGCGGCGGCGCGCTGCCGGCGGTGCGGGTCGAGCTCAACCCGGACAAGCTGGCGGCCAACGGCATCTCGCTGGACCAGGTGCGCCAGGCCATCACCAACACCAACGCCAACCGGCCGAAGGGCGCGGTCGAGCAGTCGGGCCGCTACTGGCAGGTCGGCGCGAACGACCAGGCGCGCACCGCGTCCGAGTACGCGCCGGTGGTCCTGTCCTACCGCGACGGCGCCGCGCTGCGGCTGCGCGACGTCGCGGACGTGAGCGACTCGGTCCAGGACGTGCGCAACTACGGCGCCTCCAATGGCCAGCCGGCCATCCTGCTGTTCATCCAGAAGGAACCCGGCGCCAACATCATCGAGACGGTCCGGCACGTGCGCGAGCTGCTCCCGCGCCTGCAGGCCTCGATCCCGCCGGCGATCGACCTCAAGGTCATCAGCGACCGCACGCCGACCATCCGCGCCTCGCTGGACGAGGTGCAGCGCGCGATGGCGATCGCCGTCGGCCTGGTCATCCTCGTCGTGCTGCTCTTCCTGCGCAGCTGGCGCGCGACGCTGCTGCCCGCGGTCGCCGTGCCGGTGTCGCTGGCCGGCACCTTCGGCGTGATGTACCTGTGCGGCTACAGCCTGGACAACCTCTCGGCGATGGCGCTGACGGTGGCCACCGGCTTCGTCGTCGACGACGCGATCGTCGTGCTCGAGAACATCACCCGCTACATCGAACAGGGGCTGCAGCCTGTCGAGGCCGCGTTGCGCGGCGCGCGCGAGATCGGCTTCACGGTGATCTCGATCAGCCTGTCGCTGGTGGCGGTGTTCATTCCCATCCTGCTGATGGGCGGCGTCGTCGGGCGCCTGTTCCGAGAGTTCGCCGTCGTGCTGTCGGCCTCCATCCTGGTGTCGATGATCGTGTCGCTGACGACGACGCCCATGATGGCCTCGCGCGTGCTCAAGCCGCGCAAGGAACCGGAGCCCGGCGCCGCCACCAAGCCCAAGGGCTGGTTCGCGCGCGCCGCCGGACGCTTCAATCGCGGGCTGGCGCGCGGCTATCGCCGCTCGCTGATGTGGACGCTGCGGCACCAGCCGGTGGCGTTGCTGTCGCTGGTGGCGGTGGTCGCGCTGAACGTGCATCTCTACGGCGCGATCCCCAAGACCTTCTTCCCGCAGCAGGACACGGGGGTGCTGATCGGCGGCGTGCAGGCGGACCAGGGCAGCTCCTTCGAGATGATGCGCAAGCGGGTGGACCGCTTCATGGAGATCATCCTGTCCGATCCGGCGGTCGAGAACGTCAACGGCAACACCGGCGGCGGTCAACGCAACGGCGCCAACTTCTACATCACGCTCAAGCCCTTGAAGGAGCGCAAGGTCTCGGCCGACCAGGTCGTGAACCGGCTGCGCGACAAGATGGCGCACGAGCCCGGCGCCAACCTGTTCCTGGTGCCGGTGCAGGACATCCGCATCGGCGGCCGGCAGGCCAACGCGCAGTACCAGTTCACGTTGCAGGCGGACGACCTCGAGGTGCTGCGCGAATGGGAACCGCGTGTGCGCAACGCGCTCTCGCAGCTGCCGGACCTGACCGACGTCAACACCGACCAGCAGGACAAGGGCGTGCAGACCTCCCTCGTCATCGACCGCGACGCGGCGGCGCGCCTGGGCGTGACGGTGAGCACCATCGACACGACGCTGAACAACGCCTTCGGCCAGCGCCAGGTCGGCGTCATCTACAACCCGCTGAACCAGTACCGCGTGGTGATGGAGCTGGCGCCGCAATACCTCCAGGGTCCGGAGACGCTGCGCAAGCTCTACGTCACGAGCAGCTCCGGCGCGCAGGTGCCGCTGTCGGCCTTCAGCCGCGTCGAGACGACCAACACCCCGCTGTCGGTGAACCACCAGAGCGGCTCGCCCGCGTCGACGATCAGCTTCAACCTGCCGGAAGGCGTGTCGCTGTCGCAGGCCACGGACGCGATCAACAACGCGATGTCGGAGCTGGGCGTGCCCGTGTCGGTGCGCGGCACCTTCGCGGGCACCGCCAACGCCTTCCAGGACGCGCTCAAGTCGCAGCCCCTCCTGATCGGCGCGGCCATCATCGCGATCTACCTGGTGCTGGGCATGCTCTACGAGAGCCTGGTCCACCCGGTGACCATCCTCTCCACGCTGCCGTCGGCGGGCGTGGGCGCGCTGCTGGCGCTGATGATGTTCAACACGGAGTTCTCCATCATCGCGTTGATCGGCGTGATCCTGCTGATCGGCATCGTCAAGAAGAACGCGATCATGATGATCGACTTCGCCATCGCACGGCAGCGGACCACGGCGCACCTGACGGCCGGCGCGGCGATCTTCCGCGCCGCCAAGCTGCGGCTGCGTCCTATCCTGATGACGACCTTCGCCGCGATCTTCGGCGCCGTGCCGCTGGCGCTGGGCAGCGGCGACGGCGCCGAGCTGCGCAAGCCGCTGGGCATCGCCATCGTCGGCGGCCTGATCCTGAGCCAGGTGCTCACGCTGTACACCACGCCGGTCGTCTTCGTGACGATGGAGCGGCTGCGCCAGCGCGTGATGAAACGCCGCGCGGCCAAGCGCACCGCGAAGGCCGCGCCCCCGATGAATCCCGAGCCCCCCGCGGCTCCGACCCTGCAGGGCTGAGACATGCAGACAGACATGCAGAGCGACATGCAGACCCCGATGAAGAAGAACGCCTCCTCCGTCTCCGCCGCGCGTCCGCGCACGGCCGCCCTCCACACGATCGCGGCGGCAGCGGCGATGACGGCGCTCATCGCCTTGATGAGCGGCTGCGCGGTGACGCGCGTCGACCCGCCGGCGCCGGTCGCCGCGCCGGCGCAGTTCAAGGAGGACGCGCTCTGGAAACAGGCGCGTCCCGCTGCCGCCGAGCCGGTGCCCGAACAGTGGTGGATGCTGTTCGACGACCCGGTCCTCAACGACCTGCAGCACCGGCTGGTCATCGGCAACGAGAACCTGAAGGCGGCGGTCGCGCAGGTGGAAGGCGCCCGCGCCGCGCTGGAGGCGAGCCGCTCCGCGCTCTTCCCGACGCTCTCCGCCGGCTTTTCCGGCACGCGCAGCAAGAGTCCCGACGGCAACGTCACCAACGGCTCGATCAATCGCGGACCGACCAACAGCGTGCAGGCTTCGCTGAACGCCAGCTGGGAGCCCGACCTCTGGGGCCGCCTGCGCCTGGCGAGCGAAGGCGCGAACGCCTCGCTGCAGGCGAGCGCCGACGATCTCGCCGCGGCGCGTCTGAGCGCGCAGGCGACGCTGGCGCAGACCTACTTCTCGCTGCGGACGGCGGAGGCGCAGGAAGCGCTGTACGACCGCAGCGTGAAGTCGTATCAGCGCTTCCTCGACCTGACGCAGGCGCGTTACCAGAGCGGCGTCGCCGCCCGCAGCGACGTGCTGCAGGCGCAGACGCAACTGCGCTCGGCCGAGGCGCAGCTGCTGGAGACACGTTCCACACGCGGCCAGCTGGAGCACGCCATCGCGGTGCTGCTGGGCCTGCCGCCATCGGCGCTGGACCTGACGAAAAGCGCGACGCTGCCGAAGCCGCCCTCGGTGCCCGAGATGCTGCCCTCGCAGTTGCTGGAACGCCGCCCCGACATCGCCGCCGCGCAGCGGCGCGTCGCGGCGGCGTACTCGCAGATCGGCGTCGCCGACGCGGCGTATTTCCCCTCGCTGACCTTGTCTGGCAGCGCCGGTTATCGCAACAGCACGCTGAGCGACCTGCTCTCCGCGCCCAACCTCTTCTGGTCGCTGGGTCCCTCGCTGGCGCAGGCGATCTTCGACGGCGGCCAGCGCAAGCTGGCGAGCGCGCAGGCGCGCACCAGCGCCGAGGTCGCCACCTCGACCTACCGCCAGACGGTGCTGACGGCGCTGCAGGAGGTCGAGGACAACCTGATCCTCACCGACCACCTGCGCGAAGAAGCGCGGCTGCAGCAGGAGGCGCTGGACGCCGCGCACCGCAATCTCGAGTTGGTGACCGACCAGTACCGCGCGGGCACGGTGTCCTTCCTGGACGTCACGACCGCGCAGAACAGCGCCTTCAACGCGGAGGCGTCGCTGCTCTCGGTGCGCAACCGGCAACTGGCGGCGATCAACCTGCTGCTGAAGAACGTGGCGGGGCGCTGGACGCCGGCTTGACCCCGGATGCGAACGCGAACGTGAACGCCAAGGCCAAGGCCCGCGACCAGCGAGTTTCACTGGGGCCGGAATGATGCTGGAGGTTCCCGGAGGGAGGCCTCCTGCATCGTGGAGAGCCCGCGCTCAACGTCCCGCAGGGGATGTCTCGACGTGCACGCCTGGCCGACGCGGTGCCAGCAGCGTCGACAGCGAATCCCGCGTGCCTTCGATGCGTTCCAACGCGGGGTAACGCAGGCTTCCAGAGGCCTCGACCGTCACGGTCTCCTGATTCCCGTCGACCAGGATGCCCATCCGCAGACCGCCTTGTTTGGCAGCAGCAGCGACCGCGGCCATGAGGCGTTCCGCGCTGTAGGGTTCATCGTTGACCGTCTTCAGCCGCGTGCCCGGCACGATGCCCGCGCGGAAAGCGGGGCCGTTCCAAGTCGCAGCCTTCACCCGGCCGTCCTTGGTCACCGTCATGCCCACCGACCACGTCAGGTCGAGCACGCCGTCGCTGGCCTCGTACAGGCGGAGGTACTCCGTTGGCGTGTCGCGGAATACCAGGCGCCAGCCGTGCGCGGCGAGGCCGTCGAGCACGCCGTCGTCATCGTGCGCATCAAGTTTCTTGCGCAGCGTCCCCGCCCACGGACCGGGGCAGACGCGATCGAGCGTCGCGACGACATCAGCTTCCGAATAGGGTCGCTGCCGCTCGCCCGGCTTCTGGTCCGCCGCGCTGAAGAAGCGCGTGGCGAAGTCGTCCAGGCCCCGGGCGCCCTGGCTGCACTGGCGCAGCCGCGCATCGATGTCGAGCCAGAACAGCACGCCTTCGATGTAGTAGTCCTCGCGCCGCTGCCAGTCGCGCCAATACACGGTGCCGTCCTGGATCAATGGGTCGTTGGCGCTGTCGGCCAGCGATTTCCACTGACGGCCGGCGCGGTGCTGGACGATGGCCGCATCCAGGGCGAGCGCGCCCAGCGTCTGCTCGACCGTCCGCAGTCCCGAGCGCGCCGCGACCACACGCGACCAGAACTCGGTCTGGCCTTCGTAGACCCACAGCAGCGTGCCGGTGAACGGCTCGTTCGGCGTGGACACGGCCATGTCCGCCGGCACACGCCACAAGCCGTTCCATGCATGGATGAGCTCGTGCGGAATGACGTCGATGAGGGGCGCCGACTCGGTTGGCTCGGACAACAGGTTTGCGGGCAGCACGACCTCGCCCGAGTCGGCGTGCTCGATGCCGCCGGGACCCGGCAGCCGGTCGTCGAGCGCGATCAGGTAGTCGTAGCGCTTGAACGGCGGTGCACCGAAGATCGCTTCCGTCTCGCGTTGGACCGCCTGCATCCTGCCGTCGAAGCGGTCGACGTTCCTGAGGACCTCGGCGTCCGCGGCGAGCCAGTGGGCACGCACGGGACGCGCACCGCCGGGGATCTCCCGGGTGACCGCGTGGCGAGACGCGAACACCGGCGAATCGATGAGTCGATCGAGCGACACCGGCTCGAAGCGGACCCGGTCGCCATCGGCCACGCGGGACAAGGCGGTGGCCGGAACCATGCCCGCAGGCAGCTTGATCGTCGCCTGCACCGGCAGGTCGCTGGCCTTCCAACCCGACGGGTACATGAGCATCCGATTCCAGTAGACGCCGACGAAGCCCTCGACGATCGTCGCCGAGGGGTCGCGGCTGAGCGGCGCCAAGTACTGGAAGCTCAGGTCGAGCGCTTGCGCACCCGCGGGCACGACGACGCGGAAGGCGTGCACCCGCGCCGGATCGCGCCGCCACGGCAGCGTCTTGCCGTCGGCCTTGATGACCAGCCCCGCCAGGCGGTGCGCGGAAATCGAGGGCGCGTGGCTGCCCGTCTCCCACTGCGGATAGAGCAGCGTCATCTCGCCCGCGCGCTGCACGGGAATGCGCTGCTGGACCGTCACGATCCGCCGGCGCGTGTCGGTGAGATCGACGGCTAAGGTCATGACGCCGCGGAAAGCGGTGCCGTTATTCAAGGCTGCGATCCGCGGCTTTGCCTTCGCCTGCGATTCGTCGGGAGCTTGCCCCGACGCCGGCGACGCGGACATCGACACCAAGGGCAGGCACAGCATCGCGCCGGCCAGTGCGCGCATCAAGGCGCTCGAATTCTTGGGCATGGGATCGGAAGCGCGGGAGCGCAGGGGCCGGCTGGAGAGACGGCGTTTGTAGGCCGGGGCCGGAGCGCCAACGAAAGTCATGGCACGTTGCCGGCCCATCCAGATGCCAACGCGCCGTGAAGTCGACGCGCCATGCAAGACGGCCCCGAAGGGCCGTCCTTGTGAGCCGATCGCTCTGCCGATCAGGCGATCAAGCCGCCGACGCCTTCTCCGCTTCCACCTTCTCCAGCGCGGCATGCGCCTGCTGGTCCGCGTGGTAGCTGGAACGCACCATCGCGCCGACCGCCGCGTGCGTGAAGCCCATCTTGTAGGCCTCTTCCTCGAACATCTTGAAGGTGTCCGGATGCACGTAGCGACGCACCGGCAGGTGGTGACCCGACGGCGCCAGGTATTGCCCGATCGTCAGCATGTCGATGTCGTGGTCGCGCATGTCGCGCATGACCTGGAGAATCTCCTCGTCGGTCTCGCCCAGGCCGACCATGATGCCGCTCTTGGTCGGCACGCCCGGCACCGCTTCCTTGAAACGCTTCAGCAGGTTCAGGCTGAACTGGTAATCCGAGCCCGGACGCGCTTCCTTGTACAGGCGCGGCGCGGTCTCCAGGTTGTGGTTCATCACGTCCGGCGGCGCGGCCTTCAGGATGTCCAGCGCACGGTCCATGCGGCCGCGGAAGTCGGGCACCAGCACCTCGATCTGCGTGCGCGGGCTCAGCTCGCGCACCTTGCGGATGCATTCGGCAAAGTGGCCGGCGCCGCCGTCGCGCAGGTCGTCGCGGTCCACGCTGGTGATCACCACGTAGTTCAGCTTCAGCGCCGCGATCGTCTTGGCCAGGTTCAGCGGCTCGTCCACGTCCAGCGGATCCGGCCGGCCGTGGCCGACGTCGCAGAACGGGCAGCGCCGCGTGCACTTGTCGCCCATGATCATGAAGGTCGCCGTGCCCTTGCCGAAGCACTCGCCGATGTTGGGGCAGGACGCTTCCTCGCAGACCGTGTGCAGCTTGTGCTCGCGCAGGATCTGCTTGATCTCGTAGAAACGCGTCGACGGCGAACCGGCCTTCACCCGGATCCAGTCCGGCTTCTTCAGCTGTTCCGCCGGCACGATCTTGATCGGGATCCGCGCCGTCTTGGCTTGCGCCTTCTGCTTGGCGGTCGCGTCGTAGTCGGACGCGCTCTTGGCTTCGTGGGTGACGTTCTCGGTTGCCATCAGGCGTTCTCTCGGTTGCCTTGTTCCGGGCCTCAGGGTTGGAGCTGGGCGGCGAGCCGCTCTCCGAACCGCTGGGCCACCGTGGCCCAGTCCGTGAAAACCCCGAGTGTACCGAGGTCCACCGTCTGAAGCCCTGCGTATCCGCACGGATGGATGCCCAGGAAGGGCTTCAGGTCCATCGCGACGTTCAACGCGACGCCGTGATACGTGCAGTGCCGGCTGATCTTGATCCCCAGCGCCGCGACCTTGCCCAGACCGCGGAAGGGATCCGACGGATCGGCCGGCCCGGTCAGGGCGGCGTGCGCGCCCGGATCGTCCAGCCGCACATAGATCCCGGGCGCGCCGCTCACCCGGTGGCCCGTGACACCGAAGCCGTCCAGGGTCTGGATCACCGCGGTCTCGAGGCGGAAGACGTATTCCTTGACGAAGATGCCCAGCCGCTTCAGGTCCACCAGCGGATAGGCGACCACCTGCCCGGGGCCGTGGTACGTCACCTGCCCGCCCCGGTTGGTCTGGACGACGGGAATGCCCTGCGGGTCGAGGACGTTGTCCGCCTGACCGGCCAGGCCCTGGGTGTAGACGGGGTCGAATTCGCAGAGCCAGAGCTCGTCCGGGGTCTCCGGACCGCGCGTCTCGGTGAAGGCGCGCATCGCGTCCAGCGTGGCCGCATAGTCGACGCGGCCCAGGGTCTTGATCAGCATTCCGGCATGCTAGCCGGGATGGCCCTAGCATCGTGCCATCGGGACATTCAGGAGCCGCGCCATGCCGCGTCACATCACGGCCCTTGCCGCCCTCGCGGTCTGCTGCCTCGCGCTGCACGGCGGCGGCGCCCTGGCCGCCGGCGTCACGCTGGACCAGGCGCTGACCACCTACGAACGCGGCGACTTCCGGACCGCGGAGAAGCAGTTCCGGGCGCTGTCGCAGCAGGGTCTGGCGCTCGGCGACTACAACCTCGCGATGATGCATCTGCGCGCGGAGGTGCCGACACCCGATCCCAGGCTCGCCCGGCAGCTGCTCTTGCGCGCGGCCGGTCGCGGCCTCGTGCGCGCCGAGCTGGCGCTGGGCCAGTTCCACGAACAGGGCGAGGACGGCACCCGCGATCTGGTCCAGGCCCAGTCCTGGTACCTGAAGGCGGCCGAACACGGCAGCGTCGATGCGCAGGTGGCCGTGGCCACCGCGTTCTACCTGGGTCGTGGCGCGGAAAAGGACTTCCCGCAGGCGGCGCTGTGGTATCGCGAAGCCGCCAAGGGCGGCGACGTGGGCGCGCAGTACCTGATCGCGTCAATGTACGAATCGGGGCTGGGCGTCGACCGCGACCTGCGCCTGGCGCGCTACTGGTACGACATCGCCGCGCGCAACGGCGACGAGGCGGCGCCCTACAAACTCAAGGCCGTCGACGCGGCGCTCGCGGCCGACGCCGGCTCAGTCTGAGCCGGCCAGATCGACACGGGGACCGTCCGACCGCTCCCGGTCTACAGGACGACCTTCACCATCGGGTGGGTGGTCAGCGTGCGATAGAGCTCGTCGAGCTGTTCGCGGCTGGTCGCGGTGACGGTGATGGTCACGCCCAGGTACTTGCCGCCCGAGCTCGGGCGCTGCTCCACCGTCGACGCGTCGAACGCCGGATCGAACTGCTGCGCGACGCTGACGATCGCTTCGACGAAGCCCTCCACCTGCGCGCCCATCACCTTGATGGGGAACTGCGACGGGTACTCGATGAGCGATTGCTCGGGCGGGATCGGGGCGTTGTTGAAGCTGGTCATGATGGGAAATTCAAATGGTGTCGGTCAGCGGCTTTGCAAGACCTTGGCCCGCTGGTAGGCCTCGTGGAGCTTCGCGTAGACCGGGCCGGGCTTGCCGCGCAATGCGCCGTGGCCGACCTGGTCGTGGTCGAGCCGGGTGACCGGGGCGACCTCCTTGCTGGCGGAGGTCAGCAGGATCTCGTCGGCGGTGCTCAATTCGGTCTCCGCGATCGGGCGGAGGTTGCAGGCGATGCCGAGTTCCTCGCAGAGCTCCTTGAGCAGGCGCACGCGGATGCCTTCGAGCAAGGTCTCGCCGGGCGGCGGCGTCAGCAGCGCGCCATCGCGCACGATCCAGACATTGCTGCTCGAGCCCTCGGTCACGTAGCCGTCGCGGATCAGCACGGTCTCGTCGGCGCCCTGATCGGCCGCCGTCTGCCGCGCCAGCACATTGCCCAGCAGCGAGATGCTCTTGATGTCGCCCCGCTGCCAGCGGAAGTCGCGCGCCGTCACGCAGCTCAGGCCCTGATGGCGCTGCTCGGGCGTCAGCGCGTGCAGCGGCTGCGTGTACGCGAGCACCGTCGGCTCGAGGTCCTTGGGCATCGCATGGCCCCGCGCCGCGACGCCGCGCGTGACCTGCAGGTAGATCGACTGGTCCTCGACGTCCGGCAAGTGCGCCACCAGGCTGCGGAACAGGTCCAGCCAGGCTTCGCGCTCGTAGGGGTCCTCGATGCGCAGCGCCTTCAGGCTGCGACCGAGCCGGTCCAGGTGGTCGTCGACACGGAACAGCCGTCGCGCGTAGACGGGGATCGACTCGTACACGCCGTCGCCGAAGAGGAATCCTCGGTCCATCACCGGCACCCGGGCATCGCCGAGGCGGCCCAGGTGGCCGTTCAGGTAGCAGGGAAGATCGGCCCAGGGCATGGTCATCGGTAGCTCCCGTCGCGTGGTCCGCCGAAGCCACCGACTGTACGCCGCGGGCCCGGCAGGCCAACCCCGGCAAGCGAGGGGCCTTGGCCGGGCGGTCCGTTCCTTACTTGATCCAGAGGCGGATCGCGTCCCAGGCGCGCCCGAAGATGCCGGCCAGCGGCACCTCCTGCTGCACGACCAGCGGCACCTCGGCCACCGGCGCGCCGCCCGCCGTCGTCACCTTCAGCGTGCCCACGCGCTGGTTCAGCGCCAGCGGCGCGACCAGGGGGTCGGTGCGTTGGATGTCGGTCTTGAGCTTGCCGCCCTCGCCGCGCGGGACCGCGACGAAGACTGCGTCCGCCGCGCCCAGCTTGGCTTCCGGCGCGGCGCCCTTCCAGACCTTGACCGTCGTGATCGGCTGGTTCTTCTCGAACAGGCGCACCGCGTCGAAGGCCGAGTAACCCCAGTTCAGCAGCTTCTGGCTCTCGGTCGCGCGGGCTTCCTTCGAGGCCGTGCCCATCACCACGCTCAGCAGGCGGCGCTTGCCGTTGGGCACGTCGCGCTGCGCGCTCGCCGCCAGGCAGTAGCCGGCGGCATCGGTGTAGCCGGTCTTGCCGCCGTCCACCGACGGATCCCGGCCCAGCAGCATGTTGCGGTTGGACTGGCGGATCTTGTTGAAGGTGTACTCGCGCTTGGAGTAGTAGTCGGCGTAGTACTGCGGATAGTCCTGGATCACGTGCGAGAAGATGACCGCGATGTCGCGGGCGCTCGTCTTGTGGCCGGGCTCGGTGATGCCGGTGACGTTCTTGAACGACGTGTTCTTCAGGCCCCAGGCCTGGGCCTGCTTGTTCATCATCGCGACGAACTGCTCGACCGTGCCGCCCACGCCTTCGGCCAGCGCCACCGAGGCGTCGTTGCCCGACTGGATGATCATGCCGCGCAGCAGCTCGTCGACCTTGGGCGTCATCGTCGTGTCGATGAACATCAGCGACGGGTCGCCCTTGCGTTCGTCCCAGGCACGTTTGGAGACGGTCAGCGTCTGCTCCAGCGTCAGGCGCTTGGCCTTGAGCGCGTCGAAGACGATGTAGGCCGTCATCAGCTTGGTCAGGGAGGCGGGATCCTGCGGCGTGTCGGCGTCGCGTTCGGCCAGCGTCTGGTTCGTCGTCAGGTCCAGCAGCACGAAGTTGCGGGCCGCGATCTCGGGCGGCGTCAGCGCCTGCGCCGAGGCGCCGGTCGTCATCACGAAGCTGGACAGGCCCACGCCGAGGGCCAGGGAAGCAAGGAAGCGTTTCATTCGGGAGAGATCCTCAGGCGCGCGCGTCGCCGACGGCATGCCAGCCGCGCGTCACCAAGTTCTTGAGCAGCGGCAACTGCCCATGGAAGAAATGCCCGACACCGGGCACCACGATGACCGGCAGCGCCTGCGGGCGCGCCCAGTCGAAGACCGCGCTCAGCGGCACCACATCGTCCTGTTCGCCGTGGATCACGACGGTATCGGCCGGTACCGTCGCCACGCCGAAGCGGCTCGCGGCCGGACCGACCAGGAGCAGGCGTTCCGCCGGCTGCTCGAGCTGGAGCGCCGCCTGCGACGCGACGAAGCCGCCGAAGGAGAAGCCCGCCAGCGCCAGCGGCTGCGCCGGATCTCGGAAGGCCGCGATCACGGCCAGCGCGTCGTCGACCTCGCCGCGACCCTCGTCCCAGGCGCCGGCCGACTTGCCGATGCCGCGGAAGTTGAAGCGCACCGCGCGGTAGCCGAGGTGCACGAACGCGCGCGCGATCGTCTGCACCACCTTGTTGTCCATCGTGCCGCCCTGCGTCGGATTCGGGTGGCAGATCACCACCACGCCACGCGGCGGGCCCGCGTCGACCGCGGGTTCGTCGATCGCGCATTCGATCTCGCCGGCCGGGCCGGCGATCTGCCGGCGCTGGGTCTGTGCATTCATTCGAGCGGGCTCCCGATCAACGGCCGACCGAATCGTCGAGCACCAGCCGCTCGACGACCTCGCCATGCTTGAGGTGGCGTTCGACGATCTCGTCGATGTCGCTGTTGTCCACGAACGAATACCAGACCGCCTCCGGATACACCACCGCCACCGGCCCGCCGGCGCAGCGGTCCAGGCAGCCCGCCTTGTTCACGCGCACGCCGCCCTTGCCGGCCAGCTTCTCGGCCTTCACGCGTTTCTTGCAGTGGTCGAAGGCTTCCTGCGCGTTGTGCTGCAGGCAGGCGTTCTCCTTGTCCCGCTGGTTCAGGCAGAAGAAGATGTGGCGTTGGTAGTAGCTGGGAGCGCTCATCGGTCGATTGTAGTTTGAGGGTTTTCACCGAGCGCCTGTTCGTGCAGTCCGTCACGGACCGCTTGTCCTTCAGAGCGCCCGCCCGAATGCTCATCGGCAGGCGGCGGACCCGGGCGGTCGCGCTGCGTGACGCCGTAGAGCAGCCACGCCAGCGCCGCGAACGGCCACAGCCAGCCCACCCACTGCGCCAGCCCGTAGAGGTTGACGAAGCGCCCCTGCTCCCAGAATTGCAGGCTCTCGAGCAGGTAGGGATCGGACGGCGCCTCGGCCATCAACGCGATCAGCGCGGTCAGCACGACCAGGCCCCATGCCGCGTTCGCGCGACGCGACATGAAGGCCGCCAGCAGCGCCAGCACGCCGCCGATGATCAGGCCGGGTTCGGTCGTCGAGGTCAGCCAGGCCCACGCATGATCGGGGCCGAAGTTCAACAGCGTCGACCAGGCCGTCGTCGTCACGCCCAGGGCGATCGCGCCCAGTACCAGCAACGCACGGCGCCAGCCCGGGCGCGCCACCGACAACGCCAGCAGGCAAGGCGCCAGGACGCCCATGGCGATGGCGATCGCCTCGAGGCCGGGCGGCAGCGGCAGGTCGTCCGTCAGCTCCTTGGGCACCAGCTCCCAGGGCGTGTTCTCGAGCAGCAGTTCGGCCCACTCACGCAGACGCGGGAACAGCTGTCCGAGCCCCAGCGGCAGTGGCGCCGGATACAGCAGCCCCACCGGCCACAGCGCGAGCAGCGCCAGCGCGCCCGCGCTGTGCGGCACGAACCAGCGTTCGCGCCAGCCGTTCCAGCGCTCCAGGCCGCCGAGCCACAGGACGGACCACGCGCACAGGCCGCCGAGCCAGGCGCCGGCGCTGTTGAGCAGGAAATCCGCCAGCGACGGCACGCGGCCCGGGAGGAAGTACTGCAGCGTCTCCATCGAGAACGACAGCAGCGGCAGCCCGACCACCGTCAGCAGCAGCGCGCGCATCAGGCTGCCGCTGCCGCGCATCACCGCCGAGAAGCAGAGCAGCCCCAGCGGCCAGTAGCCGACCACGTTGACCCAGATGTCGAACTTGCCCCAGTAGCGCGGCCAGGGCAATCCGACGAAACCGGGCCACGGCAGGCTGGGCGGCATGCGCCAGGGCCAGAACGGATACAGGCTGGCGTAGACCACCAGCACCGCGTAACACAAGGCCAGCCAGGTGGCGGAACTGCGCCGATGCATCGCCGGATCAGAAGGGTTTGACGACGACCAGGATCACGATCGCCGCGAACATCAGCACGGAGACCTCGTTGAATACGCGGAACCACTTGTGGCTGCGACGGTTGGCGAGCATCTCGAACTTGCGCAGGAAGGCGCGGCACACGTGGTGATAGCCGATGACGGCGACGACCAGTGCGAGCTTGGCATGCATCCAGCAATTGCCCGGACCGCGGCCGATGCCGTAGTACAGCCACAGCGCGAGGCCGAAAGCCAGGGCGAGCACCATCAGTCCCGAGCTGAAGCGGTAGAGCTTCAGGGCCATGATCAACAACCGTTCGCGCTCGGCGTGGCTGTCGGCGGGCACCATGGCCAGGTTCACGAAGATCCGCGGCAGGTAGAAGAGGCCGGCGAACCACGCGGCGACGAAGATGATGTGTAGCGCTTTGATCCAGAGCATCGCGGCATTATGGAGGGCGCAAAAAAAAACCCCGGCTTCACAGCCGGGGTCGGAAAGCCTTATCGCTGTCATCACGTTAAGGCTCCTGCTCAGGGAGGAAAAGCAGGGAACGACAGCCGAGCGGCTATCATTCAAGAACGACTTTAACAGATCTGCCGAATTTCGGAATCCACGTCTTTCCGCCTGGTGGCCCCTCATCCTGGTGGTACTTCCCGGAAATCATGCAACTTCCTGCCCCTTATCCCGCCAGCCGTCCCCGTCGCCTGCGCCGCGACGCCTTCACCCGGTCGCTGGTCCGCGAACACCGCCTGCACCCCAGCGATTTCATCTTTCCGGTGTTCGTCCATGAGGGCGAGAACCGTGTCGAACCGATCGCGTCGATGCCGGGCGTCTCCCGGCTGAGCCTGGACCGGCTGATTCCCGTCGCCGAGGAGTGCGTCGAGCTGGGCATCCCGGTGATGGCGCTGTTCCCCGCGATCGACCCCGCGCTGAAGACGCCCGACGGCATCGAGGCGACGAATCCGGACGGCCTGATCCCGCGCATCGTGCGCGCACTCAAGGAGAAGGTGCCCGGCCTGGGCGTGCTGACGGATGTCGCGCTCGACCCGTACACCAGCCACGGCCAGGACGGCGTGCTCGACGAGCAGGGCTACATCCTGAACGACCGCACCGTCGAGCTGCTCAAGCAGCAGGCGCTGGTCCAGGCCCGGGCGGGCGTGGACATCGTCGCGCCCAGCGACATGATGGACGGCCGCATCGGCGCGATCCGCGCCGCGCTCGAAGCCGACAGCCACATCCACACGCGGATCATGGCCTACAGCGCCAAGTACGCGAGCGCCTTCTACGGCCCGTTCCGCGACGCGGTGGGCTCGCGCAGCAACCTCGGCAAGGCCGACAAGAAGACCTACCAGATGGACCCGGGCAACAGCGACGAAGCCTTGCGCGAAGTCGGCCTGGATCTGGCCGAGGGCGCCGACATGGTGATGGTCAAGCCCGGCCTGCCCTACCTGGACATCGTGCGCCTCGTGAAGCAGGAGTTCCGCGTGCCGACCTTCGCGTACCAGGTCAGCGGCGAGTACGCCATGATCAAGGCCGCCGCCGCCAACGGCTGGCTGGACCACGACGCCGTGATGCTCGAAGCGCTGCTGGCCTTCAAGCGCGCCGGCGCCGACGGCATCCTGACCTACTTCGCGATGGACGCGGCGCGTCTGATCCGCGCCGGCGCCTGAGCGTTCCCGGCTCCAGGGAACGCGGGCTGCCCGACCGACGCATGCGCATCTTCCATCTGAGCGAGGCGGTTTACGAGGAGCTCGCCGGCCTGCCCGACGAACTCCCGCCCGAAGGCTTCCTGTGGATCGGCCTGCCGCGGCGCGAGTTCGAACTCCAGCTCGGCACGCTGCAGCAGCGGCTGACGCGCTGGACCGGCGCGCAGCTGCTCGATCTGCATGTGTCGGATCTGATGAATCCGCAACTGCCGTCCCACTTCGATTACACGAGCGCCTACGACCTGATGGTGTTCCGCCGGCTCGCCACGATGCCCGGCAGCGAGCAGTACCTGTCCGACGACGAGCCGCGCCACGCGGCGGCGGTGAACGAGGCGTTGAAGGCCATCGACACGAGCCCGGTGGGCTTCGCCGTCTTCGACCGCGTGCTGATCACCGTGCATCCCGGCGAGTGTTCGCTCCGGGACCACTTCGCCGGCAAGCTCGGCGCGCAGCAGGAAGGCCGCGACCTGCGCGGCAGCACGCGGCTGCCCCACAGCCCGGCGGAGCTGATGCTGCGCATGGTCAACCACATGGTCGACAGCTACCTCGACCTGCGTCGGCTGCTGACGCGCCAGTTGACGACGCTGCAGAACCTGCTGCTCGACCGGCGCGGTCACTTCCGCGACTGGCCGGTCGTGCTGCACGCCCGCGACACGCTGTCGCGACTGGAAGACCTTTGCGAGGACCAGCGCAGCGCCGTTCAGGAATGGATAGACGCGCTCGGCGAGTGGCCCGTCGGCGACGTGCGCGCGGAGCGCGAGCGCGAACTGTTGCGTGTCCGGTCGCGCGACGTGCTCGAACACGTCGAGCGCGTGCTGACCCACGTGCGGCGGCTGGAGAGCTCGGCCGAGACCTCGGTGCAGATGCACTTCTCGCTCACCGGCGAGCGTACCAACAACATCATGCGGACGCTGACCGTGCTGACGGCCATCTTCCTGCCGCTGAACCTGATCACCGGCGTCTTCGGCATGAACTTCGACACCCTGCCGCTGATCCACCGGGCCACCGGCTTCTGGATCGCCGTGGGCGTCATGGTCGTGACCGCCCTCCTGCTCGGCGCCTTCTTCTGGCGCAAGCGCTACCTGGGCACGCAGCAGTAGCGCTCAGCGCTTGACGTAGGGATCGGCGAAGCCGAGCCCGATCATGACCTCGGTCTCGCGCGCCTCCATGAACTCGGCCTCGTCGTCTGCCTCGTGGTCGTAGCCCTGCGCGTGCAGCGTGCCGTGGACCAGCATGTGCGCGTAATGCGCCGCGAGGTCCAGGCCCATCTCCTTGGCCTCCCGTTCGACGACCTCGGCGCAGATCACCAGGTCCGCGGCGACGACGGGCTCGTGCGTGTAGTCGAAGGTCAGCACGTTGGTCGCGTAATCCTTGGACCGGTATTCACGGTTGAGCGACTGCCCTTCCTCCGCATCGACGATGCGTACCGTGATCTCGCCCGGCAGCTCCAGCGCGGCGCGCATCCAGCGCATCACCTTGTGCCGCGGCAGCAGCGCCTTGTGGCGCGGGTCCGCGAACTGCAGCGAGAGACTCAGCGCCGGACGGCTCATCGGGACGCTCCCTTGCGCGTGGACTTGGCGGCTGCCTTCTTCGTCGCTGCCGTCTTCGTCGACGGCTCCTTCACTGCCGGCTTCCTTGCGCTCGCCTTCACCGCGGTCGCCTTCTTTGCGGCAGGTGTCCGCGCAGTGGTGGTCTTCGTGACCGACGTCCTGGCAACGGCGCGCGCCACCGGCGCAGGCGGCGGTGCCGCTTCGACGCGCATGGCCTCCTCGCGCAAGCGCAGGGCGCGCAGGCGACGCTCCTCGCGTTCCTCGGCGAACTGGGCGCGGTGCTCCTCCTGCGCCCGGGCTTCCTCGAGCGCCAGCGCTTCGGTCTGGTCCTCGTAAGCCTGCACGATGCGCGCGACCAGCGGATGGCGCACCACGTCCGCGCGCGTGAAGCGCGTGATCGCGATGCCCTCGACGCCGTCCAGCACCTGCTCGGCGTCGACCAGACCGCTGCGCATGCCGCGCGGCAGGTCGATCTGGCTGGTATCGCCGGTCACCACGCACCTGCTGCCGAAACCGATGCGTGTCAGGAACATCTTCATCTGCTCGGGCGTCGTGTTCTGCGCCTCGTCGAGGATGACGAAGGCGTGATTCAGCGTGCGTCCCCGCATGAAGGCCAGCGGCGCGATCTCCAGCTGGCCCTTGTCGAACGCCTTGGTCACGCGATCGAAGCCCATCAGGTCGTACAGCGCGTCGTAGAGCGGCCGAAGGTAGGGGTCGACCTTCTGCGTCAGGTCGCCGGGCAGGAAGCCCAGCCGCTCGCCGGCCTCGACCGCCGGGCGCGTCAGGATGATGCGCTGCACGGTCGAGCGCTCCAGCGCATCCACCGCGCAGGCCACGGCGAGGAAGGTCTTGCCCGTGCCCGCCGGCCCGATGCCGAAGCTGATGTCGTGCGACAGGATGCTGCGCAGGTAGAGATGCTGGTTGCCCGTGCGACCGGCCAGGTCGGCGCGACGGGTGCGCAGCACGACGCTGTTGTCGTCCGGGCCTCCCGGGCCGCCCACGTCCTCGCCGTTCGCGGCTGTCGTCGGCACGACGACGTCGTTGGCCGCCTCGACGATCGCCAGTCGCAGGGTCTCGCCGGGAATCGCCCGGTCGGCCCGCGCGTAGAGCGACTCCAGCAAGGCCACCGTGCGCCGCGCCGGCGCGCGGTCGCCCTCGATGTTGAAGTGCTCGGCGCGATGGGTGATGCGCACGGTCATCGCCGCCTCGATCTGGCGGAGATGCTCGTCCAACGGGCCGCACAGGTGCGACAGGCGACGGTTGTCGGCGGGGGTGAAGGCGTGGCGCAGGTTCAAGCGGAGAAGGCTCCGTATTCAGGGGGGTTGAGGGCGGTATTGTCGCGCGCCGGTGCGCGGCGCGCTTGCCGCGCCTGCACAATCGCCCCCCATGCACCGGACCACGGAACAACAAGGAGACGCTGCCGGCCCCAGGGATGCCGTGCCGGCGCAGGGGGGATCCAGGCCTGCGGCGTTCGGCGCCGCGGCCGCGCTGACGTTGGCCGTGCCGGTCTGCCTCGCGCAGGTGGCAGGTGCGGCGGTCGCCGGCTCCGACGTCACCGCCGGCTCCTTCGCCACCTTGTGGACGCGGCTCGCCCCGCAGCTCGCCTACGGCCTGCAGTCCGCGCTGGTGCTGATGGCCTTCGTGCTGGGACTGCTGATCTGGCAACGACGCGCCCAGCGCCATATCTCCTGGCTGCTGGTCCTGATGCCGGGATGGGTGGTCATGGTGGGTCTCGCGCCGCTGTCGTCGTGGCGCACGGGGATCGCGGTGATCCTGGCGCCGTGGCTGCTCTGGTCCGCCGTCCACTACCTGATGCGACGGATGCGGCGACGGGACCGCCGCATGCACCGCGCCCTGCTGGCCCAGGCGCTGCTCTTTCCCGCCGCGCTGCTGCTGCCGGTGCCGGCCACGCGCATCGCCGCCTTCGCCCTCTGGTGGCTGGGCGCGCAGCTGCTCGTGGCGATGGCCTGGCACCTCTGGCATCTCTGGCAGGACATGTTCCTGCCGACCTTGGAGGAGCGGTACCCGCGGTCCGACTTCATCCTCAGCGGTGTGCTGATCGGCTTCGGCGCCTTGGCGGTGCTGACGGCCTGGGGCTTGCCCGGCAGCGGCCTGGCCGGCATCCTCGGCCCGCTGTGCCTGCTGGGCCTGGGCCTGCACCGCGTGCGCGAGTTCGCCCGCGCGCTCACGCAGTCCGAGCTCGCCGTCCTGCAAGGCGAGTTGCGCCTGCAGGAGCGCATCGCCGAACTGGAGCGCCATTTCGATCAGGTCGCGGAGACCAAGCTGGAGCAGGTCACCGAACGCGAGCGCAAGCGCATCGCCGCCGACCTGCACGACGACCTCGGCGCCAAGCTGCTGACCATCGTGCACACCAGCGAATCGGACCGGATCTCCACGCTCGCACGTGAAGCGCTGGAGGAGATGCGGCTGTCCGTGCGCGGCCTGACCGGCAAGCCGGTGCAACTGCTGGATGCGCTCGGGGACTGGCGTGCCGAGGTGGTCTCGCGCCTGGCCCAGGCCAACATCCTGGCCGAGTGGAAGTCGCCCGCCGAGGACATCGAGCACACCTTCCCCGCCCGCGCCTACGTGCAGACGACGCGCATCCTGCGCGAATCGGTCAGCAACATCATCAAGCACAGCGGCGCCACGCACTGCGTGATCAGCTGCTCGGCGCAGGACGGCTACTTCTCGGTGGTGATCCAGGACAACGGCCAGGGCATCCCGCTCGAGCTCGAGGGTCGCCTGGACAAGGGACACGGCATGGCCAGCATGAAGGCCCGCGCCAAACAGATGCATGGCCAGTGCCTGGTCGAATCGGGTCCCGGTTGGGGCACCGTCATCCGGCTCACGATTCCCCTTTGATCACGCGCTGATCGCGATCTGCCGTGATCCATTGCCGCTGGCGCCACAGTCCGGCGTTGATCAGGATGGTCAGCCCCTTGAGAAAGCCGTACTGTTGCAGGAAGTCAGCGGGCACTCCGCCCGCACGACAATCCTGAGCAAGAATCCGCGCCATGAACCACATCCTGCTCCTCGAAGACATTCCCGAAATCCGCGCCTGGCTCAAGGTCCTGGTCAAGCAGGTCTTCGCCAACGCGGTCGTCACCGAGTGCTCGCGGGTGCAGGACGCGCTGCAGCAGGTCAACTCGCAGCGCTTCACGCTGGCGCTGCTGGACCTGGGCCTACCGGACGGGTCCGGCGTCGACGTGATCTCCGCGCTGCGCGAGAAGCAGCCCGAGGTCCAGTCGGTCATCGTCACCATCCACGACGACGACGAGCACCTCTTCCCCGCCCTGCAGGCGGGCGCTTTCGGCTATCTGCTCAAGGAGCAGTCCCGCGAGCTGCTGGTCGAGCAGTTGCAGCGCATCAGCCAGGGCGAACCGCCGCTATCCCCGTCGATCGCGCGCAAGGTCATCGCCTATTTCACGTCGCAACGACGGCCGCAGGCCGCGCAGGTGCTGCACGAGGTGTCGCTGACCGACCGCGAGACGGAGGTCCTGCTGCGCGTCGCGAAGGGCTTCACGCTGCCGGAGATCGGTGTGCAACTGGGTCTGTCGCGCCACACGATCGCCGACTACGTGAAGCAGATCTACCGCAAGCTCAACGTGAGTTCGCGCGCCGAGGCCGCGCTGGAAGCCCAGCGACTGGGTCTTTTCGGCAGGAACTGAGCCCCTCGGGCGCCGGCTCCCGAGGCGGGATGAACCGCCTCGGGAAAATACTGGACAAATATCCAGCAGATCGCCGGCGGAGCGTCGACGAACGCGGATAATCCGCGCCCATGATCGGCAAGCTCACCGGCGTCATCGCGGAAAAATCGCCCCCGCAGGTTGTCATCGACGTGCAAGGCGTCGGCTACGAAGTCGACGTGCCGATGAGCACCTTCTTCAACCTGCCCGGCCTGGGCGAACGCGCCACGCTGTTGACGCACCTGAGCATCCGCGAGGATGCGCATGTCCTCTTCGGATTCCTCACCGCCGAGGAGCGCAGCACCTTCCGCCTGCTGATCAAGATCAGCGGCGTCGGTCCCAAGATGGCGCTCTCCCTGCTGTCGGGCATGTCGGTCGGGGATCTGGCGCAGGCCGTCTCCAAGCAGGAGGCCGGCCGGCTGGTGAAGGTGCCGGGCATCGGAAAGAAGACGGCCGAGCGATTGCTGCTGGAGCTCAAGGGCAAGCTGAGTCCGGACCTGTCGCTGCCGGTGTCCGTGGCCAACGACGCGCAGGCCGACATCCTGCAGGCGCTGGTCGCGCTGGGCTACAGCGAGAAGGAAGCCGGCAGCGCGCTGAAGACGCTGCCGTCGGACATCGGCGTCAGCGAGGGCATCAAGCTCGCGATGAAGCACCTGTCATGAATCCACGCGCGCGGCGTACCCTCCCACCATGAGCATCCAGACCGACGACTTCACGCCCGCGCCGCAGCAGGCCCGACTCATCAGTGCGCAACCTGCGTCGCCCAACGAGGATGCGATCGAGCGCGCGCTGCGCCCCAAGCTGCTCGACGAGTACGTCGGGCAGGCCAAGGCGCGGGAGCAGTTGGAGATCTTCATCGGCGCCGCGAAGAAGCGCCGCGAGGCCCTCGACCACGTGCTGCTGTTCGGACCGCCTGGCTTGGGCAAGACCACGCTGAGCCACATCGTCGCCGCGGAACTGGGCGTCAACCTGCGCCAGACCAGTGGTCCGGTGCTGGAGAAACCCAAGGACCTGGCGGCGATCCTGACCAACCTCGAGCGCAACGACGTGCTTTTCATCGACGAGATCCACCGGCTGTCGCCGGTCGTCGAGGAGATCCTGTATCCGGCGCTCGAGGACTACCAGATCGACATCATGATCGGGGAGGGCCCGGCGGCCCGGTCGATCAAGCTCGACCTGCAGCCGTTCACCCTGGTCGGCGCGACCACGCGCGCCGGCATGTTGACCAACCCGCTGCGCGACCGCTTCGGCATCGTGGCGCGGCTGGAGTTCTACACGGCCGAGGAACTCCAGCGCATCGTGACCCGGTCGGCCTCGCTGCTCGGCGCGCCGATGGATCCGGACGGTGCGCTCGAAGTCGCGCGCCGGTCGCGCGGCACGCCGCGGATCGCGAACCGGCTGCTGCGCCGCGTCCGCGACTATGCGGACGTCAAGGCGGACGGCACCATCACCCGCCACATCGCCGAGAAGGCGCTGGCGATGCTGGATGTCGATCCATTGGGCTTCGACCTGATGGACCGCAAGCTGCTGGAGGCGGTGGTGCACCGCTTCGACGGCGGACCGGTGGGCCTGGACAACGTCGCCGCGGCCATCGGTGAAGAACCCGGCACCATCGAGGATGTGATCGAACCCTACCTGATCCAGCAGGGCTTCCTGCAACGCACGCCGCGGGGACGGATCGCGACGCTGGCGGCCTATCGCCACCTCGGCGTCGCACCTCCGAAGCAGGCGGGTCAGCTGTTCGATCTCGAATAGGGCGCGTCGTGCCGCTCATCGACCAACGGGATCGCAGCACGCGGCACAGCAGCAATGACCCGTCCTGAAATGCGTTGACAGTCTCGGACGGTTGTAAAGGTCGGCGTCAG
>CBIHMU010000076.1:0-27781 GCA_966211105.1 uncultured Burkholderiales bacterium
CCCCCCGCGCCGCCCGCGCCCACGGCACGCCCGGCCGCGCCCGATGGTCTGCCTCCGCCGGTGCCGTACGGCGCTGCCGTGCCCACGCCCTCGGCGGGTGCGGTCGCCGAGAGCCAGGCGACGGGCACCGTCGTGCAGTTCCTGCTCAATCCCAACGGCGAGGCCGACGGCCTGCTGCTGAGCGATGGCACGCAGATCGCCTTCGCACCGCACATGGGCCGTGTGGTCGCGCAGACCCTCAAGGTGGGCGATGGCGTGCAAGCCAACGGCTGGCGTGCCCCGGGCGTGCCCGTGCTGCGCCTGCAGACGCTGCGGGCCAATGGCCGCAGCGTGACGGACCAGCCCCCTGCTCCGGGCGCCGCGCCACCGGCGCCGCGCGCGGAGGGCGCGCTGAGCGAGCTGTCGGCCAGTGGCCGCGTCGATCGACTGCTCTACAACGATCGCGGCGACGTCCACGGCGTGCTGCTTTCCGACAAGACGATCGTGCGCTTCCCGCCGCACGTGGGCGCGGCCCTGTCGTCGCAACTGCAGGCCGGCGGCGCGCTGGCCGTGCGCGGCTGGGGCACCCGGAGCGCCCAGGGCACCGCCATCGAAGCGACGGCGCTGGGCAGCGACAGCAGCCACCTGCGCGCGCTGGATGTGCCGCCGGCTCCCCGTCGTCCGGGATGAAGTCATGGAGAAGAAAATGCCCGCCAAGCCTCAAGACATCACCCTCTGGTCCGTCGAAGGACGCTTCCAACATCTCATCCACAGCCCGAAGGGCGCCGTCGAGGGCGTCATGATCGACAGCGACGGCGCGCCCGCGCAGTTCGTGGTCGACGCGCACGACCACGCCTGGGTCACCCCGCTGTCGGCACTGCAAGCCGGTCAGGCGCTGGTGCTGGAGGGCGTCCTGGCGCCGCCGTCACCCAAGGGCGAACCGGCCCACGAGGTCTATCAGTTGGAGCGGCTGGTCTCGGTCGACGGGGAACCCCTGCCGCACGCGCATCCGGCCGATCATGTCTCGGGCACGGTGGCTCGCATGAACTACGCCCGGCACGGTGCGCCGAACGGCGTCGTGCTCGACACCGGCGACTTCGTCCACATGAAGCCGGACGGCTTCGAGCAACTGGATCTGAAGATCGGCGACCACGTGCGTGCCGAAGGCCCCACCCGGCCGCTGGCGGGCGGCGGCGGTCGCGTGGTGGAGGCGCACGCGGTCAATGGTCGACGCCTGTGGCCCGCTCATGACGTCGCCCATGACGTCGCCCATGACGCCGCTCATGACGCCGCCCATGACTGACATCGGCATGGCCCCACCCGGCGTGGCACCGGCAGTGCCGGAACGCGCGACCGGGAAGGGGTCGCTGATGGCCCTGGCCATGCTGGCCTTCTTCATGGCCGACGTGCGCGACGGCCTGGGCCCCTTCCTCGCGACCCACCTGCAGGCGAGCCAGGTCCGGCAGGAGCTGATCGGCTACACGATGACCGCGGGCGGCCTGGCCGGCGTGGTCATGACGCCCTTGGCAGGCGCGTGGATCGATCGTACGGTCCACAAGCGGGCGATCACGGCGGTGGCGTCGCTGGCCGCGCTGGCCGCCAGCGTCCTGGCGTTCGCCACGCTGGACGGGGCCTGGCTGATCGCGTCCCAGGTGGTCACCGGCATCGCCGGCGCGCTGCTGGCGGCGACCATCGCCGGCTTGACGCTGGGGCTGGCCGGACCTGCGGGCTTCAAGCGCCAGACGGGCACCAACGAAGCCTGGAGCCACGCGGGCAACATGATCTCCGCGATCGGCGCCGGACTGGCCGCTCGATGGCTGGGGGCGCCCTGGATCCTCGCGGTCATGGCCGCCATGACGGTGGGCGCGGTGCTGGCGGTGATGGCCATCCGCGCCTCGGACATCGACGATCAGGCCGCGCGCGGCTGCGCGTCCATCGATCCCTCGCTCGACCGTCCGCAGGCGCGGGAAGGCTGGACCACGCTGCTGACCCATCGACCGCTGGTGCTTTTCGGCATGAGCTGCCTCTTCTTCCACCTGGGCAACGCAGCGATGCTGCCCCTGCTCAACCAGCGCCTGGCGACGACCGCGACCGGCAACGTCGCGTTGCTCTGGACGGGCATTGCCATCGTCGTCGCCCAGATCACCATGATTCCGGTGGCGCTCTGGGTGTCTGGCAGCCGGCGACTGGATGTGCGGTGGTTTGTCTACGCCGCGATCCTGGTCCTTCCGATCCGGGGCCTGGTGGCCTACGCCATCCCCGGCGAATGGGCCAACGTGCCGGTGCAGATGCTGGACGGCTTGGCGGCCGGCGCGCTCGGCGTGGCCACGCCGTTGATGGTGCAGCGCTACACAGAAGGCAGCGGCCGATTCAACACCGCGTTGGGCGGTGTGATGACGCTGCAGGGCGTCGGCGCCGCGCTCAGCCCGATGCTGGCCAACTCGGTGGTCGGGGCGCAGCAGCACTTCGGCCTGGCGTTCGTGTCGCTGTCGGTCGCTGCGCTGGCGGCGTTGCCGCTGTTCTGGTGGGCGGGGCGGCTGGCGCCGCAACGGGCAGGGGACGGCACGTCCTGACCGGCGAAGCGGGCGCGCGACCTCATCACCGCCGCGTCGGCATGCGCCTTGCCAGAGCAACGGACAACCCGACGTCGTCCCAGATGCCTGAACTTCACTTGAAGTACCTGCGAGGAGTCACGCTCGCGCTCTACGACCGCGTGATCCTGCTCGATCCGAGGACGGACGCCCGACGGTGCCTGTTCGAGCGACCCGAGCGATCCTCTCGACCGACCCTGGTCGTCATCGTCCAGGACACCGACAACACGGTGCTCATCGACTACGTGAAGATCGAACTGGACCCTTTGAATCTGGAGTCCGGATGGCAGACCCAGTGAGGATGCCGGCGCCGTCCGCCGGCACGCTGTCGGAGGATCAGCTGCAGGTGCTGGGCGGACTGCCCTTGGACCCGAGTCGCGCCAATCCCAAGGCCGTCGCGATGCTGGCGGACTTGCAGGCGCGCGCGTTCATCGCCGTCGATCGCGACAGTCATGCGCTCCTGCTGAGCGCGTCCGGGCGGCACGCGCTGGAGATGGCCCTGCGGCTCGACGGGGCGCGTTGAGCCGGCCCGACACGACGTCGATCCCGCCGTGTGCGGGGATCACTGCAGCCGCTGAGGGAGGCGATCTCGGGAGATGCGTCGGCAGTGACGGCGGCAAGCGCCACCGTGCGGCGATTGATCCGATCCACCCACGCCTGCGTCTGCGAGTTCAGGGCTGCAAGGTCGTGCGGGCGCACCAGCTGCAGCGTGTGCGCCATCTGTCGCTCGAAGCACTGCAGCAGGCCGGCGGGCTCCGGGTGCGTGTCGATGACTGCGCAGAGCACGGACTGGAGCTCGGTGGCCTGGAGGTGCAACGCGCACATCGCCTCGGTCATCGCTTCGATGTGACGTTGCATGGCGGTGAGCGCGTTGACCACGTGAATGTCTTCGGCGTGCTCGTCGTCTGGCGTCATCTGGCACCTCGTCAAATGGGAGCGGGAGGCCCTGCCTCGGCAGGTCCCGTGCCTGACTGGCGCAAAGTTGGCCGGTGCTCCGCCGAGGGCCCCAATTCAGGCGACGCAGCGTTCCTGGACTGCGGACCGCAAATCAGGCAGTTGAACCGCCCCATGGACCGTCCATGGTCTTATAGACAAATCCTGCTCTCACTCCACCGTCACGCTTTTCGCCAGGTTCCGCGGCTTGTCCACGTCCGTCCCGCGCGCGCAGGCCGTGTGATACGCCAGCAGTTGCAGCGGCACCGTGTGCAGGATCGGGCTGAGCGCGCCGTAGTGCTCCGGCATGCGGATGACGTGCAGCCCCGGCTCGCTGTCGATCTTCGTGTCGCCGTCGGCGAACACGAACAGCTCGCCGCCGCGAGCGCGCACTTCCTGCATGTTGCTCTTGAGCTTCTCCAGCAGCGTGTCGTTCGGCGCCACCGTCACGACCGGCATCTGCGCCGTCACGAGCGCGAGCGGGCCGTGCTTCAGCTCACCCGCCGGATACGCCTCGGCGTGGATGTAGCTGATCTCCTTGAGCTTCAGCGCGCCTTCCAGCGCGATGGGGTAATGCAGCCCGCGGCCCAGGAACAGCGCGTTCTCCTTGCGCGCGAATTCCTCGCTCCAGGCGATCACCTGCGGCTCCAGCGCCAGCACCGCCTGCACCGCCACCGGCAGGTGGCGCAGCGCCTTCAGATGCTCCTGTTCCTGCGCCTCCGTCAGATGCCCGCGCGTCTGCGCCAGCGCCAGCGTCAGCAGGAACAAGCCCACCAGCTGCGTCGTGAACGCCTTCGTCGAGGCCACGCCGATCTCAGCGCCCGCCCGCGTGATGTAGGCCAGCGAGCACTCCCGCACCATCGCGCTCGTCGACACGTTGCACACCGTCAGCGTGTGCAGCATCCCCAGCGAGCGCGCATGCTTCAGCGCCGCCAGCGTGTCCGCCGTCTCGCCGCTCTGGCTGATGGTCACCACCAGGGTGCGCGGGTTCGGCACGCTGTCGCGGTAACGGTACTCGCTCGCGATCTCGACGCTGGTCGGGATCTTCGCGATGCTCTCCAGCCAGTACTTCGCCGTCGAGCCCGCGTAGTAGCTGGTCCCGCACGCCAGGATCAGCACCGAGTCGACCTCCTTGAACACCCGGAACGCGCCGTCGCCGAACAGCTCCGGGCTGATGCCGGTCACCGCGTCCAGCGTGTTGGCGATGGCCACCGGCTGCTCGAAGATCTCCTTCTGCATGTAGTGGCGGTACGGGCCCAGTTCGGCCGCGCCGCTGTGCGCGTGCACCGTCTTCACCTCGCGCTCGACGTTGACGAAACGCCCCGTCGTCGCATCCTTGTTGCTGATCCAGTACCGGCCCAGCTGCAGGTCGACGACGTCGCCCTCCTCCAGGTACACGATCTGGTCGGTCACGCCGGCCAGCGCCATCGCGTCCGAGGCGACGAAGTTCGCGCCGGCGTAGTCGTCCTTGCCGACGCCCAGCACCATCGGCGAGCCCTCGCGCGCGCCGATCACGCGGTGCGGCTCGTCCTTGTGGAAGACCGCGATGCCGTAGGCGCCGCGCAGCTGCGCCACCGCCGTCTGCACCGCCTCCAGCAGGTCGCCGTGGTAGTGGAAATCGACCAGGTGCGCGATGACCTCGGTGTCGGTCTGGCTGTGGAAGACATAGCCGCGCGACTTCAGTTCGGCGCGCAGTTCATCGTGGTTCTCGATGATGCCGTTGTGGACCAGCGCCACGCGGCCCGGCTGCTGGTGCGCGTCGGCGCCCGGGCCGTGCGAGAAGTGCGGATGCGCGTTGTGCACCGCCGGCGCGCCGTGCGTCGCCCAGCGCGTGTGCGCAATCCCTGTCCCCGCCGCCACGCCGTCCTGTGCGGCCAAAGCCTGCAGTTCGGCGACACGCGAGGTGCTGCGCGCCCGGCGCAGCTGACCGTCCTGGTGAACCGCCACGCCGCACGAGTCGTAGCCGCGGTACTCGAGGCGCTTCAGGCCCTCGATGAGGATGGGAACGATGTCTTTCTGGCTGACCGCGCCGACGATGCCGCACATGTGGTGTCTCCCCGGAAATCCGGATGAATTTGCGAATGGCGGAATGCTAGGCAGCTTGGGGAGGCAGATGCTTTCAACGTTTCATCATTCATGAAAGAATCAGTCATTACTGGCTGATGTTGATGGAATATTCCATCCAAGTTCAATTCATGGAAGATTCAGTCACACTGGACGCCATCGACTTGCGGGTGCTAGATCTGCTCCAGCAGGACGCCTCGCTGTCCAACCAGGCGCTGGCCGAGCGCGCCCATGTGTCGCCCGCCACCTGCCTGCGTCGTGTGCGGCGGCTGGTGGAGACCGGCGTCATCGAGAAGCAGGTCGCCATCCTGTCGCCGGAGAAGCTGGGCGCGGGGCTGTCGGCGCTGGTGGAGATCACGCTCGATCGCCAGGGCGCGGAGCACCTCGACGCGTTCGAGGCGATCGCCGTCGCGGCGCCCGAGGTGCAGCAGTGCTGGCGCGTCGCGCCGGGGCCGGACTTCGTCCTGGTGCTGCAGGTGCCGGACATGCCGGCGTATCACGCGCTGGTGCAGCGGCTGTTCACGCAGCAGGCCAACGTCCGCAACGTGAAGACCTTCTTCAGCGTCAAGCGCGCGAAGTTCGAGCCGCGCCTGGCCCTCCCGGCGGCGCGTGGGTGACGCGCGCGTAGCGTCTTCAGTACTGCCCAGACCCCGGCCCTCACCACTACCCTCACCCGCGGTGCGGGAGAGGGGATAAGAAGGGATCAGCGCTTGAGGATCAGCAGGCCCTTGAGGTACTCGCCCTCGGGGAAGTAGATGGTCTGCGGATGGTCCGGCGTCGCGCCGACGCGATCGAGGATCAGGCCGTCCGCGCCCGCGTCGATGCCGGCACCGGCCACGATCTTGTGGAAGAGCTCCGGCCCCACGCCGCCCGAGCACGAGAACGTGAACAGCAGGCCGCCCGGCTTCAGCAGCATCAGGCCCAGGCGGTTGATGTCCTTGTACGCCCGCGCGGCGCGCTCCGCATGCGCGGCCGTCGGCGCGAACTTCGGCGGGTCCAGCACGATGGCGTCGAAGCTGCGGCCCTGCTTGAGCATGTCGCGCAGCGTGTGGTTGACGTCGGCATCCAGCGCCGTGTGGTGCGCCGGGTCGAAGCCGTTGAGCGCGACGTGCGCCGTCGCGCGCGCCAGCGCCGGACCGGACGAGTCGACGCTGATGACTTCCGTCGCGCCGCCCGCAAGCGCAGCGACCGAGAAGCCGCCGGTGTAGCTGAAGCAGTTCAGCACCGACTGGCAGCCGTAGTGCTTCACGACCTCGGCGAACTTCCGGCGGTTGTCGCGCTGGTCGAGGTAGTAGCCGGTCTTGTGGCCCTCGGCCACGTCCAGGCTCAGCTTCCAGCTGTTCTCGGAAATGACGAGCTCGGTGCCGCCCTCGCCGCGCAGCCAGCCGGTGACGGGCGCCATGCCCTCGAGCGTGCGCACGTTCGCGTCGGAGCGCTCGTAGATGCGCGTGAGACCGGTCTGCGCCAGCAGCAGGTCCGCGATGGTCTGCTTCCAGCGTTCGGTGCCGGCGGACAGGAACTGCGCGCTCAGCGTGTCGCCGTAGCGGTCGACGATCAGGCCCGGCAGACCGTCGGCCTCGCCGTGGATCAGGCGCACCGCGTCGGAATCGATCGGCATGCGCGCGCGCAGCGCCAGCGCCGCGGCGATGCGGCGCTCGAAGAAGGCCGCGTCGATGCGCTCCTGCTCATCGAAGCTCCACGCGCGCACGCGGATCAGCGACTCCGGGCTGAACGAGGCCCAGCAGAGGAAGCTGCCGTCGAAGGCCTCGACGCGCACGGTCTCGCCGGCGTCGGCCTTGCCCCTCGCGATCGAGCCCTCGAAGACCCAGGGATGGCGGCGAAGGAGCGAGCGCTCCTTGCCTTCGCGGAGACGGATGGATTTCATGAGGCGGATTGTCCGCGATGGCGAAGGGTCAGTCGTCGTCGCCGCCACGCCGCACTTGCGGCGGCACGGGCGGCCAGTCCCCGGCCTTGCGGCGCTGATCGAACCAGTTGTGCATGGCCGAATCCTGCACCGCGTACTCGCCCCGCGCGGACTTCCACACCAGCACGGGCGAATGCTGCCGCAGCGAATCGAGGGCTCTCTGCACCATGGGCACGCTGATCGGCTGCGCCAGCAACTCGCTGTAGAAGCGCAGGGCTTCGGAGTCGAACGCACGGAACCTGCCGGCCTGTTCCAGCATCCGCCACAGCACGACCTGCTCGATCGGCTTGAGCCCGAGGAAGTCCGCCTCCCTCTGCGATTCGTCCTTGCGCTGATGCTCGGCGGACGCGTTCAGGAGCGCTTCCTCAAAACGACCCGGGATGCCGGACAACGGACTCAGCACCTCACCGAGCGCCGCCATGAAGAGCTGCGGCCGGTGGCCGATCGCCTCGAAAGCCCGCTGAAGCGCGTCCTGATCGACGGGTGCCAGCGACGGCCGCTGCGCCTCGATCAGAGAGGCAACGTGAGCGATGAAGTCCGCTCCCAGCGGCGGCATCGCCTGCACATGCGAGCCGAAGAACGGCGCAGCATTGGAGTTGACCAGGCGCATCAGCTTGTCGCGGTCCGAGCCCGACATCACCAGCATCAGATTCACCGCATCGCGACTGTTCAGCTGATCGCGCGCGGATTTCAGGGAAGTCATTGCCGCCTCGCCCCGCTCGCTGGTGAGCGCGTGCTGGGCCTCATCGATGATCAATGCGACCGGCTTGCCCGCGGTCTCATGCAACGCGCGCAAGGCGTCGACCAGGGTGAGCCCCTCCAGCGTTCCGATCTTGCTGGTGTCGATCTGCAGCCATCCCGCCATGCTGAGCTTGTCCAGGCCGGCCTTCTTCGCGGTGCGGGCGACCAATCCCAGTTGCGGCTGGAGGGCTCGCCCGATGGCCTCTGCGATCACGACCGCGGGATCGCGCGCCGTGTCGGTCCAGAGATCCGTGTAGACCACCACCACGCCAGCCGCCTCCAGCGCAGGCTTCAGATCGCTCTGCAGGAACGTGGACTTGCCGGTGCGACGAGGCGCCGACAGGAACAAGCCGTTGTGCGCATCCCCGAACAGCGACTTTCCCATCAGCGCGGGCACCAACTGTTCGGCCAGATCGGTCCGCGGGAAGGAGATCATCGTTTTATCGGTCAATTATCGGGAAACCGATAATTTATCGGTTGGACCGATAAAACTCAATAATTCGTTCGAGTCAGGCGGGCGTCGCCTGCTCGACAGGCGCTCAGCGCTGCGCCGCCGGCCCCAGCGTCCCGAACGCCCAGCCGACGTTCAGGCTGACCATGGGGGTGCTCTGCTTCTCGCCGCCGAGCGCCTTCCACTGGCCCACGCCGACCTTCACGCGCAGGCGGTCGCGGCCGGTGCCTTCCCACTGCGCCCACAGCTCGCCCTGCGACACCGCGCCGCCGCCCACCGCCACGCCGCCGCCGCCGGCCGCGCCGACCAGCGCTTCCGCGCCAACGCGCACGCCGTTCCACTTCGGCGAATGCGCGCCGAGGCCGAACATGCCGTACGAGAACGCGCCCGCCTTGCCCAGCGCCGCGCTGCCCGCATGCGCCACGCCGTACCACGGCCCGCCGAAGTCGCGCGTCATGCCGATGCCCAGGCCGGTCACGTTGTCCTTGGAGCCGTCCTTGAACTTGAATTCCTTGAAGTAGGGCATGCTCAGGTAGAGCGCCTGCGCGCGCACCGTGCCGGATTCCAGCGGCGGCGAATCGAGGATGCGCGACACCTTCTCCAGCGGCAGCGCGAGCGACCCGCGCACCTGGAAGGAGTCGTAGTTCCCCCACGGCGCCTTCATGTAGCCGGCGTCCAGCCGCAAGGTCGGGCCCCACGGCGTGATCCAGCGCAGCGTCGGACCGACCCGCACCAGCCAGCCGTTGCCCGTGTCCATGTCGCCGCCGCCGCCCAGGCCGAAGGAGAACTGGCCGCCGAGGCGCAGCCGCTCGCTGCCGATGCCCCAGTCCTGGCCGGCGTTGGCGAGGATCTCCATGTAGCCGTCGTGTCCGCCGGACGCGGCGCCCGACGCTTCCAGGCCCCACCACGAGGACCCGTCGCCGAAGTACTGCCGCAGGTCGCCGCCGGCCTTGCCCTTGCGGCCCGTCAGCGGCACGCCGCCGCGGGTGCGGCTGCCGCTGCGCGGCTTCTCGACGCCCGCGCTCAGCGCGATCTCGTCGAAGCCCATGCCGGTGCGGTCGCCCGCGCGCCCCGGCGATCCCGAATCGCCCGGGTTGAAGCTCAGGAACTTGTCCATCCGCCCGAGCGTGAAGGCGACACCGGTGTCCTTGATGTTGCCGTTGCCGTTCGGGAAGGTGATGTGCGACACGCCGACGCCGGCGTACCAGTTGCCGAACTCGCCGCGCAGCGACAGCTCCGGCCTCAGCATCAGCCCGCCGCCGGGCCGCACCCTGTCCGAACTCACGCCGCCGCCCGCGCCCGCGTAGAGGCTGGCCGCGAGGTGCACGTCCTGCGCGATGCGGAAGCGCCGCTGCACGTTGAAGCCGACCGTGAACAGGCCGCCGAATTCGCCCTTCGCCGCACCGTACGCGGCCGGGCCGAGGCCCCAGTCCTCGTTGATCGCGACCATGTAGTGCGCGCCGAGGAACGCCGTCTTCTGCCCGGTGGGCATCTTGACCGGCGACCAGTTCAGCTCGAACGCGGCGGGCCGGCTGTCGGTGGCCGTGATGACCGGCGAGGTCGCCGTGGCGCTCGATGCGGCGCTCGACGTCGCGCTCGAGGCGGCGCTCGCAGCCACGCTCGACTGGGCGTTCGCCTGCAGTTGCGCCGCCATCAGGGCGGAGCACAGCAGCAGCGGGCGGGAAGGGAATCGCGTGAAGATCGGATCGGTGCGGCGCATCGGGGACAGTCGGTTATTTCTTGCGGGCGCGTGGATGCGCCGCGTCGTAGACCTTGGCCAGGTGCTGGAAGTCCAGCCGGGTGTAGATCTGCGTGGTGCTGATGTTGGCGTGGCCCAGCAGTTCCTGGACCGCGCGCAGGTCGCCGCTGCTCTGCAGCAGGTGCGACGCGAACGAATGGCGCAGCATGTGCGGATGGACGTGCGTGGGCATGCCCGCCGCCAGCGCGCGCTGCTTGAGGCGCTTGCGGATCTGGTCGGCGCTGAGCCGGCCGCCGCGCGGTCCGACCAGCAGGGCCGGTTCGTCCGCGGCGGCCCATTGGCCGCGCACCGCCATCCAGGCCCGCAGCGCCGTCATCGAGGGGCCGCCCAGCGGCACGGCGCGGCGCTTCGAGCCCTTGCCGAGCACCTGCGCCTCGGCTTCCTCGGGCACGATCCAGCCGGCCGACGATGGCTGATGGCGCTGGTCCAGGCCCACGAGTTCGGAGACCCGCAGGCCGCTGCCGTAGAGCAGCTCGACCAGACAGCGCTCCAGCGCCTCGGCGACCGGATCGGCCGCCTCCTGCTGATGCTCGGCCAGCCGCACCGCGTCGTCGACGCCCAGCGCCTTCGGCAGCGGCCGCCCTTGCTTGGGCGCGTGCAGGTCGGCGATCGGGTTCGCGTCGACCAGGCCGTTCTGGCCCAGCCAGCGGTACCAGCCGCGCCACGCGGACAGGATCAGCGCCAGCGTGCGCGGCTTGAGCTTCTCCCCGTGCAGCTTCGCGAGGAAGCGCCGCGCCTGATGCGCCGACAGGCGCAGCAGGTTCAGGTCCTCGACCGAGGCCAGCCCGGTCAGCCGCTGCAGCGCGTCCGTGTAGAGCGTCAGCGTGCGCTCCGCCAGGCGGCGCTGCACGCGCAGGTGTTCCAGGTAGCGCTGCTGCTCGTCAGTCAGGCTGAGCGGCGACATGAGGCGCAACCGGGGGAGCGGCGTGCGGATCGGCGTCCAGCAGGCGCGAGAGCGCGGCGCTGGCGATCTCGCCGACGCGGGCCAGGAACTCGGTGCCCATCTCGGCCGTGTAGCGCGTCGGGTCCGGCGAGCCCAGCACCAGCAGCCCGAACGGCTGCGCCGGCGCGCCCGTCGTCAGCGGCACCAGCGCCAGCGAGGCCACGTCGTCCTCGAGCCAGCGCGCCGCCTCGAAGCCCGAATTGATGCCGCAGTACGGCTGGTTCAGGCTGCCCACGAAGGCCTTGACGTCCGGGCTGACCTCGGCCGCGAACGGCGCCAGCGCATGGCCGGCGTCGACGTTCCACAGCCGCAGGCCCGCTTGCGGGATCAGGAACTGGTGGCGCAGCTCGCGCAGCAGCACTTCCGGCAGCTGGCGGTCGTCGCGCGTCAGCATCAGCGCCAGCGTCCAGCGGTGCAGCCGGTCGGCGATCGCGACGTTCTCCTGCCCGTTGCGGATCATCTCGATGATCTTGTTCTCGAGGCCGCGGATCTTGTCGCGCAGCAGCTCCGCCTGGCGCTCCTGAAGCGAGACCGCGCGCTGCCCGTGCGGATGCGAGATCCGGACGTTGGCCAGCAGTTCGGCGTGACGTTCGAAGAACGCCGGGTCATTCGCCAGGTAGTCGGCGATGTCTTGTTCGGTGATGCCTTCGATGCCGCTCACAGTTCGATTTCTCCTTCAAAGACCGTCTGTGCCGGCCCCGTCATGTAGACCGGGGCGGACAGCCCCGGGCCGCCCGGCGTCATGCCGGCCCATTCGATGCGCAGGTCGCCGCCGCGCGTGTGCACCTCGACCGCGGCGTCCAGCCAGCCCAGCCGGATGCCCGCCACCACCGCCGCGCACGCGCCGGTGCCGCAGGCCAGCGTCTCGCCGGCGCCGCGTTCGAACACGCGCAGCTTCACTTCGCCGCGGTTGACGACCTGCAGGAAACCGGCGTTGACGCGGCGCGGGAACGCGGCGTGGTGCTCGACCAGCGGCCCGACGACGCCCACCGGCGCCCGGTCGACATCGTCGACCCGCTGCACCGCATGCGGATTGCCCATGGACAGCACGGCGACATCCGCCGTGATGCCGTCGCCCAGGTCCAGCGGCCAGCGCTCGAAGCCGTTCTCGTGGCGCGGCGCGGCGTCCTTCGGGTCGAACGGGATCCGCGGCAGGTCGAAGACCGGCGCGCCCATGTCGACCGTGACGCGGCCGTCGTCCTGCAGGCGCAGCTCCAGCAGCGCGTTGAGGGTCTGCACGCGGATGGTCCGCTTGTCGGTCAGGCCCTTGTCGACCACGTAGCGCACGAAGCAGCGCGCGCCGTTGCCGCACTGCTCCACCTCGGACCCATCCGAGTTGAAGATGCGGTAGCCGAAGTCGATGCCGGGGGCCTTGGCTGCCTCGATCACCAGGATCTGGTCGCAGCCCACGCCGAAACGGCGGTCGCCGACGCGCCGCAGCTGTTCGCTGGTCAGCGGCATCGGTTGTCGCGTGGCGTCCAGCACGACGAAGTCGTTGCCGGCCCCCTGCATCTTGGTGAAGCGCAGTTTCATGGGAGCGGATTATCAGGAATACAGCGACGGCTCGCCGGGCGGTCTCGTCTTGAATCGCTTGTGGACCCAGAAATACTGGGCCGGGTGTTCGCGGATCCGGTCCTCGAGCCAGCGGTGGAAGTGGTTGGCGTCGGCTTCCATGTCGCCGCTGGGATAGCCGTCCAGCGGTTCGTGCGCGTGGATGACGATGCCTTCGCCCTTGGGCAGCATCGTGACGATGACCGGCTGCACCACCATCTTCATCGTCTGCGCGATCTTGGCCGGCGCCAGCAGGGTGTTGGCCGGCACGCCGAAGAAGGGGATGAAGGCCGAGTCCTTCGGGCCGAAGTCCATGTCGGGCAGGTTCAGGAAGGAGTAGCCGTCGCGGATCGCCCGCAGCACGCTGCGCACGCCCTCGTGGCGGTCGACCAGCTTGGTCGTGCCGAAACGCGAGCGCGCGCGGCGCAGCGCGTCGTCGAAGAGCGCGTTGCTCTGGCGCTGGTAGATGCTGGCGCCAGGTCTTGCCTGGTTGAGCATCAGCGCCGGCCCGATCCAGTCCAGGCCCACGAAATGGGGCATCAGCCACATCACCGGCCGGTCGACCTGTTCGGAGAGCCGGATGTTGCCCTCGATGCGCATCAGCTTCAGCAGCCGGCGGTCCGACGCGTACCAGAGCAGCCCGCGCTCCAGGAGGCTGCGCCCCAGCCAGCCGAAGTGCTCGCGCACCAGGGCTTCGCGCTCGGCGAGCGGCTTCTCCGGGAAGCACAGCTCGACGTTGCGCAGCGCGACGCGCCGGCGCGAACCGGCCACCCGATGCAGGACGCCGCCCAGCCCCCATCCGAGGGCGGCCAACGCGCGCAGCGGCAGCCAGTGCAGCAGCCACAGGAGCGCGATCAGCGCATATGTACCCAGTTTTCCCATCCGCCCGTCCGTGGGCCCGCTCGGGCCTTGGTCTTTCCTATAATGCCGCCCCAGTCGCCGAGTTAATCTGGACAACTTGCGGGGCGACTCATAAATCCCGCTAAAGCGTTCGCCGCCTGACTCCCGTCTCGGCAACGCCAGAAGGCCGTGCCCGAAGACTGAATCACAGGAGTTTAAATTGGCGAGCGATTTCCTCTTCACCTCGGAATCCGTATCTGAAGGCCACCCCGACAAGGTGGCGGACCAGATCTCCGACGCCATCCTCGACGCCATCCTGGCGCAGGACCCGCGCTCCCGCGTGGCCGCCGAGACCCTCTGCAACACCGGTCTGGTGGTGCTGGCCGGCGAGATCACGACCAACGCCCACGTCGACTACATCCAGGTCGCCCGCGACACGATCAAGCGCATCGGCTACGACAACACCGAGTACGGCATCGACTACAAGGGCTGCGCCGTGCTCGTCGCCTACGACAAGCAGAGCAACGACATCGCGCAGGGCGTCGACCAGGCCTCCGACGATCACCTGAACACCGGCGCCGGCGACCAGGGCCTGATGTTCGGCTACGCCTGCGACGAGACGCCGGAACTGATGCCCGCGCCGATCTACTACGCGCACCGCCTGGTCGAGCGCCAGGCCCAGCTGCGCAAGGACGGCCGCCTGCCCTTCCTGCGCCCGGACGCGAAGAGCCAGGTCACCATGCGCTACGTCGACGGCAAGCCGCACAGCATCGACACCGTCGTGCTGTCGACCCAGCATGCGCCGGAGATGTCGCTGGGCGACAAGATGAAGCCCGAGTTCTACGAGGCCGTCATCGAGGAGATCATCAAGCCGGTGCTGCCCAAGGAATGGCTGCAGGACACGAAGTACCTGGTCAACCCGACCGGCCGCTTCGTCATCGGCGGCCCGCAGGGCGACTGCGGCCTGACGGGCCGCAAGATCATCGTCGACACCTACGGCGGCGCCTGCCCGCACGGCGGCGGCGCGTTCTCGGGCAAGGATCCGACCAAGGTGGACCGCTCGGCCGCCTACGCGGCCCGCTACGTGGCGAAGAACATCGTCGCCGCCGGACTGGCCAAGCAGTGCCAGATCCAGGTGGCGTACGCGATCGGCGTCGCGCGTCCGATGAACGTCACGGTCTACACCGAAGGCACCGGCGTCCTGCCCGACGAGCAGATCGCCGCGCTGGTCAACGAGCACTTCGACCTGCGACCCAAGGGCATCATCCAGATGCTGGACCTGCTGCGCCCGATCTACGGCAAGACGGCGGCCTACGGCCACTTCGGCCGTGAGGAGCCGGAGTTCAGCTGGGAGCGCACGGACAAGGCGAAGGCGCTGCGCGCAGCGGCCGGGCTGTAATCTCCCTCCCTCCAGACCGGTCATTTGCCGCACGCGCGGCAACTTGATCCCCCGACTCAGGGCCGCCTCGTGCGGCCCTGGTCGTTTGAGGAAGTCGGGCATCGCGGCAGAATGACCGCATGCACGCCATGCCGACCTCGCCGTCCCCGCTGACCATCCTGATCGTCGACGATCAAAGCGCCACGCGCGTGGCGCTGACCGCGGAACTGGATCGCGCGGGGCACCGCGTGCTGGAAGCCGACAGCGCCGAGTGGGCGCTGGAGCTGTTCCGCCGCTACCGGCCCGACCTGGTCCTGCTGGACGTGGAGATGCCGGGCCACGACGGTTACTGGACCTGCCGCGAGATGCGCGCCGCCGAGCCCGGCGGCTGGACGCCGATCATCTTCCTGTCCCAGTTCAACCAGGACGAGGACGTGTGGAAGGGCATCGAGTCCGGCGGCGACGACTACCTCGTGAAGCCGGCCTCCGCGATGATCCTGCACGCCAAGCTGCGCGCGATGCAGCGCCTGGCGCAGATGCGCGCGCGGCTGGTGCAGATGTCGGAGGAACTGCGCGCCGCCAACGCGCAGCTGGAGGAGCTCTCCAGCGTCGACGCCATGACCGGCCTGATGAACCGGCGCGCGCTGGACGCGCGGCTGCAGCAGGAGCTGGACCTGGCCCGCCGCGACGGCAAGCCGCTGACGCTGATGCTGTGCGACGTCGACCACTTCAAGCGCTACAACGACGCGGCCGGCCACGTCGCCGGCGACGCCTGCCTGCGCCGCATCGGCCAGCTGCTGAAGGAGACCTGCCGTCGCCCGAGCGACTGCGCCGGCCGCTACGGCGGCGAGGAATTCGCGCTCGTGCTGCCCAACACGCCGCGCTCCGGCGCGATGACCTACGCCCGCGCCCTGATGCGCACCGTGGAACTGGCCGCGATCCCGCATCCGGATTCGCCGACCGGCGCCACGATCACGCTCTCGGGCGGGATCACGACCTGCCTGCCCGACGAGAGCACCAGCGCCGAAGGCCTGATCATCCGGGCCGACGACGCGCTCTACAACGCCAAGTCCACCGGCCGCAACCGCTTCTTCAGCTACGAGATGCAGATGGACACGGCGGAACAGCGCCGGCAGGCCGCCGCGTCTGCCGCGGCCGCGCCGGCTGCCGCGGTGCCGCCGGCACCCGGCGTGCCGCCCTCGTCCCCGACTTGAGGCATACCCGAACTGCCCTCGGCGGGACCGGCCCCGCATAATCGGCTCCGGCACATCTGGTTGCCGCCGTCGACGATGCCCGGCCATGGACGCTTCCGCCTCGCTGCCGCCTGCCTCGCTCCCGCCGCTGCGCATCCTGGTCGTGGATGACCAGGCCAGCACGCGCGGTGTCCTGTGCAGCCAGTTGCAGGCGATCGGACATCACACGCTGGAGGCGGACGGCGGCGACAGCGCCCTGGCCCGCTTCGACGGCGACCATCCCGACCTGGTGCTGCTCGACGTCGAGATGCCCGACCACGACGGCTACTGGGTCGCCAGCCAGATGCGGGCGCACGAGAACGGCGGCTGGACGCCGATCATCTTCCTCTCCAGCCGCGACCGCGACCAGGACCTCTGGCTGGGCATCGAGTCCGGCGGCGACGACTACCTGGTCAAGCCCGTCTCCAACACCGTGCTGCAGGCCAAGCTGCGCGCGATGCAGCGCCTGCGGCGGATGCAGACGCGGCTGCAGGAGGTCTCCGACGACCTGCGGCACAGCAACGAGCGGCTGGAGAAGCTCTCCGGCGAGGACGCGCTGACGCGCCTGCTGAACCGCCGCGCCTTCGACGCCCGGCTCGCCCAGGAGATCGCCTGCGCGCGCCGCGACCAGACGCCGCTGACCCTGGTGCTGTGCGACATCGACCACTTCAAGCGCTACAACGACAACTTCGGTCACCTGGCCGGCGACGCCTGCCTGCAGCGTGTCGCGCTGCTGCTGCAGGAGACCTGCCGACGCCCGCGCGACTGCGCGGCCCGCTACGGCGGCGAGGAGTTCGCGCTGATCCTGCCGGGCACGCCGCGCTCCGGCGCGATGACCTTCGCCCGGGCGGTGATGCGCACACTGCGCAACTGCAACATGCGCCATCCGGACTCGGTCGAATCCCACGTCACGCTGTCCGGCGGCATCACCACCTGCGTGCCCGATGCGGAGACCTCCGTCGAAGGCCTGCTGCGGCGCGCCGACGACGCCCTCTACACGGCGAAGTCGCGCGGGCGCAACCGCTTCTTCAGCTTCGAGATGCAGATGGACACCGTCGAGCAGGCGCCGAGCGGCTTCGCGCCGCTGTGATCTTCCTGCGCCCTCTCCCGCTGGCGGGTGAGGGTGGGGGGAGGGCCAGCGGCCTGGGCCGTCCACCCGCCTTGGCAGGCTCTGCTGACAGACCTGGTGCTGGGCGGGAGTACCGTCACGACTTTCGATGACCCCTGCTTCCGAATGCCCGTGATCGACCATGACGCGCTGCGGCGTCACGCCATCGCCCGCACCTTCTTCAAGCCGACGACGCTGCTGCGCGCGATCCAGCGCCTGGGCTTCGTGCAGGCCGATCCGATCCGCGCGCCGGCGCGGGCGCAGGACCTCATCCTGATGCACCGGGTCAAGGACTACCGCGCCGGCCAGCTCGAAGCCCGCTACGCGACGCTGGCGGTGGAGGAGGACGCCCTCGTCAACTACGGCTTCCTGCCGCGCGAGACGCTGGCCCTGCTGCATCCCCGCGTGGCGAAGCGCGCGTGGGACGACGCGATGAATGCCCGCGCGGCCGAGGTGCTCGCGTTCATCCGCGCGCGCGGCCGCACCCATCCGCAGCACGTGCAGCAGGCCTTCAGCCATGGACGCGTCGCGGGCTACTGGGGCGGCGAACTCAACGCGAGCACCCACCTGCTCGACGGCATGCACTATCGCGGCCTGCTGCGCGTGGCGCGACGCGACGCCGGCACGCGGGTGTACGAAGCGATCGAGCACCTGCCCCAGGACGACAGCCCCGAGGCCCGCCACGCGCGGGCCGCCGCGCTGCTCGACAAGATCGTGGCGCTGTATGCGCCGTTGCCATCGGCCAGCCTCGGCTACCTCACCTCGCTGCTGGGCTACGGCGCGCCGCACCTGCGCGTCGAGGCACGCCACGTCCTGAAGGAAGCGAAGACCCGCTGGGGCCATGCGAAGGTCGACGGCGAGTTCTGGTACTGGCCGGCCGACGAGCGCCCCGCGTCGCGCGCCCACCAGGTCGAGGCGGAACGGCTGCGCTTCCTCGCCCCGTTCGATCCGCTGGTGTGGGACCGCCGCCGCTTCGAGCGGCTGTGGGGCTGGGCCTACCGCTTCGAGGCCTACACGCCGCCGGCGAAGCGGACGATGGGCCACTACGCGCTGCCGATGCTCTGGGGCGACCGGATGATCGGCTGGGCCAACCTGAAGGTCGAGGGCGGGACGCTGGTCCCGGACCTCGGCTTCATCGACAAGCGGCCGCGTGACGCGGCCTTCCGCGCCGCGCTCGACCAGGCGTACCACGAGACGGCCGTGTTCCTCGGACTCGAGGAATGAATAAGGACGTCACGCGTTCACGAGCGCCATCGACACCTCCGGGTAACGGTCCCCGGCGACCGGGAACTCGTCGAGCAGGTCCCGCAGGTCCTCGCGCAGCACGTCGTTGAGCCGCAGGCGCGCGGCCATCGCGTTCTCCTCCAGCCGCGCGATCGACCGGGTGCCGGGAATCGGCACGACGTCCGGCCCGCGGTCCAGCAGCCAGGCGAGCGCCAGCTGCGCCGGCGCCAGGCCGTGGTCGCGGGCCAGCGCGACGATCGCGTCGGCCAGCGCGAGGTTCTGCGCCAGGTGGCCCTCCTGGAAGCGCGGATTGACGCGCCGCCAGTCGTTGGCCGCCAGCTGATCGGCGCTGCGGATCGCGCCGGTCAGGAAGCCGCGTCCCAGCGGGCTGTACGGCACCAGGGCGATGCCGAGCTCGCGGCAGGTCGGCAGCACCTCGGCCTCGACGTCCCGGGTCCACAGCGAGTACTCGGACTGCACCGCCGCGATCGGATGCACCTTGTGGGCGCGGCGGATGGTCTCGGCCGACGCCTCGGACAGGCCGATGTGGCGCACCTTGCCGGCGCGCACCAGCGCGGACATGGCGCCGACCGTCTCCTCGATCGGCACGGACTTGTCGACGCGGTGCAGGTAGTACAGGTCGATGTGGTTGACGCCGAGGCGGCGCAGGCTGCCGTCGCAGGACGCGTGGACGTTCAACGGCCGGCCGTTGACGCCGGCGGAGAGCCCGTCGGCATTGCGGACGATGCCGAACTTGGTGGCGAGCACCACCTCGCGGCGACGGTTGGCGAGCAGCCCGGACAACAGCCGCTCGTTGGCGCCGTTGCCGTAGATGTCGGACGTGTCGAGGAAATTCATCCCCAGGTCCAGCGCGCGGTGCAGGACGGCCATCGACGTGGCCTCGTCGGCGGGCCCGTAGAAATCGGACATCCCCATGCAGCCGAGGCCGAGCGCGGAGACCTCCGGTCCATGCGCGCCGAGCCGGCGACGCGGCAGCTGGGGCAGGTTGTTGAGCGGTTCCCTGGACATGAGGGTCATGGCGGCACTCCTTCAAAAGCGGTGGGAGCGCGACGACCCGGACGGCCGCCGCGATGAGGGAGAGCTTAGAAATCCGGCCCCCTCCGGAACCAGCGCAATGCTCGTCCGTCCTTGCCCAATCCTCCGGAACCCGGTCCGCCGCGCACGCGGGCGCTGGCGGCGCGCGCGAGGGACTTGCACAATCCGACGCATGGTCGCCCCCACTCCGATTCCCCTCGCCGACGGCTTCCCCGACGCGCTGCAGGCCCTGCGCGCGCAGATGGTGGATCTGACGCTCCGGCACATCGACGGCGAAGGCTCCCGCCCGACCGCCATCCCCTGCCTGCACCTGATCAAGGCCAGCTGCAGCATGCCCAAGACCGCGCCGGCCTTCTACGAACCCGGCCTGGCCATCGTGCTGCAGGGGCGCAAGAAGGTGGAGCTCGGCACCGAGACGCTGTACTACGACCCGCTGCACTTCCTGCTGGTGTCGATGCCGATGCTGCCCAAGGGCGGCGTCATCGAGGCGACGCCGGACAAGCCCTACCTGTGCGTGCGCATCGACTGCTCGACGGCGACGCTGGCGGAGCTGATGCTCGAGGTCGGCCCGGCGAGTACCGACGCGTCGCCGTCGGCGCAGTCGGGGCTGAACGTCGCGCCGGTGTCGGAGTCGCTGCTGAGCGCCGCGCTGCGCCTGATGCAGCTGCTGGACAACCCGTCGGACCAGCGCGTCATGGCACCGCTGCTGCAGCGGGAGATCTTCTATCGCGTGCTCACGGGACCGCTCGGTCCGCGGCTGCGCGCGCTGGCGCAGCAGGACAGCGCGACACGCCGCCTGTCGCGCGCGATCGACGAGCTGAACCGCCGCTTCAGCGAAGCCATCAGCATCGACGAGCTGGCAGCGGTCGCGCACATGAGCGCCTCGACGCTGCATCAGCGCTTCAAGCAGCTGACGAGCATGTCGCCGATGCAGTACCAGAAGCAGCTGCGGCTGCAGCACGCGCGCCGGCTGATGCTGGGCGAAGGGCTGGACGCGGCCGCCGCGGCGCACCAGGTCGGGTATGAAAGCGCCTCGCAGTTCAGCCGCGAGTACCGCCGCCTCTTCGGCACACCGCCGCGCGCCGACATCGAGCAGCTGCTGCGCGCGGGATGAGGCCCCGGCGCGGCATGCCGGCATCGCGATTCACGGCCTGGGCGCCGCCGCGGCCCTCATCTGCTGAAGCAGTTCCCCGCCATCGCGGGCGCGTCCTTGAGGCGATCGTCGGTCGGGTTGAGCGCGGCGACGCGGTTCTCATACACCCGCGTGCACTTGCTCCCTTGCCGGATCACCTTGGAGCCCGAGCCGCTCGTCGACACGGCGGATACGATCGGCAGCGTGCCGGCGGCGTCCGCGATCGCGGACTCGACGGTGCGCGGCACGCTGTGACTGCGCTCGTCGTTGCGGATCAGGTCGGCCATGCGCAGGCGCGGATCGGACGCGGCGCCGGACTTCGGCAGCGCGAGATTGAGCGTCGTGCGCCCGTTGCCGAGCGGCGCTGAGGCGCTCGAGGCTGGCGTGGCCGGCAGGGCCGGCGCCGCGACGGTCTGGATCGATGTCGACGGCGGCATGGCGCTGAGGATCACCTCCGGCGGCGCCACGAAGATCGGCGCGGGCCGGTCGTCCCGACGCTGGAACGGCGTCCAGGGCGCCGGCCGGTCCACGACGGTCGATCGATCTGCGATCTCTGTCGCGGGCGCGGTCACCATGGCGATCTCGATCGAGCGCGGCGGGGTCCGGACAGCCAGGAACGCCTTCCCATGCCCGAGCCAGAGCAGCACGACGGCCGTCCCCTGCACGAGCAGCGCCGCCATCCCGGCGATCCTGCGGCGGCCCCTGCCGGCCGGCTCCCACTGCGTCACCGTCATGACGGCGTACCGCGTCCTGCCATCGCGCCCTCCCCGGCGGACTTGTCCCGGGGCGGGATGGTAGCCGCGACCCGGCCCCGACCTCCCCGCACCCCGGGTGATCGCGACACGTGCGCGAATCCGGCGCTTGGGCTACAATCGCCGCTTGACTCGCACAAGACCACCCTCTTCAGGTCTTCTTCTGCAGCCCCTCCGGTCCCTCCCAAGGACCCTTCTGCGAGCGGCTCGCACCAGCATCACCCCCCGGTTCGTGCGCTTGAGCGTTTCTGGTTTCAGCTTGTCTGTTCGCCCTTCGGCCGACCGACCTCTGGAACCACTTTCCGTGCCCCTTCTGTTCGTATCATCGGATCGAAGTGACACACCTTCACATACCGCGCCAAGACGGTTGCTTATTGCGATTGCCTGTCAAGGCGCACACCTCAAAATAATGATGCATAACAAACGCATTGAGGTGGGGCGATTCCTTGTCTCACCGATGACCAAACCCCATGCCGACGGCGGATTCGCCGCGGCTGTCTCGATCCAGTCGGGACGCGGCATGGCCAGCATTGATCGCGTCATGCGATTCGTGCCGACCTTCGAGACCCGCCGCGCCGCATTGCGCTACGCGGAGACCGAAGGCACCGCCTGGGCGCGCAGCAACTGAGCCGCGCGCCGCTGATTTCCGAGGCGAGGGCCTGCGGCAGACCGCGGCTGGCGCCCTTTTCATCTTCAAGCATGGAGCAAGCCGTATGGCCAAGGAAGAACTGATTGAAATGCAGGGTGTCGTCAACGAAATCCTGCCGGACTCGCGCTTCCGCGTGACGCTGGAAAACGGCCATCAGGTCATCGCCTACACGGGCGGCAAGATGCGCAAGCATCACATCCGCATCCTGGCCGGCGATGCCGTCTCGCTGGAAATGTCGCCGTACGACCTGACCAAGGGCCGGATCACCTTCCGTCACCTGCAGCGTTCGAACCACTCGGGCCCGCCGCCGGTCCGTCGCTGACGCCTGACCGCGGGAGGGTCCGCCCCCCCGCGGGAGCGTCGCCAGACTTGTTCGACGCTTCGGTGACGCATGACCGGCGCATGACAGTCGCATCACCGACGCATGACCGACGCATGACCGACGTCCCGTCCACCACCACCGCCGTCCCCGCCTCCCTCGAGGCGGTCGACGATCCGATGCCCGTGCCGCCGCCGCAGCCGGACATCGATGCGTGCTGCGGCAACGGCTGCGATCCGTGCATCTTCGATCTGCACGATCTGTCGATGGACACCTACCGACAGGCCCTGCGGGCCTGGAAGTCGCGTCATCCGGACGCCGTCTGACGACGACGCTCCGAACCTACCCGAAGGGCCGCTGACGCGGCCCTTTCCTTTTGGGGAACGGTCCACCGTCATAGGCGGCTTTCGTTTCGTGACGTTTTGGGGGACATCCCCTGATTCAGAACGCCCCACCCCGGCCGACATCCATGACAGGCGCCGCGCTTGCCGCAGCGGCGCGGTGCTCCCGCCCTCCGGAGGTCTCGATGTTCATGACCGGCCCGACCCGCTTCCATGTCGCGCATTCCGACGCGCAGGCCAATCTGCGCTTCGCGCTGGCGCGATTGAGCACGGATTGGCGCAGCCTTGACCCGTTCGGGCTGGAGATCCTGCTGCGCCACCTGCTGATGGCGGAACACCGCTGCATGCCGCATCCCAGCGTGCTGCGCGAGCGTCCGACCAACCGCTGGCTGCTGCCGCGGCTGCGCCGCCGGCGCATCGAGGTCGCGGAGCGGCTGGTCGCCGTCGGTGGCCGGGTCAGCCATGCGGCGCTGGCCCGCGTGCTGCCGCGCGGGCATGACTGGCCGGGCCTCTCGGCCCTGGTCGGCCGCCACGCCTGGGATCCGGTCGAGGGACGCCAGCCGCGCCCCCACCGCCCCGTCGTCGACGAACCGGCCTACCCGCGCGCCAGCAAGAACGCCCGCGCCACTTCGGCGAAACCGTCGCCCCGCTCCGTCGCGGTGACATAGGCGGGCGGGTGGTCCAGCATCGGCAGGAAACGCGCGATGTTGGCCACGCCCACGGTCAGCGGCAGGCGTTCGAACATCAGTTGATCGTTCGTCGAATCGCCGACATACACCCACTCGCCGGGATGGAAGTCCAGGCCCGTCAGCCGCTTCACGGCCCAGTGCGCCGCGGTCCACTTGCTGTGGTCGCCGATCCAGCCGTTGACGTGGATGGAACTCACCGTCGCCACCAGCCCGTGCGCGCGCATGCGGTCGCAGACGGCGGCGATCGCGTCGTCGTCGAGCGTCGTGAACTCGCTGTGATCGATGGCGATGTCGGTCAGGCGGCCGGCACTGTCGCGCGCGAGCACCGCTCCCGGAACGGTCGCCACGATGTCCCGCGCGCAGGCCTGCAGCCGCGCGAAGTTCGCCAGACGCGTGGCGTCGTCCTGGGCGAATGCCGTGGCGAGCGCCTCCCCCTCCCGGTGGAGGAGCACCCCGCCGTTCTCCGCGACGATCCCCCGGACGGGCCAGGTCATCGCAAAGGCTTCGCTCCAGCCGGCGGGCCGCCCCGTGATCGCGATGACCGGCACCCCGGCCGTGTGCAGCCGGTGCAGCGCCGCCAGTGCCGCCGGCGCGACGGCGCCGTCCGCCGTCAGGGTGTCGTCGATGTCCGTCAACACGCCGCGCAGGGGCAGCCAGGCCGCGCGGGGACAGTCGCTGAGCGGGGGGATCGTTCGCATGGGAGGCGATTGTTGACTACAATCGCGCCCTGTTCCGAGGAGCGTTGCGACCTCCCATCCCATTGAGGCCAGGCTCGGAACCGCCGCGCGGCGACACGCCCGCGGCAATGGCAACCGCGCTCACCCGTCGACCCTTCGCAGGCCGGGTGAGGACCGAGCGGCAGTTGCCCTCCCCGCTTCTCCCCCTGTCCTGATCGTTGGCGTCGACGGCCCTTCCTCGCAGGAGTCCGCATGAACGCCCAATTGAAGCCGCTGGCCCAAGACCAGTACCTGATCAAAGACCTGTCGCTGGCCGACTGGGGCCGCAAGGAGATCAAGATCGCCGAGAGCGAGATGCCCGCGCTGATGGCCATCCGCGAGGAATACGCCGCCGCGCAGCCGCTCAAGGGCGCGCGCATCACCGGCTCGCTGCACATGACGATCCAGACCGCCGTGCTGGTCGAGACGCTGCAGGCGCTGGGCGCCGAAGTGCGCTGGGCCTCGTGCAACATCTTCTCGACGCAGGACCACGCCGCCGCCGCGCTGGTCGCCGCCGGCACCCCCGTCTTCGCCTACAAGGGCGAGACGCTGGAGGACTACTGGGACTACACCCACCGCATCTTCGACTTCGGCGCCAAGGGCACGCCGGGCGAAGGCCCGAACATGATCCTGGACGACGGCGGTGACGCGACGCTGCTGATGCACCTGGGCCAGAAGGCCGAGAAGGACCTGTCCGTGCTGGCCAATCCGGGCAGCGAGGAAGAGCGCATCCTGTTCGCCGCGATCAGGAAGAAGGTCGCCGAGGACGGCACCTGGTACACCCGCAAGAGCGCCGAGATCATCGGCGTCACGGAAGAGACGACGACGGGCGTGCACCGCCTGAAGGAAATGTCGGCCAAGGGCACGCTGCTGTTCCGCGCGATCAACGTCAACGACTCGGTCACCAAGAGCAAGTTCGACAACCTGTACGGCTGCCGCGAGTCCCTGGTGGACGGCATCAAGCGCGCCACCGACGTGATGATCGCCGGCAAGATCGCCGTGATCGCCGGTTATGGCGACGTGGGCAAGGGCTCGGCGCAGGCCATGCGCGCGCTGTCGGCCCAGGTCTGGGTGACCGAGATCGACCCGATCTGCGCGCTGCAGGCCGCGATGGAAGGCTTCCGCGTCGTGACCATGGAATACGCCGCCGACAAGGCCGACATCTTCGTCACCACGACCGGCAACAAGGGCGTGATCCGCCATGAGCACATGGCCGCGATGAAGCACAACGCCATCGTCTGCAACATCGGCCACTTCGACAACGAGATCGACATCGCCTCGATCGAGCAGTACGAGTGGGAAGAGATCAAGCCGCAGGTGGACCACGTGATCTTCCCCGACGGCAAGCGGATCATCCTGCTGGCCAAGGGCCGCCTGGTGAACCTGGGCTGCGGCACGGGCCACCCGAGCTACGTGATGTCGTCGAGCTTCGCCAACCAGACGATCGCCCAGATCGAGCTGTTCGCGCACAAGGACGCCTACGCCGTCGGCCAGGTCTACGTGCTGCCCAAGCACCTGGACGAGCACGTCGCCCGCCTGCAGCTGAAGACGCTGAATGCGCAGCTCAGCGAGCTGACGGACGAGCAGGCCGCCTACATCGGCGTGTCGAAGTCGGGCCCGTACAAGCCCGATACCTATCGCTATTGATCCACCGACCCCAGCCTGACCCGAGACCCGACCCATGCGTGCTGACCAGCTGCTTCTCTCCCTTGGCCTGGCGCCCACGCGCTCGGCCGCCCAGCGGCTGATCGACGCGCGTGCGGTCGAGTGGGAAGGCCCCAAGGGCTGGACCGTCGTGCGCAAGTGCGGCGAGGACCTGCCCGACACCACCCCGCTGCGCGTGACGGACGACGCCGAGCTGCGTTATGTCTCGCGCGGCGGGCTCAAGCTCGAAGGCGCGCTGGCCAAGGTCGGCGTGTCGGTGGCCGGCCTCTCGGCGCTGGACATGGGCCAGAGCGCGGGCGGCTTCACCGATGTGCTGCTCAAGGCGGGCGCGGCGCACGTGACCGGCATCGATGTCGGTCACAGCCAGCTGCACGAGACCTTGAAGGCGGACCCGCGCGTGACCGCCCATGAAGGCATGCACGTGAAGGACTACGTGCCGGCCGAGCCCTTCGACCTGGTCGTGGGCGACCTGAGCTTCATCTCGATGATCGGCACGCTCAAGCACGTGGTCGGCTGGCTCAAGCCGCAAGGCCAGGCGCTGCTGCTGATCAAGCCGCAGTACGAGCTGGGTCCGAAGGCCTTGAACAAGAACGGCATCGTCAAGGACAAGGCGCAATACGCCGTGCTCAAGGAACAGGCCGTGGCGGCCGCCGAGAAGCGCGACCTCGTCGTCCGGGGCTGGTTCGAAAGCCCGGTCACCGGCGGCGACGGCAACACCGAATTCTTCATCTGGGTCCAGAAACCATGACGACGCCCGTCAGCATCGAATTCTTCCCGCCCAACACGCCCGTCGGCACCGAGAAGCTGAAGACCGTCGTGCAGGAGCTGCGCGCGGTGAATCCGCAGTACTTCAGCGTCACCTACGGCGCGGGCGGGTCGACGCGCGAGAAGACGCTGTCGACCGTCGCGGACATCGCGTCGCAGGGCTTCGACGCGGCCCCGCACCTGTCCTGCGTGGGCTCGACGCGCGAGAACATCGCCGAGATCCTGGCCACCTACCGCGCCCAGAACATCCGGCGCGTCGTCGCGCTGCGCGGCGACCTGCCCAGCGGCACGGCGACGGCGGGCGAGTTCCGCTACGCGGCCGAGCTGGTGCGCTTCATCCGTGAGACACAAGGCGCGGACTGGGACATCGAGGTCGCCGCCTATCCCGAGTACCACCCGCAGCAGCGCTACGCCGCCCGCGACCTGCAGTTCTTCGCGGACAAGGTGCGCGCCGGCGCCAGCGGCGCGATCACGCAGTTCTTCTACAACCCCGACGCCTACTTCCATTTCGTCGATGCGACGCGGGCGATCGGCGTGGACGTGCCCATCGTGCCGGGCATCATGCCGATCAACAACTTCGCGCGGATCGCGCAGTTCGCGCAGCGCGACGGCATCGAGATCCCGCGCTGGGTCGCGCTGAAGATGGAGGGCTACATGGACGACGCCGCGTCGGTGCGCGCCTTCGGCCTGGACGTCGTCACGCGGCTGTGCGAACGGCTGATCGCCGGCGGCGTGCCGGCGCTGCATTTCTATTCGCTCAACCAGAGCGCGCTCACGCTGGCGTTGTGTGAACGCCTCGGTCTCGCAGCGAAAGCTTGATAAGGCGCAAGCGCTGCGCGCCCTTGCAGGGAACCGCTCCGGTTCGCCGCCGTTCCTTGTGAACGGTCAAGGTGCTCGCGCAGCGGTCCGCGTTCAATCCGGGTCATCCCATTGACCAGGAGTGACCGCATGTCCCGCACCCCCACCCCCGCCCTCTTCC
>CBIHMU010000077.1:0-27743 GCA_966211105.1 uncultured Burkholderiales bacterium
GTGTCGGACGGGATGTCGGACGGTGTGGCGGGCGCGGCGTCGGAGGGCTCATGGCGGAAACTCGACAGAACTTGTCCGGCTATCGTAATTCCGACGTGAAGGCCCTGTCACCATGCCGTGCATGAACACCGCCACCACCACCGCCGGCGCGGCCGCGACCGGATTTCCGGGCCTGAGCCCCGAACAGAGCGCCGCACAGAGCCGGCAACGAGACATCCAGACCATCAGCCTGATCGGTCTGGCGCACGGCACCTCGCACTTCTTCCACATGCTGCTGCCGCCGCTGTTCCCGGTGTTCATGCGGGAGTTCGGGCTGAGCTATTCGGAGCTGGGCCTGCTGGTGACCATCTTCTTCGTGATCTCGGGCGTGGGGCAGGCGCTGTCGGGCTTCCTGGTCGACAAGACGGGCGCGCGGCCAGTGCTGTTCACGGCGCTGGGCTGCTTCGTGCTGGCGTCGCTGGCGGCGGGCACGGCGCAGGGCTTCGGCGGTCTGGCGCTGGCCGCGGCCCTGGCGGGCCTGGGCAACTCGCCCTTCCACCCGGTGGACTTCACGATCCTGAACAAGCGCGTGTCGCAGCAGCGCCTGGGGCACGCGTTCTCGGTGCACGGCATCACCGGCAACCTCGGCTGGGCCGTGGCACCGGTGCTGCTGATCTCGATGCACGAGGCGACCGGGCAATGGCGCCTGGGCTACGTCGCGACGGCGGCGTGGGCGCTGTTCGTGATCGCGTTGCTGTTCTTCAAGCGCGACGCGATCGACGACACGCAGGGCTCGTGGGGCCACGACAAGGCAGGCGCGAAGGCGCCGGCCGATGAGCATCCGATGGCCTTCCTGAAGCTGCCGTCGGTGTGGTTGTGCTTCTCGTTCTTCTTCTTCACGACCTCGGCGCTGAGCGCGATCCAGAGCTTCGCGTCGCCGGCGCTGTCGGCGATGTACGGCGTGAGCCTGGCGAGCACCGCCTTCGTCGTGACCGGCTACATGCTGGCGGGCGCGGCGGGGATGATCGTCGGCGGCTTCCTGGTGGCGAAGTCGCAGAACCTGGAGCGCAACATCGCCGGCGCGATGTTGGTCGCCGCGGCGTTGCTGGCGCTGACGGCCACGGGCTGGCTGCCGGCGACGGCGGCCCTGATCGCGGCGGCGACGGCGGGCTTCGGCACCGGCCTGGCGGGCCCGTCGCGGGACATGCTGATCAAGCGCGCCGCGCCCCCTGGCGCAACGGGCCGCGTGTACGGCACGGTGTACTCCGGCCTGGACACCGGCTTCGCCGTGGCGGCGCCGATCTTCGGCGCGCTGATGGACCGCCACTGGAACAACGCCGTGTTCTTCGGCGCGTCGATCGCGCTGCTGCTCGGCATCGGCGCGGCGAGCCTGGTGCGGCAAGGGAAGCGCTGACACCCCTCAGGGGGAAGTCACTATGAGGTGCCGGATGACTGGAATTTGTGGTCATCCGAAGCCGTCATAGCGATCAAGGCTGGTCCAGGAACTTGCATCGCGTCGCGCGCGCAACAGAGCGGCGACCTTCGTTTGCGAGGGGCTGAGGCGGATCTAGAGTCATTGGCTCTGGAGGTTGCCGACCATGCCGTATTCCCCCGCGATCGTTGCCAATGCCGTGCTCCACCGCGCCAGGCAGCGCGGGCTTTCAGTCAACCATCTGAAGCTTCAGAAGCTGGTCTTCTTCACGCATGCGTGGAGCCTCGCCATCGAGGGTGTTCCAGCTGTGGACGAACGTCCCGAGGCGTGGGAGTACGGACCGGTCTTCAATTCGTTGTACTACCGGCTCAAGGGAAGCGGCCACGATGCGATCACGTCGCTGATCGAGACGGTCGATGCGCAGACCAATGCCTTCGCTGCCCTGATTCCGTCGCCTGTCGATGCGACTTTCTGGCGCATTCTGGATCAGGTCATGGATCGGTACGGATCGTTCACCCCTTCCCAACTTTCCACGCTGAGTCACGAGCCGGGCGGTCCTTGGGAACAAGCGAGGAACTCCAAGCAGGCGATCATTTCCGACGAGTCCGTGCGCCAGTTCTACAGGGGGATGCTGCAATGATCGATCTCCTCCAGCAGGGCGTGCAGCCGGTGCCCCCGATCGTCGCCCCCTCGACCGATTTGCCGGTTTCGACCGAGGTCCAGAAATTCGATCCCACGGTCCTCGACTACAAGATCAAGCGGGCAGGAACTTTCGGCGGCCTGAGCATTGCGGGCGTGCTGTACCTGGTCGGCGTCCTCGTGATTTTGAAGCTCATGGGCATCTGGCCATTCAACTGCACGCCGGTGACCGAGGTGACGTCCACGTTGTCCCGCGTGGTCGAGTGCACCCATGTTGCGATCGGCGAGGGCGCGTGGCATGGCATCGCCGGCGTCATGCTTGCGCTGTTCTCGGTGCCGACGGTGCTCCTGATCGCGATCCTGCGGACCGCCTCAGCGAAGCGGGAACCATTGCCGGACACCGTCTACACCACGGCCGCCGACAAGTTCGCCAATGCGCTGGAGCGCGTGTTCGAGCCGAAGAAGTAGCGCGGGCAACACTTGACCCCGCTTTCCCCCGCGGTGCAACCCGCATCCGTGCCGCAACAGGGGACATCCCGCCCGCTTGCAATGGCGGGGCTGCTCGCTACAGTCGTCCGTCATGGATCAGCACCGCACCGTCAGCCGCCCCGCCGGGCACGTCCTCGTCGAGGCCCTGATCGAGCAAGGCATCACCGAGGTCTTCGGGGTGCCAGGGGAGAGCTACCTCGCGGTCCTCGACGGCTTCCATGAACACCGCGAGCGCATCCGATTCATCGGCTGCCGCCAGGAAGGCGGCGCCGCCTTCATGGCCGATGCCCAGGGCAAGCTGACCGGCCGGCCCGGCGTGTGCTTCGTGACGCGCGGACCCGGCGCCGCCAACGCCAGCATCGGCTTGCACACCGCCTTCCAGGACTCGACGCCGATGATCCTGTTCATCGGTCAGGTGGCGTCCGACCAGCGCGACCGCGAAGCCTTCCAGGAAGTCGACTACCGCCAGATGTTCGGCCCGGGCACGCTGGGCATGGCGAAGTGGGTCGGCGAGGTGCACGATCCGCATCGCCTGCCGGAGTACGTCGCGCGTGCCTTCCACACCGCCATGCAGGGGCGCCCCGGACCGGTCGTCCTTGTGTTGCCCGAGGACATGCTCACGCAGCTCACCGACGCGCCGGTCCTGCCCCGCGCCAAGCCTGCCGTCGCGTGGCCGGCACCGGCCGACCTGGTCGAGCTGCAGGCGCGGCTCGAAGGCGCGCAGCGGCCCTTCGTCATCGCCGGCGGCGGCGGATGGACCGCCGAGGCCTGCGCGGCGCTGCAGGACTTCGCCCATGCCTGGCAGGTGCCGGTCGGCTGCGCGTTCCGCTTCCAGGACCTCTACGACAACCGCGATCCGCTCTACGCGGGCGACGTCGGCATCGGCATCAACCCCGCGCTCGCCAGGCGCATCGGTGAAGCGGATCTGGTCATCGCGATCGGCCCGCGCCTGGGCGAGATGACCACCGGCGGCTACACGCTGCTGAAAGCCCCGCGGCCCACGCAGCAGCTGGTGCACATCCACGCCGGGTCCGAGGAACTGGGCCGCGTCTACGCCGCCGACCAGATGATCCAGGCCAGCATGAGCGGCGCCGCGCTGGCGCTGCAGCAGCTTCGCCCGCCGGCCGATCTGGCGGAGCTGCCATGGCTGCAGTGGTCGCGCGAGGCGCATGCCGACTACCAGCGCAACCAGCAGGCGCTGCCGGTCGGACCGATGGACCTGGCCGAGGTCATCCACCTGCTGGACCGCCTGCTCCCCGCCGACACGATCTTCACCAACGGCGCCGGGAACTACAGCGGCTGGCTGCACCGTTTCCACCGCTACACGGCGCTGCATCAGGGCGGCCGCACGCAGCTCGCGCCGACCAGCGGCGCGATGGGCTACGGCTTCCCGGCCGCCGTCGCGGCGGCGCTGCTGCAGCGCGAGCGCTGGGTCGTCAACATCGCCGGCGACGGCGACTTCCTGATGACCGGTCAGGAGATGGCCACCGCGATGGCGCATGGCGCGCGGCGCCTGATCTGCCTCGTCGTCGACAACGGCAGCTACGGCACCATCCGCATGCACCAGGAGCGCGAGTACCCCGGCCGCGTCAGCGGCAGCGACCTGCACAACCCGGACTTCGCGGCGCTCGCGCGCGCCTATGGCTGGGCGGCCTTCACCGCGGCCCGCACCGAGGACGTCGAGCCCGCGCTGCGGCAGGCGCTGTCCGCGCAGGGGCCCACGCTGATCCATCTGAAGCTGCCGGTGGAGATCTCCACCTCGCGGGCGACGCTGAGCAGCATCCGCGAGGCGGCGCTGAAGCGGAAGTCCCAATGACGCCGTCGGCGGCCGCCTCTGACGGAGAATCGGGCCATGTCAGAACCTATCCCTTTCGCCCTGCGCGGCGAATACATCGAACTCGACAAGCTGCTCAAGGCCACCTCGCTGGCCAGCAGCGGCGGCGAGGCCCGGCACTTCATCTCGGAGGGCCAGGTGCGCGTCGACGGCCAGGTCGATCTGCGCAAGACCGCCAAGATCCGCGGCGGCCAGGTGGTCGAGTTCAACGGCGAACGCATCGAGGTCCTGAAGGACCCGGAGGAATGACCCCATGACCGCTCCCAGTGCTGCGACCCGCGCCGCGATCCGCTTCTCCACCTGCGACCTCTGCGATTCGCTCAAGGCCGACACCAGCGGCGACACGCGCTGGCTGCCGGGCAGCCGGTATCGCAGCTACGGCGGGCATCCGCGCTTCGCCGGCCCGGTGGCCACGGTGCGATGCCTGGACGACAACTCGCAGGTCAAGGCCGCGGTCGAGAGCTTCGGCGCCGGGCGCGTGCTCGTCGTGGACGGCGGCGGCTCGCTGCGGCGCTCGCTGGTCGGCGGCAACCTCGCCGCCAGCGCCGCGAAGAACGGCTGGGCCGGCGTGCTGGTCCACGGCGCGGTGCGCGATCTGGAGGAGTTGCGCGCGGCCGCGGTCGGCCTCTTCGCGCTGGGTCATGTGCCGATGCCCACCGAGCGCCGCGAGCAGGGACTGTCGGACGTGCCGGTCCAGCTCGACGGCGTCTGGATCCGCCCGGGTGACTGGCTCTACGCCGACGAGGACGGCGTCGTCATCACGCCCGGGCCCGTGCACGCGGCCGGCTGAGCGGCGTCGGAGCCGGCGCGATCCGGCGCGATCCGGCGCGATCCGGCGCGCCCCTCGCAGGCGTCATGCCTGCCCGGCGATCCATCCGGCCAGCGCCTCCGCCGGCATCGGCCGTCCGAACAGCCAGCCCTGCGCGCCGTCGCAGCCCATCGCCACGAGGATGTCGCGCTGGCCCTCGGTCTCCACGCCTTCCGCGATCACGGTCAGTCCGAGCGAGCGTCCGATGCCGATCACCGCGCTCGCCAAGGCGCGGTCGTCGGCGTCCTGCGCCAGGTCGCGCACGAAACTCTTGTCCAGCTTGAGTTCGGTCACCGGCAGCCGCTTGAGGTAGCTCAAGCTGGAATAGCCGGTGCCGAAGTCGTCCACCGACACGCCCACGCCCATCTCGTGCAGCTGCTGCAGCTGCTCGCGGGGACGGCTGGTGTCGTCCAGCATCAGCCGTTCGGTCACTTCCAGCGTCAGATCGCTGGCCGCCAGGCCATGCTTGGCGAGCAGCGCCCGCGCGTGGGCGGCGACGTCGTCCTGATGGAAGCGCTGCGGCGAGACATTGACCGACACGCCGGGCACCACGATGCCTTCGGCCCGCCAGCGCGCCAGCTGCGCGCAGGACTGCGCCAGCACCCAGGCGTCCAGCGCGTTGATGAGGCCGCTTTCCTCGGCGACCGGGATGAAACGGTCCGGCGGCACCCAACCGCGCTCGGCGTCGTGCCAGCGCAGCAGTGCCTCGACGCCCACCAGGGCGCGGTCGGTCAGGCGGACCTTGGGCTGGAAGTGCAGCTGCAGCAGCTGGTGGGACAGCGCGTGACGCAGGGCGGCCTCGATGTCGAGCCGCTCGTCCAGCGCCTGGTTCATCGCATGCAGGAAGAAGCGCGCACAGTCGCGGCCGGCGCGTTTGGCTTCATACATCGCGATGTCGGCGTTCTTCAGCAGCTGGTCGAGGTCGAGCCCGTCCCGCGGATACGCGCACACGCCGATGCTGGCCGTCATCTGCACCCGCGCGTGGCTGCCGTCGAGGGGGATGGGCGCCTCCAGCACCGCGCGCAGCTTGCCGGCGACGTGCATCGCGTCCTCCGCGGAGCAGCCCGGCAGCAGCGCGACGAACTCGTCGCCGCCCAGCCGCGCCAGCGTGTCGCTGTCGCGCAGCGTGCCCAGCAGCCGCGCGGAAATGTGTTTCAGCACCTGGTCGCCGACGGCATGGCCCAGGGAATCGTTGACGGTCTTGAAGCGGTCGATGTCCAGCAGCAGCAGGGCGGCCGGCGCCTCGGTGCGCGAGGCCTGCAGCAGCGCCTGCCGGGCGCGGTCGGCCAGCAGTGTGCGGTTGGGCAGGCCGGTGACGCCGTCGAAGTAGGCCAGGCGCTCGATCTCGCGCTGATGGCGGTCGTGCATGAAGGCGATCTGGCACAGCTGCGTGCAGGCCTGCACCATGCGGCGGTGGAAGGGCGCGGCCGCGCGCGGCTCGCGGTAGTACAGCGCGAAGGTGGCGACGACCTGGTCGCTGCCCAGCAGGATGGGCGTCGACCAGCAGGCGGCGAGGCCGTGCGACCTTGCCAGTTCGCGGAAGTCCGCCCAGAGGGGATCCGTGTCGATGTCCGTGACCTCGACGGGCTGGCGGCGCCAGGCCGCCGTGCCGCAGGACCCGGCCTGCGGGCCGATCGTGAAGTCCTCCAGCGCCGCGCTGAAGGTGGTCGGCAGGCTGGGCGCGGCCAGCGGATGCACGCGACCGTCATCGTCCACGGCCAGCACGGAGCAGATCACCTCCGGCGCCAGCGCTTCCACGCCGCGGCACAACAGGTCCATCACCGCCGCCAGCGGGCGTCCGAGGGCGACGGCTTCCAGCACGTCGCGCTGCAGGTGGTCGATGTCGGCCTGCTCGTCGGATCTTGTCGCGTGCTGTTCTCGCATCGCTGCTCCCTGTGTACCGGGAGCATCGCAGGGAAGCCGCGCCGCTTCAAGAGGAAGCCCGCTGCCGCGGGCGCGGTGGGCCTCAGCGCAACACGTCCAGCAGGCGGTCGAGGCCGCCGTCGTTGATGGCAACCATGGCCTGTTCGCGCACCTTGGGTTTGGCGTGGTACGCGACCGACAGTCCGGCGGCCCCCATCATCGGCAGGTCGTTGGCGCCGTCGCCGACGGCGATGCACTGCCCCGGCGTGGCGCCGATCTGCCCGGCGCAGGCCAGCATCATGCGGCGCTTCTCCTCGCCGTCGCAGAGGTCGCCCCAGTCCTGCATCACGAGGCCGCCGGTCAGGCGGCCGTCGACGATCTCCAGTTCGTTGCTGCGGACGAAGTCCATGCCCAGCTCGGCGGCGACGAAACGCGTGAAGTAGGTGAAGCCGCCGGAGACCAGCACCAGCTTCAGCCCGGCGGCCTTGAGCGCGGCGCACAGCTCGCGCGCGCCGGGGTTGAACGCGAGCCGCTCGCGCAGCACCTGCGCCAGCGCGTCCTCGCCGACGCCCTTCAGCAGCGCGAGGCGGCGGCGCAGGCTGTCCTTGAAGTCGGTGATCTCGCCGCGCATGGCGGCCTCGGTGATCGCGGCGACCTCGGCCTTGCGGCCGGCGGCGGCGGCGATCTCGTCGATGCATTCGATCGAGATCAGCGTCGAGTCCATGTCGAAGGCGGCGAGCTTGAAGTCGCGCAGCGCCAGCGGCGGCGTGAAGCCTTGCAGGACGAGCGGGGAGGGCGAGGCCGGGGAGGTCGACGAGGAGGTCATGCGGACGGTGCGGGCAGGGGAGGCAGGGTCTTGAATGTGGAAGGCCCCGCCGATGATCACCTTGTTCAGTCTCGGCGATCAGTCGGCGGGGACGGGCGGGAGCTTAGCGCACTCGCCGGAGCGGGCCTCAGCGCGCATGGGTCACGGCGTAGCGGGCGGTCCGCGCATGCGACATCCACGCTGCCGGTGGCGGGGCCAGAACGTCCAGGGTAGCGCCCTTGATACCTCGATGGGCGAGGTACATCGCCGCGGGTTCGGCGACGCCAGGAGCACCTCGACGCTGGGCGATCTCGGGAACGTCCCAGGCCTCCAGCTTCAGACCCTCGATGTGGGACATCGCCTTGTCGTTGCTGATCAGGGTCGCGCCGAGGGCCATGGCGTGAGCGGCGATGGCCATGTCGAATTTCCCAGGACCCCGGCCGATGCGGTCCACTTGGGTCCTGATGCACCCGTAAAGATCGGAGAACCACAGACCGTCGTGGAGGTATTCGACCCGGATGCGACGCATCAGCTCCTGCAGGCGCAACTCCTTGCGCGGGGAATGGGTCTTCTCAAGGCCGTAGAAGATTTCGGCCTGCACCACCACGCTGATGGCGATCCGGCCGTGGAGCGCGGCGAATCGCTCGTCACAGTAGACGCGGCTCGCCTTGCCCGGCGGGTGCATCAGGCAACTGAGGATGTTCGTGTCGAGCATGTAGAGCGGTTCAGCGGGACGCATGACGGGCCTCCCAGGCTTCAAAGCGCACACGGCGGATGAGGTCCTCCTCCGCTCCGTCTCCCCAATCGTCCAGCCCGAGAACTCGCATCCGGACCGGCTTCCCGTAGTTCTCGGGCAGGTAGGGACAGGTGTCGCAGCCCTCGCGCGCGTGCACTTCCAGGCGATCGATCCGGCGGGCTTCACGCAGACACAGGCTGAGGGGATCCGTCCCGACATCCAGATAATCGGGCGGCAGGTGCGGGCATGCGAGGCAGGTCCGCGCGTACTCGCGCCCCCGGTACTTGCCCGCGATCTCCGCATCGCGCGCGGCCTCCCAGGCATCGTCTTCCGCTTGTTCCCGCGCGAGGCGGGCGGCTACGGATTCGATGGGTTGAACCGTCGGTTGAATCGTCGTTGAAGGGGTCAGGTGTTGATGCATCGGCATCTCCAGAAGTTGAGAAGCCGTCAGTCTAGGAAGCGGTTCCTCCGCCGTCATTGACTCGAACTGGCGGACGTGCCGGTCGTCTTCCAGCAATTCAAGTGAGGGTCAACCACTTCTCCGGATTGCCATTGAAAACGGCGGCCGGAGCCGCCGTTTCATCATTGCGAAGCGGGCCCTCGATCAGGGCTGAGAGACCGGCGCGCCGAGCAGCCGCAGCACCTCGCGCACGGCCTGCGCGCGGTCCTTCGGATCGGTGAGCGCCTTGTCGATGCGCAGCTTCTCGTTGCCGACCAGCTTGATGTTGCGGTTCTTCTGCACCAGCTCGATGACGCGCATCGGATCGATCGGCGGATTGGGCCGGAAGTTGATGTTGATGACGCTGGGCGCGGCGTCGATCTTCATCACGCCGTAGGGCTTGGCCAGCACGCGCAGGCGGTGCGTGTCGAACAGCGTCTGCCCCTGCGCGGGCAGCTTGCCGAAGCGGTCGGTGATCTCCTCGAGCATCGCGTCGATCTGCTCGGCGCGGTCCGCCGTCGCGAGCCGCTTGTACAGCGACAGCCGCTGGTGCACGTCGCCGCAGTAGGCGTCGGGCAGCAGCGCCGGGGCGTGCAGGTTGATCTCGGTGGTCGCCGACAGGGGGCTGAGCAGGTCCGGCTCGCGGCCGGCCTTGAGCGAGCGCACGGCCTCCGACAGCATCTCGTTGTAGAGCTGGAAACCGACCTCCATCATGTTGCCGCTCTGGTGCTCGCCGAGCACCTCGCCGGCGCCCCGGATCTCCAGGTCGTGCATCGCGAGGTAGAAGCCCGAGCCCAGTTCCTCCATCGCCTGGATCGCGTCCAGCCGCTGCGCCGCCTGCTTGGTCAGGCCCTCGACGTCCGGCACCATCAGGTAGGCATAGGCCTGGTGGTGCGAGCGGCCGACGCGCCCGCGCAGCTGGTGCAGCTGCGCCAGGCCGAACTTGTCGGCGCGGCTGATGACGATGGTGTTGGCGCTGGGCACGTCGATGCCGGTCTCGATGATGGTCGAGCACAGCAGCACGTTGTGCTTGCCGCCGACGAACTCGCGCATCACGCGCTCCAGCTCGCGCTCGGGCATCTGGCCATGGGCCACGACGATGCGGGCCTCCGGCAGCAGCTCCTCGAGCTTCATCCGACGGTTCTCGATGGTCTCGACCTCGTTGTGCAGGAAGTAGACCTGGCCGCCGCGCTTGAGCTCGCGCAGGATGGCCTCGCGGATCGTGCCGCTGGTCTCGCTGCGCACGAAGGTCTTGATGGCCAGGCGCCGCTGCGGCGCGGTGGCGATGACGCTCAGGTCGCGCAGGCCCTCCAGCGCCATGCCCAGCGTGCGCGGGATCGGCGTGGCGGTCAGCGTCAGCACGTCGACCTCCGCGCGCATCGCCTTCATCGCCTCCTTGTGCCGCACGCCGAAGCGGTGCTCCTCGTCGATGACCAGCAGCCCCAGGCGCTTGAACTTGACGTCGGCCGACAGCAGCTTGTGCGTGCCGATGACGATGTCGATCGAGCCGTCGGCCAGGCCTTCCATCGCCGCCTTGATCTCCTTGGCGGAGCGGAAGCGGCTCATCTCCGCGACCTTGACCGGCCAGCGGCCGAAGCGGTCGGCGACGTTCTGGAAATGCTGTTCGGCCAGCAGCGTCGTCGGCGCGAGCAGGGCGACCTGCTTGCCGCCCATCACCGCGACGAAGGCGGCGCGCAGCGCCACCTCGGTCTTGCCGAAGCCGACGTCGCCGCACACCAGGCGGTCCATCGGCTTGGGACTGATCATGTCCTGGATGACGGCGTGGATCGCGGCGCGCTGGTCGGGCGTCTCCTCGAAACCGAAGCTCGCGGCGAAGGCCTCGTAGTCGTGCGGCGAGTAGCGGAAGGCATGGCCCTCGCGCGCGGCGCGGCGGGCGTAGAGGTTGAGCAGCTCGGCGGCGGTGTCGCGGACCTGCTCGGCGGCCTTGCGTTTGGCCTTGTCCCACTGGCCCGAGCCGAGGCGGTGCAGCGGCGCCTCTTCCGCGCTGACGCCGGTGTAGCGGCTGATCAGGTGCAGCTGCGCGACCGGCACGTAGAGCGTGGCCTTGTCGGCGTATTCGAGGTGCAGGAATTCGCTGGGACCGTCGCCCAGGTCGATGTTGATCAGCCCCAGGTAGCGGCCGATGCCGTGGTTGGTGTGCACCACCGGGTCGCCGACCTTGAGCTCGGACAGGTCCTTGATCAGCGCGTTGACGTCGCTGACCTGCTCCTGCTTGCGGCGGCGGCGCGTGGTGGGCGTGGTCGCGAAGAGCTCGGTCTCGGTGAACAGCTGGATCTGGCGACCCTCGTCGGGTTCATGCCAGAAGAAGCCCGCGGCCAACGGCGCGGCGGTGATCGCGAAGCGCTCGTCCTTGTTCGCCTCGAATTCGGCGAGGTCCTTCACCGACGGCGGATCGATCTTGTTGTCGCGCAGCAGTTCGAGCAGGCTCTCGCGGCGGCCTTCGCTCTCGGCGAGCAGCAGCACACGGAAGTCGGTGGACTTCAGGTGCGCGGCCAGGCGGGCGAGCGGCTCCTGGGCGCCGCGCTCGACGCTGACATCGGGCAGCGGCCGGGCGTAGTCGACGGCCTCGTGGCCGCGCACCGCCAGCACCGCATGGCGGTGCGTCGCGGTGAAGAACTCCTCGGGCCGCAGGAAGATCTCCTCGGGCGCCAGGATCGGCCGGTCCGGATCGTGCTGCAGGAAGCGGTGGCGCTCGCGGGTGTCGGTCCAGTAGCGCTGCAGCGCCTCGTCGACCTCGCCGTGCAGCACCAGGCCCGCTTCGGCGGGCACGTAGTCGAACACGCTCGCGACCTCGTCGAAGAACAGCGGCAGGTAGTACTCGATGCCGCCGGTGGCCAGGCCGGTGTCGATGTCCTTGTAGATGCGCGACTTCGTCGGGTCGCCGTCCATCTTCTCGCGCCACCGGGCGCGGAAGGCCTTGCGCGAGGCCTCGTCCATCGGGAACTCGCGCCCGGGCAGCAGGCGGACCTCGGGCACCGGGTACAGCGAACGCTGCGAGTCCGGATCGAAGACGCGGATCGAGTCCACCTCGTCGCCGAACAGGTCCACGCGGTAGGGCACCAGCGAGCCCATCGGGTAGAGGTCGATCAGGCCGCCGCGCACGGCGTACTCGCCGGGCGAGACGACCTGGCTGACGTGCTGGTAGCCGCCCAGCGTCAGCTGGCGCTTGAGGCCGGCTTCGTCCAGGCGCTGCTTCTGGCGGAAGTTGAAGGTCGTCGCGGCGAGGAAGGACGGCGGCGCCAGCCGCGTCAGCGCGGTGGTCGCGGGCAGCAGCACGACGTCGAGGTCGCGTTCGGCGACCGGCTTGCCGTTGGCCTGCAGCAGCCGCCACAACGTGGCCAGCCGTTCGGAGATCAGGTCCTGGTGCGGGCTGAAGCTGTCATAGGGCAGCGTCTCCCAGTCGGGGAACACGGCCACGCGCAGCTCGGGCGCGAAGAACTTGAGCTCGTCCTCCAGGCGCTGCGTGTCGCCGGGCTCGGCGGTGACGACCAGCGTGAGCCGGCCGGCGGCCTGCTGCTGCCGGGCGAAGCGGGCGAGCAGCAGCGCGTCGGCGGAGCCGGTGGGACGGGGCAGGGTGAAGCGTTTGCCGGGGGAGATCGTGGACAGCTGCATGGCGCACAAATGAGGACAGCCCCGGGAAGGGGCTCGGGGGAATTGTAGGGAGGCTGCCGCGACAGCGCGTGACAGGAGCGACAAGGGGGCGTGCGGCGCCTGTCGCGCGTTGTCCATCGTTGTCGCCTGCGGTCTGCCGTGGTCGGTCGGTTGTCGGTCGGTTGTCGGAAGGCGTCGGGGAGCAGTCGGCGTACCCGGCCTCCGGTTCCTGATGCATTCCAGGATCAAGGCGCCGCGAGGAGGGGGGTGGAGGTGCCGCGCTGATGAGTCGCGGCGATTGGTGGAAGCGCCTGCGCTTCGAAGAATCGTGGTTTTCTCTCGACCACGTTTTCACATGCGCAGTTCATTCATCCAGCGGCCCTTGAACGCAGGGCGGCGGCCGCGACGATCCGTGTCCTGGCCCGCGTCGCGCCGGCACGCCATGTCCGCCGCGGCATGGCTGGCCGGCCTCGCGGTCCTCGTCGACATCGCCGCCGTGGCCCACGCCCAGGGACAGCCCGCCGCGCCGACGGCCTTGCCGACCGGGGCGCGCGTGGTGGCCGGCGACGCCCTCGTCCCGCCGCCGTCGGGCGACCACCTGGTGATCCTCCAGCGCAGCGAGCGTGCCGCGATCGAATGGCGGGGTTTCGACATCGGCGAGCAGGCGTCGGTGACGTTCCGGCAACCCGGTCCCGCGTCGGTGACGGTGAACCGCGTGGTCGGCGGGGACATGAGCCGGATCCTGGGCGCGTTGTCCGCCGACGGACAGGTCTTCCTGCTCAACGCGCAAGGGGTGGTGTTCGGACCGCAGGCGCGGGTCGATGTCGGTGGGCTCGCCGTCTCCGCCCGACAGCAGCAGGACGAAGCCTGGACCGGCCTGGACACGGACGGCTTGAGGGCGCAGGACGCCGGCGGAGGCCCGCTCCAGGTCGCCGGGCAGGTCACGGTGCGACAGGGCGGTGTCGCCCTCCTGCAGGGCGGTGAGGTGGCCGTCGTCGGCAGCATCCGGTCACCGGGCGGGGAGGTGTGGATCCGGGGCGTCGATGTGCGGCTCGGCGGCGCCGAGGGACGCGACGCTGCCATCGACGTGGATGCCGATGGGACCATCCCGGCCGGCCGGATCGACATCCAGGCGGCCGATCCCGGGAAGGACCCGTCCCGCGTTCATCTGCGTGTCCTCGGGCGCACGGTGCTGACCGCCAGCAGCGCGGGGCAGTCCCGCCCGGGCGGACGCGTGACGCTGAAGTCCTCGTCGGCGTTGCCGGTGGACGGGCGGGCCGTCCTGCGGGTGCGGGGCGGCGGACCCGAGGCGCTCGGCGGCGCCATCGAGTTGTCCGCGCAATCCGGCCCTCGTCCGGCACCGATCCTGGATTTCGGCGAGGCACGAGGCGGGCAGCTGACGCTCGGTGCGCGGGACTGGGAGGTCGGGGCCGGCGAGCGGCGCCGGCGGAGCGACGTGCCGCCTGACTCGGACCAGGAGGCGCCGGCACGTTTGAAGGCCTCGGATCTGTCGACGTGGCTGGACCAGGGGCGCTCGGTTCACTTGAGGGCCGAAGGGACGATCGCCGTGACGCATCCCATCGTCACGACCGACACCCGCGCCGACGCCGGCGAGCTCGCGATGTCGGCCCCGGCCATTCGCCTGGACGCCACCCTGGAGCGGGCGGCGGGCGATCTCGCCTTGTCGGGGGTGAAGGGCGGCCGCATGGCGGGCTCGATCACGATGGCGGAGGGCATGGCCATCCAAGCGCCCGGCTCCCGGGTGTCGCTCCGGGTGCCGGCCCGCGCCCCGTCGACGGCCGCGGCGCCGGGAGACCGGTTGACCCTGGGCGTGGTGCGCGCGCGGGCGCTCGAGGTCGATACCGGCAGCGACGATGTCCTGATCACGCAGGCCGGCCAGGACGACGGCCGCGGCACGCGGGCCGACATCCTGCGCGCCGGGTTGCACAGCGTCCTGCTGCGCCCGGACAGCAACCTGAACCTGCGCTTCGAGGAGATTGCCGTCGACGGAAGCGGGCCGAGTTCCCCCTTGCCGGAGGAGCGGCCAACTCCCATCCCACCGCCGGTGAGTGTGTCGCCCGAGACACCGGAAACACCGGAGACACCGGAGATGCCGGAGATGCCGGAGATGCCGGAGATGCCGGAGATGCCGGAGATGCCGGAGATGCCGGAGACATCGGGAACACCGAAGACGCCGGAGATGCCGGGGACACCGCAGATTCCGGAAACACCTGTGTCGCCTCAGGGGCCTACGACGAACACGGCGGGACAGGCGCAATCCCCCGTCGATCCCTTGCCGTCGACGCCGCCGCGCACTCCCCCGCGAACTCCCCCGCAACGGCATGCGCCGCCTGGTGCCGCGATGCCACCGCCGATGGCCGCGGCCATCGCGCTTCCCGGGCAGACGGCGGGCTGCGCTCACTGGCCGGACCTTCTCTTCCGGTCTCTTCCTTCCTGCGAAGGCCGACCGTTTCAAGAGCGCTTGGATTCGTCAGTGCCGCGACTGAGGGTGAAGGGCGGCACCCGCCCGGCCGAGGACGCGAAGCAGCGCCAAGCCGCTCCGTGAACCGAGGCCGCAGGACCGGCCCGCCGACGACTCTTCCCCTCTCCTTCTCTCTCATGAATGCATTGAATCCCCTCGGGCGGCCGCTGCCCCGATCGCTGTCGAGCACGCGCTCGTTCCGCCGGCGCTGCGCCGGGTCTCTTGTCATGGCCGCCGTGGCGGTGTGTGTCGCCGGGCCCTGGAGCGCCGAGGCCGCCGAGGCCGTCACGGACGAACCGGCCGCGGGCGCATCCGCGGGCAAGACCAGGCCCGGGAGCGGCAGATCCGCGCCGCCGCGCCTGCGCATCGAAGGACTCGAGGTGCTGGATGCCGAGGGGCTGACGCGGCAGTGGCAGGCGTCGCTCGACCGCCAGTGGGACCGCGCCGGGATCGAGGCGGTGATCCGCGGCGTGGAGCGGCAGGTGCGCGAAGCGGGGCGACCGTTCGCACGGGTGCACCTCCCGGTGGACGGGACGGCGGACGGGATGGCGAACGGGACGGCGGACGGGACGCTCCGCATCATCGTGGTGGAAGGCCGCTATGGCCGTGTCGCGCTGCGCGGCGGAGCGGCCGGGGCCGCTGCTGCCTGGTTGGACGACATCCGTCCCGGTCGCCCGCTCGGCGACGAACTCGAACGTCAGGTGCAGTTCCTGTCGCGTCTGCCCGGCGTCGCTGCTTCCGCCAGCCTGGGACCCGGCAGCGAGGTCGGCGAGGGCGATGTCGACCTGCTCGTGGAACAAGAGCGCCGTTGGAGCCTGGATCTGAAGGCCGACAACCACGGCAACCGGTTTGCAGGTCGTGGGCGCGGCAGCGTGGCGGGTCACGTGAACGGGCTGCTGCGCTTCGGCGACCGCTTGACCGCCAGGGCCGGCGCGAACGACGGCCGGGGCTGGGACGGCGCGGCCGCCTACCAGCTGCCCCTGGGCACGCGGGGCGCGCGGGTGTCGCTGACGGCCAGCCGTCAGCACCATGAACTGGGCCGCGAATTCGCGCTGCTGCGGGCGCAGGGTCAGGTCGATGCGGTCGGAGCGACGGCGGTCGTGCCGCTCACCACCCGGGGGCCGGGCAGCCTGACCTGGCACATCGGCCTGGAAGGCCGGCGCATCGTCCATGTGCAGAAGGCGGTGACCCTGTCGGACCCGCGGCGCGCGATCGCGGTGACGACGGGGCTGCAGGCGGTGATGTACCCGTCGGCGGGCACCGCGGCCTGGGGCGCCCTGTGGATGGAGGCGGGCCACCTGCGCCTGGGCGACGCGTCCGCGGCAGCGTTCGATGCCGCGAGCGCCCGATCCGCGGGCGAGTACCTCGTGCTGGCGGCGGATGCCGCGGTGCTCCGGCAATGGCAGGGCTGGGGGCTGCTGCTGCGCGGCAGCGGACAGATCGCCGACAAGAACCTGGACGCGTCGAGGAAGTTCGCGCTGGGCGGTGCGCGCAGCGTGAGGGCGTGGCCGTCGGGAGAGGCGTCCGGCGACCACGGCGTGCTGGCGCAGATGGAGCTGCGTTACCGGTGCGGGACGCTGGAGCCCTTCGGCTTCGTCGATGCAGGACGTGTCCGGTTCAGCCACACCCCATGGGACACGAGCGCCCGTGCGCGGACCCGGCCGCAAGGCCGCACGCTGGCCGGGGCGGGCGTCGGACTGCGCTGGCAGCACGGCGCCTGGCGCGCGGAAGGCACGGCGGCATGGCGCATCGGGACGGCCGCGCAGCGGGTCTCGGTGTCGGATCCGAAGGGGCGGGCGCCCCAGGTGTGGGTCAGCGTGGGCTACGCGCTGTGAGGCGCACGGCGGTTCAGTCCGCCGGCGCGATGGGAATCGCCCGGCGCGCCTCGCGCCTCGACACCGGCGGCGTCGACGGGCTCCGTGCGCGCAGCTGCCCGCAGCCGCCGTCGACGTCCTGCCCGGCCGAGTCCCGCAGCTTCGTCAGCACGCCGCGCTGGTGCAGGCGGCGGGCGATGTCGCGCGCCTTGTCCCAGTCCGGCCGCGCGTACGGCAGCGCCGGCACGCTGTTGTACGGAATCATGTTCAGCACGCCGTAGCGGCCCTTGAGCAGCTCGACGATGCCGTCGAGCTCGTCCTCGCCGTCGTTCACGCCTTCGATCAGCGTCCATTGGTACTGGATCGGATACCCGGTCTCGCGGGCGTAGCGCTCGCCGGCCTCGACCAGCTCGCGCGGCGTCAGCCGCGGCGCGCGCGGCAGCAGCTCGCGGCGCAGCGCCGGCTTGGTGGTGTGCAGCGAGAGCGCCAGCGCGGGCTTCACCGGGCCCGCAGCCAGCCGCTCGAACGCACGCAGATCGCCGACCGTCGAGAACACCAGGTTCTTGTGGCCGATGTTGCCTTCGAGCCCGAGCAGTTCGATCGCCGCCATGACCGCCTCCAGGTTGTGCGACGGCTCGCCCATGCCCATGAACACGACCTTCTTCACCACCCGCTCGCGCCGCGCCAGCGCCACCTGCGCGACGATCTCCGCGCTGGTGACCTGCCGCAGCAGTCCGTCCTTGCCGGTCATGCAGAAGCGGCAACCCACCGCGCAGCCGACCTGGCTGGACACGCACAGGCCGTCGCGCGGGAGCAGCACGCTTTCGACGGTCTGACCGTCCTGGAGGCCCACGAGCAGGCGCGCCGAGCCGTCTTCGCCCGGATGCCGCTCGACGAGCGTGGCCAGGCCGTGCAGGTCATCCATCAGCGCGGGCAGCGCCTCGCGCACGGCCTGCGGCAGGTAATGCTCCAGCTTGCGTCGTCCCTCGGTCAGCGGCCGGGCCTGGACCCAGTGGCGCAGCACGCGCCCCGCGTGCGCCTCGTTGGCGCCGAGCGCGCTCAGGCGGCGGTGGATGTCGGCGATGGCGAACACGGCATGCGGAGCAGGGGAGGGCAGGGGAAGGGATTTTCACCGATCGACTCGATGTTCCCTCAGGGTTGCGTACTTCCACCGCCGCTGGCCCTCACCCCCCGCCCTCTCCCGCGGTGCGGGAGAGGGCGTTCATGCCGGCATCGGCGCGCTCCTGCAAGGCGCTCCCTACAATCGGCCCATGAGTTCTTTTCCGATCGGTCTCGTGCCGCGCTGCTTCGCGCTGGTGCCGGCCGCGGGCGTCGGCAGCCGTTCCGGCGCCGACCGCCCCAAGCAATATGTCCCGCTCGCCGGCCGCGCCATGATCGCGCACACGCTCGCGGCGCTGGCCGCCGTGCCGCGCATCGAGGCCACGCTGGTCGTGCTCTCGCCCGAGGACGACCAGTTCGAGTCCGCCGTCCCCGGCTTCGAGGGCGAGCGCGGCTGGATCGCGCGCACCGGTGGCGCGACGCGCGCCGATACGGTCGCCGCCGGACTGCAGGACCTCCGCGAGCGCGGCGCCCAGCCGCACGACTGGGTGCTGGTCCACGACGCCGCGCGCTGCCTGCTCCGGGCCGAATGGGTCGACGCGCTGATCGACGCCTGCGACGACGACGAGGTCGGCGGCCTGCTCGCGCTGCCCGTGGCCGACACGCTCAAGGACGCCGCTGCTGCGAGTCCGGGCACCGACCCCGGCGCGACACCGTCCCTGCGTGTCGCCGCCACCGTCGACCGCCGCGGCAAGTGGGCCGCGCAGACGCCGCAGATGTTCCGCCTCGGCCTGCTGATGCCCGCGCTGGCCGGTCCGCTGGACGGCATCACCGACGAGGCGAGCGCGATCGAGGCCTTGGGGCACGCGCCCCGGCTGGTCGAAGCCTCCATGGAAAATTTCAAGGTCACCTACCCCGCCGACTTCGCGTTGGCCGAACGCCTGCTCAGGAGCCGCGCATGACTGTCGAATCCGATGACGATATCCAGGGCCTGAAGGCCGCCGGCGAGGCCGTCGCCACCGTGCTGCGCCGCATGCTGGACGCGATCCGCCCCGGCATGACCACGCTGGAGCTCGACCAGATGGGCGAGCGCTGGCTGACCGAGTTCGGCGCGAAGTCCGCGCCGCGCGTGATGTACAACTTCCCCGGCGCCACCTGCATCTCGATCAACGAGCAGGCCGCGCACGGCATCCCCGGCGACCGCGTGATCCAGAAGGGCGACGTGGTCAACGTGGACGTCTCGGCCGAGCTGGACGGCTACTTCGGCGACACCGGCGGCACGCGCATCGTCCCGCCGACCACGCCGACCAAGACGCAGCTGGTCTTCGCCGCGCAGTACGCGCTGGAGCAGGCGATGAAGGAAGTGAAACCCGGCGCGAAGCTCAACCGCATCGGCCACGCGATCGAGCGCGTGGCCAAGGCGCACAAGTTCAAGATCATCGAGAACCTGTGCAGCCACGGCGTCGGCCGCTCGCTGCACGAGGAGCCCAAGAGCATCCCCGGCTACTACGACGCGAACGACACGCGCGTGCTCACCGAGGGCATGGTCATCACCATCGAGCCCTTCCTGTCGACCAAGAGCCGCTGGGTCGACGAGGAGGCCGACGGCTGGACCCTCTCCGGCGTCAAGGGCAACCTGTCCGCGCAGTTCGAGCACACGATGATCGTCACCCGCAACGGGCCGCTCGTCGTCACGAACGCTCTGCCGCACTGAGCGCCACCGCGTCCTGATCGCTGCCTGATCTCCTCGACCCGCCGGCTTCACGCCCTCACACCGACATCCTCATGGTTCTGAATTTCCGCATCGGCGAAGGCTGGGACACGCACCAGCTCGTCACCGGCCGCCCGCTCATCCTCGGCGGCATCACCATCCCGCACACGCATGGCCTGCTGGGTCACTCGGACGCGGACGCGCTCGCGCATGCGATCACCGATGCGTTGCTGGGCGCCGCCGCGCTGGGCGACATCGGCAAGCTGTTCCCCGACACCGCCGCCGAGTTCAAGGGCGCCGATTCGATGGGGCTGCTCGCCGAGGCTTACCGTCGCGTGAAGGAACTGGGCTGGGTGATCGGCAACCTCGACGGCACCATCATTGCCCAGCAGCCCAAGATGGCGCCGCACATCCCGCTGATGCGTCAGCGCCTCGCGGAGGTGCTGGGCATCGATCCCGGCCAGATCAACGTCAAGGCGAAGACGGCCGAGAAGATGGGGCCGGTCGGCGAACTCAAGGCGATCGAGGCGCGCGCGGTGTGCCTGCTGGTGCGCTCTACCGACTGAGTTGCCCGGTCGAACGCCCTCTCCCGCTTGCGGGAGACGGGCAGGGCTGAGGGCCAGCGGCGGTGGCCGTGCCGGAGCGTCAAACGCTCGCGCGCTTGAGTCTCAGCTGCGCGACGAACCCGCTGTCGTCCGCATTCGCGAGCCGCAGTTGCGCGCCCAGGCGCTGCACCGACTTCTCGACGATCGCCAGGCCCAGCCCCGCGCCGGTGGCCGCCGTGCGGGCCGTGTCGCCGCGGTAGAACGGCGTCGTCAGCTTCGCGAGCTTGTCCGGCGGCACGCCCGGCCCGTGGTCGCGCACCGTCAGCAGCACCCAGGCGCTGTCGGCCTCGGCGGTGACCTCCACGCGCGTCGGCTCGTCGCCGTGGTGACCATAGCGGCGCGCGTTCTCGAACAGGTTCAGCAGGATGCGCCCCAGCTCCGTCGGGTCGGTCCAGATGCGCAGCGCCGCGGACAGCCGCACGCTGATCTGGATCTGCTGCGGATCGCGGAAACCCTGCGCCTCGCGCTCCACCAGCTCGCGCAGGTTGAGCGCCTGCAGCTGCAGCTCGCTCGGCCGCGCGTAGTCCATGAACTTGTTGATGATGGCGTCGAGCTGGTCGATGTCCTGCGCGATGTAGGTCCGCGCCTGCTCGTCGTTGACGCTCATCTCGGCTTCCAGCCGCAGCCGCGCCAGCGGCGTGCGCAGGTCGTGCGAGATGCCCGCCAGCATCACGCTGCGGTCCTCTTCCATCTTGGCCAGCTCACGCGCCATGCGGTTGAAGCCCATGTTGACCTCGCGGATCTCGCTGGTCAGCGTGCTCTCGTCCAGGCGCGAGTCGTACTCGCCCTCGCGGATGCGGCTCGCGGCGATGGACAGCTCGCGCAGCGGCTGGTTGATCAGGCGCGCGATGGCCGCGGCGCCCAGCAGCGAGGCGCCCAGCGCGATCGCGATCCACCACCAGTTGCTGGACATGTTGGCCTGCAACGGCGCCGGGTTGGTCTGCAGCCAGAACTGGTCCGGCCCGACGTCGAATCTCACCCACAGCCCGGGCACGCCATTCAGGCCGCTCGCCAGCACCGTCTGCGGACCGAGTCGCGAGACCAGCTCCTTGCGCAGCCGTTGCGCGAAGGGCGAGTTCTCGTAGGGCAGCCAGCGGTCGGTCGCCTCGGCGACCTCCACCGACACCGCCTCGCTGCGCGCCAGCGACTTGACGACCGCCACCCGGTTGATCGCGTCGGTGCTGGACAGCGCCACCCGCGACAGGTTCACCAGGCCGGCCAGCTGCTGCGCCGCCTCGAGGGCCTTGGGTTCGGCCTCCAGGGCCTTGAAGGTCTGCTGCCACGCCAGCACGCCGGCCGCCAGCAGCAGGGCCAGCAGGGCGAAGGTGCGCCAGAACAGGTTCAGCGCCAGACGCGGGGGTGCCACGGGATCAGGCCGCCTCGTCCGGAACGAACACGTAGCCCACGCCCCACACGGTCTGGATGAATCGCGGCTGCGCCGGGTCTTCTTCCAGCAGCTTGCGCAGGCGCGAGACCTGCACGTCCAGGCTGCGGTCGAAGGGTTCGAACTCGCGGCCGCGGGCCAGCATCGCCAGCTTGTCGCGCGACAGCGGCTGGCGCGGGTGACGCACCAGGGCCTTCAGCATCGAGAACTCGCCGGTGGTCAGCGGCACCGGTTCGCCGTTCTTGGCCAGGCGGCGCAGCGCCAGGTCGAACTCGAACGGGCCGAACTGGACCGTCATCGGTTCCTTGGACGGCGCGCCCGGCGCTTCCGGTGGCGGACGGCGGCGCAGCACCGCGTTGATGCGGGCCAGCAGTTCGCGCGGGTTGAAGGGCTTGGCCAGGTAGTCGTCGGCCCCTACCTCGAGGCCGACGATCCGGTCCACTTCCTCGACCTTGGCCGTGAGCATGATGATGGGCGTGCTGTCGCCGGCGGCGCGCAGCCGTCGGCAGATCGACAGGCCGTCCTCGCCGGGCAGCATCAGGTCCAGGACGATCAGGTCCACGGTCTCGCGCGTCAGCTGCTTGTTCAGCGCCTTGCTGTCCTCGGCGAGCAGGACCTCGAAGCCCTCCTGCGCGAGATAGCGGCGAAGGAGATCGCGGATGCGGGCGTCGTCATCCACGACCAGGACACGGTTGGGGCGGGTTGTGGTTTGCATGGCGGCCACTCCGGAATTTGTAACAGCGGGACTGTAAGGGCTGTTTTTCGACCTGCTTGCGGGATGCATCAGTCCTTACCGGATGGTTACATCTTTTGTAACAAGGCTGTCCATGTCCCTCATCGCGGGCGATGAATGACCCCGAAAGGCGGATGAACGGCGGCCGCTGGCGGTCAACCGTGACGCTTTCCTCACGCGTTATGCTGGTTCCCACCAGGACTCTCCGTAGGAACCCGAATGATCCGAAGCTCCAAGATCCTTGCCCGCACCTTGATCGCCGCCGGCGCGGTGGCGGTCCTGCCCGCGATGGCGCAGGCCCAGGCGGTCCGGACCGACCTGCTGTCCTTGAGCGCCTCGGCCACGACCGAAGTGACCCGCGACCTCCTGCAGCTGCGCTTCTCCACGACCCGCGAAGGCAAGGAGGCCGCCGCCGTCCAGAGCGAACTCAAGCAGGCCCTGGACGCCGCGCTGACCGAGGCGCGCAAGGTCGCGCGGCCGGGGCAGGTCGACCTGCAGGCGGGCAACCTGTCGGTCTATCCGCGCTACGGCCAGCCGAAGGCGGGCTCCAGCGCCGCGCCCCAGATCACCGGTTGGCAAGGCAGCGTCGAGCTGCTGGTGCAGGGCCGCGACATCGAGGCCATCTCCAAGCTGAGCGGCCGCATCAGTTCGCTGGCGATCGCCAACGTGAGCTACGGCCTGTCGCGCGAGGCGCGCGAGAAGGCCGAGAACGAGGTGGTGTCGCAGGCGATCGCCAGCTACAAGAGCAAGGCCGCGATCTACGCCAAGGAGTTCGGCTATTCGAACTACCGCATCGGCGAGGTCAGCGTGAACGCCGACCAGCCGGTGGCCGTGATGGCGGCCCCGATGGCGCGCTTCAAGACGATGAGCGCGTCCGCCGACGAGGCCCTGCCGGTGGAGTCCGGCAAGGCCACCGTCACGGTGAACGTCAACGGCAGCGTGCTGATGACGAAGTGAGGGTCACTGCGCGGTCCAGCCACCGTCCATCGCCCAGGCCTGGCCGCGCACGTTGATCGCGGCGTCCGAGCACAGGAACACGGTCAGCGCGCCGAGTTCCTCGGGCGTCGTGAACTGCAGCGAGGGCTGCTTCTCGGCCAGCAGCTGGCGCTTGGCCTCGGCGGGGTCGAGCTTTTCCTTGGCCGAGCGGTCGTCGATCTGCTTCTGCACCAGCGGCGTCAGCACCCAGCCGGGGCAGATCGCATTGACGGTGACCGGGAGGAGGGCGGTTTCCAGGGCGGCCGCCTTCGTCAGGCCGAGCAGGCCGTGCTTGGCCGCGACGTAGGCCGACTTGCCCGCCGACGCCACCAGCCCGTGCGTCGATGCGATGTTGACGACGCGCCCCCAGTTCTTCTTCTTCATGCCCGGCAGCGCCAGGCGCATCGTGTGGAAGGCGGAGCTGAGGTTGATCGCGATGATCGCGTCCCACTTCTCCGGCGGGAACTCGTCGACATTGGCCACGAACTGGATGCCGGCGTTGTTGACCAGGATGTCGCAGCCGCCGAACTCCTGGTCGATGTAGGCCATCATGGCCTCGATCTCGGCGGGTTTGCTCATGTCGGCGCCGTGATACCCCACCTTCACGCCGAGCGCCTCCACCTCCGCCCTGGGGCCGGCGTGGTCGCCGAAGCCGTTCAGGACGATGTTCGCGCCTTCCTTGGCCAGGGTCAGGGCGATCCCCAATCCGATGCCGCTCGTGGAGCCGGTGACCAGCGCCGTCTTGCCTTTCAACATGCCGCGTCCTCTTCAGGGTTGTTAGGATGGGTGCAAAGGATACGAGCGATGTCTGAACCCTTGTTGAAAAAAGTCCAGGCGCTGAGCCCCTGCGGCCTTCATCAGGTCGCGTATTGGGAGTGGGGACGGTCTGACAATCCTCAGGTGCTGGTGTGCGTGCACGGGCTGTCGCGGCAGGGCCGCGACTTCGACGTGATCGCGCAGCGCCTGAGCGCGCGTTTCCGGGTCATCTGCCCGGATGTCGTCGGACGCGGGGAATCGGAATGGCTGGGCGATCCTCGGAACTATCAGCTCCCTCAATATGTGTCGGACATGGTCACGCTGCTCGCGCGCCTGGGCGTGGGGCAGGTGGACTGGCTGGGCACCTCGATGGGCGGTCTGATCGGCCTGGCGCTGGCGGCGATGCCGGCCAGCCCGATCAAGCGGCTGATCCTCAACGACGTGGGGCCGACGATCGAGTTCGTCGCCCTGCAGCGCATCGCCAGTTATCTGGGCCGCGCGCCGCAGTTCGAGAACTGCCAGCAGGGCGCCGACTACCTGCGCGGCATCTCGCAGAGCTTCGGGCCGCACACCGACGAGCAATGGCTGGCGCTGTCGCGGGCCATGTTCAAGCCGGACGGCGACCGCTGCCGGCTGCACTACGACCCGCGCATCGGTCAGGGCCTGGCCGGGCTGACGCCGGAACTGGCCAAGGCCGGCGAGGCGCAGCTCTGGGCGGCTTACGACGCGGTGCGTTGCCCGACGCTGCTGCTGCGCGGCGGCGACTCGGACCTGCTGACGCGCACGACCGCCGAGCTGATGACGCAGCGCGGCCCGCGCGCCGAGCTGCACGAGTTCCCGGGCGTCGGCCATGCGCCGACCCTGGTGCATGACGAACAGATCCGCGTGGTGGAGCAATTCCTGGCTCGCGGATGACGTCCCGGCGGCGCACGCGCCCCCGAGGACACGGATGAACGACGAATGAAGACGGAATCGGGGCTGCGGCAGGACCAGGCGGCGCCCATCGTGGCCCTGCTGGACGGGGATCTGCCCCACCGGCTGCCGACGGCGCAGCCGCGCGCCGAAGAGACGGTGGATCCGGTGCGACGCGCCCGCGCGTTCGCCGAGCCGCTGCTGGCCGATCACCTGCTCGGGACCGGCGAGCCGGCGCTGGCGCATGCCGACGGCGTGGCGGCGATCCTGGCCGGCGTCGGCGCGGCGCCGTCCATGCAGGCCGCCTCCTACCTGGTGTATGCCGGCGACTACCTGAACAAGCCCGAAGAGATCGTCGCCAAGGCCTTCGGCGAGAGCGACGCGAGCCTGGTCGCGCACACGCGCCGGCTGGTGCAGATCCAGCGCGCGGCGCGCGAGGCTCGGGTCGAGCAACAGCGCCGGCAGGAACAGACCGAGCTCGTGCGCAAGATGCTGCTGGCGTTCTCACGCGACCTGCGCGTGGTGCTGCTGCGGCTGGCGTCGCGGCTGCAGTCGCTGCGCTGGTTCGCGGCGAGCAAGACACCGTGCCCGCGCGAGCTGGCGGCGGAATCGCTGCAGGTCTTCGCGCCGCTGGCCAACCGGCTCGGCATCTGGCAGATCAAGTGGGAGCTGGAGGACCTGGCCTTCCGTTTCCTGGAGCCGGAGCACTACCACCAGCTCGCCAAGGGCCTGCACGAGAAGCGCGTCGAGCGCGAGCAGTCGGTGGAGTCGGTGCGGGTCGCGCTGGAACGAGAACTCCAGGCCCACGGCGTCGACGCGCAGGTGCAGGGCCGGCCCAAGCACCTTTACAGCATCTGGAAGAAGATGCGCGGCAAGGGCCTGACGCTGGAACGCGTCTTCGACCTGCGCGCGCTGCGCGTCGTCGTGCCGGAGGTGGCGGACTGCTACGCGGTGCTGGCGCAGTTGCACGAGCGCTACCTGCCGGTGGACGGCGAGTTCGACGACTACATCGCGCGTCCCAAGCCCAACGGCTACCAGTCGCTGCACACGGTGGTGATCGCGGCGGACGGCCGGCCGATGGAGGTGCAGATCCGCACGCGCGCCATGCATGAGCATGCGGAGCACGGCGTCGCCGCGCACTGGGCCTACAAGGAAGCGGGCACCAAGGGGTATGCCGGCGTCAGCGCGGCGGGCGAGTTCGAGGAACAGGTCGCGCAGGCGCGCAAGGCGGTGCTGCGGCAACTGCTGGCGTGGGAGCGCGACTACGTCGCCGAGACCGACGCCCGCTTCGACGACCGCATCTACGTGTTCACGCCGCAGGCCAACGTGGTCGAACTCTGCGCGGGCGCGACGGCGGTGGACTTCGCTTATGCGGTGCACACCGACCTGGGCCACCGCTGCCGCGGCGCGAAGGTCGACGGCCAGATGGTGCCGCTGAACACGCCGCTGCAGAGCGGCCAGACGGTGGAGATCGTCGCGCTGAAAGAGGGCGGTCCGTCGATGGACTGGCTCAACGCCGAGCTCGGTTATCTGCAGAGCCCGCGCAGCAAGGCGAAAGTGCGCGCCTGGTTCAACGCGCAGGTGCAGACGCACACGATCTCGAAGGGTCGGGAACTCGTCGAGAAGCTGCTGCAGCGCGAAGGCAAGACGGCGATCAAGCTGGACGACCTGGCGGGACGTCTGGGCTTCAAGAGCGCCGACGCGCTGTTCGAGGTCGTCGGCAAGGACGAGTACTCGCTGCGCAACATCGAGACGCTGCTGCGTCCGCCGGTGCCGGAAGCGGACGAGGAAGAACTGCTGGTCCAGCGGCACACGAAGGGCGCGGTCGGCGAAGGGCGCACGCCCAAGGGCGGCGTGCTGGTGGTGGGCGTGGACTCCCTGCTGACGAGCCTGGCGCGCTGCTGCCGGCCGGCGCCGCCGGATGCGATCACCGGCTACGTGACGCGCGGCAAGGGCGTGGCCATCCATCGCTGCGACTGCGCGAACCTGCGGCAGATGGCGCAGTCGGCGCCGGAGCGGGTGATCGCGGTCGCCTGGGGCGAGCCCGCGCCGGACCGGGCGGGCAAGGGCGCGATGTATCCGGTGGACCTGGTCGTCGAGGCCACCGACCGGCCGGGGCTGCTGCGCGACGTGCTGGAGCTGTTCGCGAAGGACAAGCTCAACGTGATCTCGGTGAACCAGCAGAGCGGCAAGGGCAAGCCCTTGCGCAACGACCTGTCGCGGATGAATTTCACCGTCGAGGTGAGCGACGCGCAGCGGCTGCAACAGACGCTGGTGGCGCTGTCGCAGGTCTCGGGCATCCGCAGCGCGCGCCGTCGCTGAAGCCTGCTCAGGGTCTGCCGCTCGCAGGCTGGTCGAGGACGCCGTGCGACTGCTGTTCTTTTTGCCGCAGCTTCCTGGACGGACCTCAAAATCCGGCTTATACTGCGAGGCTTCTCCAGGCGCGTAGCTCAGTTGGTTAGAGCACCACCTTGACATGGTGGGGGTCGTTGGTTCGAATCCAATCGCGCCTACCAGAATTGGTAGGCAAGTCCTCAGGGACACCTCGATGGATCGCCCGCTTCAAACGGCGGGCGATTTGTTTTCCGACCAGTGGATTGACCACCGCTGGCGGCGTATTTCAGGCGCGTAGCTCAGTTGGTTAGAGCACCACCTTGACATGGTGGGGGTCGTTGG
>CBIHMU010000078.1:0-25847 GCA_966211105.1 uncultured Burkholderiales bacterium
GGGGGCGGGAGCGGCGGCGCGGGCGGCGACAGCGCCATCCCGGCGCTGGCGCCCATCAGCAGGGCCACGGCCGCGACGGCGCGGCTCAACGCGCCGGCCCAGCGGCGCGATCGGTCATTCGGCATGCGATGTCTCCCTCGAGGGGCGCCGGTCTGTCGCCCGCGCCCTGAAAGCCATGTTGCCAGCGGTTCGAGCCGCGGGCGCCACCGGGTTTCCCTCGGTTCCGGGAGGAACGCGGGCCCGGGTCTCGCGGTTGACGAGATCCCCGGGATCGCGGGGTCAGGCCATGCCTTGATGCCTCAACAGCGCGTCGATCTGCGGCTCGCGGCCGCGGAAGGCCTTGAAGTTGTCTATCGCGTCGCGAACGCTGCCCATGGACAGGATCTCGTCAAGGTAGCGGCGGCCCGTCGCCGGGTTGAACACGCCTTCCTCCTCGAAGGCGCTCCAGCAGTCGGCCGAGAGGACTTCCGCCCACTTGTAGCTGTAGTAGCCCGCCGCATACCCGCCGGCGAAGATGTGCGAGAAGCTGTGCTGGAAGCGGTTGAACGCGGGCGGCGGCAGCACCGACACCTCGTCGCGCACCTCGGCCAGCAGCTCCTCCACGCGCGTCTCCGAACCCGGCTCCGCGTGCAGCCGCATGTCGAAGAGCGAGAACTCGATCTGGCGCAGCGTCTGCAGGCCGGCCTGGAAGTTCTTCGCCGCCAGCATCTTGTCGAACAGCGCGCGCGGCAGCGGCTCGCCGGTGTCCACGTGCGCGGAGAGCTGCTGGATGACTTCCCATTCCCAGCAGAAGTTCTCCATGAACTGGCTGGGCAGCTCGACGGCGTCCCACTCGACGCCCGAGATGCCCGACACGCCCAGCTCCGCCACCCGCGTCAGCAGGTGGTGCAGGCCGTGACCGCATTCATGGAAGAGGGTCGTGACGTCGTCGTGGGTCAGCAGTGCAGGCTTGCCGTCCGCGCCCTGCGGGAAGTTGCACACCAGGTGCGCGACAGGGATCTGCTCCGCGCCCGTGCCCGCCAGGTCCGGCCGCGCCCAGCGGCTGCGCACCTCGTCCATCCACGCGCCCGGCCGCTTGCCGTTGCGCGCGTACAGGTCCAGGTAGACCTGTCCGATCAGGCGGCCATCGCGGCGCAGCTCGCAGAACTGCACCGACTCGTGCCACACCGAGGCCTTCGCCGGCACCAGTTGCACGCCGAACAGACGGTCGACGATGCGGAACAGACCGTCGAGGACGTGCGGCAGGGTCAGGTATTGCCGAACCTCCTGGTCGGAGAAGGCGTAGCGCGCTTCCTTCAGCTTTTCGGACACGAACGGCAGGTCCCAGGCCTGCAGGTCGTCCATGCGCAGCGCCGCCTTGGCGAAGTCGCGCAGCTCGTCGAGATCGCGCTGCGCATACGGGCGGGCGCGACCGGCCAGATCGCGCAGGAAGTCCAGCACCTGCGCGGGCGAGGTGGCCATCTTCGGCACCAGCGAGGCCTCGGCGAAGCTGGCGAAGCCCAGCAGCCGAGCTTCCTCCTGGCGCAGCATCAGCAGTTCCTGCATCAGCGGACCGTTGTCCCACTCCGGCTTGTCGCCGAGCTCGCTCGCACGCGTCACGTAGGCGCGGTACAGGCGTTCGCGCAGCGCGCGATCTTCCGCGTACTGCATCACCGGCATGTAGACGGGGAAGTGCAGCGTGAGCTTGTGCGTGTCGGGATCGGTGTGGCCGTCCTTCTCCGCCGCGGCGCGCGCGTTGGCGATCACGTCCGCCGGCACGCCCTTCAGTTCGGAGGCTTTCGCGAGGTGGCTCCAGCCGTCGGTCGCGTCCATCACGTGTTCGGAGAAGGACTGGCCGAGTTCGGCGCTGCGTTCCTGGATCTTCGCGAAGCGCTCCTTGGCCGCCCCCTGCAGTTCGGCGCCGGACAGGACGAAATCGCGCATGGCGTGCTTCAGCAGCTGTGCGCGCTCGGGCGTCAGGCCGGGCAGGGCGGCGATCGCCTTGTACTTGGCATAGAGCGCTTCGTTGGCGCCGAGCGCGGTGTAGAACTCGGTCACCGCCGGCAGCATCGCGTTGTAGGCCTCGCGCAGCGCCGGGGTGTTGGCGACCGCATTCAGATGGCCCACGGCGCCCCAGGCGGTGCCCAGGCGCTCGGAAGCGACGTTGAGCGTGCGGGACAGGAAATCGTAGTCGGCCGGGGCGTCGGCCGCCGTGACCTGATCGAGCGCTTTCTGGGCCTCGGCCAGCAGGTCGGCGATGGCGGGCTGGATGTGCGCGGGATCGATCGCGGCGAAGTCGGGCAACGATGCGGTCGAGAGCAGGGGGTTCGCGGCGGAGGGCGCGGCGGCGGTATCGGTCATGCAGGCCTCGTGAATCTGACGAAATGCCGGGACAGTGTCTCAGCCTTTCGCGCGCGGATGCGCAGGAGGTTTCTATCGTGGGGGCGGTGTCGCGGCTATCAAGCCGGACGCGCCGTGCACGAGACCTGCATGCTCGGCCTCAGAACGTCTCCCAGTCGCCGTCGTCGGCCGCTGGTGCCGGCCGCGTCGGCGGCGGGGCGACCGCCCCCGCGGTCGCGGGTTTCGGCGATGGCGTCGGCCGGGGCTTGGGCGCCGCCGGCGTCTGGGAGGCCGGGGACTGGGGGGCGCCCTTGACCGCCGGCTTCGCCATCGCCGCCGGCTTCGCCATGGCAGCCGGCGGACTGGGCGGCGGTGCCTTCGACAAAGGGGGCGACGGGGCGGCGGTCGCCGGCTTGGGCGGCTTCGCCGTCGGCACGACCGACGCCGTGCCTTCCGCTCCCAGCCGGAAGACTGACACGATCTCGGTCAGGCGGTGGGCCTGGTCCTTCAGGCTCTCCGCGGCGGCGGCGGATTCCTCCACCAGCGCCGCGTTCTGCTGCGTCATCCGGTCCAACTGGACGACCGCATCGTTGACCTGCGCGATGCCGCTGCTCTGCTCGGTCGACGCGGCGGTGATCTCGCCGATGATGTCGGTCACCCGCTGCACGCTGCCGACGATGTCGTTCATCGACTCGCCCGCCGCCCGCACCAGCCGCGAGCCGGCCTCGACGCTGGTCACGCTCGCGCCGATCAGCGTCTTGATCTCCTTGGCCGCCTCGGCGCTGCGCTGCGCCAGCGAGCGCACCTCGCTCGCGACGACCGCGAAGCCGCGGCCCTGCTCGCCGGCACGCGCGGCCTCCACCGCCGCATTCAGCGCCAGGATGTTGGTCTGGAAGGCGATGCCATCGATCGTGCCGATGATGTCGTTGATCTTCTTGGAGCTGGCGTTGATCTCGTCCATCGTCGAGACCACCTGGCCGACGACCTCGCCGCCGCGCGCCGCCGCGCTGGACGCGCTCGACGCCAGCTGGTTGGCCGTCTGCGCGGCGTCGGCGGTCTGGCGCACCGTCGCGGTCAGCTCCTCCATCGAGGACGCCGCCTGCTGCAGGTTGGACGCCGTCTCCTCCGTGCGCTGCGACAGGTCCTGCGCGCCGATCGCGATCTCGCTGGAGGCGGTCGTGATGGAGTTGCTCGCCGAGCGCACGTCCAGCAGCATGCGCTGGATCTTCTCGGCGAACAGGTTGAACGAGGACGCGATCCGGCCGACCTCGTCGCGTCCGCCCGCGGGCAGGCGCTGCGTCAGGTCGCCGTCCCCGGCGCTGATGTCGTCGAGCGCGGCGCGCACGCGGTCCACGCCGCGCAGCATCGCGCTGATCGTGCCGGTCATCGCCAGCGCCGCGATCGCCATCATGATCAGCGCGGTGATCACGGCGGTGCGCAGCAGCGCGCTCAGGGAGGCCAGGGCCTCGTCCTTCTTCGCCGCGACGAAGAGCTGCCAGTCGCTGTCCGCGATGGGCGTGCCGCTGACCAGGAAGGTATCGCCGCCGACCGACGCCTCCACCCATCCCGCGGCCGGATCCAGCGCCGTCGCCAGCGCCTGCGGCGTCAACTGCTCGGAGATGGCGGTGGCGCCCTTCAATACCAGTTTCGCGTCGGGATGCGCAACGATCTTCCCGTCCTTGGACATCAGGAACGCAAAGCCGCCGGGCGTGGGCTTGATCGCCTGGACCGTCGCGACCACGTCGTCCAGGAACACGTCGGTGGCGATGACGGCCTTGGTGCCGCCGCCACTCTTGTCCGCCACGGCGAAGGTCACCACCAGCCGGCCCTTGGAGGCGTCCATGTAGGGCGCCGTCAGCACGATGCCGGACGCGGAGGCCGCGCCGGTGTACCAGGGACGCCCGGTGGGGTCGTAGTCGGCCGGCAGGTTCTGCGGGGTGTTGAAGACGATCTTCTTGTCGGCGAAGCCGACGTAGGCCGCCTCGAGCCGCCCCGACTTCGCCGCCTGCTGGAGCAGCGGCACCGGATCGGCCGCCGTGACGGCCGGCTGCAGGGAGGCGACGATGTCGCGTTGCGACCGGACCCATTGGCGGATCGCGTCGGACCGCGCCGCGGCCAGTTCGTCCAGGGACTGGGAGACCTGCTGACGGGTATGGCCCCGCACGGTCACATAGTTGGCGACGGTGATCGCCAGCAAGGTCAGGGCGACGATGCCGACGCCCAGCGCGATCAGCCGGGTCTTGATCGAGTCGAACATGAACGGGCTCCTAGGCTGCTGCCGGCGCCGGGCATTACGCTCTCTGACGCCATCCCCCCACGTACCACGCTCTCTCTTCACGCGCCGTCACGGCGCGCACCGATCAGAAAAAACGCCCGGGCGGCCGGGCGTCTTGTCGTTCGGTCAGGCCATCGTGACCGCGTCCATCAGTCCCATGTCCGCGCTGGACATCAGGCCCTCGATGTCGATCAGGATCAGCATGCGCTCGGCGACGGCGCCGATGCCCATGATGAAGCTGGTGTTGACGGTGCTGGCGCTGAGTTCCGGCGCCGGGCGGATGACGTCGCGGTTCAGCTCCAGCACGTCGGACACCGAGTCCACCACCGCGCCGACGACGCGGTTCTTGACGTTCAGCACGATCACGACGGTGAAGCTGTTGTATTCGGCCGTCGCGCAGCCCAGCTTCAGGCGCAGGTCGACGATCGGGACGATCACGCCGCGCAGGTTCACGACGCCCTTGATGAAGTCGGGCGCGTTGGCGATGCGGGTCGGCTGCTCGTAGGAACGGATCTCCTGGACCTTCAGGATGTCGATGCCGTACTCCTCCTGACCCAGGCGGAAGGTCAGGTATTCGCCGCTGGCGGGCGCGGCGTTCGCGGCGCCTTGCGGTACCAGCGCGCCGGAGTTCGCTTGCACGACTTGCGTGCCGGTTTGTTGGACGATTTCCATGTGTTGACCTCGTGCGGCTGATTAGAAGGTTTCCCAGTCGCCGTCGTCGGCGGTGGTGACCGGCGCTGCCGGCTTGGGAGTGAAGGGTGCGGGCGCGGCCTTGGGCGAGGTCGCGGGCTTGGCGACAGCCGGCTTGGCCGCCGTCGTGGTGGTGGTGGACTTGGCGCTCGTCGCGGAGGCCGGCCTGGCCAGCTTTGCCGGCGTGGCTTTCGCGGCAGCGGGCTTGGCCGCCGGCTTGACCGGGGACATCGAGGTCGCCGTGGCCGTGGCGGCGCGGGGAGCCGCCGGTGCCGTGCTCGAAGCCGCTGCCGGCTTTGTCTCGACGCTGCCCGACTTGGCCGTGAACGCGGTCGCCGACAGCGCCGGCGCATGGCCGGACACGCGGAAGCGGTCGACCACGCCGCCCAGGCGCTCGGCCTGGTCCTTCAGGCTTTCCGCGGCGGCGGCGGACTGCTCGACCAGCGCGGCGTTCTGCTGCGTCATCTGGTCCAGGTTGCTGACGCCCTGGTTGACCTGGCTGATGCCGTCGCTCTGCTCGCTGGACGCGGCAGTGATCTCGCCGATGATGTCCGTCACGCGCTGCACGCTGGAGACGATGTCGCTCATCGTGCTGCCGGCTTCCTGCACCAGGCGCGAGCCGGTCTCGACGCGCTCGACGCTGGCGCCGATCAGGGTCTTGATCTCGCGGGCGGCCTCGGCGCTGCGCTGTGCCAGCGAGCGGACCTCGCCGGCCACGACCGCGAAACCGCGGCCCTGTTCGCCGGCGCGCGCCGCTTCCACGGCCGCGTTCAGCGCCAGGATGTTGGTCTGGAAAGCGATGCCGTCGATGGTGCCGATGATGTCGCTGATGCGCTTGGAGCTGGCGTTGATCTCATCCATCGTCGAGACCACCTGGCTCACCACCTCGCCGCCCTTGGCCGCCGCGCCGGACGCGGAGGAGGCCAACTGGTTCGCGGTGCGTGCCGAGTCGGCGGTCTGCTTGACCGTGCCGGTCAGCTGGACCAGAGAAGACGCAGCTTCCTGGAGGTTGGACGCGGTCTGCTCGGTCCGGCTGGACAGGTCCTGGTTGCCGGTGGCGATCTCGACCGACGCGGTGCGGATCGAATCGGCGGCCGTGCGCAGCTGGACGACCATCGACTGCAGCGCTTCCTGCATGTGGTGCAGCGAGCGCATCAGCTTGGACGCCTCGTCGACGCCTTCGACCGGCTTCATCGGGCGCGACAGGTCGCCTTCGGCGATCGCGGCGGCCAGGGCTTCGGCGTCGGCCAGCGGGGTGCAGATCGTGCGCATGTTCAGCAGCGTCAGCGGCACCACGACGATCGCGGCGAACACCAGCACCAGGCCGAAGGTCCACAGCACACCGCCTTGCGTGCGTTCCATGCCCGCGCGCATCGTTTCCGACTCGGCTTCCAGGCGCTTGCCCAGTTCGTCGAGCTGCTTCTCGGCCTCCACCACCTGGTCCTTGGCCGGCTGCAGGAGCCGGTCGGCGACCGCGGCGTGGTCGTAGGCGCCGGCTTCCAGCTGCGTCACCACATTCGCGGACTTCGCGGCATAGGTGTCGAGCGCGGTCTGCAGCTTCTTGATCGCGTCCTGGTCCTCGGCGCCGCTCAGCTTGGAGAGTTCGGCCAGCTGTTCCGAAGCCTTCTTGCGGGCGGCATCCCACTTGGCGTGGCGATCCTTCACCACCTCAGGCTTCTCGTAGTTGATGATCATGTCCTTCTCATGGACGCGGAGCTTGCCCATCGTGCCCGCGAGATCACCGATCAGGTTGCCGCGCGCGGTGGACTTCTGGAGAAATTCCTGCGTCTGGCCGCGCATCGACTGCATGCCGAACAGGCCGACGCTGCCGACCACCATCAGCAGCGCCAGCACGATGCCGATCGCGCCGATCATGCGGGTCCGGATGCTGAATTGACGCATCAACGCGCTGAAATTCATGTCTACCTCTTATGCGTTGGACATCGGCCTGGCGGCGGAGGTCCTCCCTGAATCAGAAATGCGCGGGTCGCTCAATGACGCGAGCGGCGCACCAGGCTGCCCACGTCCAGGATCAGCGCCACGCGGCCGTCGCCCATGATGGTCGCGCCCGAGACGTCGGTCACCTTGCGGTAGTTGGCCTCCAGGTTCTTGACCACGACCTGCTGCTGGCCGAGCAGCTCGTCCACCAGCATGGCGACCCTGCCGCCCTCGGCCTCGACGACGACCATGATCGAGCTGACGTGCTCGAAGTCGAAGCGGGGCACGTTGAAGACCTGTTCCAGCTCGACCACAGGCATGTACTCGTCGCGGACCTCGACCACGCGGCCGGAACCGCCGACGGTCTTGATGGTGTCGGACTGGACCTGGAAGGACTCGACCACCGACGACAGCGGGAGGATGTAGACCTCTTCGCCGACGCCCACGCTCATGCCGTCCATGATGGCCAGCGTCAGAGGCAGACGGACCGAGACCTTCATGCCGTAGCCTTCGGCGGAGTCGATCTCCACCGTGCCGCCCAGCGACGTGATGTTCTTCTTCACCACGTCCATGCCGACGCCGCGGCCGGAAACGTCGGTGACCTGGTCCGCGGTCGAGAACCCCGGCGCGAAGATCAGGCCCCAGACCTCCTGGTCGGTCATGGTGTCGGGCGCGTCGATGCCCTTTTCACGCGCCTTGCGGATCAGCTTCTCGCGGTTCAGGCCGCGGCCGTCGTCGCGCACTTCGATGACGATGGAGCCGCCCTGGTGCGAGGCGACCAGCGTGATCGTGCCCTGCTCGGGCTTGCCTTTGGCGACGCGATCGGCGGGCGACTCGATGCCGTGGTCGCAGCTGTTGCGCACCAGGTGGGTCAAGGGGTCGGTGATCTTCTCGACCAGGCCCTTGTCCAGTTCGGTGGCCTCGCCCTGCGTGACCAGCTCGACCTTCTTGCCGAGCTTGGCCGCCAGGTCGCGCAGCATGCGCGGGAAGCGGTTGAACACGACCGACATCGGAATCATGCGGATCGACATGACCGATTCCTGGAGGTCGCGCGTGTTGCGCTCCAGGTCGGCCAGGCCGGACGCCAGCTGCTGGTACAGGCCCGGATCCAGGTTGCGGCTGTTCTGCGCCAGCATGGCCTGCGTGATGACGAGTTCGCCGACCAGGTTGATCAGCTGGTCCACCTTCTCGACGGACACGCGCAGCGTGGACTGGTCGGGGCTCGCGCCGCCGGCGCGCGGGGCGACCTCGGTGCGCGCGGGCGCGGCCGGCTTGGCGGCGGGCACCGGCACGCTGGCCTTGGGCGCTTCGGCCTTGACTTCGGCGGCGGTCGCCTCGGGCACGCCGGGGGCGTCGTCGAAGAAGCCGTAGCCGGGGTCCTCGTCCTTCTTGGTCTCCACCGGGGCGCCGGGGGCGCCCTCATGGAAACCGAAGCCTTCGCTCAACGGCAGCAGCTTGACCTGCTCGCGCGAGACGTGGAAGGTGAACAGGTCCAGCAGGTCGTTGTCGGTGCTGCTGGTCAGCACCTTGAAGCGGCGCATGCCGTCGGCGGAGATGCCGCCATCCAGCGGCTCGATCGTGCCGAGGTCGGTGATTTCCTTGAACAGCTCGACCAGGTTGTCGGCTTGCGCCGCGTCGCTCAGCGGACCGACCAGCAGTTCGAGCTGTCGCACGGTCGACTTGATCGGCGCGGCGGCCGGTGCAGCCGCCTTCGGCGCGGGGGCCGGCGCGGCGGCGGCGGGTGCAGGCGCGCGGACGCCGTCCAGCGTGCCGCCTTCCACCAGCGTGCGGATGCTGCTCAGCAGGGCAGAGGTGTCCACCGCGTCGGCGCCCGAACCCTGATGCCGGGCCAGTTGCGCCTTCAGCGCGTCGCCGGACTGCAGCAGCACGTCGACCATCGGCGAGGTCGGCGCCAGTTCATGGCGACGCAGCTTGTCGAGCAGCGTTTCCATCTGGTGCGTCAGCTCGGCCACGTCGTTGAAGCCGAACGTCGCCGCGCCACCCTTGATCGAGTGGGCACAGCGGAAGATGGCGTTCATCTGCTCGTCGTCCGGATTCTCGATGTCCAGGTTCAGCAGCAGCTGTTCCATGTTGTCGAGGTTCTCCCCGGCTTCCTCGAAGAAGACCTGGTAGAACTGGCTCAGGTCGATGCCTGCGCCCAGGTTGGCGCCTTCGGAGGTCATATCTCCCATGAATCTCTCCAGCTTGCCTTCAGCGGATCACCTTGCCGATCACCTCGATCAGCTTGGCCGGGTCGAACGGCTTCACCAGCCATCCGGTGGCGCCCGCTGCGCGACCCGCCTGCTTCATCTGATCGCTGGACTCGGTGGTCAGGATCAGGATCGGCGTGGTCTTGAACTTGGGGTTGTCGCGCAGCTTCTTGGTCAGGCTGATGCCGTCCATCCGGGGCATGTTCTGGTCGGTCAGCACCAGGTCGAAATCGCGTTGCGACGACTTCTCCCAAGCATCTTGCCCGTCCACCGCCTCCACGACGTTGAAACCCGCATTCTTGAGGGTGAACGAGACCATCTGGCGCATGGAGGCCGAATCGTCTACGGCGAGGATCGAGGGCATTTTGAGTTCTCCGGATGACAAGCGGTTTTCGGGTGGACCTGAAGATTCTTGAGGACCTTGAGGGCGGTCTGGTGACGGTGCCCGGTGATTTCGTGACCTAACGGACGGATCGTTGGAACATTCAGAACAGTTCCACCGAGCCGGCGTCCATCTCGTCCTGCGTGACGGGATTGGGACGCAGCGGGGCGGTCTCGACAACGGCCAGGCCGTCCTCGTCGTCGCCGAAGGTGTCCCGGGCGAGCTGGTCCGAGCAGTTGCGCAGCCGTTGGCTGGTGTGCGCGATCAACTGCGTGGACATGTCCTGGAACTGCAGCGCGGTGATCGCCCCCGCCAGATGCAGCATCAACTGCTGCAGCGCATCCTGGTCCCTGGCTTCGGGCAGGCGCCCGCGCATCTGGTCCACCAGGCCGGACGCGCCGAAGAAATGCGTGGACAACGCTTCGCAGGCGTCGTCCAGCAGGCGCTGCAGGCGCTCGAGATCGTTGTTGACCGTCATCAGATGGTCCTGCAGCTCGGCAGCGGCGAGCAGCGGCATCAGTCCTGTGCCTTCCGGCTCGACCGACGTCTCATCGATTTGCATCTTGGCTCCACATAGGGGTGTCCTGGTGCGTCTTCATGTCTGCCCAACTCAAACATGCGCCCGGACTTGTCGGCTGGCAAGAATCTTCGGCTTTTGCCACGCATCTGTCGACGGGACTAACCGTGCAAAGTCGTCCCAATAGCTCAGATCGCAAGTTCATCGACGAGACCGTGACAAATCTCGATAAGGGTAAACCCAACACTCTACGGTTTCCAGATGAATAAAGCGGGGGGCTCGATGGCATAGATGAGGGATGCGCGACAAACTTGGCATACTCCCGGCCATGCCGACTCACCCCCTGGCCGAGCGCTCTCTGCGCCTGCTTCATATCGAGGATTCCGACCTGGATCACCAACTGATCCTGGCCCAGTTGCAACGGGCCGGATTGCGATTCGAGATCACGCGGCTGGACACGCTGCCCGATATCGAGGCAGCCCTCGACCAGACCTGGGATGCGGTGATTTCCGATTACAACCTGCCGGGGTTTTCGGGCCTGGTCGTGCTGGACATGCTCAAGCAGCGGCATCTGGTGCTGCCATTCGTGCTGGTATCGGGCGAGATCGGCGAGGACACGGCGGTGGCGGCCATGCGCACGGGGGCGTCGGATTACCTGCTCAAGAACAATCTGGCGCGGCTGGCGCCGGCGCTGTTGCATGCGATCGAGTCCTGCGAGGCCCAACTGGCGCGCCAGGAGGCGGACCGTGAACTGCTCAAGTCCAAGCAGCAGCTGCACGAACTGGCGGGACACCTGCAGACCAGTGTCGAAATGGAACGCGCGGCGATCGCCCGGGAGATCCATGACGACGTCGGCGGCTCGCTGACGGCGCTGAAGTTCGATCTGGCCTGGATCGCCCGGCACAGCAGGGACGAGGACGTCCAGCAGCGTGTGCAATCGGCGTTGGAGACAGTCACCAGCGCCATTGAATCGAGCCAGCGCATCATGCACAACCTGCGGCCGGCCATCCTGGAACAGGGATTGCTGGCAGCCGTGCAGTGGCTGGCCGCGCGTTTCGAACGCCGGACCGGCATCGCCACCGCGGTGAGACATGTCGGCGAGCAGTTCCAGCTGCCGGCCGGCGTGCCGCTGGTGGCCTACCGCTGCGCGCAGGAGGCGCTGACCAATGTGTCCAAGCATGCCGGGGCGACCAAGGTCGACGTGGAGTTGAGCATGGAGGGCGGCGTACTGACGCTGGAAATCAAGGACAACGGTCACGGCGTCGCGCCGGGCGATCTGAGCAAGGCGCGCAGCTTCGGCATCCGGGGACTGCGGGAGCGGGCGGCGACGGTAGGGGGCTGGGTCGACCTCAGCAGCGGCCTGCAGGGCACGGCGCTGATCCTGTCGGTGCCGTTGCGCGGCGTGTTCGGCGACTTCGACGTCGACGACGACGGGGATCCGATGCCGGCCGGTGCCGGTCATGACCCCTCTTCGTGGGGCGCCCTATGATCAAGGTCATCCTCTGCGACGACCACGCGCTGATCCGCCGGGGGATCCGCGACACACTCTCCGACGCGCCCGACATCGAGGTGGTCGGCGAGGCTGGCGACTACGGCGAGCTGCGCAGCCTGATGCGTACCTTGGCGGCCGACAAGCAGTGCGACGTGCTGGTGCTCGACATCAACATGCCCGGCCGCAGCGGTCTGGACGTGCTGCACGTGCTCAAGGACGAGGGCACGACGACGCGGGTGCTCATCGTGTCGATGTACCCGGAAGACCAGTACGCGATCCGCGCGCTGCGCGCCGGAGCATTCGGCTACGTGAACAAGGGCGGCGATCCGCAGCTGCTGGTGCAGGCGGTGCGCACGGTGGCGCAGGGCCGCAAGTACGTGACCCCCGAGATCGCGCAGATGCTGGTCGAAAGCCTGACCGCGCCGGCGCCGGAGCAGGCGCACCAGAAACTGTCCGATCGCGAGCTGCAGACCCTGGTGATGATCGCGTCCGGCAAGCGCCTGTCGGACATCGCCGAAGAGCTGATGCTCAGCCCGAAGACGGTCAGCGTGTACCGCGCGCGGGTGCTGGAGAAGCTGGCGTTGTCCAACAACTCCGAACTGACGGTCTACGCCATCCGCAACGGCCTGGTCGAGAGCTGAGTCCACGGCCCGGTCGAAATCCGCCGTCCCCGTTCGTCGTCATCGGGGGACGTTCACGCCAGCCAGCCGCCATTCATCGCAAGTCAGCATTGACGAGCAGGGGGCGCCTCGGAGAATGCGCCCCGTACTGACACACAGGGGGCCGTCATCGATACCGCACTGTTGAAAGAGCTGCGCATCCAGGGGAACGAGCGCGACGACCATGGCGGCGGGCCGCCGACCTGGGTCTGGGTGCTGGTGGGGGTGCTGGTGGTCCTCGCGCTGCTCGCCGGCGGCGGCTGGTGGTGGTGGACCCAGTCGCAGGTGCCGGAGGTGGCAACCGCCAACGCGCTGCCGCGGGGAGGCGCCGGGAGCGGCGCGGTGCTGCAGGCCACCGGGTATGTGACCGCGCGCCGCTCGGCCACGGTCTCGACGCAGATCACGGGGACCTTGACCGAGGTGCTCTTCGAGGAAGGCGACCGGATCGCCAAGGGTCAGGTCTTGGCCAAGCTCGAGGATCACGCCCTGCGCGCGGCGCTCGACATGGCGCGCGCCAACGTCAAGAGCGCCCAGGCCAACATCGACGCGACCCGTGCCCAACTGGCGCAGGCCCAGTCCGATCTGAGGCGCCAGGATGAACTGGCCGCGAGCGGCATGTCCACGAAACAGGCCGCGGAACAGGCCCGCACCGCGGTGACGACCACCGCCGCCCAACTGGAAGCGCGTCGCCGCGAGGCCGAGGCCGCGATGGCGCAGGCCACGCAGGCGCAGGTCAACTTCGACTACACGGTGGTCAAGGCGCCGTTTGCCGGCGTCATCACCGCCAAGGCGGCCCAGGTGGGCGAGATCGTCTCTCCGCTGTCCGCGGGCGGCGGCTTCACCCGCACCGGTGTCGGCACCATCGTCGACATGGAATCGCTGGAAGTGGATGTCGATGTCAACGAGGCCTACATCGGCCAGGTCAAGGGCGACATGCCGGCCGAGGCGGTGCTGGACGCCTATCCCGACTGGCGCATCCCCGCGCACGTGATCGCGGTGGTGCCGGCGGCCGACCGCGGCAAGGCGACGGTCAAGGTGCGTGTGGCGCTGGAACAGAAGGACCAGCGCGTCGTGCCCGACATGGGCGTGCGCGTGTCCTTCCTGGCCGCCAAGGCGGATGCGAAGACCGCGCCTCCGCCGGGCGTGCTGGTGCCGAAATCCGCCATCACTTCCCGGGAGGGCGCGGCGGTGGTCTTCGTCGTCGTCGGCCAGAACGCCGCGGCGCGCAAGGTGAAGCAGGGGACGCCGGTGGGCGAACAGGCGGTGGTGCTGGACGGCCTCAAGGCCGGCGAGCCCGTCGTCCTGAATCCGCCGGAACCGTTGGTGGACGGCGGCCGGATCAAGTTGAAGGCCGGCGAGTGAGCGTGAGGGGCCGAGCGCCCCGGGCCCGTGAATGGACCGTTGATGCGAGGAGTCACCGTGAGCAATCTGATCGAGATCCGTGACCTGTCCAAGGTCTACACCCGCGGCAAGCAGAAGGTGGAGGTGCTGCACCACATCGACCTGGATGTGCGGCAGGGCGAGTTCCTGGCATTGATGGGCCCGTCGGGCTCCGGCAAGACCACGCTGCTGAACCTGATCGGCGGCCTGGATCAGCCCAGCGGCGGCAGCATCGCCATCGGCGGCGAGCGCATCGACCAGCTCAATTCCGCCGCGCTGGCGAAATGGCGGGCGGCCCGGGTCGGCTTCGTGTTCCAGTTCTACAACCTCATGCCGACGCTCTCGGCACAGCGCAACGTGGAGTTGCCGCTGCTGCTGACCAAGCTGTCCGCGGCGGAACGCAAGAAGCGCGCCGCGATCGCGCTGCAGCTCGTGGGGTTGTCAGACCGTGCCAGCCACAAGCCGACGGAGCTCTCCGGCGGACAGCAGCAGCGCGTGTCGATCGCGCGGGCGATCGTGTCCGACCCGACCTTGCTGGTCTGCGACGAGCCCACCGGCGACCTGGACCGTCAATCGGCCGAGGACGTGCTGGCCCTGCTGCAGGCGCTCAACCGGGATCACGGCAAGACCATCGTGATGGTCACGCACGATCCGAAGGCCGCCGAGCGCGCCCGCCAGACGCTGCACCTGGACAAGGGCACCCTGGTCGGGCAGACCGTGTCCGCGGCCGCCTGACGCCTCGGCGTCCAGGTCCAGTCCCGTCAGAAAGGGCTCGCCATGAAATACCTCCACCTCATCTGGGCGGCGCTGTTCCGGCGCAAGCTCCGGACAGTGCTCACGCTGGTGTCCATCATCACCGCGTTCCTGCTGTTCGGATTGCTGGACGCGGTCCGCACCTCCTTCGACCAGGCCGGCCAGTCCGCCAACGGCGCCTCGCGGCTGCAGACGGGCTCGCGCCTGTCCTTCATCCAGACCTTGCCGATGGCGCTGACGCAGCGGATCCAGGCCGTGGAAGGCGCCAAGACCGTGACCTTCGCGAACTGGTTCGGCGGCGCGTATCAGGATCCGCACAACCAGGTCGTGAGCTTCGCGGTCGCGCCGAACTACCTCGATGCGTATCCCGAGATGGTGGTCAGCGCGCAGGCCCGCCAGGCCTTCGCATCGACCCGGATCGGCGTGCTGGTCGGCGAACGGCTGGCCCAGCGCTTCAACTGGAAGGTCGGGGACAAGATCCCCTTGCAATCGACGATCTTCCCCGACCGCAACGGCAGCAAGAACTGGCAGTTCGAGGTCGTCGGCCTGATCGGGTCCGCGGACAAGAAGGCCGGCGGCTGGTACGACCAGCTGTTCCTGCTGAACTGGAAGTACTTCGACGACACGACGCCCTACAACCAGGGCCAGGTCGGCTGGTATGTGACGCGGGTCGCCGACGCCAATCAGGCCGACCGCGTGGCCAAGGCGATCGACGCGATCTCCGCCAACTCCGACCATGAGACCCGCACGCAGACCGAGCAGGCGGCGATGGCTTCCTGGATGAAGCAGATCGCCGACATCGGTCTGATCGTCAGCTCGATCATGGGCGCGGTCTTCTTCACGCTGCTGCTGCTGTCGGGCAACACGATGATGCAGGCGGTGCGCGAGCGCACCAGCGAGATCGCGGTGCTGAAGACGATCGGATTCTCCGGGCGCAGCGTGCTGGCGATGGTCCTGGCGGAGTCGGTGCTGCTGCTGGTGATCGGCGGCGTGATCGGGCTGGGGCTGGCGAGCGTGATCGGCCCCGTCGTCAGCGCGGGCAGCGGCGGCGCGCTGAATCTGCCGGCGGCCGGCTTGCGCAGCTGGACCATGGGGATCGGTTTCATGGTGCTCTTCGGTGTGATCGTCGGCGCCTTGCCGGCGCTGAACGCGATGCGGCTCAACATCACCGATGCGCTGGCCGGGAGGGCCTGATCATGAAATTCCTCAAGAACCTGGGACTGGTCGTGCTGCTGGCGCTCGTGCTGGCGGGCTGGGTGATGCTGCCGTGGTCCGGCGCCGTCGGCGTGGCGGTCCTGCTGGCGCTGTGGATGCTGCTGACGCGGCGCGGCGCGCAGGCGCGTTCGGTGACCGGCGTGGGTGTGAGCACGCTGTCGCAGCGGATCGGTTCCTCGGCCGTGATCGTGGTGGGCATCGCCGGGGTCGTCGGCGTGCTGGTGGCCCTGCTCGCGATGGCCGAGGGCTACGCGGAAACGCTGCGCAAGTCCGGCAGCGAGGACTCGGCCATCGTCCTGCGCGGCGGGTCGGCGGCGGAAGTGGCCTCCGTGATGACGCGCGACGACATCGTGCAGATCGCGCAGGCGCCAGGCGTGGCCAAGAGCGCCAAGGGCGAGCCGCTGGCCTCGGCCGAGACCGTGGTGGCGGCCAACCTGCCGGTGAAGGGAACGACGACCGACGAGGAGGGCAGCGTCCAGGTCCGCGGCGTGGGCGACGAGGCGTTTGCGGTGCGTCCTCAGGTCAAGATCGTCGCGGGCCGGAAGTTCCAGCCGGGGCTCAAGGAGCTGATCGTCGGCCAAGGCGCCGCGCGTCAGTTCGAGGGCCTGGTGCCTGGCAAGCAGATCCGGCTGGGCAGCCAGATGTGGACGGTCACGGGCGTCTTTGCGTCCGGCGATTCGATGGACTCGGAACTGTGGGCCGATGCGCCCGTCGTCGCGGAAACTTACCGCCGCGGCGCGAGCCGCAATTCGGTGACCGTGAAGCTCACCGACGCCAACGCGTTCAAGGCCTTCAAGGCGGCGCTCGACGGCAATCCGCAGCTGAAGGTCGACACCACGACGACGCTGGCGTTCTTCTCCAAGCAATCCGAGCAGATGACCAAGATCCTGCGGATCATCGGCATCGTGGTCGGGACGATCATGGCGATCGGCGCGATCTTCGGCGCGCTGAACACCATGTTCGCGGCGGTGGCGACGCGAGCGCGCGAGATCGCGACCTTGCGGGCGATCGGCTTCCCCGGACTGCCGGTGGTGGTGGCGGTGATGCTGGAGACGATGCTGCTGGCCGCGCTCGGGGGCGTCCTCGGCGGCGCGGTCGCCTATCTGCTGTTCAATGGTCATGCGGCATCGACCATGAGCGCCGGCGCCGTCGGCAAGCTGAGTTTCGAACTGCGGGTCTCGGGGCAACTGCTGTGGGAGGGGCTCAAGTGGGCCCTGGCCATCGGCTTCATCGGCGGCCTGTTCCCCGCGGTGCGGGCGGCAAGCCTGCCGGTCACCACGGCGCTGCGCGAACTCTGACAGGACCCGTCGGCCGGTGCCGGGAGGCATCGGCCGGCGCGTGCCACCGGCGGCTCAGTTGAACGCCGCCAGCATCCGCTCCAGCGCGATCATGAACGGCTGATGCATCAGCGGCAGCGTCGCGACCAGCCCCACCAGACCGATGCTGACCGTCAGCGGGAAACCGACGGAGAACACGTTCAGCTGCGGCGCCACGCGCGAGATGATGCCGAGCACCAGGTTCACGAACATCAGCATCGTGACCAGCGGCAGCGCGATCCACAGGCCCATGCGGAAGATCTCCGCGCCCCACACCTGCGGTTGCGCGATGCGCAGGAAGCGGAAGGGCTCCTCGCCGACCGGGAAGGCCTGGAAGCTCTCGACCAGCGAGTTGATCAACATCAGGTGCCCATTGATCGCGACGAACAGGAAGGCCACCATCGAGCCCAGGAAGCGCGACGTCGAGGTGCCCTGCGACCCGGTGGACGGGTCGAAGAAGCCGGCGAAATTGAGCCCCATCTGCAAGCCGATCAGTTCACCGGCGAATTCCAGCGCCGCGAACACGACCCGCACCGCAAAGCCCATCGACAAGCCGATCAGCAATTGCTGCCCCGTCACCATCAGGAGCTGAGGCAGGGAGTCCAGCGGGATCACCGGCATGGTCGGCAGCGACGGTTGTGCCGCCACCGAGATGAACAGGGCCAGCCCGATGCGCACGCGCGCCGGCACCTGACGCTGGCTGAAGACCGGCATCCCCGCGAACAGCGCCAGCGTGCGGATGAACGGCCACAGGATCGGACTGATCCAGGCGAGCAGTTGTGCTTCGCTGAAGGAGATCATCGGGATCCAGGGCCGCCCCGCCTCAACCCAGCGCCTGCGGGATGCTCTGCAGCGTGCGCTGGATGTATTCGACCAGCGTCGTGATCATCCAGGGGCCGGCGACCGCCAGCACCAGCACGGCGGCGACGATCTTGGGCACGAAGGACAGCGTCGATTCGTTGATCTGCGTCGCCGCCTGGAACACCGACACCAGCACCCCGACGGCCAGCACCGTCAGCAGGATGGGCGCCGCGACCATCAGCAGCACGTACAACCCCTGCTGGCCGACCGAGAAGACTTGTTGAGCATCCATGACTTGTCCTTGCAATCACTGCGCGGCCGACGCCGGGAATGACCCCGGAAATGGCGCCGGAGCGGGTGCGCCGCTACTGCGCGAACGACGCCGCGAGCGACCCCAGCAGCAGGTTCCAGCCGTCCGCCAGCACGAACAGCATCAGCTTGAACGGCAGCGACACCAGCACCGGCGACAGCATCATCATCCCCAGGCTCATCAGCACGCTGGAGACGATCATGTCGATCACCAGGAACGGGATGAAGATGAGGAACGCGATCTGGAACGCGGATTTCAGTTCGCTGGTCACGAAGGCCGGCACCAGCACGCGGAAGGGCACGTTCTCCGGTGCGACATTGGGTTCGAGCTTGGCGAGCTTCGCGAACAGCGCGACGTCCGATTGACGCGTCTGTTTCAGCATGAAGGCGCGCATCGGCACCTGCGCACGCTCGAGGGCGACCTCGAAGCTGATCTGCCCCGCCTGGTAAGGCTGGTAGGCCTCGGCGTAGACGCGGTCCAGCGTCGGGCCCATCACGAAGAAGGTCAGGAACAGCGACAGCCCGACGATGACCTGGTTCGGGGGGGCCGCCTGCGTGCCCAGCGCCTGGCGCAGCAGCGACAGCACGATCACGATCCGGGTGAAGCCGGTCATCATCAGCAGCACCGCCGGCAGGAATCCCAGCGCGGTGAAGAACAGCAGCGTCTGGATCGGGACCGAATAGCTGTTGCCGCCGGCGCCCTGGCCGATGATCAGCGGCACGCTGGCAGGCGCGCCGCCTTGCTGGGCCCAGGCCGCGGCACCGACGCCGCCGAGCGCGAGCGCGCCGGCGATGCCCAGCGCGCGTCGCGACAGCCGTTGGCGACGGGACTCGCGCAAGGCGGGGGCGTGGGAGGTCGAAGCGGTCATGCGCCGTTCCCGATCAGGCCGAGGTCTGGGATCCGGGGCCATCGGCGTGCCTGCCGCCCAGGCTGCGCTTGAGCATCGAGGAGAACGACGGCTGCGCCGCTTGCAGTGCGGCACCGGCGTCGCCTTGCGGCGGCATCACGTGCAGCGTGCGGATCTGCTGGCCGGTGATGCCGAGCACCAGCCACTGGCGGTCCTCGTCCTGGCCGACCTCGACGATCACGATGCGCTGGCTGGGCGCGATCACCAGTTGCGCGACGGTGCGCAGCTGTCCGCCCATCGCGCTCCCGCCCAGCGGCGTGCGTTTGAGGAGCCACAGCACGACCGGGATCAAGGCCAGGATGGCCAGGAACCAGAGGAGGGGGACGAGGCTGTTGTTCATGGCGTTGAATTATGCGTCCCTGCAACGCATCAGCCCCACCGGAGTGGGGCTGAGGAGGGGTCAGGCCTTGCTCAAGCGCCGCATCCGTTCGGACGGGGTCACGATGTCGGTGAGGCGGATACCGAACTTGTCGTTCACGACCACGACCTCGCCCTGGGCGATCAGGTAGCCGTTCACCAGCACGTCCATCGGCTCGCCGGCCAGCGCGTCGAGCTCGACGACCGAGCCCTGCGCCAGCTGCAGGATGTTCTTGATCGGGATCCGGGTGCGGCCGAGTTCAACCGTGAGCTGGACAGGGATGTCCAGGATCATGTTGATGTCGCTGCCGGGCAGGTTGCCCGGTGTCGGCGAGAAGTTGGTGAAGGCCGCCGGCGCGACCTGTTCGGTCACCTGCTGCACTTCGGCAGCGACCTCGCTGCCGCCGCCGCCGGCTTCCGCCAGCGCCGCCGCCCATTCGGCGGCCATCGCGTCCTGTTCGTCCATCGGGGTGTTGTCAGCCATTGCGGGCTCCCAGCCAGCCGGCATCCGGGCCGGTCAGCATCTTTTCAATCTTGATCGAATACTTGCCGTTCGAGGTGCCGTAATGGCAGTCGAACACCGGCACGCCGTCCACCTTGGCCTGGATGATCTGCTCCAGGTCCAGTTCGATGAAGTCGCCCGGCTTGAAGGCCAGCAGTTGTTCCACCGTCGCGGGCGCCTTGGCCAGCTCCGCCACCAGTTCGACCTCGGCCGACTGGATCTGGTGCTTGAGCAGGTTGACCCAGCGACGGTCGGGTTCGCTCGAGTCGCCCTGCGTGGTGCTGTACAGCACGTCGCGGATCGGCTCCAGCGTGGAGTAGGGGATGCAGAAGTACACCGTGCCGCTGGTCTCGCCGATTTCCAGCGTGAACGAGGTCGACACGATGATCTCGCTGGGCGTGGCGATGTTGGCGAACTGCGGCTGCATCTCCGAGCGCTGGTATTCCAGCTCCAGCGGATAGATGCCCTTCCACGCCTTGGTGTACTCCTGGATGATCACTTCGACCAGGCGCAGGATCACGCGCTGCTCGGTGGCGGAGAAGTCCCGGCCCTCGATGCGGGTGTGGAACTTGCCGATGCCGCCGAACAGCGAGTCGATCACCGCGAACACCAGCGTCGGGTCGCAGACGATCAGGCCGCTGCCGCGCAGCGGCTTCACCGACACGATGTTGAAGTTGGTCGGGACCACGATCTCGCGCAGGAAGGCGCTGTACTTCTGCACCTTGATGCCGCCGATGGCGACTTCCGGGCTCTTGCGGATGAAGTTGAACAGCCCGATGCGGATGTTGCGCGCGAAGCGCTCGTTGATGATCTCCATCGTGGGCATGCGCCCACGGACGATCCGTTCCTGGCTGGCGAGGTTGTACTCGCGGATGCCGCCGGTCTGGACCTCTTCGGCCTCGAGCTTCTGGCTCTCGCCGGTGATGCCCTGCAGCAGGGCATCGACTTCGTCTTGCGACAGGATCTGCTGATTCATCGCGCGCTCCTTGCTGTGCGGCCCGTCACTGCACGATGAAGGTGGAGAACAGGACCTGCGTCACCGGGCTTTCGACCTGGCGCTTCTTCTTCTTTTTCTTCTTCGGGGCGGCGTCCGTGTCCTCATCCTCGTCGTCGAGCTCGATGCCCATCGGGCGCACGGCCTCGCGGCGGATCTCCTTGGCGAGCTGTTCCTTGCCTTCGGCGCTCAGCAGCTCGGCGGACGTCTTGTGCGACAGCACCAGCAGCACGTTGTTGCGGATCGCCGGCATGTAGGCCTTGAGCTGATCGGCGAAGTGAGCGTCGGCGACTTCCAGCGTGATGCCGACCTGCGCGAAGCGGTCGACTTCCTTGTCGGCCAGGTTCACCGTGAACGGGTCCAGCGGGACGAAGGTCGGCGGGGTGCCCGGCTTGGCGTGGGCGGCGGCCGCGGGCTTCTCCTCGGCGGCGGCGCCTTCCTCGTCGTCGGCATGCGACTTCTTCTTCATCATCAGCAACGCGGCGACGCCCACCAGCACCACCACCAGGACGATGGCGACGATGATGATCAGCTTCTTCTTGCCGCCACCCTTGACGGCGGCGTCGTTGCCTGCGGCGGCTGTGGCCATGGGCGCTCCGGTGATGAAAAGAGGGACGTTGGCGGGGAGCCGGGCCTGATGACCTGGCAATGTCTCCCATTGTGAAGCGCCGCCACGGCGCTCAACGCGCGAAAAGGCGGCGGATTCCGGTCAGACTCGGCGACCGTCAGGCGTACAGGTCGACCAGGCCGCGCGGTGCGGAGCGGCGCTCCGACCGGCCGCTGGCGGCGATGGCGCCGTCGTCGTCCGGGCCCTGACCGCGCCCGCCCCGACGGCCGCTGCCGTTGGACGAGCCGTCAGCGGAACCGTCGCCACGATGCTGGCCGCCACCGGACTGCGACTGGGCGAACACCCCGCCGCCGCTCAGGGTCAAGCCTTGCGCCTGCAGCGCGGCCGCCAGGTCCGGCAGGCTGCGTTCCAGCACCTCGCGGGTGGCAGCGTGCTGGGCATGGAAGTTCACCTCCGCCTGCTGGCCGTCGAGCTGGATGTTGATCGACACCGGCCCCATCTCGGTCGGGTTGAGCTGGAGCTGCGCCTCGTGCACGCCGTCCTGGATCAGCAGGCTGACGCTGGCGGACAGTTCCGGGGCGAAGTCGGGGCTGTCCAGCGGCTGGCTGAGCGGAACGCTGGGCGCCTGGGTGGCGGATGTCGCGTCGGCGCTGGAAGTGCCGGACGCTGGACCGGTCTGCTGCGCCGCGGCGAGCAGCGCCTCGAAGCTCGGCTGCGGGCCTTTGTCGGCGTCTCCCATCGAGATCTCGTGTGCGCCGCTGGAGGCGGCTTGCAACGCGTCGGTCTGGCCGGCCTTGTCCGCGCCGTCGGTCGCGCCGGCAGTGCCTGCGGCGGCCTGGCTCAGTTCGCGCTGAAGCTGCTGGCGCTCACGCAGGGCGTCGCCGGTGGTCGCCTGCTTGCCATGGGCGTGCGTGCCGCCGGGCAGGGCTTCGGTGCCCGCCTCGTCGCCCTCGGCCGTGCCGGCACGCGGCTGGGCCTTGGTCTCGGCGGGCGCGTCGCCGCGCAGCATCGCCAGGATCTGCTCGGCCGCGGTCGCGCCGGTGTCCTTCGCGTCCTTGGCGTCCTTGGCGGCCTTCTTGTCCTTGCCGTCGTCATCCTTGGCCACGACGCGGCCGGCGTCCTTGCCGCTGGCGGCATCGGCCCGGGCAGTGTCCGCCGGATCGGCGGCATCGGCGGCGTCAGCCACGTCCGTCGTTTCTCCGGCCTTGGACGGATCCGACTTCGTGGCGCGGGTCGGCGTCTTGCCGTCCTCGGCCTTGTTCGCGCTGTTGCGGGCGGCGGCATTGCGCGCGGCGAGCTTGTTCTCGTCCTTCGCAGCGGTGTTCTCGGGGGCGCGCTGGGGCGGCGACGCGGGCTGGGGCGGCTGCGCCGATTCCTGACGCTGCGCCTGCTGCTGGGCTTCCAGTTGCCTGGCCTGCTGCTGCGATTGCATCTGCTGACTCGCCAGCTGCTGCGATTGCAACTGGGCCATGGTGGTCTTGGCCGCTTGCGCCGACTGGTTCTGCAGCTGCTGGTTGCTCTGGCTGAGCAGGCGGGAGAAGTCCGTCGACGCGCCGTCCTTGCGGCCGGCGTAGGCGGGGTTGTTCGTGCCGAGGCCGCCGAGGGCCCCCGGCATCGGGGTCGTGTTCTGGATCTGCGTCATGGCGAGGGAGGTTCCGGGTGGACCGGGCCGCGATCAGGCGACCAGCCGGGACATCGGGTTGCCGCCGCGCGAGGCGGCGCGGGCGGCCTGTTCATCGGTCGCGCGCTGTTCCTGGCGCATCTGGCTGCGCAGCGTCTCGGCGCGGCGGCGCTCGATGAGCTTGCGCACCGAGGCGACGCGCAGCTCGCGTTCCCGGACCAGGTCGCGGGCGGCGGACAGGCGCTGGTCGGCATAGTCGGCGATCCCGCCCTGCTGTCCGATGGCCTGGTCCAGTCGCTGGCCGAAGTTCTGATAGCAGCCCAGCAGTTGCACGGTCGTCCGTTGGGCGAATTCCTGCGACCACCGGGTCCGGTAGTCCGTGCGGTACTGCGACAACTGGTCATGCTGATTGCGCGCCGCGTTCGCACGCGACTGCGCATCCTGCAGATGACGCAGCGCTTCATCGCGCTCGGCCTCCGCGCGTTCGAGGAGAACGGTCAGGGCCTGCAGATTGGAACTACTCATGTCGATGACCTCGCTTTACGGATGTCGGCAGCTATCACGCAAAGTTGAGTGTGGCGGTCAATTGATTGAGGCAATCGTTCAAAGAAGCGGGGGAATGCATGTCTTGTTGGAGCAACCGGTCCATGTCGCCGTGCAGGCGGACCGCCATGTCCAACTCCGGATCGTGCCCGGGTTGATAGGCGCCCAGCTGGATCAGGTCGCGCGCCTTGTTGTATTTCGCGAGCAATTGCCGGAAACGGCGCGCCAGTTCGATGTGGCGCTTGTCGGCCACGCTGGTCATGACGCGCGAGATGGACCGTTCCACGTCGATCGCAGGGTAGTGCCCACTCTCCGCCAGCTCCCGGCTGAGCACGATGTGGCCGTCCAGGATGCCTCGGGCGGCGTCGGCGATCGGGTCCTGCTGGTCGTCGCCTTCGGACAGCACGGTGTAGAAGGCGGTGATCGAGCCTTCGCCGGCCAGGCCGTTGCCGCTGCGCTCCACCAGTTGCGGAAGCTTCGCGAAGCAGGAAGGCGGATAGCCCTTCGTCGCCGGCGGTTCGCCGATCGCGAGCGCGATCTCGCGCTGCGCCATCGCGTAGCGGGTGAGCGAGTCCATGAGCAGCAGCACGTGCTGGCCGCGGTCGCGGAAATGCTCGGCGATCGCGGTGGCATAGGTCGCGCCCTGCATGCGCAGCAGCGGTGGCGCGTCGGCCGGCGCGGCGACGACGACGCTGCGGCGCAGACCTTCCTCGCCGAGGATGTCCTCGATGAATTCCTTCACTTCGCGGCCGCGCTCGCCGATCAGGCCGACGACGATGACGTCGGCCTGCGTGTAGCGGGCCATCATGCCCAGCAGCACCGATTTGCCGACCCCGGTGCCCGCGAACAGGCCCAGGCGCTGGCCCCGGCCGACCGTCAGCAGCGAATTGATGGCGCGCACGCCGGTGTCCAGCGGGCGGCGCACCGGGTCGCGGTCCATCGCATTGATCGGGCGGCGGACCATCGGTTCATCGCGGATGTCGGCCAGCGGGCCGCGGCGATCGATCGGATGGCCTTGCGGGTCGACGACACGACCCAGCAGGCCGTCTCCCATCGGCAGATGCAGGCCGCGGTCCTCGTCGCGGCGCCAGGGATGGCGCTCCTCGCCGAGCACGGGACCGTGCAGCGCCGCCGGACGGGGCAGCACCATCGCGCCGCTGGCCAGGCCCTGGATCTCGTCGGTCGGCATCAGGTAGGCGCGGTCGCCGGAGAAACCCACCACCTCCGCCGTGACCGGACGCTGACCGCGACGCGGCGACGAGGCGCTCGACGGCATGTGGATCTCGCAGACCGACCCGACAGGCACCTTCACGCCGGTGGCTTCCAGCACCAGACCGGCCACGCGGACCAGCTTGCCCTGCGGCTCGATCGGCGGCGCGTTGCCGGCGAAGGCCTGCAGGTCGTCGAAGTACTGGCGCCAGCGGTCGGTGCGCGCGCTCATGGCTCGCGGTCCTCCTGGCCACCTTGATTGGCGCCTTGATTCGCGCCATGCGGCAGTCCGCCGTACTGGCTGGGCGTGGGGTCGGTCCGGAAGTCCAGACGCGCGTCCCGTGCCATGTCGGAGGCGCTGCGGCGGTCCTCCCAGACGGAGTTCTGGCCCATGGCGCCGACCGCCGACTGCCAGCGTGCCGGCAGCGACGCGTCGACGCTGCAGATGTCGGCATCGACCTTGACGCCGCCGCGGGTGATGGACGGATCGGGGATGACCTGCGCTTCGCGGGCGCGCAGTTCCTGGCCGGCCCCCTCCAGCACCAGCGGCAGGTCGTCGGGGTGCACGCGCACGCGCACGTGGCGGGCGTTGATCAGCAGCGCTTCGACGGCGTCGTGCGCCACCTTGGCCACGAGTTCCGGCGCCGTCTCCAGTTCGTTGCGGACGACTTGACGGGCGAGTTCGACGGCGGTGCGCGCCAGCGCATCGGCCATGTCCTGTTCCATCGCGGACAGGTCCTGGTCGAAGCTCGAGACCAGTTGGCCCACCTGGGCGGTGATCTGCTTGGCGAAGCTCTGCTTGAAGGCGTCCAGCGCGGCCATGCCGTCGCGATAGCCGTCCTGGTAGCCGGCCTGCCGGGCCTGCTGCAGCAGTTCCTCGAGGCTGGGA
>CBIHMU010000079.1:0-25387 GCA_966211105.1 uncultured Burkholderiales bacterium
GGGCGGGGTGGCGACGGATCTCTTCCACCTCGACGGGGTGGCCCTGCGGGAGGCGCGGCGTCAGGTGCAGATCATCTTCCAGGACCCGTTCGCGTCCCTGAATCCGCGCCTGCGCGTGCAGGAAGTGCTGGAAGAAGGCCTGCTCGCGCTGCGGCCCGAGCTCGACGCGTCGGCCCGGCTGGCGCTGCTGCACGAGCTCCTCGACCAGGTGGGGCTGCGCCGCGACGCGCTGGCGCGCTTCCCCCACGAGTTCTCAGGCGGCCAGCGCCAGCGGATTGCCATCGCCCGCGCACTGGCCGTCGAGCCGCGCCTCATCGTCTGCGATGAGCCCACCTCGGCGCTGGACGTGTCGGTCCAGGCGCAGATCCTGAACCTGCTGCGCGAACTCCAGCGCAGCCGCGGACTGTCCTTCCTGTTCATCACCCACAACATCGGCGTCGTCGAGTACATCGCCGACGAGGTGGCCGTGATGCAGGCCGGCCGCATCGTGGAGTCCGGGACCTGCGACGCCGTCCTTGGTGCCCCGCGGCAGGACTACACCCGCACGCTGCTCGCGGCCGTGCCCCGGGTGGAGCGACAGACACCCGTCTGATCGGCGACCTGCGCCGCCTGCAGCAGCCACCACGAGGACCGCCATGCGGTCCTTTTTCTTGCCGGATACAAAGTGGCGAACATCGATGCGCCATCGTGGTGCGTCGACGACCGTTCCCCCGGAACGGCGGTGGAATCGCCCATACGAACGGCATGGGTCGGATGGAAGGCATCGCCTCGCAGCGAGGCATTCGGGCGATTCGCGTCGACGGAAGTGGCTGAGATGCGCACTTATGGTGCGTATTACGACCTTTTACACCTGTAAAACTCTTGCCAAGGGCGACATTCGCGCGTAGCGCGGCAGCAACGCTGCTCGCCATCCGCACTTGAGTGTTTACCCGCGATTTCCCTCTGTAAACCGCTTTGTCTCGTGTGCCATAGGGTGAACACGGGGGAGTCCTTTTCAATGCGGAAAAGAAACTGGCCCGGCCCAACGTCGGGAACACCGCTCGGAGGGTTCAGGCCGACATCGCGGCCACCCGTGTTCCCGGCAACACAACAACCTGTGTTTCTGGTTAAGGAGTCTTCATGTTCAAACGCAAGAGCATCAATCTCGCTGCGCTGCTCGCGCTCGGCGCTGCGGCATTGCCCGTCGCCGCGCAAAACACCCAGCTCGACCGCGTCGAGATCACCGGTTCGTCGATCAAGCGCATCGATGCCGAGACCTCGCTCCCCGTCAGCGTCATCAGCCGCGACTCGATCAACAAGTCCGGCGCCTCCAACGTCCAGGAACTCGTCGACCGCCTGAGCTACAACAACGGCGGCGGTCTCGCGCTGGGTCAGTCCATCGGTGACGGTGCCGCCAACGGCCAGGTCGGCGCCTCGCTGCGCGGCCTGGGCCGCGGCCGCACGCTGGTGCTGCTGAACGGCCGTCGCCTGCCGGTGTATCCGTTCTCCGGCCAGGGCGTGGACCTGAACTCGATCCCGCTGGCCGCGATCGAGCGCATCGAGGTGCTGCGTGACGGCGCTTCGGCGACCTATGGCTCGGACGCCATCGGCGGCGTGATGAACTTCATCACCCGCAAGGACTTCCAGGGCTTCGACGTGTCCGTCGGCCTGGAGATGCCCAAGACCGTGGGTGACGTGTTCTCCCTGTCGGGCGGCGGCGGCATCGGCGATCTGGCCAAGGACAAGTGGAACATCCTGGGCACCTTCAACTACCAGAAGTACGACCCGATCCGCGCGAAGGACCGCTCCTACGCCTCCACCGGCAACCGGCCCGACATCGGCGTGGTGAAGGACTCGGGCAACACCTTCCCGGCCAACACCTTCCTGGCCACGACCGGCGCCTACGTGCCCGGCGCGTCCAACTTCCCGAACTGCGCGCCGCCGGACTCCTACGCCGGCCGCAGCAACTGCCGCTACGACTACACGCACTACATCGACCTGGTGCCCGAATCCGACCGCTACGGCGCCCTGGTCAAGGGCACGGTGGCGGTGAACCAGGACAACACCCTGTTCGCGGAAGTCGCGTACAGCCGCAACGAGATCATCCTGGGCTCGTCGCAGACGCCGTCGACCACGACCGGCAAGGACGACTACCTGTACCCGGCCGGCGGCAAGTACTACCCGACGGCCGCGGTGGACGCGGTGTCCCCGGGCTACCGCGGCGACCTGGTCCTGGCCTGGCGGATGGTGGACGGCGGTCAGCGCCGCACGCAGGTCACCAACCAGGTGACCCGCACCGTCCTGGGTGCCGAAGGCACGTTGGCCGGCTTCGACTACAAGGCCGCGTTCGTCTATGCGGAAGGCAAGGCGCGCGAAGACTTCATCAGCGGCAACTACTCGGATACCCGCCTGGTCCAGGCGCTCAAGACCGGCCTGATCAACCCCTGGGGCCCGAACGATGCCGCCGGCCTGGCCGCGCTCAGGAGCGCTGAGCTGAGCGGCAACAACCGCAATTCGAAGACCAGCAACGCAGGCGGCGACTTCACGCTGTCGCGCGAGCTGTTCAACGTCGGCGCCGGCAACCTGGGCGTCGCTTTCGGCGGCGAACTGCGCAAGGAGAAGTACCTCGACGGCTACTCCGATATCGCCGGTTCCGGCGACGTGGTGGGCGGCAGCGGCACGGCCGGCAAGGTGCAGGCGAACCGCGATGTCGGCGGCGTGTTCGGCGAAGCCAACTTCCCGGTGCTCAAGAGCCTGGAGATCAACGCGGCGGTCCGCTACGACAAGTACAGCGGCACGCACGGCAGCTCCCGCGACGGCAGCGCCGACACCAAGGACCTGTCGGCCACCAGCCCCAAGCTGTCGGTGAAGTTCACGCCGATGACGGGCCTGCTCTTCCGCGCTTCGGCCGGCAAGGGCTTCCGGGCGCCGGCGCTGGACAACATGTTCGCGCCCGCATCGCTGACCAATTCGGGTGGCAACTTCACCGACCCGAACTACGACCGCATCAAGGGTTGCGCGGTGGTGTCCAACACCAACTACTGCGACACGCAGCTGACGGTGCAGAACAACAGCAACACCACCCTGGAGCCGGAAAAGTCGAAGACCTTCAACGTCGGCATGGTGTTCGAGATGATCAAGGACACCACGCTGAGCGTGGACTACTTCGACATGAAGATCACCAACGGTCTGCGCTTCCTGTCGGGTGACGACATCATGCGCGACTGGTACAAGCATCAGGTGCCGGGCACGTTCACCAGCACGTCGATCTTCGCGAACCGCCTGGTCGTCGATCCGGCCACCGGCTACCTGGACTACGTCCGCGCCTCGTGGGAGAACGTCGGCAAGCTGCGCACCGCGGGCTTCGACTTCAGCGCCCGTGCCCGCCTGCGCACCGCCTACGGCTCGTTCACCCCGGGCTGGGAAGCGACCCTGCTGACCAAGAGCGAGGAGTCGATCGTCGGCACCGGCACGACCCGCGACAACCTGGGCAAGTACAACCTGGGCGGTCCGGTCGTGAAGCTGAAGCAGACCTTCACCGTGGACTGGGACAAGGATGCCTGGGGCGCGTCGATCCGCTACTTCCGCCAGAACGGTTACGAGGACTACGACGAGAAGGCGCACGTCAAGGCGTACGACCTGTTCGATGTCCAGGGTCAGTTCCGCGGCATCAAGGGCGTGACCCTGACCGCCGGCATCCGCAACCTGTTCGACAAGAAGCCGCCGGTCACGAACCAGCAGGACTACTTCCAGGTCGGTTTCGACCCGACCTACGCGGCAGTCCAGCAACGTTCGTTCTACATCCGCGGCAACTACCGCTACTGATGGCGGGCGGATCGCCGGTCTCCCGTGGACCGGCGCTCCGGGCATAGACTCGGCAGGCCCTTCGGGGCCTGTTTTCATTCAGGTCTGCCGCGCCTTGCGCGCGCCTCTTCGCTGCCGACATGGACTATCTGAATCCCGACCTGGACCTCGCCGCCCATGGCCGCACCCTGCGCGCCGAGGGGAGGGTGCTGATCCGGGACTTCTTCACCCCCGCCGTCGCCGAGGCGCTGGACCAGTCCCTGCGCGCGATCGACTGGGAGCTCGTCTACCGCGACCTGAACGGCGACCGGCGCCTCACCGGCGAGCAGTTGCGCGGCCTGACGCCGCAGCAGCGCATGCAATTGACCGAGGGCATCCACTCGGTCGCGCGGGAGCACTTCCAGTTCTCCTTCTTCTCCGACTCGTTGGTCCATGCGGTCCACGCCGGGCGCGAGGACCTGCTCGCGCGATTCATGCGCTGGATGGCGGGCGACGAGTTCCTCTCGCCGATGCGCCAGCTGAGCGGTGACCCTCAAATCAATGGCGTCTACGCGCAGGCGACCATGTACTCGCGCGGTAACTTCCTGACGACCCACGACGATCATGTGGACCGCGAGGACCGCCGGATCGCCTACGTGATCAACCTCACGCGGCGCTGGCGTCCGGACTGGGGCGGGATGCTCCACTTCACCGCGGAGGATGGAACGGTGCTCGATACCTACTTCCCGCACTTCAACTCACTGTCGCTCTTCACGGTGCCGCAGCGACACTTCGTCTCCTACGTGCCGCCATTCGCCATGGCGGAGCGCCAGGCGATCACCGGATGGCTGATTGCCGCCTGACTGGCACGAGGATTGCCCCGTTCGAAGGGCAGTTCGTCTGGTAACGGCTTCGCGGGTTAGCCCTAGGCTTCCAGGGGAGGAGGCCGAGGTGCATACCAGTAGAATACCAGGGTCGACGTCCTCGATTGTCGGAGGGTGCACCGGCTGTAACCGCTGGTGCCCTGTGCGATGGGCGATGCGCGCATGCTCGGGCAAACCCCATGGCTTGCGGCTTGTGCATGTCGTTTATGATCAAGGTCGTGAAAGGTGGTCGAAATCTGTAGTTTTGCTACATGATTTGGATCGATCCTCGAGACGCCCGCGGCCACAAGCTGACGGGCATTTTTGTTGAATCGGGTTCGTATCGTGCCCTGGGTTTTCGAGTCTTCGTGTGTCCCTCCTGCCTTCGGCGGGTCGGCGGTCCGTGGCGCTCCGGCGATGTGGCACCGTTCGTCTCCGTCGCTCGCACAGCCGGCAAGACAGGCGCTGCTGACCCCAGGTTGCGGCGCGAACGCCTGATCCGACCAGACGCTGTGTTGAGTCGAACTCCCCTTGTAGCTTCGATGAAAGAAATTCGCAGTTTGATGAAGGAGCGCGCATGAACTTTGCGCAGGATAAAGCTGGGTCATCGCGCGTGACTGGCATCGGCATCGTCATCGTCATCCACGCCCTGATCATCTGGGCGCTGGCGAGCGGTCTGGCGACCAAGATCAAGGAGGCCGTCAAGGGCCCGATCGACGTCAAGGTGGTCGAGGAGAAGGTCAAGCCGCCTCCGCCGCCCGACAAGGTCGTGCCGCCGCCGCCGGACATCAAGGCCCCGCCGCCGCCGTTCGTGCCGCCGCCGGAAGTCGTCGTGACGGCGCCCCCGCCGCCGACGCAGACGGTGGCCGTGCAGTCCACGACGCCGCCCCCGGCGCAGGAGTTCCGTCCGGCACCGCCGGCCGTCGCTCCGGCGCCCCCGGCACCGCCGTCGGACAAGCCCCGGTCGGCGATCGGCAACTGCACCAAGATGGCCAAGCCCGAAATGCCGGCCCTGAACTGGAGCGGCACCGCGAGCTACAAGGCGACCTTCACCGTCAAGGGCGGCAAGGTGGCTGACGTGACCTTCACCGCCTTGCGCGGCGCCAACGACCGCAAGGCCGAGCGCGCCCTCAAGAACGCCATCCAGGCGGCGCTGACGGAATACCAGTGCACGGACGCGATCCTCGAACAGGAATTCGTGTTCAACATGGAATGATCCGCGGGACTGTCCCACCCGCGATCGATCGAACACGGGGCGCCTGACGCGCCCCGACCTCTCAACCTGAGTTCAAGACTTTTCTCGTAGGAGCACCCTCCATGATCTCTCGTCTGTCTGCCTTGTTTGCGGCCGTCGCGTGCGCCGCGACCCTGGCCGTCTCCCCGCTGGCCGCCCAAGCCCAGGACCAGGCTGCCTCGGCCGCCGCCTCCGCCGCTGACACCGCTCCCGCTCCTGCCGACATCGCTCCCGCCGCCGTGTCCGAACCCGCCGCCGCCAAGCCGGTGGACAACCCGTACAGCCTGGGCAACATCGTCGCCCACGGCAACGTGGTCGACCAGGCCGTGCTCGCCATCCTGGCCATCATGTCCATGGGCTCGTGGTACATCCTGTTCACGAAGCTGTGGGACACCTCGAAGATCGCGCGTGAAGCCAAGGACGTCCGCGCGTCCTTCTTCAAGAAGGCGTCGCTGCAGGAAGGCCTGAAGAGCCTGAGCGAATCCGGTGCCTTCCGCTTCATCGCCCAGACCGGCGTGGAAGCCTCGGAGCACCATGAAGGCGCCCTGACCGAGAACATCGACCACAACACGTGGGTCACGATGAACATCGACCGCGCCGTGAGCGAAGTCAACATGCGCCTGCAAGGCGGCCTGGGCTTCCTGGCCACCGTCGGCTCGACCAGCCCCTTCATCGGCCTGTTCGGTACCGTGTGGGGCATCCTGCAGGCGCTGACCCAGATCGGCGTCGCTGGCCAGGCTTCGATCGACAAGGTGGCCGGCCCCGTGGGCGCCGCGCTGATCATGACCGCCATCGGTCTGGCTGTCGCCGTTCCGGCCGTGCTGGGCTACAACTGGCTGGTCAACCGCAACAAGTCGGTGATGGGCCAGGTCCGTGCCTTCGCTGCTGACCTGCACGGCGTCCTGATGGGCAGCCGCAAGGTCGCAGGCCGCTAATCCGCACCGCAGTTTCCGGAGACGCAATATGGGGATGAACGTAGGTTCGTCCGGTGGCGACGACGAAGTGGTCTCGACCATCAACACCACGCCCCTCGTGGACGTGATGCTGGTGCTCCTGATCATCTTCCTGATCACCGTGCCGGTGGTGACGCAGTCGGTGGGGGTGACCCTGCCGAAGGAGACGAACGTCGTCCGCGTCACGAAGCCGGAGAACATCGAAATCGCGGTGACCAAGGATGGCGACATCTATTGGGGCGTGCAGCCGGTTCCCGACGTGGAAACGCTGGTGGCGCGCCTCAAGAAGGTGGCGGTTCTGAATCCTCAGCCGGAAGTTCACATCCGCGGCGACGACAAGTCCCGCTATGAGAACGTGGGCAAGGTCATGGTGGCGTGCCAGCGTGCTGGCATCATGTCCATCAAGTTCGTCACCGAGCCGCCGGCTCGCGGTGGCTGAAGGAGCTGAAACATGGGTATGAACGTTGGAAGCTCCAGCGGCAGTGACGAGCCGGAAACCATGCTGGACGTCAACACGACGCCGCTGATCGACGTGATGCTGGTGCTGCTGGTGATGCTGATCATCACCATCCCGATCCAGCTGCACTCGGTCAACCTGGACATGCCGCCGCCGAACAACAACCCGCCGCCCAACGAGCCGGTCGTCCACGAAGTGGCGATCGACTTCGACGGCACGGTGTTCTGGGACGGCGCCGCGGTGCCGAACCACGCGGCGCTGGAGGCCAAGATGACCGAGGTCGCCGCGATGCCGGACCAGCCGGAAGTGCACATCAAGCCGAACAAGCTGGCCGAGTACGGTTACGTTGCCAATGTGATGGCATCGGCGCAGCGCCTGGGCGTCAAGAAAATGGCGATGGTCGGGAACGAGCAGTTCCTGAACTGAGCCGGATGACCGCCTGATCGGTGTCTGACCAGAACGCGCCTGCCCGAAAGGGCGGCGCGTTTTTCTTCTTTGGAGAGCAAGCAAATGAAATTCAAACTGCTGGCAACCGCCGCTGTCGGCGCGGCCGCCCTGGTGCTGGGCTCCACGCCGGAAGGCAGCCTGAGCATCCTGTCCCAGGCCGCCGCGCAGGTGCGCCCCGCCGCGGGCAAGCCGCTGCAGGAAGCCTCGACCCTGCTGAAGGCGGGCAAGGCGCAGGAAGCCATGGCCAAGATCCGGGAAGCCGAAGCGGTGCCCGGTCGCAATGCCGACGAGAACAACACGCTGGAAGGGCTGCGCCTGTCCGCCGCCTCGCGCCTGGGCGATGCCGACGCCATGGTCAAGGCCTATGACGCGCTGAGCGCCGCCGGCAAGCTGCCCGCCGCCAACAAGCTGCCGACGATGGAAGCCATCGCCGGCACCTACTTGCGCGCGGGCAACGGCGCCAAGGCGCTGGAGTGGGTCAACAAGTACAACGCCGCCGGCGGCAACAGCCCGGCGATGAAGCAGGTCCAGGCCGCGGCGCAACTGCGCTCGGGCGACGTGACCACGATCCTCAAGGACACGCTGGCCGAGATCGCCGCCGACGAGAAGGCCGGTCGCACGCCCTCGCAGGACAAGCTGAACACGGCGCTGTGGGCGGCCAACAAGAAGGGCGACGGCGGCACGGAATCGGTGCTGATCCAGAAGCTGCTGAACTACTACCCGACCAAGCAGCTGTGGGCGCAGTCGCTGGGCACGCTGCAGGCCAAGAAGGGCTTCGCCGCCGGCCGTTACCAGGTCGACGTGCTGCGTCTGCGCCTGGTGACCGAGAACATGACCGGTGCCAACGACTACATGGAGCTGGCCCAGCTCGCCGGTGCCGCCGGTTATCCGGAAGAAGGGAAGAAGGTGCTGGACAAGGGCTTCGCGGCCGGCGTCCTGAAGCCGACCGACGACAACGCCCGTCCGAAGCGTCTGGCCGATCTGCTGGACAAGCGCATCGCCGAAGCCAAGGCCGGCGCGGCCGAGGCCGAGAAAGCCGCCCGCAGCGCCCGTGAAGGCGACGAGCTGGTGAAGGTGGGCTTTGCGCAGGTGCAGCGCGGCGAGACCGCGGCCGGCATCAAGCTGATGGAAGAAGGCATTGCCAAGGGCAACCTGAAGCGTCCGGACGATGCCAGGCTCTACCTGGGCCTGGCGCAGTTCCTGGGCGGCGACAAGGCCAAGGCGCAGGCCACGTGGCGCACCGTCAAGGGCGCCGACGGTTCGGCCGATCTGGCCGGCCTGTGGACCGTGTACTCGCGCAGCGCGAAGCACTGATCCTTCGCATCGCGAGGGACGACAAGGCCTCCCGGCTCGCGCCGGGAGGCCTTTTTCATCACTTCGGCGCCATGCGGATCGCGCCGTCCAGGCGGATCACCTCGCCGTTGAGCATGTCGTTGGTGACGATCTGATGGACCAGCTTGGCGTAGTCCTCCGGACGACCCAGCCGTGAGGGGAAGGGCACGCTGGCGGCCAGCGCGTCCTGCACCTCCTGCGGCATGCCGAACAGCATCGGGGTGCCGAAGATGCCGGGAGCGATCGTCATGTTGCGGATGCCGTTGCGCGCCAGGTCGCGCGCGATCGGCAGCGTCATGCCGACGACGCCGCCCTTGGAGGCCGCGTAGGCCGCCTGGCCCATCTGGCCGTCATAGGCGGCCACCGAGGCCGTCGAGATCAGCACGCCGCGCTCGCCGGTGGCTTCCGGCTCGTTCTTGCTCATCGCCTCCGCGGCCAGGCGGATCATGTTGAAGCTGCCGACCAGGTTGACCGTGATCACCTTCGAGAAGGTCGCCAGCGCATGTGCGCCGTCCTTGCCGACGGTCTTGGCGGCCGGCGCGATGCCGGCGCAGTTCACCAGGCCCATCAGCTTGCCCAGCGAGACCGCCTTGGCGACAGCGGCCTGGGCATCGGCCTCCTGGCTGACGTCGCACTTCACGAAGGCGCCCTTGAGCTCCTTGGCGAGCGCCTCGCCGCGCTCGACCTGCAGGTCGGCGATGACGACGGTCGCGCCTTCGCGCGCCAGCATGCGGGCCGTGCCCTCGCCGAGGCCCGAGGCGCCACCGGTGACGATGAAGACCTTGTTCGCGATGTCCATGGGATGTCTCCTTCCGAGTTGTTGGTTGCCGTTGACGTAAACGTCAATTGTCGACGAAAAAATGGCGGCCACGCGGGCCGCCATCGTCGCGGGTCGGGGTGGGTTCAGCTCAGCGCGGCGAGGGCGCGGCTGGTGATTTCGTCGACCGTGCCGATGCCTTCGATGCGGCGGTACTTCGGTGCCTGCGCGTCGCCACTGGCGGCCCAGTTCGAGTAGTAGTCGACCAGCGGACGCGTCTGGGCCTGATAGACCTCCAGGCGCTTCTTGACGGTCTCTTCCTTGTCGTCGTCGCGCAGGATCAGGTCTTCGCCGGTGACGTCGTCCTTGCCCTCGACCTTGGGCGGATTGAACTTGACGTGGTACGTGCGGCCCGAGCCCGTGTGCACGCGACGACCGCTCATGCGTTCGACGATGGCGCTGTCAGGCACGTCGATCTCGAGCACGAAGTCCAGCTTCACGCCGGCGGCCTTCATCGCGTCGGCCTGCGGGATGGTGCGCGGGAAACCGTCGAACAGGAAGCCCTTGGCGCAGTCCGGCTGCGCGATGCGTTCCTTGACCAGGTTGATGATGAGTTCATCGCTCACCAGGCCGCCTGCGTCCATCACCTTCTTGGCGGCGATGCCGAGTTCGGTGCCGGCCTTGACCGCGGCACGCAGCATGTCGCCGGTGGAGATCTGCGGGATGCCGAACTTGTTGCAGATGAATGAGGCCTGAGTGCCTTTGCCGGCGCCGGGGGCGCCCAGAAGAATCAGTCGCATGGGTCTCCTCGATATAGGGAGAGGGCGCGTCGCATGGGCCGACGCGCCCTCGAAAACTGCGGGCGAGAATAGCACGCGCTGGCCTACGGTCCGCTGACGCGGCAGGCGAATGAACTGCGGTGTAACCCTGTCGGGCCGGGCCGCGATTCAGCTTGTCATCAGCCTTCTGACGCGTTCGAGGTCCTCGGGCGTGTCCACGCCGGGGCCCGGCCGCTGGTCGCTGACATGCACCGCGATGCGCTCGCCGTGCCACAGCACGCGCAGTTGCTCGAGCGCCTCGATCTGCTCCAGCGGCGAGACCGCCAGCGTCGGGAAGCGGCGCAGGAAGCCGGCGCGGTAGGCATACAGCCCGACATGCCGCAGCACGGCCCCGGGCTTGACGCGGGCGCCGCCGCCCGGCGCGTCGCGCCACCAGGGGATGGGCGCGCGGGAGAAGTACAGCGCCAGGCCCTGGGCGTCGGTGACCAGCTTGACGACGTTCGGGTTCGCGAACTCGGTGTCGTCGTCGATCGCATGCGCGACCGTGGCCATCGCGCACTGCGGCTTCGCGGCCAGCAGGTCGGCGCAGGCGCGGACCATTGCCGGCGCGATCAGCGGCTCGTCGCCCTGGACGTTCACGACCAGCGCGTCATCCGGGAGCCCGAGCTGCTCGACCGCCTCCGCCAGACGATCGCTGCCGCTGGCGTGGTCGGCGCGCGTCATGAGCGCGCGGATGCCATGGGCTTCGCAGGCGGCCTTCACTTCGACGGCATCCGTCGCCACCACGACCTGCGTCGCGCCTGCCAGTGCCGCGCGGCGCGCCACCTGCACGATCATCGGCGCGCCGGCGATGTCGGCGAGCGGCTTGTTGGGCAGGCGCGTGGACGCCAGCCGGGCCGGGACGACGATATGGAAAGCGGTGCTCACGCAGCGTCGCCTTCCGCGTCCGTGGAACGGGCCTCATTGGCCAGCATGATCGGAATGCCGTCGCGGATCGGGAAGGCCAGGCGGTCCGCCGGGCACAGCAGTTCGCGTTCCGGCAGGCCGCTGGCGGGGGCGTTGCGGCGGTCGTCCAGCGGGCCCTTGCAGACGGGGCACACCAGCATCTCAATCAGTCGATGGTCCATGGGGGAGCAGCCGCCGCAGCTCGCGCTGCAACGCCTCTTCAAAAGCGGGTTCGGGGCGGAAGTCTAGCGCCACCACCCAGATGCGGCAGCCTTGCAGCGCCTCCGGACGCAACTTGACGGCGTCCTTCTCGGTGATGACGACCTCGTCCGTGCGGGCCCACGGCAGCGGGTCCAGCGAGGCGTGGTCGGGCAGCGCCAGCGCGCGGAAGTTCAGGCCCTGCTCGCCGAGCATGTCGAAAAAGCGTTGCGGCCGCGCCAGGCCGGCGGCGGCCAGCAGCGGCTTGCCGCGCAGGGCGTGCAGGCGTTCCATGCGGCCGGGTTCGCCGCGCCACCAGTCGGCCAGCGCGACGGCGCCGGCCAGCTGGCGGGTGCCGACATAACCGGGCAGGGCGGTGCTTGGCCGGCCGGTGCTGTAGAGCACCAGCGTGTCCGCCGAGGACCCCGGCGGCGGCGGCAGGGCCCGCGACTGGCGCAGCGGCCCGGCGGGCAGCAGGCGGCCGTTGCCGAGGCCCCGTTCATCGAACACCAGCACGCTGAGCTGGCGCGGCAGCCGCCAATGCTGGAGGCCGTCGTCGGACACCAGCACCTGGATCCAGGGATTGGCTTCGAGCAGCGCGCGCGCCGCCGCGATGCGGTCGCGGCCGACCGCGACCGGCACGCCGGCGCGCAGCTTGATCAGGAGGGGTTCGTCGCCGACGTCATCGGCGCGGTCGCCGTCGGCGATGACGCGGACCTGCGCGTCATCCGCGCGGCCGTAGCCGCGGGAGATCACGCCCGCGCGGATGCCCAGGCGCTGGAGCGTGTCCAGCAGCGCGAGGGTCGTGGGCGTCTTGCCGGCGCCGCCGACCACCCAGTTGCCGACGACGATCACCGGCACCGGCAGCTGCTCCGCCCGCTTCAGGCCGAAGCGGTAGAGCGCCACGCGCAGCCGCAGCACCGCGCCGTGCAGCGCGGCCAGCGGCCGCAGCAGGTGGGCGAGGCGGTCGTCGTCGCGCCAGGCGCGTTGCAGCCGCTCTTCGAGGGAGGACCGGCTCATGTCCGGACCCTGGACCGGGCCCGAGCCACCGCGGTGGGCTCGGCCCCGCTCATTGCGGCTTGTTGGCGGCGAAGGTCAGTCGCGTGAGGTTGGCGCGTCGCGCCGCGTCCATCGCGTTGACCACCGCCTGGTGCGGCGTGGCCGCGTCGGCGGAGATGATCACGACCGGCTCCTGCTTGCCCTGCGCCGACTGCAGCAGCGCGGCGGTCAGCAGGTCCACGCTGCGGCCCTCGACGGCGTTGCGGTCGATCGAATACCGGCCGTCCGCCGAAATGGCCACGATGATCTCGGCCGGCCGCTCCTTGAGCTGCTGGGCGTCCGCGGTCGGCAGCGTGAGCTGGAGCTCGGTGAACTTCGAGTACGTCGTCGACAGCATCAGGAAGATCAGCACGACGAGCAGCACGTCGATGAACGGGATCAGGTTGATCTCCGGTTCCTCGCCCTGGCGACGGCGGAACTTCATGCCTTGGCCTTCCCCGGCACCGGCGCGGCGACCGGCGGCGGCACGGTGACCGGACCGGCGTGGGCGGCATGGCCGCCCGCGGGCATCGCGCGGTTCACCAGGTGCGTCAGCAGCCGCTCGCTGGCCTGCTCCATGTCGACCACGTAGGACTCGATGCGACCGCGGAAGTAGCGGTAGAACATCAGCGACGGGATCGCGACCACCAGGCCGAACGCGGTGTTGTAGAGCGCGATCGAGATGCCGTGCGCCAGCAGCGCCGGGTTGTTGCCGCCGGGGCCGGGGCTCTGGCTGCCGAAGATCTCGATCATGCCGACCACGGTGCCCAGCAGGCCCAGCAGGGGCGCGGCCGCGGCGATCGTGCCCAGCGTGTTGAGGTAGCGCTCCATCTGGTGGATCGCATGGCGGCCGGCCAGCTCGAAGGACTGGCGCAGGCGGGCCTCCCCCGCGCGCGGATCGGCCTGCGAGGTGCGCAGCCCGGCGGCCAGGACCTGGCCCAGCAGCGAGTTCTCGGCCAGCTTGCCGACGACTTCGCCGCTCGGGATCTGCAGCTGGGTCACGCCCAGCACTTCCTCGATCAGGCTGGGCGGCGCGACACGCGCGGCGCGCAGACTGACGACGCGCTCGATGATCAGCGCCAGGGCCACGACGGAACACAGCAGCAAGGGCCAGATCGGCCAGCCGGCGGCTTGTATGATCGAAAACAAGGCTATCCCTCCGTACGGGCATCTCCGGCCCGGCGGCGCATTATGGCGCTCCCCACGGTCGGCGCCGACCGTTCCGGACCCTCATCACAAGCCCTTACAAACATCCACCGTTCCTGTGGATAACTTTGTGGGCAACTGGTCTTGGAACCGCGCCAGGGCCCGTCGCCAAACGGCGAGGATTAGGCTGCTCCAAAAAAAGGCAGGAAAAAGCTTTTGAAAAACAAGCGCTTATCGATCTGTGACGCGGGCATGACGGCCAATATGGCCCGCGGAGCCAGCATTGACGCGGCTGTGGAGTTCCGGACCCGCGCCAGCATTGGGTTTGCGCATGATTGACGCCTCCAAACCCGCATCGCCACGCATGGTGTGGGGCGTGGCCGCCCTGTTGACGGCCCTTTCCGACGCCTTGCAGGCCAGATTCCCCGTCATCACGGTGCAGGGCGAGCTCTCCGGCTTCACCCGCGCGGCCAGCGGCCACTGCTACTTCAGCCTGAAGGACGCGGAAGGCCAGCCGGCGATGCTGCGCTGCGCGATGTTCCGGCGCGCGGCGTCCATGGTGGACTTCGCGCCGCGCGACGGGATGACCGTGGAACTGCGTGGCCGGCTCGACCTGTACGGACCGCGCGGGGAGCTGCAGTTCATCGTCGAGGCGATGCGGCGCTCCGGCGAGGGGGCGCTTTACGAACAGTTCTTGCGCCTGAAGGCCAGGCTGGAGTCGCTGGGCTACTTCGACGCGGATCGCAAGCGCCAGCCGCCGCCTTATGCGCGCCGGATCGGTGTGATCACCTCCACCGGTGCCGCGGCGCTGCAGGACGTGCTGACCGCCTTGCGCCGCAGAGCGCCACATGCGCAGGTCTTCCTCTATCCGACGCTCGTCCAGGGGAACGAGGCACCGCCGGCGATCGTGCGCGCCTTGGCCACCGCCAACGAGCGCGCCGACGCCGAGGTCCTGCTGCTGGTGCGCGGCGGCGGCTCCCTGGAGGACCTCTGGGCGTTCAACGACGAACGCGTCGTCCAGGCGGTGGCCGAATCGCCGCTGCCGGTGATCTGCGGCGTCGGGCATGAGACCGACATCACCCTGGCCGACCTCGCCGCCGATCTGCGCGCACCGACGCCGACGGCGGCGGCGGAACTCGCCACGGTGTCCCGCCAGCAGTGCCTGGAGACGCTGGACGCCCTGGAGCGCCAGCTGGTGCGCCGGATCGAGCAGCGCCTGGACGCGTCCGCGCAACGCCTCGACCGCCTGGCCTTGCGCCTCGCGCGGCCGGGCGATGCCCTGGCCAGGCAGAAACGCCGGCTGGACCTGCTCTCGCAGCGGCTCGGCCAGGTGGCGCCGAGAACGGTGTCCCTGGAATCGCAACGCCTGGGCCACCTGACGCAGCGGCTGAACCAGATCGCGCCGCGCGCCGCGGCGCTGCAGACACAGCGGCTCGGACACCTGGCGGAGCGGCTCGACCGGGCGCTCCCGCAGCAGGCGCAACGCGGCGCGCATCGGCTGGAGTCGCTCCAGGCGCGCCTGCAGGCGCTCGATCCGCGCCAGGTGCTGGCCCGCGGCTACGCCTGGCTGGACGACGGCCAGGGCCGGGCGCTCAGTTCGGTCGACCAGCTGCGCGAGGGTCAGGACTTGCGCGCCGTCCTGGCCGACGGCGAGGCCGATCTGCGGGTCGGGCGCGTCGTTCGCCGGGAGGTCTGAAGGCGGCCCGCGCCCTCTGGGGCTCGGTATGCGCGCTCCCGTCAGGGGCATGATTTCGCTGCCTACAATCGCCCGCGACACCCGTCCCCATCAACCACCGATTAGGAGTCCCTCATGGAACACGTCCTGCCCGAGCTGCCGTACGACAAGAAGGCGTTGGAGCCGCACATCAGCGCCGAGACGCTGGAGTACCACCACGGCAAGCACCACAAGGCCTACGTGGACAACCTGAACAACCTGCAGAAGGGCACCGAGTTCGAGAACAAGACGCTGGAAGAGATCGTCAAGACCTCCAGCGGCGGCATCTACAACAACGCCGCGCAGATCTGGAACCACACCTTCTTCTGGTCCTGCATGAAGCCCAACGGCGGCGGCGCGCCGACCGGCAAGCTGGCCGACGCGATCAATGCCAAGTGGGGCAGCGTCGACGCCTTCAAGGAAGCCTTCCAGAAGAGCGCCGTCGGCAACTTCGGTTCCGGCTGGACCTGGCTGGTGAAGAAGGCCGACGGCAGCGTCGACATCGTCAACATGGGCGCCGCCGGCACCCCGCTGACGACCGGCGACACCGCGCTGCTGACCATCGACGTGTGGGAACACGCCTACTACATCGACTACCGCAACGCGCGTCCGAAGTTCGTCGAGACCTTCCTGAAGAGTCTGCTGAACTGGGACTTCGCCCAGGCCAACTTCGGCAACTGATCCGCGGTCGCCCGCCTGGCGGGCGCCGATGCAGCAACGGCCCGGGAATCACTTCCCGGGCCGTTGTCGTTTCAGCGTCCGGATCGCCGTCGCGGCGCTGCCGGCGGGATCATTTGGGCCACGGGCCGCCGCGCAGCTTGGCGCCGGCCTTGAGGCCGCGCTTGTCGAACCAGCCCTTGTTCATTTCGAGCACGTAGCGCACCGGCTTGGTCGAGCAGTGCGAGACGTCGGACAGCGGCTGCATCTCGACGATGTTGACGATGGTGCCGTCGTCGCCGACGAAGGCGGCCGACAGCGGGATCAGCGTGTTGCGCATCCAGAAGCACTGCTGCGACGGCTGCTCGAAGACGAAGATCATCCCGGCGTTCTGCGCCATCTCCTTGCGGGCCATCAGGCCGATGGCGCGTTGCTCGTCGGTGCGGGCGACCTCGGCGTGGATCAGGTGCATGCCGGCGCCGAGCTCGACGACCGGCAGGCCCGTCTGGGGAATCTGCTGGGCCGCGGCCGGGCCGGCCGCCGTCAGGGCGGCGACCGCCATGGCAGCGGACAACCCCACCGACAGCGCGGAGGATCGGACGGTCGACAGAAGGGCGGACGATGCCGCATGTTTGATATTGCGCATGTTGTCACCTCGAGGTTTGGCGGATTATCGCGGCCATGTCGCCCGCCCCAGCCGCCACGGTGTCCGCCGGTGCCCTGGGCGCCGATGCCGGACGCGCCAATCGCCCCGCTCCCGACGCAGCACTGACGCGCGGCCGTTTCCGCTTGTCCGGCTTGCATTGCGCCACCTGCGCCGGGCTGGTCGAGTCCCTGCTGCAGGCGCAACGCGGCGTGCGGTCGGCGGAGGTCCAGCCGGCCACCCAGACGCTGATGCTGGACTGGCGGCCGGAGCTCGTGACGCTGGCGCAGCTGCGACAGGTGCTCGCGCCGGCGGGCTACGACTTCGTCCCCGACCTCGCCGGGCCCGCCCGCGACCTGCGCCGTCGCGAGCATCGCCAGGCGCTCTGGCGCTTGTTCGTCGCCGCCTTCCTGATGATGCAGGTGATGATGCTGGCGTGGCCGTCCTACGTCGCCGCGCCCGGCGAACTGGCGCCCGACCAGGCCGCGCTGCTGCGCTGGGGACAATGGGTGCTGACGCTGCCGGTGATGCTGCTGGCCGCCGGGCCCTTCTTCCGCGCGGCGTCGAGCCAGCTTCGCGGACGGCGCCTGGGCATGGACGTGCCGGTGGCGCTCGGCCTGGCCGTCGCCTTCGTGGCCGGCAGCGGCGCGACGCTGGACCCCGGCGGTCCGTTCGGGCACGAGGTCTTCTTCGACTCGATCACGATGTTCGTGACCTTCCTGCTCGGCGCGCGGTATCTGGAGATGCGCACGCGGCATCGCGCGGCGGCGGCGATCGAACAGGCCGCGGAGGCGCTGCCGGAGGACGTCGAACGGTTGCGGCCGGATGGCGCCACGGAGCGCGTGGCGATCGAGGCGCTGGGGGTCGGCGATCGGGTCCGCGTCGCGGCGGGCCAGCGCGTGCCGGCCGATGCGATCGTCGAGGCCGGCACCGGTGCGGCCGACGAGTCGCTGCTGACCGGCGAGTCCCGTCCGGTCGCGAAGGCGCCTGGGGATGCCGTGCTCGCAGGCAGCCTGAACCTGGCCGGCGTGCTCACGCTGCGCGTGCGCCATGTCGGCGAGCACACGCGCCTGGCCGGCATCCGCCAGCTGATGGCGCAAGCCGGCCAGGCCCGGCCCACGACGCCGCGCCTGTCGGATCGCGTGGCGGGCTGGTTCCTCGCCGCCGTCCTGGTGCTCGCCGCAGCGGCCGCATTCGCGTGGCAGGTCGTCGACCCGTCGCGGTCGGTGGCGGTGGCCGTGTCCGTGCTCATCGTGACCTGTCCCTGCGCGCTGTCGCTGGCGGGGCCGGCGGCATGGGTCGCCGCCGCGGGCGCGCTCGCCCGACGCGGATTGCTCGTGTCGCGGCTCGATGCCATCGAGTCGCTCGCCGACATCGACCGGATCGTGATGGACAAGACCGGCACGCTGACCCATCCCGACCCGCGCCCGCATGGCGTGCCTGGCGTTGCGCCGGATGTCGAGGCCATCGCGGCCGCCGCGCGGCTCGCCGGGGGATCGCTGCATCCGCTGTCGCGCGCACTGGCGGCGACGCTTCCCGCGCCATCCGGCGCCAACGACGGGTGGACCCTCGAGGAGTTCAGCGGCAGGGGCCTGGAGGGTCTGGACGCTCGCGGGCAGAGATGGCGTCTCGGCTCGCCGCCATGGGCCGCCAACGAACGCCGCCGGCCGGGCACGTCGTCGGACTTGTCCGACGCCCAGATCGTCCTGACCTGCGCGGGCAGGGTGCGCGCCGCGTGGCGCGTGGACGAACGCCTGCGCGCCGGCGCGTCGACGGCGATCGATGACTGGCACGCGATGGGCCTCGCGGTCGAGCTGCTGTCGGGCGACGCGCCCGCACGGGTCGAGGCCGCCGCGAAGGAGGCCGGGATCGCGCCGTGGCGCGGCGGCGCCAGACCGGAGGACAAGCTCCAGCACCTCACCGCGCTGCAGGCGCGCGGCCACCGCGTGCTGATGATCGGCGACGGCATCAACGACGCGCCGGTGCTTGCGCGGGCGCAGGTGTCGATCGCGATGGGGCAGGGCGCCGACCTGGCGAAGGCGCGCGCCGACGCCGTGCTGATCTCGGAGCGGCTCGACGCGATCACGGCCGCGTTGCGGCTCGCGGCACGCACGCGCCGCGTCGTGCGCCAGAACCTCGCGTGGTCGGCGCTCTACAACGCGGTGTGCGTGCCGATGGCGTTGGTCGGCGGGTTGCCGCCATGGGCCGCGGGCCTGGGCATGGCCACGAGCTCGCTGCTCGTCGTCGCCAATGCCGCGCGGCTCGGCCGCGACGCGGCCGTGCGGCCGCTCCGCGTCTGAGCGGCTTGAACCTCTTGAGCGAAGACGCCCCATGGACATCCTCTACCTGCTGATCCCCTTGTCGGTGGTGCTCGTGCTGCTGGTGCTGGCCGTGTTCGGCTGGGCCGTGCAGGACGGTCAACTCGAGTCGCTGGACCGGGAAGGTCAACGAATCCTCGAGGACGACGCGTTAGCTTGACGCGCGTCAACACGCGCTTCGAGACGGCGCCGAACAATCGCCGGCATCCGCGCAACAAGCGCCTCGAGGAGCCAGCATGGCAAGCAAATCAGAGTCGGAGGGAGGACGTGCCATCACACCCGGTGATGCGCCCAGCTATGAGGACGGTGTGGTCCGCGCTTTCTCGCTGGCCGCGGTGCTGTGGGGCGTGGTCGGGATGGCGGTCGGCGTGATCATTGCCGCGCAGCTCGCCTGGCCGGCACTGAACTTCGGCATCCCCTGGCTGAGCTACGGCCGCCTGCGGCCGCTGCACACGAACGCGGTGATCTTCGCCTTCGGCGGCTGCGTGCTGATGGCCACCGCCTTCCACGTCGTGCAGCGCACCTGCCATGTGCGGCTCTTCGCGCCGGGGCTGGCCTGGTTCACCTTCTGGGGATGGCAGCTGGTGATCGTGCTGGCCGCGATCACGCTGCCGCTGGGCCTGACGACCGGCAAGGAATACGCCGAGCTGGAATGGCCGATCGACCTCCTCATCGCCGTCGTCTGGGTGTCCTACGCGATCGTGTTCTTCGGCACGATCGGCGTGCGGCGCGTGCGCCACATCTACGTGGCCAACTGGTTCTTCGGCGCCTTCATCATCGCCGTCGCGCTGCTGCACATCGTCAACAGCGCCGAGATCCCGGTGTCGCTGACCAAGAGCTACTCCGCCTACGCCGGCGTGCAGGACGCGATGGTGCAGTGGTGGTACGGCCACAACGCGGTCGGCTTCTTCCTCACGGCGGGCTTCCTCGGGCTGATGTACTACTACATCCCCAAGCAGGCCAACCGGCCCGTCTACAGCTACCGGCTGTCCATCGTCCATTTCTGGGCGCTGATCTTCACCTACATGTGGGCGGGTCCCCACCACCTGCACTACACGGCGCTGCCCGACTGGGCGCAGAGCGTGGGCATGCTGTTCTCGCTGGTGCTGCTGGCGCCGAGCTGGGGCGGGATGATCAACGGCGTCATGACCCTGAGCGGCGCCTGGCACAAGCTGCGCGACGACCCGATCCTGAAGTTCCTCATCGTCGCGCTGTCCTTCTACGGCATGTCGACCTTCGAGGGGCCGATGATGTCGATCAAGACCGTCAACGCGCTCTCGCACTACACCGACTGGACCGTCGGCCACGTGCACAGCGGCGCGCTCGGCTGGGTGGGCTTCATCTCGATGGGCGCGCTGTACCACCTGATCCCGCGCATGTACGGCCGCGTCGAGATGTATTCCAGGCGCGCCATCGAGCTGCACTTCTGGATCGCCACGCTGGGCATCGTGCTCTACATCGCCGCGATGTGGATCGCCGGCGTGATGCAGGGCCTGATGTGGCGCGCGGTGAACCCGGACGGCACGCTGACCTGGACCTTCGCCGAAGGCGTCAAGGCCACCTATCCGTTCTACGTGGTGCGTCTGCTCGGCGGCCTGCTGTACCTCGGCGGCATGTGCCTGATGGCCTGGAACGTCGTGATGACGGTCCGTGTCGGCCGGCCCGCCCGTCATCCCATTCCCGGCGCCGCGCTCGCGGCCGCCGCCTGATCGCCCGTCAAGGAGCACGCCATGGCCCACACCCATGCCCCCGCCCGCGGTCACGAGCGCATCGAGACCAGCAACTTCCTGATGATCGTGCTGGTGCTGCTGACGGTGATCGTCGGCGGCATCGTCGAGATCGTCCCGCTCTTCTTCCAGCGCTCCACGACGCAGCCGGTCGAGCACCTGAAGCCCTACACGCCGCTGCAGCTCGCCGGCCGCGACATCTACATCCGCGAGGGTTGCTACAACTGCCACTCGCAGATGATCCGTCCGCTGCGCGCGGAGACGCTGCGCTACGGCCACTACTCGGTGGCCGGCGAGTTCGTCTACGACCACCCCTTCCAGTGGGGCAGCAAGCGCACCGGGCCGGACCTGGCGCGCGTCGGCGGCAAGTACAGCGACGAGTGGCACCGCCTGCACCTGACCAACCCGCGCGACCTGGTGCCCGAGTCCAACATGCCCGCCTACGCGTGGCTGGCCGGCGCGGCGCTCGATCCGAACGAGCTGGCGCCCAGGATGCGCGGGCTGCGGACCGTCGGCGTGCCCTACACCGACGAGCAGATCGCCCGGGCGGCCGGCGAGGTCCGGGGCCGCACCGAGATGGATGCCGTCGTCGCCTACCTGCAGGTGCTGGGCACCGCGCTCAAGCCCTGAATGGAGGACCGCATGCCCGACATGGATCTGAATGCGCTGCGCGCCGCGGTGACGGTGGTGTCGCTGCTGGTGTTCGTCGGCATCGTCGTCTGGGCCTACGCCCGGCACAACCGCGAACGTTTCGAAGACCTGGGCGCGCTCGTGCTGACGGACGAGGACGCGCCCCGAGGAGGTCGCCATGAGTGATTTCGTTTCGGACGGCTGGTCGCTGTTCGTGGCCGCGGCGACGGTGCTCGGCCTGGCGCTGTGCCTGGCGCTGCTGATCATCGCCAGCCGCCGCAAGGTGATGGCCGAGGACAACTCCACCGGCCACGTCTGGGATGAGGACCTCCGCGAACTCAACCACCCGCTGCCGCGATGGTGGATGGTGCTGTTCGTGCTGACGGTGGTGTTCTCGGGGGGATATCTGGCGCTCTATCCCGGACTGGGCGCGTACGCGGGCTCGCTGAGCTGGTCCAGCACCGGCCAGTACGAGGCGGAGCAAGCCCAGGCGCGCACCGAGATGCACAGGCTCTATGCGAAGTTCGACGGGGCACCGGTGGAAGCCTTGTCGCGGGATCCGCAGGCGAAGGCCATCGGCGAGCGGCTCTTCGCCAACAACTGCGCGACCTGCCACGGCTCGGACGCCAAGGGCTCGAAGGGCTTCCCCGACCTGACCGACAACGACTGGCTCTACGGCGGCAGCGGGGACACCATCGTCCAGACCATCACGCTGGGGCGCGAGGGCACGATGCCGCCGATGGCGGCGGCGGTGGGCAGCGGCGAGGACGTGCGCAACCTCGCGCACTACGTGCTGAGCCTGTCGGGCAGTCCGCACAATTCGGTGGCCGCGGCACTCGGCAAGTCGAAGTTCAGCGCCTGCGCGGCGTGCCATGGCATGGACGGCAAGGGCAACCCCGCCCTGGGCGCGCCCAACCTCACCGACAAGGTCTGGCTGCACGGCTGGGGCGAGTCCGCCATCGTCGCCATGGTCAACAACGGCAAGCACAGCCACATGCCCGAGCACGGCTCGCGCCTGAGCCCGGAGCAGATCCGCGTGCTGGCGGGCTACGTCTGGGGACTCTCCCACGAGCAGCCCTGAGTCATGAGCGTTCTTGAGCCATGAGCCATCCCGAAGTCCGTGCCGTCTCGCTCTACGAAGCCGAGGCCAAGATCTACCCCCGCGCCGTGCACGGCTGGTTCGCCGTGTGGCGCTGGGCGCTGGTCTGGGTCACGCAACTGCTGTTCTACGGCCTGCCGTGGCTGTCGTGGAACGGGCGACAGGCGGTGCTCTTCGATCTGGAGGCGCGCCGCTTCCTGATCTTCGACCTGATCCTGTATCCGCAGGACTTCATCTACCTGACGGCGCTGCTGGTGGTGTCGGCGTTCGGGCTGTTCTTCTTCACCGCGGTGGCAGGGCGTCTGTGGTGTGGCTACGCCTGCCCGCAAACGGTCTACACGGAGATCTTCCTCTGGATCGAGCGCCACACCGAAGGCGACCGCGCCGCGCGCATCCGTCTCGACCGCGCCGGCTGGACGGCGGAGAAGCTGCTGCGCAAGAGCGGCAAGCATGCGGCGTGGCTGGCGGTGTCGCTGTGGACGGGCTTCACCTTCGTCGGCTACTTCGAGCCGATCCGCGCGCTGGGCGCCGACGCTGCCGCGCTCGCGCTCGGCGGGTGGTCGCTGTTCTGGATCCTGTTCTACGGGCTGGCGACCTACGGCAACGCCGGCTACCTGCGCGAGCAGGTCTGCAAGTACATGTGCCCGTACGCGCGTTTCCAGAGCGCGATGTTCGATCGGGACACGCTGATCATCAGCTACGACACCGCGCGCGGGGACCCGCGCGGGCCGCGCTCGAAGAAGGCGGACCCGTCGGCGATCGGCCTGGGGGCTTGCGTCGATTGCCAGCAATGTGTCCACGTCTGCCCCACCGGCATCGACATCCGCCAGGGTCTGCAATACGAATGCATCGGCTGCGCCGCGTGCATCGATGTCTGCAACGACGTGATGGACAGGTTCGGCTACAGGCGCGGGCTGATCCGCTACGCGACGCAGAACGGCATGAGCCACGGCTGGACGGCGGCGCAGCAGTGGCGCCGTGTGTTCAGGCCGCGCGTGCTGGTGTACGGCGCGATCCTGGTGCTGGTCTCCGGCGGCCTGGTCTGGAGTCTGGCTGTCCGCATGCCGTTCAAGGTCGACGTCGTGCGGGACCGGGCGACCCTGGCGCGCGAGGTCGAGGACGGCGTGGTCGAGAACCTCTACCGGCTGCAGGTGATGAACGCCGCGGAATCGACGCAGCGCTTCGTCCTCGATGTGCAGGGCATCGAGGGCCTGCGCGTGGTGTCGCCGTCTGGCGAGCTCGCGCTCGGGCCTGCCGAGGCGCGGTGGGTCACCGTCGCGCTGCGCTTGCCGCCGGACGCCGCGCGGGCGCTGGGCGCCGGCGCGCATCCGATGCGCTTCGCGATACGACGCGTCGTGTCGTCCGATGCACCATCCCATGCGCCGTCCGTGTCCGCTGCGCCTGCCGAGCGCCCGCTCCTCGAAAAATCCACCTTCGTCGTGCCGCGGTGAGCGCGGCCGGATCGATCCTTCAGCCTTTGACTCTGCACAAGGCGCGGACATGACGACAACGCGAACGACGACAACCCGCTTCGGCGATGCGGACCTGCCGACCAGCGGTCCCTGGTGGCGGCACCCGATGATGTGGTTGGTGGTCGGAGGCCCGACCGTGGTGGTGGCGGCCTCGGTGGCGACGCTGGCGCTGGCGATCACGCATCCTGATCCGGTGGTGCGGTCGACGAGTGCCGTCGACCGCAGCGGCGTCGCCGCCGACGAGATCGACGACGCCACGAAGACACCCGGAAGAACGCCCGCGATGAACGCGCGCAACCATGCGGCGACCGGCGGCCAGGCGCGCTGACCGCGCGGGAGCCGTCATGCCGTGCGGCGGACCAGCTGCAGCAGCTGCCTCGGCTTGAGCACGCGCACCTCGCGCGCGCGGACCTCGAGCAGGCCGTCGTCCTGCATCCGCGAGAAAGTGCGGCTCACCGTTTCCAGGGTCAGGCCGAGGTAGCTGCCGATCTCGTCGCGGGTCATCCGCAGGACGACGCTCGACGAGGAGAAACCGCGCGCCCGCAGCCGACGCATCAGGTTGATCAGGAAGGTCGCCACGCGCTGCTCGGCGCGCACCGACCCGAGCAGCAGCATCACGCCCTGGTCGCGGACGATCTCGCGGCTCATCAGGCGATGGAACTGGCGGCGCAGCCGGTCGACCTCGCGGGTCATGTCGTCGATCCGGCCATAGGGCACGACGCAGATCTGCGAATCCTCCAGCGCCACCGCCTGGCTGGCGTAGGCGCCGCTGAAGATGCCGTCGAGACCGAGCATCTCGCCGGCCATCGGGAAACCGGTGACCTGGTCGCGGCCGTCCTCCGCCGAGGCCGAGGTCTTGAAGAAGCCGGTGCGCACGAGGTAGACGGCCTCGAACGGATCGCCTGGCTTGAACAGCACCGTGTTGCGCGCGACGAGGCGGCGGTCGGAGATCATGCGTTCCAGCTGGTGGACCTCCGCGGGAGGCAGGCCGGTCGGCAGACAGATCTGCCGCACCGCGCAGGTGGCGCAGGTGATCCGGGCCGCGTCGGGCAGCACGGGCAGGACGGTCGGGAGGGGGAGCGCGCCCAGGGCGCCCAGCGCGGGCAGCGCGGGCAGCGTCGGCGAAATGGCGAAGGCCTTCGGAGCAGCCGCGGTGGCCGCTGTGGCCGCTGTGGCCGCTGTGGCCGCGGTGACCACAGCGGCCGCGGTGCTCGCT
>CBIHMU010000080.1:0-25181 GCA_966211105.1 uncultured Burkholderiales bacterium
GTCGGGGCGGCGGCGGAGGCGGTCATGGCGGGGGGAATGAAGCAGGAACCGCCTCATTCTGCGAACCGCCCCTCCCTGGCCGAACGAAGGAGATCGTCGATGCTTAGGTGGTTTTCGGCTATGACCGCCCTTCAGCTGCGATCCGCGGCGGCTGCCGCGCCCGCGGTCCCGCCGCGTTCAGCGCTTGCTGCGCTTGCGCGCGGGCGCTGAAGACTTCCCGGCCGGCATGAGCGACGCCAGGAGTTCGTTGCGGCAAGCGTCCAGGATCTCGTCGGCCAGCGGCGAGTCATCGGGACAGGCCCGCGACATGACGATGGCCCCGACCGCCCGCGCGAACAGATCCAGCGACTTGGCCCGAGCCTCCTCGGGGCTCGCCTTCTCCAGCACGGTGCCCTCGACCTTGAGCGCTGCCAGCAGGCTTTCGATGCCGCTCGCGAAGGTGGCCCGCACGGCCTCGGGCTGGCGGGCCGCGTCGCCGCCGAGCGCCGCCATCGAGCACCCCGCGCCGCGGTCGTCGCGGTGTTCGCGCGAGAGGTAGAAACGCGCGAAGTCCGCGGCCGTCACGCCGGCGGCTTGCGCCACCGTCTGCGCGATGCCGCAGGCCGCCGACTCCGCCACCAGTTCCGCCTTCGATCCGAACTGCTTGTAGAAGCCGCCATGGGTGAAGCCGGCCGCGGCCATCAGATCAACGACGCCGACGCCGTCATAGCCCCGCTCCCGGAACACCGTGGACGCCGTCTGCACGACATGCGCGCGATTGGCCTGCGCCTGTGCCTTGGTGACCTTCATCTTTCATCCATGCGCGTGGAGGGATCCACGCGTCTGACTATACATAGATGCCGATCATCATCAAAGTGTTGACTTTTTGGATTACAAACATAATCATTGATCCCGATCCAAGACGAGGACGGGCAAGGACCATGAAAGCATTTGTGCTGGAACGCTACGGCAAGCAGAGCACGCTCCAGGCGATGGAGAGGCCGACGCCCGAACCGCGGGAGGACGAGGCGCTGGTCGAGGTCCATGCCGCCGGCGTGAACCTGCTGGATGCCAAGATCAGGGATGGCGAATTCAAGCTGATCCTGCCCTACCGCCTGCCGCTGGTGCTGGGGCACGACGTCGCCGGCGTGGTGGTCAAGGTGGGATCTCGGGTACGCCTGTTCAAGCCGGGGGACGAGGTCTACGCGCGGGCGGACGATTTCCGGATCGGCACCTTCGCCCAGTTCGTGCCGGTGAGGGAGTCGTCGCTGGCGTTCAAACCCACGAACCTCACGATGGAAGAAGCGGCCTCGATCCCGCTGGTCGGCCTGACCGCCTGGCAGGCCCTGGTCGAGCAGGCCGGTCTGCAACGTGGGCAGAAGGTGTTCATCCAGGCCGGATCCGGAGGCGTGGGCACCTTCGCCATCCAGCTGGCGAAGCACCTCGGCGCGACGGTCGCCACGACGACGGGGACGACCAATATCGCGCTCGTGGCGGGCCTCGGCGCCGACCTTGTCGTCGACTACAGGAAGCAGGCGTTCGACGACATCCTGCGGGATTACGACGTCGTGCTCAACAGCCAGGACGGCACGACGCTCCAGAAGTCGCTCAACGTCCTCCAGCGCGGCGGCAAGCTCATCTCCATCTCCGGCCCGCCGGACCCCGCGTTCGCCAAGGGCATCAGGGCGCCCGGTGTCGTGCAGCTGATCGTGCGCTTGCTGAGCGCGGGCATCCGGCGCAAGTCGCGGCGCCAAGGCATCGGCTACTCGTTCCTCTTCATGCGGGCCGACGGTGCGCAGTTGCGCGAGATCACCCGCCTCATCGAGGACGGCGCCATCCGGCCGGTGATCGACCGGATCTTCCCGTTCGAGTCGACCAACGACGCCCTGACGTACGTCAAGGCCGGCCGCGCGAAGGGCAAGGTCGTCATCCGGGTCAAGGAGACCTCGGCGGAGAGGCCGACATAGCGCCTGACGCGGCCCCGACGCGGCCCCGACGTGGGACCGACGTGGATCCCGATGATCCAGGGGTTGTCGTGCATCGGCTTTGCACGAGACCCATTCGCCTCGGACGGCCACGTCCGGGGCGTTTTTTACGACAGGCGTTCCAGCTCCCGCAGCACCTCGCCGCGCAGGTCGGCCACCGCGGCGCTCCCGCGCCCGCGCGGATGCAGCAGCGGCACCTCGATGCGCCGCACGATGCGGCCCGGTGCCGCGCCGAGCACCAGCACGCGGTCGGCCAGCAGCACGGCCTCCTCCACGTCGTGTGTGACCAGGATCAGGCTGGTGCCATGTCTTGCCGCGACCTCGCGCACCAGGTCCTGCAGCCGCATCCGCGTGAACGCGTCCAGCGCGGAGAAGGGCTCGTCGAGCAGCAGCACGCGCGGCCGCGTGTAGAGCGCCCGCGCGATCGCGGCGCGCTGCGCCTGGCCGCCGGAGAGCTGGCGCGGCAGCGCCTCGCCAAGCTCGCCCAGGCCGACCTCGCGCAGCAGCGTGTGGACCCACGCCTCGTCATGGCCCTGGCCCAGGTCGAAGCCGACGTTCTCGGCCACCGTCAGCCACGGGAACAGCCGCGGCTCCTGGAACACGACGCCGATGTCGCGGTCCGGCCCGCGACGCACGCGGCCGTCGAGGCGCACCTCGCCGTCGAAGTCCGGATCCAGCCCGGCGGCGATGCGCAGCAGCGTGCTCTTGCCGCAACCGCTCGCACCGACGACGCCGAGGACCTCGCCTGCGCTCAGGTCGAAGTGGACGTCCTGCAGCACGGCGGGCGGACCGCCGCCCTCCTGGCGATCGCCGTCATCGCCGTCATCGCCGTCATCGCGGCCATCGCGGCCCTTGCCGGTGCCATTGCGGGTGAAACGCTTGGCACGCACGGACACGGTCAACAGGCTCATGCGTGGCCTCCGAAGCTGTCGCGCCAGTGCAGCGCGCGTTGTTCCACCGCGGCCATCAGGCTGTCGGTCAGTTTGCCCAGCAGCGCCAGCAGCACGATCGCCGCCATCACGAGGTCCGCACGGCCGGTCTCACGGCCATCGGTGAGCAGGTAGCCCAGGCCGCGGCTCGCCGCGATCAGCTCCGCCGCGACCATGAACATCCACGCCAGGCTCAGTCCGTTGCGCAGACCCGTCAGCAGCGCCGGCAGCGCGGCGGGCAGCAGCACGCGGCGCGCGAGCGCCACGCGGCCGAGCCCGCGCAGGCGCGCGACCTCCACCAGCTTGCGGTCCACGTCGCGGAAGCCCGAGGACACGCCCATGTAGACGGGGAAGAAGGCCCCGATCGCGATCAGCGCGATCTTGGACGCCTCGTCGATGCCCAGCCAGAGCAGCAGCAGCGGCACCCAGGCGAGCGAGGGAATGGCGCGCAGCGCCTGGAAGCTCGGCGTCAGCACGGCGGCGGCCAAGCCCGAGAGGCCGACCAGCGCGCCCAACAGCACCGCCAGCACCGCGCCGAGCGCGAAGCCAGCCGCCACGCGCAAGGTGCTCGCGACAACGTGTTGCGTCAGTTGGCCGTCGCGCAGCATCTGCGCCAGCGCCGCGGCGACATCGCTCGGCGCCGGCAGCAGGTTGGGCGCGATCCAGCCGAGCCGCACCGCCGCCTCCGCAAGGGCGAGGACCCCCACGGGCGGCAGCGCACCGAGGAGCCACGTCGGCCATCGCCACGCGGCCCGCGTCTGCGTCTGTGTCAGCGTTGATCGCGAGCGAGCCGACGCCTGCTCCGGCAAGACCGGCCCGAGCGAGGAGACCGCGCGCGCGATGAGGTCGGGGTCGGCGCTCATCGCTCCGGACTCACGCCTTGATCAGGCCGTTGGCGAAACGCGTGTCGACCAGCTCCGCGATCGTGCGGTTCAGGTCCACGCCGGGCTTCACCAGCTGCTCCGCGGCCAGGATGGGCGCCGCGGCCTGCAGCGCCTTCACGTGCTCGTCCGACGGCTGCGGATGCGAGAAGTCGCTGCGCAGCTTCACCTGCAGCAGCGCCACCGGCAGGCTGACCTTGGCTTCCTCGGACAGGATCTTCGCGGCGTCCGACGGATTGGCGATCGTCCAGGCGCGTGCGCGCTCGTAGGCCGCGATCACGCGCTTCACCGTCTGCGGATTCCGGTTCAGGAATTCCTCGCGGACGTTGAGGAATCCATAGGTGTTGAAGCCCACGTTGCGGTACAGCAGCCTGGCGCCGGCGTCGAGCTCGCTCGCCGCCATCAGCGGATCGAGTCCGGCCCAGGCGTCGACGCGGCCCTGCTCCAGCGCGGCGCGACCGTCGGCATGCTGGAGCGCGACATGCTCGATGTCGCCGCGCTTCAGGCCCACCGTGTGCAGCGCGCGCAGCAGGAAGAGGTAGGGATCGGTGCCCTTGGTCGCCGCGATCTTCTTGCCTTTCAGATCCGCCAGCGAGCGGATGCCGGAGTCCGGGCGCACCACCAGCGCGGTCCACTCGGGGCGCGAGAAGATGTAGGGCGCGCGGATCGGGTTGCCGTTCGCGCGCGCCAGCAGCGCGGCCAGTCCGGCCGTGGAGCCGATGTCGATGCTGCCGGCGTTGAGGTACTCCAGCGCGCGGTTGCTGCCGGCGCTCAGCACCCAGCGCACCGACGTGCCGTCCTTGGCGAGGTCCTCCTCCAGCCAGCCGAAGCGGCGCAGCACCAGGCTGGTCGGCGAGTAGTAGGCGTAGTCGAGCTTCAGCTCCTTGGGCGCGGCAGCGCCCTGCGCCCGCGCGGTGCCGGCGACCAGTCCGCCGGTCAGTCCGGTGGCCAGTCCGGCGCCGATCACCAACGCGTCGCGGCGCGTCGGCAGCTGGTGCTTCTTCGATTCAGTCTTGCGGGTCATGCGACGGGCTCCGTCAGGGGAATGTCCAGGGAAGTCAGCGGGGGAACGCGACCGTCGACGGTCGCTGCGGCACTGGAGGCGTCGATCCCTTCGGCGACGGCGGTGGCGGCGGCGGTCGCGTCTTTGGCGGCGGCGCTCGGATCGCCCAGCCGGACACGACGTCCGGCGTGCGTCGGCTGGAGGCGGTCGCCTGCGCCGAACAGCCGCGCGCGCAGCGTCTTCGGCGCGGCGTCGAGGTCGGCGCCTTCGCCGGCCTCGGGTCGGTAACGACCGCGGCGGCGCAGCTCGGGCACGACGAGGTCGACGACATCGCGGAAGGTCTCGTGCGCCAGCGCGAAAGCCAGGTTGAAGCCGTCGAGGCCCGTGGCGTCCTGCCACGCGATCAACTGGTCCGCGATCTCCGACGGATCACCGACGAAGACGGGCCCTCGCCCGCCCAGACCGATGAAGGCCGCCGCCTCGCCCACCGTCCAGCGGCGCGTCGGATCCGCGCTGCTGAACGAGGCCAGCGCCGTGCGTCCCGCCTGCGTGTCGAGGTAGTCGATCGTCGCGTCCAGCGGATAACGGCTGAAGTCGACGCCGGTCCAGCCCGACAGCAGCGCCAGCGCGGCCTCGATGTCGACATGGGCCTTCAGGTCCTCGTGCTTCGCATGCGCCTGCGCGCTGGTCGGCGCGGTGATGATCAGCGCCTGGCCGTAGATCAGCACGTCGTCGCGCGCGCGGCCCGACTCGGCGACCGCGTCGCGCAGGCCGCTCACGTAGCCCTTCACCACGGCCGTGCTGGGGCCGCTGACGAAGACGCACTCCGCATGCCGGCCGGCGAAGGCGCGGCCGCGGGTCGAGGTGCCGGCCTGGAACAGCACCGGCGTGCGTTGCGGCGACGGCTCGCACAGATGCACGCCGGGCACGCGGTAGTGCTCGCCGCGATGGTGGATCGCATGGACCTTCGCCGGGTCCGTGAACACCCGGCCCGCCTTGTCGCGCCGCACCGCGCCGTCCTCCCAGCTGAGTTCCCACAGCTTGTAGACGACGTCCAGGTACTCGTCGGCCAGGTCGTAGCGCTCGTCGTGCGCGCGCTGCCCGCTCTGCCCGAGGTTGCGCGCCGCGCTGTCGAGGTAGCCGGTGACGATGTTCCAGCCGATGCGTCCGCGCGTGAGGTGGTCCAGCGTCGACAGGCGCCGCGCGAAGCTGTACGGCGGCTCGTAGGTCAGCGCCACCGTCACGCCGAAACCGAGGTGCCGGGTCACCGACGCCATCAGCGGCACCAGCGCCAGCGGATCGTTGAGCGGCACCTGCACCGCATGACGCAGGGCCGCGTCGGGCGAGCCGCCGTGCACGTCGTAGACGCCCAGCACGTCGGCCAGGAACACGCTGTCGAAGCCGCCGCGCTCCAGCAGCCGCGCCAGCTCGATCCAGTAGTCCGGATCGGTGTAGCGATGCGACTCGTCGCGCGGGTGCGTCCACAGCCCCGGCGACTGGTGCCCCACCGTGTTCATCGCGAAGGCGTTGAAACGGATCGGCCTGGCCGTCCCGCCCGCGTCGGGCTGCGACTCCTTGCCGCTCATTGCAGGAACGCCGGCCGCGCGTAGCCGGGGAACTTCTGCACCAGCACCGCCTTGAACTCCGGCGCGCGGAAGGCGTCGGCCAGCGCCAGGGTCCACGGCGCCTGCCTGTCCTTGCCCTTCACCGCCAGCACCAGCATGTAGTGGTCGGGCGTCTTCTCCAGCAGCAGCGCGTCGGTCAGCTTCAGGCCGCTGGAGATCGCGAAGTTGCCGTTGACGATCGCGTACTCCGCGTCGTCGAGCGTGCGCGGGATCTGCGCCGCCTCGATCGGCTGCAGCTTCAGGTTGAGCGGGTTGCTGGCGATGTCCTTCTCCGTCACGCGGATCGGATCGGCGCCCGGCTTCAGCGTCAGCAGCTTCTGGTCGGCCAGCAGCGCCAGGCCGTGCGCCAGGTTGGCCGGATCGTTGGCCAGCGTGATGCGGTCGCCCGGCTTCACTTCGGCCAGGCTCTTGCGCTTCTTCGAGTAGATCCCGAACGGCGCCATCGGCCCCTGCACGACGTCCACGATGTCCAGCTTGCGGTCCTCGCGGAAGCGGTTCAGGTAGGTGATGTGCTGGAAGAAGTTGGCGTCCAGCGCGCCCTGCGCCAACGCGATGTTGGGCTGCACATAGTCGTTGAACTCGACCAGCTTCACGGTGTAGCCGCGCTTCTCCAGCAGCGGCTTGATGCCCTGGCGCAGCACCTCGATGTTGGAGCCGGCGGTCGCGCCGATGGTGATCTCCTTCTTGTCCTGCGCCTGGACGTCGGGCGCGTAGAAGACGGCGTCAGAGGCGGAGGCGGTGAGCGAGAGAGCCAGCTAGGCGCGGCGGGATAAGGTAATCGGGAAGTCCTTGGAGGTCGGGGAGGATTGAGAGGAATGAGAGGAATGAGAGGAATGGGAGGAATGGGAGACAGGCCGGCGCTCAGCGCTTGTCGAGCCGCCGCGCGACGCCTTGTCCGGTGAACTGGATCAGTTGCACGAGCACGACGAGGATCGCGACCGTCAACACCATGACGTCGGTCTGGAAGCGGTAGTAGCCGTAGCGGATCGCAAGGTCGCCGATGCCGCCGCCGCCGACGACGCCCGCCACCGCCGAGTACGACAGGAAGCTGATCGCCAGCACCGTCAGCGCGCCCACCAGGCCGGCGCGCGACTCGCGCACCAGCACGCGCAGCACGATCTGCGTCTCGGAGGCGCCCATCGCGTGCGCGGCCTCGATGACGCCGCGCGGCACCTCGCGCAGGCATTGCTCGACCAGGCGCGCGAAGTACGGGATCGCCGCGAAGGACAGCGGCACCGCGGCGGCCAGCGGCCCGATCGAGGTGCCCGCGACCACCCGCGTGATCGGCACCAGCGCGACCAGCAGGATGATGAAGGGGAAGCTGCGGACGGTGTTCACGACCGCATTGATCAGCCGGTGCAGCAGGCCCGCGCCGCGGTGGCCGGACAAGGACTGGCCCGGGCTCAACAGGAACAGCAGCACGCCCAGTGGTCCGCCGAACAGCACCGCCGCGCCCAGGCCGATGGCGAGCATCAGCCCGGTCTGGCCCAGTGCGACGCCGATCTCGGGCAGCAGCGCGATGAGGTTCTCAAGCATGGCGGACCTCCCGGCGGCCGATGGAGGCGATCACCTCGGAGGCCGCCAGGGCCGAGGCGTCCAGCGCGGCGAGGTTGGCGGCCTGGCGCTGCAGGCGCGCCAGCTCCAGACCCAGCGGCGAGGTCGCCACCCGCGACGCGTCGACGACGTCGAACTGCTCGACCAGCCGGCCGTCCGCGATGACCGCGGCGCGGCGGCACAGCGCCTGCACGACGTCGAGTTCATGCGTGACGATCACGATCGTGACGCCCAGCCGCGCGTTGATGTCGGCCAGGGTGGCGAGCAGCTCGCGCGTGGTCTCGGCGTCGAGCGCGGAGGTCGGCTCGTCGCACAGCAGCACGTCGGGCTGCGGCGCCAGCGCCCGCGCGATCGCGACGCGTTGCTTCTGGCCGCCGCTGAGTTGCGCGGGGTAGTGGTCGGCCTTGTCGGTCAGGCCGACCAGCGCCAGGCACTCGGCAACGCGGTCGGCAACGCGGTCGGCGATGCGGTCGGCAATCCCGCGGCGCGAGCGGCCCGCGTGCAGACGCAGCGGGAAGGCGACGTTCTCGGCCGCGGTCGCGTTCTGCAGCAGGTTGAACTGCTGGAAGATCATCCCGAGCCGCTGCCGCTCGCGGCGCAGTTCCACAGGCTTCAGCGCGGTCAGCTCGCGGCCGGCGACATGCACCTGTCCCGTGTCGGGACGCTCCAGCAGATTGATCAGCCGCAGCAGCGTGGATTTGCCGGCGCCGCTCCTGCCGATCAGGCCCAGGATCTCGCCCGGGCGCACGGACAGGCTCACGTCGCGCACGGCGTCGAAGCGCCGCCCGTCGGGCAGCACGAAGGACTTCGACACGCCGTCGAGGCGGATCAACGGGTCGCCCTTCTGATCGACCTTCTGATCGCCCTTCGGATTGCCCTTCTGATCGACCTTCTGATCGACCTTCGGATCGTTCTTCGGGTCGCTCTTCTGATCGTGCCTCGAATCGTTCTTCGGGTCGTGCTTGGAATCGCTCATGGGGACCGCCTCGATCAGGAGTACGCCGTCGGATCGGGGATCCGGTCGTCGAGGAAGAAGCGGCCCAGGTCGCGCAGCTTGTAGTCGACCGGGTCGTGCAAGGTGTGCACCCGCGCGTTGCGCCAGAAGCGGTCGAGGCCGAATTCGGCCGACGTGCTGCGCGCGCCGGTCAGCTCGAACAGCTGGCTGCCCACCTCGACGCCGGCGCGGTGCGCCAGCACCTTGGCTTCGGCACCCGCCAGCGCGACCTCGCCGCGTTCGCGCGCGGTCAGCGCGTCGCCGCGCTCCAACGCGCGCCGCAGCAGCTCGACGGCGTCGGCAGCGACCGCCTGGGCCGCCCTCACCTTCAGCCACAGGTCGCCGTAGCGGTGCTGCACCAGCGGATCGTCGACCGCGCGCGCCACGCCCGACGCCGCCCAGGCCCGGCCGCGCGTCGCCGTGTAGCGGCGCGCCTCGTCGAAGGCGCCCTCGCCGAGGCCCAGGTACAGGTGGGTCATGATCAGCTGAGCGATCTGCGAGCGCAGCGTCGCGCGCGGTGTCGGGCTCTGGCCCGGCACCTGCAGCAGTTCGTCGTCGTCCAGCCGCACCGCGTCGAAGCGCACCGTGCCGCTGTCCGTCTGGCGCTGGCCGAAGGCGTCCCAGTCCTGCTCGACGCGAACGCCCTCGCGCCGCGTCGGCACGATGCCGATCAGGAAGCCGCCCTCGCCCGTCGTGGCGGATACCGTCAGCCGGTCCGAGCCCAGCGCCCCCGAGCAGAAACCCTTCACGCCGTCCAGGCGCCAGCCGGCGCCCTCACGGGTGGCGCTCAGCCGCGTGTCGGCGGGATTCAGCGCGTTGCCCCAGAACAGGCGCTGCTCGGCGGTCTCGCGCAGATGGCGCGCGCCGTGCGCCGTCGCCGCCGGCCCGCCGTACAGCGACACCCCGTAGAGCTGCAGATGGTGGAAGGCCAGCACATGCGCCAGCGCGCTGTCGACGCGGGCGATGCGCCGCACGACCTGGAAGAACTCGGGGATGCCGCCGCCCAGACCGCCGTGCGTCTCGGGGATGGTCAGGGCGAGCAGGCCGCTGGCGCGGATCAGCTCGCGCTGCTCGGCGGCATGGCCGCCCTCGCGGTCGCGTTGCACGGCCGTCGCAGCCAACTGCGCCACGAGGCGATCAAGGCCTGCCCCCAGCAGCTGCGCGAGCGGCGACGCCGCGTGGCCGCCATGGACGGCAGTGCCGCCAGCGGGGGCATCGGAGGAAGTCGGGGAGGCGTCGTCAAGACGCCGCAGCACGGGAGCGGTCATCGGCGGGGAGGAACTCGGGAGCGGCAATGCGCGATGCCGCCGAGTGTTCCTGTCCGACCGCGCGGACCGAAGCGAGGAATTCGTCTGTGCTTATGCGCTGGCCGGTCGCGCGCGGGTCCGCGGCGCAGGCGGCTGTCCGCCCGTCACTTCGCCCAGGTCGACTCGTTCTTCGCGGCCTGCGCGTTGCTCTGGATGCCCACGGCCTGCGACAGCATCGCGCTCATCGCCTGCGCGCATTGCTCGATGTGCCGCTTGTCGGGGTGCCACGGCCCCGCCGCGCTCCCGCCGCTCTGCAGGTTCGCGTGCTTCGTGTAGACGACGCGCCAGAGCGTCTGTTTGAGGTCGCCGGCATTCATGTCGGGGAGTATTCCTAATCCCGCGTGCGTCGCGCGAGAGGGTGTCGACTTCACCGCTTGTCAGGCGATGCCCTACAACGGGGCCGACTGTGCCGGATTGGCGCCCCGGGCTTGCCCCAGGCCAGTGCGCGCGGCCGGGCTGTTAATCTTCCATTCATGAACCTGCTGCTCGCCGAAGACGACGCGATCCTGGCCGACGCCCTGTGCGAACAGATGCGCGCCAGCGGCTTCTCCGTGGAGCATGCGCCCAACGGCGCGGTGGCCCAGTACCTGCTCGCCAAGCAGCAGTTCGACGTCGTCGTGCTGGACCTGGGGCTGCCGATGGTGGGCGGCATCGAGGTCCTCAAGCAGCTGCGCCAGACGGACGCCTCGCTCCCGGTGCTGATCCTCACCGCGCTGGACAGTCTGGAGGACCGCGTCGCCGGCCTCAACGCCGGCGCCGACGACTACCTGACCAAGCCTTTCGATTTCCCCGAGCTGGAGGCCCGCCTGCGCGCCCTGCTGCGCCGCAGCCGGGCGTTGAAGGCCAGCACCGAGCTCGGCCAGCTCAGCATGCATCGCGAGACCCGCAGCGCGCAGGTGCGCGGCGAGATGCTGGAGCTCAGTCCGCGCGAGTTCGACCTGCTCGATCTGCTGCTCACGCACCAGGGCCGCGTGATCACCAAGGAGCAGATCAACCAGGCCTGGTCGGGCGACCGCAACGGGGGCCTCGCCCACGCCCACGCCGTCACCGGTCCGGCCGACAGCGGCGCGGCCACCAACGCGGTCGAGGTCTACATCCACCGCCTGCGCCGCAAGCTCGAGGGCTCGCAGGTGGCCATCCGCACCGTGCGCGGCCTGGGCTACCTGCTGGAGCTGGAACGCGCCTGAGGCGCCTCCGCCCGCCCGCCGCCGACGCCGTCCGCCGACGCCTGCTTGCGACGCCCTCCGATGGCCCCCGCCCGCTTCTCCCTCAAGCGCCAGCTGCTGCTGTGGCTGCTGCTGCCCCAGGTCGTGCTCTGGCTGGCGGGCGCGGTCTTCAGCTACCGCCTCGCGGGCCGCTACGCCAACGAGGCCGTCGACGCCACGCTGCTGCAGGCCACGCGCTCGCTCGCGCGCCAGGTCAAGCCGATGGGCAACGGCCTGCTGATCGACTTCCCGCGCGCGGCGCAGGACGTGCTCGAGGCCGACCCCAGCGACAAGCTGCTCTACACGGTCAGCTCGCCGCCGGGCAAGTTCATCCTCGGCAACCGCAACCTGCCCAGTCCGCCCGCCCAGCCGGCCAGCCCGCCGCTGGGCCAGGCGCAGTTCTACGACGGCGAGATCGACGCCGAGGAGGCGCGCACCGCCTCGCCGGTGCGCGTCGCCGCGCTCTACCTGCAGTTCGGCGAGAACCCCAACGCGCAGCAGACCATGCTGGTGCAGGTGGCGCGCTCCAGCGCCAACCGCGAACTGCTCGCGCGCCGGCTGCTGATCGACACCATGCTCCCGCTGTCGCTGCTGATCGTGCTGATGAGCATGATCGTGTGGGCCGGCGTGGGCGCCGGGCTCGCGCCGATCGCCCGGCTGCGCCGGCTGGTCGAGGGCCGCAAGCCCAACGACCTGCGCCCCATCGAGCTCGACGCCGCGCCGCAGGAGCTGCGCTCGCTCGCGCAGGCGATCAACGACCTGCTCGAGGCCGTGCGCCACAACGTCCAGGGCCAGCGCCGCTTCATCAGCGACGCCGCCCACCAGCTGCGCACGCCGCTGGCGGGCCTGAAGAGCCAGAGCGAACTCGCGCTGGCCGAAGCGCCGCCCGGGCCCCTGACGATGCGGCTCGCCCGCGTGCATGAGAGCGCGACGCGCAGCGCCCACCTGGTCAACCAGCTGCTGGCGCTGGCGCGCACCGAGCCGGAATCGCTGACGCGGCAGACGCCGGTGCGCTTCGACCTCGGCCGCCTCGCCCGCGAGGTCACCGCCGAGCTGGTGCCGCGCGCGCTGCAGCAGAACGTGGACCTGGGCTACGACGGCCCGGATTGCGATCCGGACTGCGCCTCCGCCTCGCAGCTCGAGGAGCCGCTCACCGAACCGAGCGCGCCCGGCCTCGCCGGCGATCACGAAGGACGCGAGGATCGCGAGGACCGCTCCGTCGAGGTCACCGGCATCCCGCTGCTGCTGCGCGAGGCCCTGGTCAACCTGGTCGACAACGCGCTGCGCTATGCCGGCCGCGGCGCCCGGGTCACCGTGCAGGTGACGGGCACGGCCGACCGGGCGGAACTCGTGGTGACCGACAACGGCCCAGGCATCCCGGAGGACCTGCGGGAGCAGGTCTTCGAACGCTTCTTCCGCGCCACCCATGAGGGCAACGGCTGCGGACTCGGCCTGGCGATCGTCAAGGAGATCGTGGAGCGGCACGGCGGCCGCATCGCGCTGACCACGGCCCAGCCGCGGGGCCTGCGCGTGTCGATGAGCCTGCCGCTCGCCGCCTGAGGGCCACGGGACCGGTCCTTGCCGACCGGTCAACGCTCATGGCCGACCGGCCCTTGCGGCCGGTCGCCGCAGGACCAGCCGTCGCGCGGATTCGCCTGAACCTGCGCGCGATGGGCGGCAACTGCGCACCAAGACGAGTCCAACAGGTCGCCAACCGCCCGAAAGTGCGCCCTGGCAACCGTCATTCCCGCTTTTCATGCACCAGAACGCTAGTGGTAAGCACCAATATAGTTTCATTAATGAATTATTAAAGTTCAGCCCGCATGCAAGAAAGATAAACGTCCGATGAACGGCGGCACGCCCGGAGCGCCGTTGGTCGGAGACAACCGGAGACTGAACATGACCCGCACCTCGCGCTTGCGCACCACCACGCTCTCGACGCTGTCCACCGCCGCCGGCCTGCTGATGGCCGCCGGATCCGCCCACGCCCTGGACTACACCGGCTACTTCCGCGCCGGCCCCGGCGGCACCACCGACGGCGGCGCCAGCCGGGCGTGCTACGCCCTCAACGGCGGCACCAGCGGCATGAAGTACCGACTCGGCAACGAGTGCGACATCTACGGCGAGTTCCAGCTCGCCCAGGGCTTCAAGAAGGACGGCATCGACTACAAGGTCGTGCTGATGACGGACTACTTCAACCCGCATTCCGACGCGGACGACGCCAAGCACCTGCGCCTGGCGCAGATGTATGCCGAGGCCAAGGGCTTCGACTTCGCGCCCGAGGCCACCGTGTGGGCCGGCAAGGAACGCGGCCGCCGCGGCGACGTCCACATCGTCGACACCTACTTCACCGAGATGGCCGGCATCGGCGCCGGCTTCAAGGGCCTGAACGTCGGCCCCGGCAAGCTCGGCGTCGCGTACTACACCAACGACAAGGACAACAACCAGCGTCCGGCCCACCGCGGCAACGTCGAGTACGTCGACATCAACTCCAACACCGACGGCACGCTGGCCTTCTTCGGCACCGCGACCAAGTCGCAGTTCGCCGGCGGTACCAACGGCTGGGGCCTGACCGCCAAGCATGTGCAGGCCAAGCTGTTCGGCTCGGACTTCAACAACGTGCTGTGGGTGCAGTACGCGCAGGGCTCCACCGGCCTGAACTCCAACTTCGGCAACCAGACCGACACCTCCGCGGCCAAGAAGTTCCGCGTCGTCGAATCGGTGAACTTCCAGCAGGGCGCCTGGGGCGGCATGGGCATGCTGCTGTGGGCCAACGAGAAGGACAATGCCGGCAAGGCCACGGTGTCCACGTCGGTCGGCGGCCGCCTGTCCTACGGCGTGACCCGCAACTTCAAACTGCTCGGCGAAGCCGGCGTCTCGCAGTACAAGCCCGACGGCGGCCAGCGCGCCCGCCTGACCAAGGTGACCTTCGCCCCCACGCTGTCCACCGGCCCGGCGCTGATGGACCGCCCCGAGTTCCGCCTCTACGTCACCCACGCCAAGTGGAACAAGGCCGCCGGCAACGTGACCGGCGTGGCCGGCTACGACGGCGAGACCTCGGGCACCAGCTTCGGCGCGCAGGTGGAAGTCTGGTTCTGACCCCCTCACACTCACTGCCCGACGCTATTCAAGTCGAGATGGAGACAACGGAATGATGAAGCTCAAGCAACTGTCCCAGGCCGCCGCGCTGTGCGCACTGATGGCCGCCGGCGCGGCCCAGGCCGGCGAGGTCGAGGTCCTGCACTGGTGGACCAGCGGCGGCGAGGCCAAGGCCGCCACCGCGCTGAAGGCCACGCTGCAGAAGCAGGGCCACACGTGGAAGGACTTCGCGGTGGCCGGCGGCGGCGGCGACTCCGCCATGACCGTGCTGAAGTCGCGCGTGGTGTCGGGCAACGCCCCGGCCGCGGCGCAGATCAAGGGCCCGTCGCTGCAGGAATGGGCGGCCGAGGGCGTGCTGACCAACGTCGACGCCGTCGCCAAGGCCGGCAAGTGGGACGAGGTGATCCCGCCGGTGGTCGCCAACATCATGAAGTACCAGGGCCACTACATCGCCGCGCCGGTCAACGTGCACCGCGTGAACTGGCTGTGGGTCAACCCCGAGGCGCTGAAGAAGGCCAACGCCAAGCTGCCCACGACCTGGGACGAGTTCTTCGTCACCGCCGAGGCGCTGAAGAAGGCCGGCCTCATCCCCGTGGCGCACGGCGGCCAGAACTGGCAGGACTTCACCACCTTCGAGGCGGTGGCGCTGGGCGTGGGCGGCACCGAGTTCTACAAGAAGGCGCTGGTGCAGCTCGACCCCGCCACGCTGACCGGCCCGCAGATGGAGAAGGTGCTGACCACCTTCAAGCGCATCAAGGACTACACCGACAAGAACGCCTCGGGCCGCGACTGGAACCTGGCCACCGCGATGGTGATCAAGGGCGAGGCCGGCATGCAGATCATGGGCGACTGGGCCAAGGGCGAGTGGGTCGCCGCAGGCAAGACGCCGGGCAAGGACGTGCTGTGCGTGGCCGCCCCGGGCACGCAGAAGGCCTTCACCTTCAACATCGACTCCTTCGCGCTGTTCAAGCTGAAGAACGCCGCCAACGAGAAGGCCCAGCAGGACCTGGCCACCGCGATCATGTCGCCGGAGTTCCAGGAGCTGTTCAACCTGAACAAGGGATCGATCCCCGTGCGCACCGGCATGAAAATGGACAAGTTCGACGACTGCGCCAAGCAGTCCGCCGCGGACTTCGCCGCCGACGCCAAGTCGGGCACGCTGGTGCCGTCGATCGCCCACGGCATGGCGGTCCCCGCCGCGGCCGAAGGCGCGATGAAGGACGTCGTGAGCCAGTTCTGGAACAGCGACAAGATGACGGCCAAGGACGCGCAGGCGAAACTGGCGTCGGCCGCCAAGACGAAGTAATCGTCACGGGCGTCGCCGGCGTCCTCGACGACGCCGGCGACGCCGGCCCCGAAGGGGGCGGACCACCCTCACCGACTGGACCGCCCCCGCTCCGTTTCCCCGACGCGCCGTCCGCGGCGCGTCCTCAGGTCCGCTCCTCCGCATGTCCGCTTCCCGAGCCCCCCGCAGTCCCTGGCTTCCCAAGCTGGTGGTCGCGCCGACCTTCCTCGTCTCCTTCCTGTTCATCTACGGCCTGATGGCGTGGAACGGCTACCTGTCGCTGTCCGCGTCGCGGCTGCTGCCGAACTACGAGTTCGTCGGCCTGGACCAGTACCGCGCGCTGTTCGACAACGAGCGCTGGTGGCTGGCCCTGACCAACCTGGGCATCTTCGGCGCGCTGTTCATCGGCGGCGCGATGGCCGTGGGCCTGCTGCTGGCGATCCTGCTGGACCAGAAGATCCGCGCCGAAGGCGTGCTGCGCACGGTCTACCTGTACCCGATGGCGCTGTCCTTCATCGTGACCGGCACGGCCTGGAAGTGGATCCTCAACCCCGGGCTGGGCATCGAGCACCTGATGCAGCAATGGGGCTTCGAGAACTTCAGCTTCGGCTGGCTGGTCGATCCGGACATGGCGATCTACTGCGTCGTCATCGCCGGCGTGTGGCAGTCGGCGGGCTTCGTGATGGCGCTGTTCCTGGCGGGACTGCGCGGCATCGACGACTCCATCATCAAGGCCGCGCAGGTCGACGGCGCCTCGCTGCCGCGCATCTACTGGCGCATCATCATCCCGACACTGCGGCCGGTGTTCTTCTCGACGCTGATGGTCGTCGCGCACATCGCCATCAAGAGCTTCGACCTGGTGATGGCGCTGACCGCCGGCGGCCCCGGCTACGCCACCGACCTGCCGGCGACCTTCATGTACACGATGGCGTTCTCGCGCGGCCAGATCGGCCTGGGCGCGGCCAGCGCCACGGTGATGCTGGCCACGATCGCGGCCATCGTCGTGCCCTACCTCTATTCCGAGCTCCGCTCGAAGCAGTAAGCGAGCGCCGCATCATGAGTGCCCTCACCTCCCCGTCCCGTCCTCCTTCGAGCCCGGCCAGCGCCCGCAGCCTCACCGTGCAGCGGCTGCTGCTGTGGGCCGTGCTGCTGGTGTTCGCCTTCTTCTTCCTGCTGCCGCTGTACGTGATGGTCAGCACCTCGCTCAAGAGCATGGAAGAGGTCCGCAACGGCACGCTGCTGTCGGTGCCGCTGGCGCCATCGCTGGCCGCCTGGTCCAAGGCCTGGACCAGCGCCTGCACCGGCACCGACTGCGGCGGGCTGAAGCCCTTCTTCATGAACTCGGTGTTCATGGTCGTGCCGGCGGTGCTGGTCTCCACCGCGCTGGGCGCGATCAACGGCTACGTGCTGACCAAGTGGCGCTTCCGCGGCAGCGAGCTGCTGTTCGGGCTGCTGCTGTTCGGCGTGTTCATGCCGATGCAGGTCGTGCTGCTGCCGATGAGCCAGGTGCTGGGCACGCTGGGCATCGCCAGCTCGGTGTGGGGCCTGATCCTGGTCCACATCCTGGCCGGCATGCCGTCCACGACACTGTTCTTCCGCAACTACTACGCCGGCCTGCCCGACGAGCTGATCAAGGCGGCGACGCTGGACGGCGCCTCGTTCTGGCAGATCTTCTGGCGCATCGTGGTGCCGCTGTCCACGCCCATCCTGGTCGTGACGCTGATCTGGCAGTTCACCTCGATCTGGAACGACTTCCTGTACGGGGTGGTGTTCTCCGGGGCCGACAGCAAGCCGATCACGGTCGGGCTGAACAACCTGGCCAACACGTCCAGCTCGGTCAAGGAATACAACGTGGACATGGCCGCGGCGCTGATCGCCGCGCTGCCGACGCTCGTGGTCTACGTGGTCGCGGGCAAGTATTTCGTGCGCGGGCTCACCGCCGGCGCCGTCAAGGGTTAAGAGGAGTCAAAGCATGGGCGCGCTCGCCATTTCTCAAGTCCGCAAGAGCTACGGATCGGCCGACATCCTCAAGGGCATCGACCTGTCGATCGAGGCCGGCGAGTTCCTGATCCTGGTCGGCCCGTCGGGCTGCGGCAAGTCGACGCTGCTGGCGATGATCGCCGGCCTGGAGCACCCGAGCTCGGGCGCGATCCACATCGGCGACCGGGACGTCACCTACCTGCCGAGCAAGGACCGCGACATCGCGATGGTGTTCCAGAGCTACGCGCTCTATCCCAACATGAACGTCGCGCAGAACATCGCCTTCGGGCTGGAGATGCGCAAGGTGCCCAAGGCGCAGCGCGAGGCCACGGTGCAGCGCGTCGCCAAGATGCTGCAGATCGACCACCTGCTGGACCGCAAGCCGGGCCAGCTGTCGGGCGGCCAGCGGCAGCGCGTGGCGATGGGCCGCGCGCTGGCGCGGGATCCGAAGCTGTTCCTGTTCGACGAGCCGCTGTCCAACCTGGACGCCAAGCTGCGCATCGAGATGCGCGCCGAGATCAAGCTGCTGCACCAGCGCACCAAGACCACGACCGTCTATGTCACCCACGACCAGGTCGAGGCGATGACGCTGGGCGACCGCATCGCGGTGATGCGCGACGGTCTGGTGCAGCAGTTCGGCACGCCGGAAGAGATCTACGCGCGGCCGGCCAACCGCTTCGTGGCGGAGTTCATCGGCTCACCCACGATGAACTTCGTCAGCGCCGAGCGCAACGGCGGCGGCGCGCTGGCGGCGCAAGGCGTGACCCTGCCGGTGAACGCGGCGCAGCAGGCCTCGATCGACGCGGCCGGCGGCGTGCTCTACGGCGTGCGCCCGGAACACATCCGGCTGGCGGAGACCGACGGCGCCGACGCGGGCGGCATGCCGGGCGTGCTGAAGATGAGCGAGCCGACCGGGCCCGAGACCTACCTGCTGGTGGACACGCCGAGCGGCCCGATGACGGCGCGCGTCTCGGGCAATCCCCACCTCAATGTCGGTGACGCGGTTCGCCTGCAATGGGCGGCGGAGTCGGCCCACCTGTTCGACGCGAAGGACGAGCGCCGCCTGGCGTGACGGGCGCGGTGGGCGCGGACGGTCTCAACCGCAGCCAGATCGTCTGCGCCGCGAGCACCGCGGCCAGCGCCAGCGCGATCCAGGCGGACCCGTCGGAGCCGGTCATCGGCGAGGCGGTCTGCTTCACGTACACGCCCACCAGGCCCCACACCGCGGCGCCGGCATAACCGAGCGCCGCGGGGCCGGTGCCCGGCGCGTGCAGCCGCGCATTCGCCACCAGCAGCAGCAAGGCGGCCAGCGCCCACAGCACCATGGTCCAGGGCAACTGGTCCTGCGTCGGCAGCACCTGCGCGGCGACGACCGTCTGCGCAGTGTCCAGGAACGCGGCCAGCGACAACCACCCCGCGTGCAAGGCCAGCGGGAACACGGCGAGCCACGACTGCGCGCCGCGCGGCATGGCGCGCGCCACCAGCATCAAGGCCCACAGCAGGCTCGCCAGCGCGGCCCAGATGACGGCCAGCGCCAGACCGAACCATTGCTGCGAGAACACGATCATCCAGCTGGCCGTGAGCGCGAAGCCGACGATGACCAGCCAGTGGCAGCGGTGGGAGTCGCGGTGGCCCTCCCGGTCCGGCACCGGCTGGCCGCGCAGCAGCCACACGGCGAAGACCAGGTCGAGCAGGAAGATCACCCCCCAGATCGAGAACGCGTAGCCGTCGGCGACGAGCAGCGTCGGGAAGCGGTCGGAGATGGCGCCGTTGTCGGGGCCGAAGACGCCGCGCTGGGACGCCCAGGCCACGAGAGGCATGGCCAGGGCGCTGAGGATGACGAGGATCTGGAGCATGGGATCGAAGAGTGCAGAGCAAGTCTGCTTCGATCCCGGCAAGCCACATGCCCCCTGACCAAAGGCCGTCCTGCGAAGACCGCAGCCCTCACCCCCCGCCCTCTCCCGCGGTGCGGGAGAGGGAGCCCGACTGGCGACCCTCTTACTCCCTTTCCCGCGGTGCGGGGGGGAGCCCAATGGGCGCCCGTCTTACTCCCTCTCCCGCGCCGCGGGAGAGGGTGGGGGTGAGGGCCAGCGGCGGGGGCAGTACAGCGGGCCGCGGGACGCGGCGAATGACTGTTGATGCATACAGTTATGATCACGGTCATGTGCCCCGCTGCCCTCGCCGACACGGAGAACGACGTCTTCGCCGACCTCAATCCCGAGCAACGCTCCGCCGTCGAGCACGGCCTGGGAGACGCCGCTCAGGAAGGCCACGGACCGCTGCTCGTGATTGCCGGCGCGGGATCGGGCAAGACCAAGACCCTGGCGTCACGGGTGGCCCGCCTGATCCAATCCGGCGCGGATCCTCAGCGATTGCTGCTGCTGACCTTCTCGCGTCGCGCCGCAGGCGAGATGGAACGTCGCGCGGGCCGCGTGCTGCATCGGGCCCTCGGCCTGCGGTCGACGCAGGCGCCGCCGCGTTTCCCGTGGGCCGGCACCTTCCACAGCGTGGGCGCGCGGCTGCTGCGCGAATACGCGCATCGCATCGGCCTGGCGCCCAACTTCACCATCCTCGACCGCGCGGACGCCGAGGATCTGATGGGTCTGCAACGCCAGGCGCTCGGGCTGGCCGAGACCACCGAGCGCTTCCCGCTGAAGGCGACCTGCCTCAACATCTATTCGCGCGTCGTCAACAGCGAGGCGCGTCTGGACCAGGTGCTGCAGGAGCACTTCCCGTGGTGTTTCCCGGTCCATGACGGGCTCAAGCGCCTGTTCAAGGCCTACGTCGAGGAGAAGCAGCAGCAGCAACTGCTCGACTACGACGACCTGCTGCTCTACTGGTCGGAACTGATGAGCGACGACCTCCTGGCCGCCGAGCTCGGCGAGCGCTTCCAGCATGTGCTGGTCGACGAGTACCAGGACACCAACCGGCTGCAGGCGACGATCCTGAAACGGCTCAAGCCGCGCGGCGACCGCTTGACGGTGGTGGGCGACGACGCGCAGGCGATCTACTCGTTCCGCGCGGCGGAGGTGCGCAACATCCTCGAGTTCCCCGCGCAGTTCGACCCGCCCGCGCGCGTGGTCGCGCTGGAGCGCAACTACCGGTCGACGCAGACCATCCTGGACGCGTCCAACGCCGTGATCGCGATGGCGCGGGAGCGCCACGACAAGCGCCTGTGGACCGACAAGGCGTCGAGCGAGCTGCCGCACCTGGTCACCGTCGATGACGAGGCGCGGCAGGCGCAGTGGGTCGCCGACAAGGTGCTGGAGCGCCGCGAGCAGGGGCTGAAGCTGACGAAGCAGGCGGTGCTGTTCCGGACCTCGAGCCACGCGGCGCCGCTGGAACTGGAGCTGACACGACGCAACATCCCGTTCGTCAAGTTCGGCGGCCTGAAGTTCCTGGAGAGCACGCACGTGAAGGACGTGCTGAGCGTGCTGCGCTGGGCGGAGAACCCGCGCGGCCGGCTGGCGGGTTTCCGCGTGGCGCAGCTGCTGCCGGGCTTCGGCCCGGCGAGCGCGAGACGCCTGCTCGACGCGATGGCGCCGGCGGCCGACCCGGCGCAGGCGCTGCGGGATTTCGAGCCGCCGCGCGCCGCGGCATCTTCCTGGGCTGCGTTGCGCGACCTGATGCTGCAGCTGATCTCGGGATCGAGCTGGCCCTTGGATCTGGAGGAGGCGGTGCAGTGGTACGCGCCGCATCTGGAGCGGCTGTACGACGATGCGCCGGTGCGACTGTCCGACCTGGAGCAGATCACCCGCATCGCGCAGGGCTACGGATCGCGGGAGCGCTTCCTGACCGAGCTGACGCTGGACCCGCCCGACGCGAGCAGCGACGAGTCGGGCGTGCCGTTGAAGGACGAGGACTACCTCATCCTGTCCACCATCCATTCGGCCAAGGGCCAGGAGTGGAATGCGGTCTACCTGCTGAACTGCGTGGACGGCTGCATGCCGTCGGACCTGAGCACCGGCGCGCAGGCGCAGATCGAAGAGGAGCGTCGACTGCTCTACGTCGCGATGACGCGGGCGAAGGACCACCTCGCGGTGATGGTGCCGCAGCGCTTCTACGTGACGCAGCAGACGCGGCACGGCGACCGGCACCTCTACGCGAGCGTGTCGCGTTTCCTGCCCGGCAAGGTGGTGCGCCACTTCGAGAAGGTCGGCCCCGCCAACCAGACGCAGGCGCCGCTGCCGGCGCTCGTGAAGCCGGCGATGGACGTCGCCGCCAAGCTGCGCAAGGCCTGGGACTGAGCTCCCCGATCGGGGCGGACTGAATCCCCCGTCGCGATCGATTCAATCCCTCATTGGTGCGCACTCTTCGCGATCGTCGCGGAGCTGCAACTGGGTGCATCGCGACGCGCTGGAGCGCTCATAGCATGAAGGCATGCAGTCTTCCGCCCTCGCCACAGCGGCTGCCGCACTCCTCGCGGCCTGCCCACCCAGCCTGATCCCGCAGTGGATCCAGGACCTCAACACGCTCCTCGGTCTGATCGGCTTCGCGATCACGATCGTCGTCTGGTGGCAGGTGAGGAACGTGAAGACTTCGTTTCAGGCAAAAGCACGACTGCCGTTCCTCGCTACTGCGATCGGTGCTTCATGCGAGGAACTCGACGCCGCAATGAAAAAAACTGACGTGACGAAACCCGACCTTCATCTGATCTTCGGACAGGTTTCTGCCCTGCTGGCCACAGCGCGAGTGCTCATGCCCAAGCGCTCGCGATCGCCCGTCGACGAAGCCATCGACGCTGTCAAGGCCGCTCGACGTCAGCTCTCCGGCACACAGCCCTGGCATGCCGCGGATTGGGGTACAGCCCTGGGCGCGCTCAAGGCGGCACAGATCGGAGTGATGGAAACTTCTCTCGCACTGGATTGGAAATGACCTTGTACGCCGACGATATGACTCAAGCTTTCATTGCCACTCTGCAAAGCCTGACCGAGGCAGGTGCCATCGAATGGCGATTGGCGGAGAACGCCGAGCTGCTCACCGGCGTCGCGTCTGATGCCACTTGCCACTTCGAAGCCATGCACAAAGGCATCCCGATCACGCTCTATCAAGACACAAGGTCGCCCTCCCGATCTCCCACTCACCTTCGCGAGGGCGACTTCCTCCATGTCCTGGCCATCCGGGATGCAGAGGGTCGCGAGGTCTGGCGGGCGGAGCACGCGGCGTACGCCGTGGGATCCCTGTACCGCCAGGTACAACGCCGTCTGATCAAGGTCGACGAATTGCTCTCCGCCGTGGTGGATCCGGCCATGTTGGCCGCTGCAACTGCCCATCGCGAGAAGTGGATTCAGGATCTGATTGATGGGGACGGTCTGCGCGGCTGGCTGCGTCGTCAGCGTCGACTGCTGCGAGCGCGATTCTCTCGAACTGACCTGCGAACACCGCATCAGAGCTGCTGAAGACGGGCTGCAAACGTCGTGCAGTCGCCCGCGCGTAACGCACGTGACGGCAAGCCCGGCTGGCGGTCCGCCGCAAAGAACTTAAACTGCGCGACGGTCAAGCCCTGACCCCGCCTTCCCGGGCCACATTCTTGCCCTCCTTGCCGGAATCCGCCCGCCAGCCCAGCCCGACCGCCGTGACGATCCGCGACACCGTTTTCCGCACCCTCGCCCACACCAACTGGAAACTGGCGCTGCCGGCGCTGATCCTCACCTGCGGTTCCCTGATCGTGCAGGCCGCCAGCGACGACCCCGAGGTCGTCGTCCCCACGGCCGCGCCCACCACCGCGGCCATCAGTCCCAACGGCGTCCTGACGCCGGCACCCGCCGCATCGGACGGGACGTCCGCCCCGGCGCCCGCGGCCTCGTCGCCCCTGATCGCCAAGTCGCCCGGCACGGTCGTCGCCCCGACGCCGTCCGACGAGCCGCTGATGAAGCTGCCGGTCAACGCCCGCCACATGCTGGTCGTCGACGACAGCGGCCGCGTGCTGATGGCCAAGGAGCCCGACACCGTCGTGCCCATCGCCTCGCTGACCAAGCTGATGACGGCGATGGTGGTGCTGGACGCGAGGCAGGACATGAACGAGGAGATCAGGATAGCCGACGCCGACGTCGACCGCCTCAAGCACAGCAAGTCGCGCGTGCGCGTCGGCGCCACGATGACCCGGGAGGCGGCGCTGGAGCTGGCGCTGATCTCGTCCGAGAACCGTGCCGCGTCGGCGCTGGCCCGCCACTTCCCCGGCGGCCTGCCGGCCTACGAGTCGGCGGTCGCCGCCAAGATCCGCGCGCTGGGCCTGTCGCACACGGCGCTGGCCGATCCGACGGGGCTCTCGCCCAACAACACCTCGACGGCCGCCGAGGTCGCACGCATCGCCGCCGCCGCATCGAAGTACCCCGCGATCGCGCGCATCAGCAGCGACAAGTCCAGCGAGGTCGAGGTCAACGGACGCCGGCGCGAGCTGCGCAACACCAATCATCTGGTCGGCGCCAAGGGCTGGGACATCCGGCTGTCCAAGACCGGCTACACCGAGGAGGCCGGGCGCTGCCTGGCGATGCGCATGAAGAGCGGCGGCCAGACCATCACGGTCATCCTGCTCGACGCCGACGGCTCGGCGCAGCGCCTGCGCGACGCGGCCGCGATCCGCAAGTCGCTGGCGAAGATCGCCGCGGCCTGACCCCCGCGTTGGCGCTCGTGCTCCCCCTCGTGGGGGACGCGAGCGGGTTCTTTGAGGCTGATCAAACATCCCTCGGATTCAGCATTCGCGCCACGCCTTTTGTGGCCGATCGCTCCTAGCATCTGCGGCTTCCTTGTCGCCTTGTCTAGGAGTCGATACATGCATCGCGATACCGCACAGAGCACCAACGTCACCTGGCTGCCGCAGCAACCGCCGCAACCGCAACAGCAATCCAGCTTCGCCCTCGTCGTGCACCGGCTCGATGATCACTCTGCAAAGCTCGAGAAGCTCGACGCGAAGGTGGAGGCGCTACAAGCCAGGCTGGACGCAGTCCGTTTCGAAACGCGAGACCAGATCCAATCCATGCGCAACGACATGCAAGCGAACTTCGAGAACTTCCGAAAGGACATGAAGGCCGACATGCGAGATGTCGTGAGCGCTGCGATGGGTCCCGTCAACGAGCGCTTCAATACGGTTGAAGAGCGCATCAAGCACGCGTCCACTGCGGCCGACAACAAGCTGCTCCGTTGGTGTGCCGGTTCCGCGGCCGGCTCTTCGAGCCTCGCCTGCCTGTTGTCACGGCTGCTGTCATGACAGCACCCGGAGGGCGCACCGTTCGCGCCTCCCTCCGTCAGCGGCAGTAGGCCCCGTCCTACCCGCCCCCTGAGCCGTCCGGGCTACTGTCATGCCATCTTCGGCAGACTGGGTCCAGCCCTCATGGTTTCTCCCTCCTCCCCCGCGA
>CBIHMU010000081.1:0-24924 GCA_966211105.1 uncultured Burkholderiales bacterium
CGCGCCGAAGGCCGGATCGCGGTCGAACTCGACCAGCGCGATGTTGTGCGCGTGCACGTAGTCGCCGGGCTCGATGTCGCGCGCGGCGACGCCGATCACGGCGTTGTATTTGCGGATGGGCTCGCCCGCCGCGATGCGGCGCGCCGCGATCTTGTGGCCGGCCGGGACCTGCGCCTTCAGGCGCAGGCCGAATTCAGGCAGCGCCTGACCGAGCGTCAGCACCTGGCGCGCGATCAGGACGTTGTCGTCGCCATGCAGGCGCAGCAGCGGCGACGAGGTCGCCATCGCGGCCGCCGCGGCGGCGACCGCGTCGGAGGTGGTGGCGCCGGCCGACGTCGCCGGCGCGGTGACGGTCCCCGTGGCGGTCCCGACGACGGTCCCAGTCGCGCTCATGTTCAGCCCTTCGCCAGCAGTTCGCGCAGCTTCAGGCGCTCGATCAGCTGCGTGTCCTTGCGGTAGGTGGCGGCGATGTACTTCTCGTAGTCCGGCTGGTCGAGGTACATCACCGGCGAATCGATGCGGTCGCAGGTCGCGATGAAGTCGGGGTCCGCCGCCGCCTTGCGGAAGGCGTCGCGCAGCTTGGCGACGACCGCCGGGTCCATGCCCTTGGGCGCGCCGATGCCGTTGGGCGCGTCGACGACCAGGTCGTAGCCGGCCTCTTTCAGCGTGGGCACGTTGGCGAAGTCCTTGGTGCGCGTCGCGCCCCAGGTGACCAGCAGGCGCAGCTTGCCGGACTTGACGTGCGGCGCCCACGAGGTGGAGTCGGCCACCGCGTCCACCTGGCCGCCGAGCAGGTCCTGCAGCGCCGGGGCGCCGCCCTTGTAGGGAATGTGGTTGAGCTGGATGCCGGCGAGCAGGTTGAACTCCTCCATGCCGACGTGGGTCGCGCCGCCGATGCCGGCGCTGCCGTAGGTGATCAGGCCGGGTTTGGCCTTGGCGGCGGCGACGAACTCGGCCAGCGTCTTCCACGGCGAGTCCGCGCGCACCACCAGCCCGAAGGTCTGGCCGTTGACGCGGGCCAGGTAGGTGAAGTCCTTGAGCGGGTCCAGCTGCACGGTGCGCAGCTGCGCGAAGCGGGTCACCGAGATCGGCACCTGGCCGATCGTGTAGCCGTCGGGCTTGGACGTCGACAGCACCTTGGTGCCCAGCATGCCGGACGCGCCGGCCCGGTTCTCGATGATGAGGGTCTGGCCGAGGACCTTGCCCGCGGCCATGCACAGCGAGCGCATCGTCACGTCGGCGGTGCCGCCGGCGGGCCAGGGGCAGATGAAGGTGATGGCGCGTTCGGACGGATAGGCGGCGGCGTGCGCCAGACGAGGCAGCGCGAGGGCGCTGGCGCCGAGTCCGGCGGCGCCGGCGAGCAGGACGCGGCGGCGGTCCATGCGGATGGTCATGTCTTGTCTCCTGGCTCGGGATCGATGCGCGCACCGATCGGGATCGTGGGCTGGGGCCTCGTCGGGCGATGGGCGCTCGGCCCGTTGCCGCGAGGTCTCTGTGCGATGCATTGTGGGCATCCGATCCATGCAGCTCAATTGAAGAACCGGACTGTCTTCATGTCATGAACGGCATGAAGGCCCGCCGGGCTCCTAAGATGCGCCCATGAGCCAGATCGATCGCGTCCTCCGTTCCAACCTGAAGCTGCGCCATCTGCAGATGCTGGTGGCGCTCGACCAGTTCCGCCATCTCGGCCGGGCGTCGGAGTTCCTGTCGCAGACGCAGCCGGCGGTGTCCAAGTCGCTGGCCGAGGTCGAGCGCATGTTCGGGCTGGACCTGTTCACGCGCTCCACGCGCGGCACCGAGCCCACGCCCTTCGGCGAGGCGGTGGTGCGCTTCGCGCGCTCGGTGCTGTCGGACTTCGCGCGCACCCGCGACGAGATCGACGCCGTGGCCAGCGGCGCTGCCGGACGGGTGAGCGTCGGCGCGATGGTGGTGGCCACGCCGGGGCTGGTGGCCGGCGCCGTCGAGCGCCTCAAGCGCCATTCGTCGCTGACGACGGTCCACATCGAGGAAGGCGACCTGACGCGCCTGCTGCCGCGGCTGCGCGTGGGCGAGCTGGACGTGATCGTCGCGCGGCTGGAGCCCGGCTACGCGTCGCCGGACCTGGCGACCGAGCCGCTGGTCGAGGAGGCGATGCGCATCGTCGTGCGGCCGGACCACCCGCTGGCGACGGCCCGCAAGCCGAAACGGCCGCCCTGGGCCGAGCTGGCCCGCATGCCGTGGGTGATGCCGCCGCCGTGGGCCTCGTCGCGGATCAAGCTCAACCAGATGTTCTATTCACAGCAACTGGATCCGCCGAGCGACATCGTCGAGAGCGCGTCCTTCCTGGTCACGCTGACCTTCCTGCGCCAGCGCGGCGCGGCGGCGTTCGTGGCGGACAACGTGGCGCGCTACCTCGCCCGGGAAGGGCTGGCCAAGGCCTTGCCGATCGAGGTGCCGATCGACCTGCCGCCGGTGGGCCTGCTGACCATGCGGGCCCGCCGCCCGTCCCCGGCGGCGGTGCAGTTCATGGCCTGCTGCCGGGAGGCGGCCGCCGCCCACCCGCCTCACCGCCAGCCCAGGGCGGCGTCGCGGAAGCTGTCCAGGGCCAGTTCGTAGTTCATCTCGCCGAGCAGGCCGACCAGCCGGTCGCTGTCCGCGTTCCAGGCGTCGACGACATGGCGCCAGGCCGGCGCGAGGGAGCGCGGCTCCGCTTCGTCGTCGGGGATCTCGGCCTCGATGGAGGCCGGCGGCAGGTCCGACGGCAGCATCAGCCGCGAGGGCATGGCGGGCCGGTCGGCGTCCTCGTCGTACAGCGTGTCGGCATCGCCGGCGTCGGTGCCGGGATCGATGCGCCAGCGGCCGTCGTCCTGCACGGTGATGCGCGGGCGCAGCCACGGTTCATGGGCGCGCGGGTTGAGCAGGTGGCAGGTCCGGTGCCGCGCATCGACCACCAGCAGGCTCAGCACCGAGCCCCGGCCGTTGGCGAGCTCCTCGACGTAGTCGGGATGCTCCGTCGGGCCGTCGACGTCGACGACGAAGTAGCGGTCGTCGATCCATTCGCCCGAGCCGTTGACCGAACAGCCGAAGTTCAGCTCCTGCGGATAGGGCAGCAGCCGGCCGTCGAGCCAGAGCGCGGCGCCATAAGGCGTCTCGAACACGCGCTCGGTGTCGGGGTACTCGGGCAGGCGCCCGTCCTCCCACCAGACGACGGCCCGGTGCAGGCGCCCCGGCGCGTCGGCGATGCGGAAGCCGGCGGTCCGCCATTCGGGCCAGGACGCCCAGACGCGGGACTCGACGCGCTCGTCCAGCCCCATCGCGCGCAGGTCGCGCGTGCTGGCATGCTGCAACAGATGCTGTGCGAAGTGCCGCCACATCGCCGGGCCCAGCGCGCGGGCGATGGGCTCGGCATCGCGCAGCCAGTCCAGCAGCAGCGGCACGACGGGCGCCTGCCGCGACCACAGCGCGTGCGTCGCGATCGAGCGGGCCCAGCGGCGTTCGAGCGCCTGCACGGCCGGGGCGTCGGGCGTCGGCGCGGCGGGCGGGGCCTCGGCGATCCCGGCGACATCGGGGTTCTCGGGGTTCTCGGGGTTCTCGCGGTTGTCGGCGGACAGGTCCAGTCCGGCCGGCGTGGCAGGCATGCCCACCGGGGACGGCGGGATGGGCGAAGGCGGGAGGTGGTACAGCGGCATCAGGTTGGAGAAGCACCGGGGTGAGGGAGGCGATGGCGCAGGACGGTGGGCAGATGGGAGTCCCGGGGGTGGAGGAGTCCGTCGCCATCGTCGGGGACGCCTGACCCGGCGCGGTGGGGCCGGGTCTTGCTCGGAGGCGCCGGCATCGGGAAAAGCTGCCGGCGCGGGGTGTCCCCTCCATGGGGGATGACACCGCGGGCGGGGCGCACCATCCTCCAGGTCCGGGAGGTGGATGCCATGACCGAGCCAGGGCTGGACCCGCGTGACGAACGCGAGGAGATCGCGGCGCGCGATGCCTCCGATGCCTCCGATGCACCTGATGCGCCTGATGCACCTGGTGGGTTGGCAGCACCGCTGGCGCCCGGCCCGCGCGTGGCGGTCGTCGCCGTGCACGGGGTGGCGGACCAGGCGCCCGGCGCCACCGTGCATGCGCTGGCGGCGCTCCTGACCGCGCGTCCGCCCAGGGACGTGCACTACCGCGACGGCAGCTGCGACTGCCTGCTGCTGCGGGTCCCGGTCCTCGAGGGCTGCGTGCCGGCGGTGCGCGACCCTGACGAACGTCCCACCGCGATGAAGGCGCTGCGACAGTCGCTGAGATCGGACTTCCAACGGACCGGCTGGCTGGACGCCTCGGCCCGCGGGGTTGCCGAGGACCGGGCGAAAGTCCAGGACTACCAGTCGACGATCCGCTCGGCGCACGACGCCAAGGGGGCCCGATCGCAGGCACCGGGCGATCCGTTGAAGGGCGAGCCGGACCTCGGCATCGCCTTCACCGATTACCTGCTGTTCAAGGCGCAGCGCGGCAAGGCGGCCGCCGAACAGGTCGAGGGTCACCGGGTCCGCATCACCCGCGAGGACGCGCAGGCGCGGACCACCCAGCAGGTCGACCTCCATGAGCTGTACTGGGCCGACCTCTCGCGGCTGTCCAGCGCACTGCCGACCATCCTGACCGAGCTGTTCACCATCCTGTTCCGGCTGTCCAAGCTGGCGCGCGACACGATCGACCAGGCACGGCACGCGGCCGATGCCGCCGGGGCGCCCGCGGGGATCCGGCGGCGCTGGGCCCGGCTGTCCTGGCTCCAGACGGCGCTGGACTGGTCCTTCGCGCATGTGCTGTCCCACCTCTTCCTGCAGACGCTGCTGCTGGGGACCTTCATCGTCGTGATGTCGGCGCTGAACGAGGACCCGCAGGGCGACACCGCCGAGGGCGTCCGGACGATGCTCGCCGTGGGGCTGCCGGCGCTCGCCTTCTGGTGGCTGGTCTACCGCCACGTGCGATCACCGGTGGGGCGGCTGCTGCTGCTCCTGCTGGCGGTGGCCGCCGGCGTCGCGTTGAAGGGTTTCGCCGCGCCGTGGGTGCTCGGGATCGCCGTGCTGGCCGTGCTCGCGCTGCTGTGCGACGCCGGCCTGGACTTCGCGGACCGGCGCTTCGTGTCGACGCTGCTGATCGGCCGGGTCTTCCTGGCGGTGAGCCTGGGCACCATCGCGGTCGTCATGCTCGCGGTCCCGCCGCGGCAGGATCTCTGGACCTGGTGGACCGCCGCGGCGCTGCGCGCCATCGAGGTGATGCTGATGGGCACCTATGTCTGGTGGATCACCGCCGCCGCCCTGATCGTGCCGTGGACCTGGTACGGCGTGCGCCAGGCGGGGCTCGGCGGTGCGGCGCGGGCCAGCGTCGCGACGGCGCGGCTGGGGCTGTTCGTGTCCGTGACCTCGTTCACCGCCGTGGGCATGGTGATCTGGGCCGCCGGGCACCAGGTGCTCGAACGGGCGGGGGGCAAGTGGGGCTACCGCCCCTGGCTGTTCGACCTGCAGTTCGAGGTCAGCGCCGATGCCTGGGGTTTCCAGCACCGTGCCGCCGACATCTACCGGGCGCTGCCGGCCGAGAGCTTCCTGACGCTGCGGTATGTGTACAGCACGGCGACCTTCTTCCTGGTGGCCATGCTGCTGCTGGCGCTGGTGGCCTACGTGGTGGTGAGCCTGCTGCCCAGCGTCCTGGCCGAGCTGCAGCGCGGCGTGGGGACGGCGGGCAACCTCGGCCGCTGGCTGACCGGCGGCTATGAGCGGCTGGAGGACTTCATCGCGCTGCTCGCCATCGTGAGCGCGCTGGCGACGACCTACATCGGCGGCGTCTACCTGGTGGACCTGCTGCGGCTGGTGGGGCCGTTCACCGCGGCGGACCTGAAGCAGGCGATCAGCGGCACGGGGTTCGCATCGCAGTCGCTGCTGGCGCCGTTCGTGATCGGGTCGGTGTCGGCGCTGGGCGCGCTGACGCTGTTCGGCCGCACGCTGTCCAAGTACGTGCCGTGGCTGCGGGCGCCGCTGGACGCGCTGCTGGACGTCGACAACTACCTGCGCGAGTTCCCGCGCAACGCGATCCCGCGCGCCCGCATCTTCGCGCGCTATGTGGCCCTGCTGGAGCACCTGAAGGAGGACGGCGTGTCCCGCGTCGTGCTCGTGTCGCACAGCCAGGGCACGGTCATCACGGCGGACCTGCTGCGTTACCTGACCTACCGCGCCATGCGCGACCCCGGCAGCCGGGCCGGCCGGCTGGGCCAATGGCTGCAGGACGTCGAGGTCCACCTGTTCACCGCCGGCAGCCCGCTGCGCCAGCTGTATGCGGCGCGCTTCCCCGACCTGTACCACTGGGTCCGCACCGGTCCCGCGCTGGACCAGCTGGGCGTGGACAAGTGGACCAATGCGTTTGCCGCGGGGGACTACGTCGGGCGCTGGATCTGGGAACCGTCGCCGCCCGGGGCCGTCCACCAGTCCGCGTTCTACGCGCGGGGCGCCGTGGCGCTGGATGTGCCGCCGCGCAAGGACGTCTGCGTCGGCGCGGGCGCGCACACGCATTACTTCGATGACGACAGCGCGCTGGTCGCGCGTTGCGTGGATGAGTTGATCGGATCCTGAGGCGGCTCAGCGCCGCCGGCGCCACCACAACCACGCGCCGGTGATGCCCATGCTGAACAGCACCAGCCCCAGCACGCCGGTGATCACGCGGTTGGCCAGACCGAAAAGCTCGCCCGCATGCAGCGGGTAGATCCACGCGGTGGACCGCACCGCGAGGTCGAGGTCGTCCCAGCGCTGCTGGCTGAGCACGCGGCCGTCGACCGGATGCGCCCAGATCGACGACAGCCCGTTCGGATGCGGATCGCCCGCCAGCTTGAAGCGCAGGCGCACCGGCCGGGTGTCCGCGGCGCCCAGCTGGATGAAGCCGAGCTGCGCGCCCGGCCAGCGCCTGCGGGCCTCGGCGACGACGAGGTCCAGCGGCACGCGCTCGCCCGTCGTCTTCTCGATCCTGGGGGGCTTGGGCGCGACGTCGCCGACCACCGTGTTGAGCCAGCCGCCGATGGGCCGGTAGGCCATCCACGCGCCGCTGGCGACGGCCACGGCGATCATCAGGCCCAGCACGGCGCCCGCGAAGCGGTGCAGGTCGAACAGGCTGCGCGTCGTGCCCTTGTCCAGCTTCAGCTTGAAGGCGTGTCGCCATTGCGCCGCGTTCATCGGCCACCACAGGATCAGCCCGGTGATCAGCAGCAGGAGATAGGCCAACGCGGTGAAAGCCAGCACCGCCTTGCCGGTGTCGCCGAGCAGCAGCTCGCTGTGCAGCTCGAAGACGAAGTTGGCCACGCCTTCCGTCTCGCCCCGCCGACCGAGTTCGACGACGCTGACCGGGTCCAGATAGACCGTGCCCGCCCAGCCGGGCGAGCGGACGGCCACGCGCAGCGAGTCGCCGTCCTCGCGCGGCGGACGGATGGTCATCGTCGCCTTGGGGCCGAATTCATCGGCCACGCGGCGGCGCAGCGTCTCGAACGGCGTGCTCGACGCGACGACGGCCGTGGCCGCTTCATGGGTCGCGTCGTGGGCGGGCGCCCGGAAGAGCTCCGGATGCAGGGACTCGTCGAGCGGGCGCAGCACCGTCATCAGCGAGCCGAGCAGCGCCGCCGCGGCGAGCAGCATCCCCAGCGTCAGCCCGATCCAGCGGTGCAGCCACATCCAGATGCGGCGGGCGGTCATCAGCGCCATGGCTCTTCGCTCCCCGGACTGGCGATCAGAAGTCGACCTTGGCGGTCAGGCGCACCGTGCGCGGCGCGCCGACGCCCAGCAGGTTGTTGCCGGCGGTGCTCCAGTAGTCCTTGTCGGTCAGGTTGTCGACGTTGGCCTGCAGGTTCACCGCCTTGTCCATGACGCGGAACTGGTAGCGGGCACCGATGGACAGCGTCTCGTACGCGCCGACCCAGCCCTGGTTGAGGTTGTTCACCGCGCGCTTGCCGAAGTGGTACACGCCGGCGTTGAGCGACAGGCCCGGCACCGTCGGCACGCGGTATTCGCCGAACAGGCTCAGCGTGTTCTTCGGCGTGTTCTCCGGCGACTGGCCCAGCTCGCCCGCGTTGGTGGTGCCGACCTTGGTGATCTCGGCGTCCAGCAGCAGCGCCGAGGCCACGATCGCGAAGTCGCGGCCGATCTCGCCGCTGGCGGAGAACTCCAGGCCGCGGTACCGCGCCTCGCCGCCGATCTGGTAGACGCGGTTGATGGTCGTCGTCAGCGCGCGGTCCGTCTGGAACACCGCGGTCTGCAGCAGCACCTCGCCCAGGCGCGCCTTCACGCCCAGCTCGCGCTGCTTGCTGACGGCCGGGGACAGCACCTGGCCGGCGTTGTCGGCGCTCAGCGGCGCGGTGCCGGTCTCTTCCAGGCCGCGCAGCACGCTGCCGTAGACGCTCAGGGTCTTCATCGGCTTCCACATCACCGAGAAGTTGGGCGTGACCTTGTCGGCGCGGTACACGCCGACCGGGGCGGTGGGGCTGGTCGCCTCGCTGCGGTAGAGGGTCTTGCGCAGGCCGGCCAGGAACTGCCACTGCTCGCCGACGGAGAGGCGGTCGAAGGCGTACAGGCCGCGGTCGTTGATCTCGGACGGGAAGCCGGCCTGGCGCAGCGTCGGGCTCAGCGGCGCGATGTCGACCGGCGCGTACAGGTTCTGCGGCGCGGTCGCCGTGCCGCTCATCCAGCCGGCGGACTCGCGCCGGTTGTAGGTCGTGCCCAGGGTCAGTTCATGCCCGACGCCGAAGGTGTCGAAGCGGCCGATGGCCTCGACGCGGTGGTTGGTGTTGGTGTACTTCTGGCCCTTCAGTGTGTTGACGCTGGCCGTGCCGGCGCCGGTCTGCGGGTTGTAGTTGATGAAGGTCGTGTTGTTGCGGTCGCGTTCGGTCTGGGCGCGGCCGGTCTCGACGCTCAGCACCCAGTCCTCGCTCAGCGCGAAGTCGCCGCGCAGCAGCACGTTGTCGGCCTGCGCGTCGTAGCGGGCCCATTCGGGCGCGAGGTTGGTCTTGTTGTCCGGCACGCGCGGCAGCGTGATCACGCCGTTCACCGCGGCGGGCAGCTGGATGCCGGCCTGCTCGCTGGTGTTCTTGCGGTAGTGCTCGACGTCCAGCTTGAAGTTGGCCCACGACGCCGCGCGCCAGTCGGCGGCCAGGGTCAGCACGTCGCGGTCGCCCTTGTAGCGGGCGATGCCGGTCTCTTCCTTGCTGGTCGCGGCGTTGACGCGCAGGCCCACGCTGTCGTCGGCGCCGAAGCGACGGCCGATGTCCATGTGCACCTTCGCGCCGCCGTGGTCGTTGACGGTGGTCGTCAGCGAGGTCACCGGCGTCGGGCCGGCGCGCTTGGTCACGAAGTTGACGATGCCCGACGGCGGCACCATGCCGTAGTACATCGAGGAGGCGCCTTTCAGCACCTCGACCTGCTCCTTGTTCTCGAGCGGGATGTCGATCAGGTTGACGACGGGCAGGTTGCCGTTGAGGCGGTAGTTGCTGCGGTTCTCGACAATGATCCCGCGGATGGAAAGGTTGTCGTAGGTGGAGCCGCTGACCTGCGAGCGGGTCACGCCGGCGGTGTTCTTCAGCGCGTCGAACAGGCCTTGCGCGGCCTGCGCGTCCAGCAGGTCGCGCGACATCACGCTGTTGGTCAGCGGCACGTCCAGCGGATCCTGGTCGCGGAAGGCGCCGACCCGCACCGTCTCCGCCGCGAAGGTCTTCTTGCGCACGCCGGTGACGACGACTTCGTCCAGCAGGCGCTTCTGGGTGCCGTCGCCGGTGGCGGTCGACGCACGCGTCGAGGACTTCGCGTCGGCGGCCGGCGCCCCGGCGGGCGCGGTCTGGGCCTGGACCGCGAGCGGCATCAGCAGCGCCAGGATGGACAGGGAAATCGGAGACAGGCGCGGCGCGGCGGGCACGGGGACGCGGGGAGCAGAGAGGGACATGGGGGTGGGACCGGAGGTACTGGAACGGGAGCGGGGCCGGCGTTCGGCGTTCGGCGTAACGCGATACGTTATCAAATGAGAATGGTTCGCAATATTGTGGATGGCGCCGAGAGGGCGCTGGTCGCGCGATCCGCCCCGTTTGAAGGGAAATCGTCGCGGGGCCGCCACCCTTTTGGAGGTGTCGGCGGTCGAGGAACAGGTCCGATTGCTGCCAGACGGCGGCAGGAGCGCGGCCTAGGATCCGGCGTCTACCCACCGAGGAGGCCGCCATGAGTACCCCGTCCACGACCGTCGACCCCACCGTCGAGAGCTTGTCCGCCAAGGCGGTGGCGCTGCGCGCGCTGCATGAACGGCCCGGCCCCTTCGTGATCGCGAACGCGTGGGACATCGCCTCGGCGCGCATGCTGCAGGAGGCAGGCTTTGCCGCTCTGGCGACGTCGAGCGCCGCGGCGGCCGAGGCCGTCGGTCGTCGCGACGGTCAACTCACGCGTGAAGAGACGCTGGCCCACGTCCGCCTGCTCGCGGGCGCCACGCCGCTGCCGTTGAGCGCCGACCTGGGCAACGGCTTCGGCCACCGGCCCGAGGACTGCGCGCTGACCATCCGTCTCGCGGCCGAGGCGGGCGCAGTCGGCGGCTCCATCGAGGATTCGTCGAGCGAGGGCGGATCACCGATCCTGGACTTCGATCTCGCCGTCGAGCGTGTGGCCGCTGCGGTCGAGGCGGCGCGCGTGTTGCCGTTCCCCTTCGTGGTCACGGCGCGCTCGGAGAACTTCCTCCACGGCATCAACGACCTCGACGACACGATCCGCCGCCTGCAGGCTTTCGAAGGCGCGGGCGCCGATGTGCTGTTCGCGCCGCTGCTGCCGGATCTCGACGCGGTGCGCCGGGTCTGCGCCTCGGTGACGAAGCCGGTCAACTTCATGGCCGGCATTCCAGGGCGATCGTTCACGGTGCGCGAGCTCGGCGAGGCCGGCGTGAAGCGCGTGAGCCTGGCGATGTCGCTCTTCCGCCATGCGATGAAGGCCGCGCGCTTGGCCGCCGAGGAGATCCGCGATCACGGCAGCTTCGGCTATCTCGATCAGCGTTGAAGCCCCCGAGGGCTGCACGCGGGGAGAGAGGGAACGACACTTGCTCGCTTCGGCGCGTCGTTCCGTCGCCACTGGAGTTCCCCGTGATGAAGATCTTGTCCGCCGCCGCGCTCGCGGCATTCGCCCTCTGCACATCCAGCGCGCAGGCGCAGAGCGCCTCGCCCACGAAGAGCGCGCTGTCGGCGCAGGACACGCCTGCCTACGGCGCTCGCCTTGAAGGTTTCGACTACCCGCATCCGCAGCAGCGCTTCAAGCTGACCTCACAGCGGCAGGCGCTGGAGATGGTCTACATGGACGTCGCGCCGACCGGTCAGCCCAACGGCCGGACCGCGGTGCTGCTGCACGGCAAGAACTTCTGCGGCGCGACCTGGGAGCAGACGATCACCGTGCTCACCGGCGCGGGCTATCGCGTCATCGTGCCGGACCAGATCGGTTTCTGCGCGTCGAGCAAGCCCGCCGGCTACCAGTTCAGCTTCAACCAATTGGCGGCCAACACGCAGGCGCTGCTGCAGTCGCTGGGCATCGCGAAGGCGACGGTGATCGGGCACTCGATGGGCGGGATGCTCGCGATGCGCTTCGCGCTCGCGTATCCGACGCAGGTCGAGCAACTGGTCGTCGTGAACCCGCTGGGTCTCGAGGACTGGCAAGCCGCCGGCGTGCCGTACGCGACCATCGATCAGCTCTATGCGCAGGAGTTGAAGACGACCGCCGAGACCATCAAGGCCTACCAGCTGCGCTTCTATTACAACGGCCAGTGGAAGCCGGAGTACGACCGCTGGGTGCGCATGTCCGCCGGCCAGTACGCGGGGCCGGGGCGCGAGCAGGTCGCGTGGAACCAGGCGCAGACGTCGGAGATGATCTTCACGCAGCCGGTGGTGCAGGAGCTGCCGCGGCTGCAGGTGCGCACGCTGCTGATGATCGGCGGCAAGGACCGCACCGCGCCCGGCGCGGTCCGCGCGCCCAAGGAGATCGCGGAGAAGCTCGGCGATTACGCGACGCTCGGCCGCTCGACGGCGAAGATGATTCCGGGCGCGTCGTTGATCGAGTTTCCCGCGCTCGGGCACTCGCCGCAGGTCGAGTCGCCGAAGGAGTTCCATGAGGCGTTGCTGAAGGGGCTGAGCGCGCGGTGAGCATGTTGATCAAGGTCAATACACTGGGCAGCTCTTGCTTTCAGCCGACCGCCAGATTGCTTGGCACCGTCTTCAACGCCGGCGCGTGCGCCTTCTTCCGGAACAACTGCGCGGGCCGGTGGCTGCCGCCGCTGGTGAACGCGCCGGGGATCTCCTCGATCACGTCGAGCTCCTCGATGCGGCGGCGGAAGCCGCGCTTGTCGAGTTCGGCGCCGAGCACTTGCTCGTAGGTGCGCTGCAGCTCGCCGAGCGTGAACTCGGCCGGCATGAGGTGCACCGGCAGCGACGAATACAAGGTCTTGGACCGCACGCGCTCGACCGCTGTGCGCAGGATCTGCGCGTGGTCGAAGGGCAGGGAGCGCAGGCTGTCGACGGCGGCCCAGCGGAAGCGCTCTTCGGCGCTGGCGTCGGCGTCGACCGTTGCCCGTGTGTCGACATCCACCGGCACGACCGCGTAGTAGCTCACCGACAGCGACCACCCGCGCGAGTCGCGATGCATGCCCGAGAAGGTCCTGAGCTGCTCCAGGTAGGGCGAGACCAGCCCGGCCTTCTCGCGAAGGATGCGCGCGGCCGCGTCGTCGGCGTCCTGGTCTGTGTCCGTGTGCACCCAGCCGCCGGGCAGTGTCCACGCGCCGAGCGCCGGCTCCTTGTCCCGCTGAGCAAGACCCGCGTGCAGCGTGCCTTCGCGCAGCGTCAGCAGGACGATGTCGACGGTGACGATGGGGCGATCGAAGTCCACGCGCTTGTTCTTCTTAGTGCGGAAAAGCACGAATTATGAGCGGCAAGCAGTCGAGAGGTCAAACGGCCGCACCAAACGCATCCTGGAATCAATGGAACGCCGTGCTACAGCTCGTTGCACCCCCACACGTCCCGCGTCCAGCGACTTAGTGCAAACAAGCACGAACTGGGTTATGCTGGCGCCACGACATGACAAAGACGGAATCGGAGTTCTCATGACCACCCCACGCACCCAGCCCCTTCAACTGCTGATCGTCGACCCGCAGAACGATTTCTGCGACATCCCCGGCGCGACGCTGCCCGTCACCGGCGCGGACGCGGACATGAATCGCCTGGCCGCGCTGGTGGACCAGGCGGGCGGCGCGATCGTGGACATCGTCGTGACCCTGGACTCGCACCCGGTCTACGCGATCGAGCGGCCGGCGTTCTGGCAACAGCCCGGCGCTGTCGGTGTTGACGGCGCCGACGCGGCGGGCGGGGCGCCGCAACCGGGCGCGCCCGTCGCGCCCGTCGCGCCCTTCACGCAGATCAAGGCCGAGGACGTCCGCGCCGGCCGCTTCGCGCCGCGCGACGCCGCGTTGCGCGAGCAGGTCCTGGCCTATCTCGACGCGCTGGAGGCCAGTCCGAAGAAGTACATCCTGATGGTGTGGCCGACGCACTGCGTGGTCGGCACCTGGGGCCACAACGTGCACGACGATCTCGCCGCCGCGCTGGGCCGATGGGAAGCGGCGCGGCTGCGCACGGTGGAGAAGGTCCTCAAGGGCCAGAACCCGATGACCGAACAGTACAGCGCCGTGCGCGCCGAAGTCCCGATCGCCGCCGATCCGCGCACGCAGACCAACCGGGCGCTGGTCGACCGCATCGTCGACTTCCCGGGACTGACCTTCATCGCCGGGGAAGCCAGCAGCCATTGCGTGGCGGCGACGGCGGAGGACCTCTTCGCCGAGATGAGCGCCGAGCGGCTCGCACGTGTCGTGCTGATCGAGGATGCGATGAGCCCGGTCGGTGGATTCGAGTCCGGCGCGACGGCCTTCGTCGAGCGGGCACGGGCGCTCGGCGTCCGGACGATGACTGCGGCGCAGGCGCTCGGTCTGCTGTCGGCCTGAGCGGGAGCGATGTCATGAACGACACCGCCGACACGACCTTCGCCCCCGTCATCCGCTCGCTGCTGGAGACCGACCTCTACAAGTTCACGATGTGGCAGACGCTGCTGCACGCGTTCCCCGCCAATGACGCCGAGTACCGCTTCGTCTGCCGCAACACGCCGGCCTTCCCGCTGAGCGAGCTCAGTGACGCGGTCAACCGCGAGCTGGACCATCTCTGCACGCTGCGCTTCAGCGAGGAGGAGCTCGCCTACCTCGGCGGTCTGCGCTTCATGAAGTCGGACTTCATCGACTTCCTGCGGATCTTCCGCTTCCAGCGCCGGTTCATCGAGGCGCGGCCGGGTGAGGGCGCCGATGCGGGGCAACTGGTCATCGTCGCGAAGGGACCGCAGGTCCACGTGATGGCGTTCGAGATCTTCGTGCTCGCCATCGTCAACGAGCTCTACTTCCGCCGCCTGTGCGCCGGCCGCGAGGGCGAGGTGCTGGCCGAGGGCCGCGCGCGGCTCGCGGCGAAGACGATCCGTCTGCGCGACTACGCCGCCGCCGTGCCGGCCACGCTCGGCGACGCGGCCTATCCCTTCGAGTTCTTCGACTTCGGCCTGCGCCGCCGCTTCTCGGGCGACTGGCATGACGAGGTGGTCGCCACGTTGAAGCGGGAGATCCCGTCGGTCTTCAAGGGCACGTCCAACGTCGAGCTGGCGCGTCGCCACGGCCTGATCCCCATCGGCACGATGGCGCACGAGTACCTGCAGACCTACCAGGCGGTCGGCGTGCAGCTGCGGCTGTCGCAGAAGGCCGCATTGGAAGGCTGGGTGCAGGAGTACCGCGGCGACCTCGGCATCGCGCTGACCGACGTGATCGGCATGGATGCGTTCCTCGCCGACTTCGACCTCTACTTCGCCAAGCTCTTCGACGGCCTGCGGCACGACAGCGGCGATCCGGTGGTCTGGGGCGAGAAGGCGCTCGCGCACTATGCGGCGCTGCGCATCGATCCGTTCACCAAGCGCCTGGTGTTCAGCGACGGACTGAACTGCGACGAAGCCTTCCGGCTGCACACGCACTTCGCGCAGCGCGTGCCGGTGGGCTTCGGCATCGGTACGAACTTGAGCAACGACCTCGGACCGAAGCCGCTCAACATCGTCATGAAGCTGGTGCGGTGCAACGGGCAGTCGGTCGCGAAGCTCTCGGACGCGCCGGGCAAGACGCTCTGCGACGACCAGACCTTCCTCGACTATCTGCGGCAGGTATTCAAGGTGAAGCAGGTCGGGTGACCGCAGCCCTCACCCCCACCCTCTCCCGCAGTGCGGGAGAGGGAGCGCAACGACCGCATCAGTCGTCCACAACACTCACTTCTTACTCCCTCTCCCGCACTGCGGGAGAGGGCAGGGGTGAGGGCCTCTCGAAGGGAGCCCAGTCATGCTCAAGATCACCCTGGCCCAGATCAACCCGACGATCGGCGACCTCGACGGCAACCTCGCGCTGCATCTGGACGCTGCCCGGCAGGCGCGCCACGACGGCGCGGACCTGGTCGTCTTCCCCGAACTCTCGCTGACCGGCTACTACCCGGCGGACCTGCTCGACGACGAGGACTTCCGCCAGCGCCTGGACCGCGCGATGACCGCGCTGCTGGCCGCGACGCGCGAGGTCGACTCGGTCTACTGGGTCGTCGGCGCGCCGACCCGCAATCCCGGCGCGGGCAAGGCCTTCCGCAATTCGCTGCTCGTGATCCGCGACGGCGAGGTGCTGCTCGACTATCACAAGCAGCTGCTGCCGACCTACAACGTCTTCGACGAACGCCGCCACTTCGAGCCCGGTCCCGATGTCGCCCGCGTGCTGCGCATCGGTGGCACGCAGGTCGGCTTCATGATCTGCGAGGACGGCTGGAACGACGACGGCAAGGACTACGCGGTCAATCCCTTCCAGCGCCTGGCCGACGCGGCGCCGGACCTGATCGTCTCGATCAACGCCAGTCCGAGCAACATCGGCAAGCGCGAGCAGCGTCATGCCGTGTTCCGCGCCGCCTGCTGGCGGCACCGGCTGCCGCTGGTGTTCGTGAACCAGATCGGCGGCCACGACCAGCTGGTCTACGACGGCGCGTCCTTCGCGATCGAGCCGGAGCCCGGCGTGGTGTTCGAGGCGGACCGCTTCGAATCGCACGTCGTGACGCTGCGCTTCGAGACGGACCGCGGTCTCTTCGCCGCTCGTGACGGCGGCGCGCTCCCAGCACCGCCGGCGAGCGCGGGACTCGAGACGATGGCGTTCTACCGCCGGCAGATCGTGCTCGGCCTGCGCGACTACGCGCGCCGCTGCGGCTTCGACCGCGTCGTCGTCGGATCGTCGGGTGGCATCGACTCCGCGCTGACGCTGGCGCTCGCCGTGGAGGCGCTCGGTGCGGACAAGGTCTCGGCGATCACGATGCCGTCGCGCTTCTCGTCATCGGGCAGCGTCGACGATTCGAAGGCGCTGTGCGACGCGCTCGGCATCCCGCTGGACGTCTGCCCGATCGAGGACATCGTCCGTCAGGTCGGCGACACGATGGCGGCGAGCACGCTGGCGCTGCGGCCATCCGGCCTCGCGCTGGAGAACCTGCAGGCGCGCGTGCGCGGCACGCTGCTGATGACGGTGTCCAACGCGCAGGGCCACCTGTTGCTGACGACCGGCAACAAGAGCGAGATCGCCGTCGGCTACTGCACGCTCTATGGCGACACCAACGGCGGTCTGGGCCTGATCGGCGATCTCTACAAGACGGAGGTCTTCGCGCTCAGCCGGCACATCAACGACGCGGCGGGCCGGGAGATCATCCCGGCGGCGATCCTCGACAAGCCGCCGAGCGCCGAGCTCGCGCCCGACCAGCGCGACACCGACAGCCTGCCGCCCTACGAGGTGCTGGACGAGGTGTTGAAGGTGCTGATCGAGGGCGAGCGTCTCGCCGGCGACGAGCGCAGGGCCGCCGAGGCCGCGGTCGCGGCGCTCCGCCGGAGCGACGAAGGTCAGGCGTTGATCGCCCGGATCAAGGGCATGATCGCCCGCAACGAATACAAGCGTCGCCAGGCGCCGCCCATCGTGCGCCTGCGGGCGCGCGCCTTCGGCAGCGGCCGGCAGTTGCCGATCGCGGCGAAGCACTACTGATCACCGCATTGAGCATCGGAAGGACATTCATGACTCGCAAGACCGTCGCCGTCGTGGTCGGCCGCTGGCAGCTGGTGCACCTTGGACAGGAGGCGCTGTTCCAGGCGGCCTTCGGGCTCGCCGACGAGGTGATCGCCGTCCTGGGCTCCTCGTACAAGGCGCGCGATCCGCGCAACCCGTTCGTCCATGAGGAGCGCCGGCAGATGCTGCTGGCGAACCTCACGCCGGAGCAGCAGCAGCGACTACATGTGCTGCCGGTGCGCGACTACTTCGACGACAAGCGCTGGAACGCCGCCGTGACGATGGGCGTGCGCGCCATCGCCGGCGAGGACGCGGACATCGTGCTGGTCGGTCACCAGAAGGACCACACGAGCTACTACCTCAACAACTTCCCGCGCTGGCGGCAGCAACTGGTGGAACGGCTGGCCGATGTCGACGCGACGGCGATGCGTCAGGTGTTCTTCGAGGCCGACGATCCGGACGCCGCGTTGACGGTGATGACGCCTTACGTCAGCGCGCCGGTGCGGGCCTGGCTGCAGGCCTGGAGCCGCCTGCCGGAGTACCGCCGGCGCAAGGCGGAACACGCCGCCATCGCCAGCTATCGCAAGAAGTACACCGCGGTCGCCTACATGACGGGCGACGCGGTGGTGACGGTCGGCGACCACGTGCTGCTGGTGCGCCGCAAGGGGCCGTTCGGCGAGGACCTCTGGGCGGTGCCCGGCGGCCACCTGGAGCGCGGCGAGCGGTTGGTCGCCTGCGCGATCCGGGAGCTGATCGAGGAGACGCGTTTCCCGCTGATGCCCGCCTCCATCCTGGCGGCGCTGCACGGCGTCGAGACCTTCGAGGATCCCTTGCGCAGCGCGCGCGGCCGCCTGATCACGATGGCGCACCACTTCAAGTTCGGCGAGATGGGCACGTTGCCGGAGGTCCTCGGCAGCGACGATGTCAAGGAAGCGCGCTGGTTCCACCGCGACGAGCTGCCGGCGATGGAGTCGCAGTTGTTCGAGGACCATTTCGTGATCCTCGATCACTTCCTGAACATCATCGAAGACTGACCAACGCGGCCGCGTCGGCTATAGCGGCAAGCCGACGTAGTTCTCGGCGAGGGACCGCTGAGCGGTCTCGGAGCCGAGGACGTAGTCCAGTTCGGCAGCCTGGAGCTTCGCCTGGAACGCGGGCTCCTGGTCGAAGTTGTGCATCAGGCTGGTCAACCACCACGAGAAGCGCTCCGCCTTCCACACGCGGGCGAGACAACGCGCGGAGTAGTGGTCCAGACCGGTGTCGCTGCGTTCCCGGTAGTGCTCGATCAGCGCCTGCGACAGGTAGCGCACGTCCGACGCCGCGAGGTTGAGCCCCTTCGCGCCGGTCGGCGGCACGATGTGCGCCGCGTCGCCCGCGAGGAACAGCCGGCCGAATCGCATCGGCTCCGCCACGAAGCTGCGCAGCGGTGCGACGCTTTTCTCCAGCGAGGGGCCGGTGATCAGCGATTCCGCCGCTTCGGGGTCGAGGCGCGCCCGCAATTCGTCCCAGAAGCGCGCGTCGCTCCAGCGGTCGACGCGCTCGGTCGCCGGCACCTGCAGGTAGTAGCGGCTGCGCGTCGCCGACCGCATGCTGCACAGGCTGAAGCCGCGCGCATGGCGGCTGTAGATCAGCTCTTCGGACACCGGCGGCGTGTCGCTCAACAGGCCGAGCCAGCCGAAGGGGTAGACCTTCTCGAACAGCTGGATCGCGCTCGCGGGAACGCTGGCGCGGCAGACGCCGTGGAAGCCGTCGCAGCCGGCGATGAAGTCGGCGGTGATCTCGACCCGCTCGCCGTGCACGGTGCAGTGCGCCCGCGGAGTCGCGCTGTCGAAGGCCTCGAGGCGGACGTCGGCCGCCTCGTACATCGTGGTCAGGCCGGCCTCGGCGCGAGCGCCCATCAGGTCGCGCGTGAGCTCGGTCTGCCCGTAGACCAGCACCGTCCGTCCGCCGGTGAGCGCAGGTCGATGCGATGGCGCACGCCGTCGACTGCGAGATCGAAGCCGTCGTGCACCAGACCCTCTGCGTGCATGCGCGCGCCGACGCCGGCTGCGTCCATCAGGTCGACCGTGCCCTGTTCGAGCACGCCGGCGCGGATGCGCGACAGCACGTGCCCGCCGCTCTGACGTTCGACGATGACGGTGGCTATGCCGGCGCGGTGCAGCATCTGGCCGAGCAGCAGGCCCGCCGGTCCGGCGCCGACGATGAGCACCTGGGTGCGTAAGGTCTTCATGGCATGCAGCCTACGGACCGACCGCCCGCCGGTGAATGGACGACTCCGACACGGACTTGCACAATCCGAACCCATGGCTGTCGATCAAGCGCTTCGTCGTTCCTCCCGCCGCCGCGGTTCGACGCCCGTGTATTCGCTCTACGGCGAGGACGGCCGTTCCCCGGCGCTGGACGGCTTGCATCTGGAGTCCATCGCCGACCGCAGCCGCTTGCACAATTGGGAAATCCAGCCGCATCGCCACGGCGCGCTGGTCCAGCTGCTGCTGATCGAACGCGGCCGCGTCACCGTCCGCATGGATGAAGAGGAACGCGTGCTGCGCGCCCCGGCGCTGGTCTGGGTGCCGGCGCTGGCGGTGCACGGCTTCCGCTTCGCCCCGGAGACGGAGGGGCTGGTGGTCACGCTGGACCAGAGCCGGCTCCGGGATCTGCTCGACCACCTGCCCGAACTGCTGGACAGCCTGGCCGAGCCGCGGCTCGTCGCGCTCGATCGCGGCGCGACGCTGACGCGCGCGCTGTTCGCCGTCGCCCATGGCCTGCGGGAAGACTATGCGGGGGCCGGCGCGTGGCGCGCGCCCGCGCTGGACCACGCGGTGGCGCTGCTGGCGACGCAGGCGGCGCGTTTCGGCGCCTCAGACGGAGCACAGCGCGGTGCGCAGCACGGGAGCGCGCACGCGCAGGTGGTCGGCGACGGTCGCGCGCTGCAACACCTGACCCGCTACCGCGAACAGGTCGAGCGCCACTACCGCCGCCAGCCGTCGGTGGCGGAACTGGCCGAGCCGCTGGGCATCACGCCGACGCAGCTGAACCGGCTGTGCCGCCGGCATCTGCACTGCTCCGCGCTCGCGGTGTTGCACCAGCGTGTGCTGCTCGAGGCCAAACGCGAGCTCGGCTACACCAACCTGATGGTCCGCCAGATCGCCGACGGACTTGGCTTCGCAGACCCGGCGTACTTCACGCGCTTCTTCCTGCGACAGACGGGGCGGTCGCCGAGCGCCTGGCGCCAGCAGGGCGGGTGACATCGATCCGTCCCGGGCGCCCGTAGCGCCACGGGGCACGCGCCGGCGTGGCGCGTGTCCTTCCCGTCACCGGAGGGGTTCAGAGTCCCAGTTCAGTCAAGCCCGGATGGTCGTCCGGACGCCGTCCCTGCGGCCAGAAGAACTTGCGGTCCCCGGCCTTGATCGGCTGGTCGTTGATGCTGGCGTGACGGTGCGTCATCAGCCCCTGCGCGTCGAACTCCCAGTTCTCGTTGCCGTGGCTGCGGAACCAGTTGCCGGCGTCGTCGTGCCACTCGTAGACGAAGCGCACCGCGATGCGGTTGCCGTCAAAGGCCCAGAGCTCCTTGATCAGGCGGTAATCCAGCTCGCGCGCCCACTTGCGCTCGAGCAACGCCTGCGCCTCGGCGCGGCCCTGCGGGAACTCGGCCCGGTTGCGCCACTTGGTATCCGGGCTGTAGGCCAGCACGATGCGCGCCGGGTCGCGGCTGTTCCAGCCGTCTTCGGCCAGGCGGATCTTCTGGATCGCGGTCTCGCGGGTGAACGGGGGCAGGGGCGGGCGGGTGTCCATGGTCGAGGTCCTTTCGTCGAAGGCGGGCAGGTCGGTGGGGATCGGGCAGCCGATCGATCGATGGATGGACCGGTCGACCGGCTCATGTAGACAGGTCTGTCTACGTGGGTCGGATTCTGGCGGATGTAGACAGGTCTGTCTACAATGATCGGATGGACGACACCAACGGCAGCGTGGACATCGGCGAGCTGCCCGCCCGCGAGCGCATCCTGCGCACCGCCCACGACCTGTTCTATGCCGAGGGCATCCGCGCCACCGGCATCGACCGCGTGATCGCGGCCTCGGGCGTCACCAAGGTCACTTTCTACCGGCACTTCCCGAGCAAGAACGACCTGATCCTGGCCTACCTCGACCTGCGGCACGGGCGCTGGATGGACTGGTTCACCGGCGCGCTGGCGCGCCACGGCGGCGCGGCCACGGGCGCTGATGCGCTGGTGCCGGCGATGGCCGAGTGGTTCGGCGGTCAGGCGCTGGGCGAGTTCCGCGGCTGCGCTTTCCTCAACGGCGTCGGCGAGATGGGGCCCAGCCTGCCCGAGGTCGTCGCGGTGACCCGTCGCCACAAGCAGGACATGACCGACGCGATCGCGGCGCTGCTGCCCGCCTCGCGGCAACGCAGGAAGATCGCCGCCGCGCTGTCCATGGCGGTCGACGGCGCGATCGTGCAGGCGCAGTACGCGGAGGATCCCGCGTCGGTCTTGAAGAGCCTGCAAAGGGTGGTGGGGTTGGTGGCCGACAGCGGCGCCTGACCCGGTCTCGCCTGAACCGGTGTCGCCTGACCCGGTGTCGCCCGAGCCGGTGTCTTGTGGTCCGGTGTCGCCTGATCCGGCGTCGGCGTGCGGGTCTCGCCCCGCCCGTGGCACTTCGAGGGGAAACGCGGAAGCGGCCGTGCGGGTCGGCGCCTACGCTCGTCCGGCCGCGGGTGTCACCAGCTGTCGAGGGGCGCGCCGCGTCGGACAACTCAAGCTCGAAGGAGACCCCGATGGACCGACGTTCCCTGCTCAACACATCGGCCGTGATGGCTGCCGGCGCCGTGGCCGGCTGCGCGCTGCCCGGCCAGGCTGTTTCCACGTCCGCGACGGCGAAGACGCCGTTCGACGTCCCACAGACGACGATCCCCATCGTCGGCAGCGACCAGCGTTTCCCGGTGCGCCGCATCTACTGCATCGGCCGCAACTACGCGGCGCATGCGCGCGAGATGGGCAGCGACCCCACGCGTGAGCCGCCGTTCTTCTTCCAGAAGCCGGCCGACGCGATCCAGAACGTGCCACCGGGCACCGTTGCCGATCACCCGTACCCGACCCTGACGAAGAACTACCACTACGAGTGCGAGCTGGTCGCGGCGCTGAACACGGGCGGCCGCGACATTCCGGCGGAGCGCGCGCTCGACTGCGTGTTCGGCTACGCGATCGGGCTGGACATGACGCGTCGCGACCTGCAGCGTGGCATGGGCGACCAGAAGAAGCCCTGGGAGATCGGCAAGAGCTTCGACCAGTCCGCGCCCATCGGTCCGATCCACCCGGTGGCGCGGCTCGGCGGCCACCCGTCCAAGGGCGCGATCTGGCTGAAGGTCAACGGCCAGACCAAGCAGGACGCCGACCTCAGCCAGATGATCTGGAGCGTTGCCGAGCAGATCTCGCAGCTGTCGCGCGCCTTCGAGCTCAAGCCCGGCGACATCATCTACAGCGGCACCCCGGAGAACGTCGGCCCGGTCATCAAGGGCGACGTCATCGACTGCCACATCGACGGCCTCCCGAACCTGGGCCTCCGCATCATCTGACCCCCCGCCCAGGCCCGCGAACAACGAGACCCACTGGGGCCGGAATGAGGCTTGGGGTCCCTGGAGGGGTGCCCCATGCCTCGTGGAGTGCCCGCGCCTGTCGCACCGCAGGAAAGGGGGGCTGCCTCATTCCGCAGCACTGCAAGGAATTCCCTGCCCTGACAAGCACTTGCAGCATCCTTGCCCGGGCAGCCAACAGACTTGTCCACAGAGGCCGGGGACAGACTGGCGGCCCGGTGCACAACCGGTGGGCACTGTGAGCAACTGCGCGGGAGGAACGGCATTTGCCCATCGCCCGGGACGCCAGCGTCAAGGCTCATCGGTTGCCAACCGCCCACGGCTGGAGCCTGCCTCGTTTTGGAGCATGGCAAGCTTTTCCCTTGTGCGACAACGACTTGTGTCCCCCCTGCAGAGGCAGCCAACAGACTTGTCCACAGTTCACAGGGACAGTTCGGCGATCCTGAAACCGTGCCTCGGATAGCCCCTTCGGATCACTGCCTCATTTCGAGGCACTGCAATGAATTCCGTGACGAATCAACGGCTTGCAGCATCCCTGCCCGTTCAGCCAACAGAGTTGTCCACAGAACCCGTGGACAGTGTTCAGGAGAGCGAGGCCGGGAGGGTGAGCCGGGCTTCGAGCCCCCCGCCGGGCCGGTTGTGGAGGGACAGCGTCCCTCCCATGGCGGTGGCGAGCTGCAGCGCGATCGCCAACCCGAGGCCGGTGCCGCCGGTGTCCCGGTTGCGCGAGGTCTCCAGGCGATGGAAGGGCTTGAACACCGCCTGCAACTGCTCGTCCGGAATCCCGGGTCCCCGGTCCAGCACGGCGATCGTCAGGCGAGGGGTCGGGTCTTGCGGATCCGGCCCGGCGCTGCGCGTGACCTGGATCTCCGCCTGTCCGCCGAACGCCAGCGCGTTGTCGACCAGGTTGACCAGGATGCGCCTGAGCGCCTGCGGCTGCGCCATGATCGGCGAGCCGGCCGCGCCGGCGAGCGTCACCGCCTCGCCGGCGTCCTCGTAGTCGCCGACGATGCTCGCGAGCAGCGCATCGGCGTCCAGGCGCGCCGGCACCTCCGAGGTGCCGTGGAGCGTGCGCGCGTAGGTCACGCCTTCCCGGACCAGCACATGCATCGCGTTCAGGTCCTGGCGGAACTTGTCGCGCAGCGCCTCGTCGCTCATCAGGTCCGCGCGCAGCCGCATCCGCGTGATCGGCGTCTGCAGGTCGTGCGAGATCGCGGCCAGGATCTCCACCCGTTCCGCCGTGTAGCCGGCGATGCGTTGCTGCATCGCGTTGAAGGCGCGCGCGGCGTGGGCGACTTCGGCGGGGCCTTCCTCCGGGATCAGCGTGGGCGACAGGTCCGGGCCGAGGTCGTCCGCCGCGGCGGCGAGGGTCTTGAGCGGACGCGTCACCAGCCGCACCACCATCCAGCTGCACACCGCCAGCACGATGAGCTGCGCGCCCAGCACCCACATCACCCACTCGGGGATGGGCATGTCGACGCGCTGCGCGTGCACCGTCACCGCCGAGCCATCGTTCAGGCGCACCAGGAGTTGATACCGTTTGACGCCGCGCTGCACCGCGCGCTCGATGCGGAAGGGTTGCATCGCCTGCGTCAGCGCGTCGACGAAGGGACCGTTGAAATCCGTCCGCTCCACCGGCCCGGCCTGCGGATCGATCTCGTCGGCGAGCGCGAAGCGGTAGTTCGGACGCTCGAGGCGCGCCAGCCAGGCGCCGCGCTCCGCCGCCGGCAGGCGATCCAGCACGGCGATGCCGGTGGCGATGTCGCGCTCGACGCCCGACATCATCAAGGCCCGCAAGGCCATCGAGCGCTCCTGGCGGATCGCGACGTAGGCCAGCGCCTGCGCGATCGCGATGCCGAACACCATCAGCCAGAACACGCGCGCGAAGAGCGTGCGCGGGCCGAAGCGGCGCTTCGAGGCCAGCGTGACTTCGGGCGGGCGCGCTGGCGCGGCGGCGTGCGCGCCGGGCGAAGCGCGCGATGCGGGCGCGCCGGGCGATGCGGGCGTCGTGTTCATGCGTCCTTGGCCGCCAGCGCGCGCTGGACGAAGTCCAGCCGGTCCTGGCCCCAGAACAACTCGTCGTCGATGACGTAGCTCGGCGCGCCGAACAGGCTGGCGTCGATCGCGCGCTGCGTGTTGGCGTCGTACTGCGCGCCGATGTCGTCCTCGGCGGCACGCGACAGGCGCTCGGCGGACAGTCCCTG
>CBIHMU010000082.1:0-23964 GCA_966211105.1 uncultured Burkholderiales bacterium
AGGTCAAGGAGGGAATTCGACTGCCGGGAGGCAGTCGAAGGAGGGACACGGAGAAGAGGGGCCCCAGTCGGGCGGCTCCCGCTCGGTCCCTCAACTCCCATCCCCACCCCCACCCGATGCACCAAAACCGAACTTTCCACAAGCGCGAAGACTAGGCCCCTCGCTCACGCGGGGCGACCGCCTGCTGCTGCGTCAAGCGGTGGCTAGAATGGCCAGCAAGTTTTGTGCCGTCAGGATCCTCCATGTCGCTTCGCCGCCCCTTGCTGTTGTCGACCGCGCTCGCGCTGGCCTTGGCCGCGCCTTTGGCGCAGGCCGCCAAGGACGACCACGCGAAGCCGCTGAACCTGGTCTTCGATCGTGAGGGTGCGATCGACAAGGTCAAGCAGCGGTCCGAGTTCAACGGCAACGTGATCATGACCAAGGGCTCGATGGAGCTGCGGGCCGACCGGATGGACGTCCAGGAGACCAGCGACGGCTACTACCAGGCCTACGCCAACGGCACCTCCGCCAAGCAGGTGCACTTCCGCCAGGACCGGGACAACCCCGGCGAGCGCATCGAAGGCCGCGCCGACCAGATCGAATACGACACCCGCACCGAGACCGTCCGCCTGGTCGGCAATGCCGAGGCGCGGGTGATGCAGGGCGACCAGCTCAAGCAGGCGCTGTCCGGCGCCACCTTGAACTACGACAACCGCACCGAGCGCCTGATCGTCGAGACCGGCGCCGGTTCGCCGCACCCGAGCGGTCGCGGCCGTGTCGTGCTGATGCCGCGCAACACCGCGAGCGAACCGCCGCCGGCCAGCAGCGCCCCGCTGCCCTTGCGCCCCAGCATCAACCTGACGCCTCGCCAGTCGCCCCAGCAATGACGGAAGCCCGCACGAATCCCTCCCGGAGCCGCCTCCAGGCCTGGGGGCTGCAGAAGTCTTACGGCGTCAGGAAGGTGGTCAAGGACGTCCACCTCGACCTGCACAGCGGCGAGGTGATCGGCCTGCTGGGCCCGAACGGCGCCGGCAAGACGACCAGTTTCTACATGATCGTGGGCCTGGTGCGCGCCGATGCCGGAGAGATCCAGATCGACGGCCAGCCGGTGCAGACCCTGCCCATCCACCAGCGCGCGCGCATGGGGCTGAGCTACCTGCCGCAGGAAGCGTCGATCTTCCGCAAGCTCAACGTCGAGGAGAACATCCGCGCCGTGCTGGAGCTGCAGCTCGACGAGAAGGGCAAGTCCTGGCCCTCGTCGCGCATCGACGCGGAGCTGGACAAGCTGCTCAACGAGCTGTCGATCGAGAAGCTGCGCGACACGCCCGCGCCGGCGCTGTCCGGCGGCGAGCGCCGCCGCGTCGAGATCGCCCGCGCGCTGGCCACGCAGCCGCGCTTCATCCTGCTGGACGAGCCCTTCGCCGGCGTCGATCCGATCGCGGTGCTGGAGATCCAGCGGATCATCCGTTTCCTGAAGCAGCGCGGCATCGGCGTGCTGATCACCGACCACAACGTGCGCGAGACGCTGGGCATCTGCGACCGCGCCTACATCATCAGCGAAGGGGCGGTGCTCGCCGAAGGCACGCCCCAGCACATCGTCGAGCATCAGGACGTGCGCAGGGTCTACCTCGGCGAACACTTCAAGATGTAAGGGCCGGGAGTCGACATGAGGCCGACGCTACAGGTTCGCCTGTCCCAGCATCTTGCGCTGACGCCTCAGCTGCAGCAGTCCATCCGTCTGTTGCAGCTGTCGACGCTGGAGCTCCACCAGGAGGTGGAGCAGATGCTCGCGACGAACCCGCTGCTGGAGACCGACGAGGAATTCGACGCCCCGCTGCCGACCGCCACGCAGGAGCGCCTGACCGAGCGCGAGGAACGCGAGGAGCGCGTCGCGCAGACCGAGTCGGACGCGCCTGCCGGGGACGCGCCGGCCGGTGAGGAGATGCGGGCCGAGGAGTTCGGCACCACCGAGCGCGACGACTGGGAGAACGGCACCGAGCGTGACGACTTCGACGGCATCCGGGAGACGCCCGGGAGCGCGTCGTCGTCCTCCGGCGACGACGACGAGCGCCCCGAGACCGAGGCGCCCGATGAATCGCTGCAGGACGTGCTGCGTGGGCAGATCCCCGGGATGAACCTGAGCGCGGTCGACCGCGCGGCCCTGCTGGCGCTGATCGAATCGCTCAACGAGGACGGCTACCTTGAGGATCCGCTCGAGGAGCTGGTCGCCGCGATCCTGGGCGAGGACGCGGACCTGGAGCAGCGCGAAGACCTGCTCGACCGCTTCAAGGTCGCGCTCAAATGGCTGCAGTCGATGGAGCCGGCCGGCGTCGGCGCGCGCGACCTCGGCGAATGCCTGGAGCTGCAGCTGCGCACGCTGCCGCGTTCGCCCGAGCAGGCGCTGGCGGTCGTCGTCTGCCGCCGGCATCTGGACCTGCTGGCCAAGCGCGACTGGCGTCGGCTGATGTCGCTCACCGGCTCGGACGAGGAACTGCTGCGCGACGCGCAATCGCTGATCGCGGGCCTGGAGCCCAAGCCCGGTCGCCGCTACGCGCGCAGCGAGAACCGGCCCGTCATCCCGGACGTGATCGTGCAGAAGGCGGGACGCAACTTCCGCGTCTCCATCAATCCGGATGTGCTGCCGAAGCTGCGCATCAACGAGCTCTATGCGCAGGCGCTGCGCGCCACGCGCGGCGGCGTCAGCAACTCGCCGCTGGGCGGGCAGCTGCAGGAGGCGCGCTGGTTCATCAAGAACATCCAGCAGCGCTTCGACACGATCCAGCGCGTCAGCGAGGCGATCGTCGAGCGGCAGCGCGGGTTCTTCACGCACGGCGAGCTGGCGATGAAGCCGCTGGTGCTGCGCGAGATCGCCGATGAGCTGGGGCTGCATGAGTCGACGATCTCGCGCGTCACGACGGCCAAGTACATGGCGACGCCGTGGGGAACCTTCGAGCTGAAGTATTTCTTCGGGTCCAGCCTGTCGACCGAGGCCGGCGGCAACGCGTCGAGCACGGCGGTGCGCGCGCTGATCAAGCAGTTCATCGCGGCCGAGAACACCACCAGCCCGCTGTCCGACAGCCAGCTGTCGACGATGCTCGGCGAGCAGGGCATCACCGTGGCGCGCCGCACCGTCGCGAAGTACCGCGAGGCGCTCAAGCTGGCGCCGGCGAATCTGCGCAAGTCGCGCTGACGTCCGTCGTACTGCCACCGCCGCTGGCCCTCACCCCTGCCCTCTCCCGCAGTGCGGGAGAGGGAGTCAAGCCTGGGTCGGCGTCGGTGGGACAATCTGCTGCTTGATCCTCCCGGGCGCTGCGGCGCCCGATTCACGCTGCACGCACGATGTCCGATTCCGCCTATCACCTGTTCCTGCCCTGCGCCGCCGGCGTCGAAGACTGGCTGGAGGCGGAGGTGCGCGACATCCTCGGCCCGCAGGACTGCCTGCAGGGGCCGAAGGCCTTCCGCGGCGGCGTCGGCCTGTACGGCACGCTCGCGGCGGTGATGCGGCTGAACCTGCACAGCCGGCTCACGCAGCGCGTGCTGATCGAGGTCGCGCGCGAGCCGTACCGCCACGAGGACGACATCTACGCGATCGCGCGCACCGTCGACTGGACGCGCTGGATCACACCGCAGCAGACGCTGCGGGTGGACACGACGGCGCAGCGCTCGCCGCTGCACAGCCTGAACTTCGCGACGCTGCGGGTGAAGGACGCCGTCTGCGACATCCTGCGCGACGCCACCGGCGAGCGGCCCAGCGTGGACACGCGCTGGCCCGACCTGCCGCTGCAGCTGCACCTGACCGAGGACCTGGCGACCGTCTACGTCGACAGCTCGGGCGAATCGCTGTTCAAGCGCGGCTGGCGCGAGGACAAGGGCGATGCGCCGCTGAAGGAGACGCTGGCGGCGGCGATGCTGGCCGCGGCGGGCTGGAAAGGCTCCCGCGAGGCGGGCGGCGCATTGCACGATCCGTGCTGCGGCTCGGGCACGATCCCGGTCGAGGCCGCGACCATCGCCTGCAACATCGCGCCGGGCATCCAGCGCCGATTCGCATTCGAGAAGCTCAAGCCCTTCCAGCCGCTGCTGCCCGCGTGGCGCGCGATCAAGGACGAGGCGCGCGCGGCGGAGCGCCCGTCGGCCGTGCCGATCTTCGCGAGCGACGTGTCGTTCCGGATGGTCGACTTCGCGCGGCGCAACGCGGAGCGCGCCGGCGTGGCGCAGTACATCCAGTTCAACGGCGGTGACGCGCTCGAGCGTCCGGCGCCGGCGCTGCCGGACGACATGCCCGGCACGCTGATGCTGAACCCGCCCTACGGCGAGCGGATCGAAGTCCGCGGCAAGGCCGGCACGCCGCGCATGGACGGCGGCGCGCTGTCCGAAGAGCGCGATGCGGGCGATGACTTCTTCCCGCGCCTCTCCGCGCACTGGAAGCGCGCGTACACGCAGCATCCGGCGGGATGGACCGCCTGGCTGCTGTGCCCCGAGATGAAGTTGCCGGGCAAGATGCGACTCAAAGAGTCGCGCCGCATTCCGATGTGGAACGGACCGATCGAATGCCGGCTCTTCAAGTTCGACCTCGTCGCCGGCTCGGCCCGCAAGCAGAACCCCGGCAACACGGACTCCGACGAGTAACTCCGACTAAGGTGGGCCCTCTTGGTGGGGATGCGCCTCCCCGACGATGCGATTTCTTTTCGAGGGAATGACCGAGATGATTCAGGCAGATCTGGGACCCGAACTGGAGGCCATCGTGCTGAGTCTGATCGAGAGCGGAAAGTATTCGTCGCGCACGCAGGTGCTGCGCGAGAGTGATGAGCTGAAGGGCTGGCGCGAAGCGAAACTGCGCGCGTTCGACGCCTCCATCGAACGTGGACTTGCCGAGATCAGGTCTGGCGGCGGAATTTCAGCCGAAGACGCTTTCGAGCGCCTGTTCCAGAAGTATCCGCATCTGCGATAGCACGCGTGCGAGTACGCCTCTTGACGGAGGCGTTGGCAGATCTGGACCACATCGCCGAGTACATCAGCAGGCATGACCAAAGGCGCGCGCGCAGCTTCACCCGCGAACTGCAGCGAAAAATCTTCGGGCTGGCTTCCATGGCGGAGTCGTTCCGCGTGATCCCGCAATACGCGGCCAGTGGGCTGCGACGGCGCGTTCACCGCTCGTATCAGATCTTCTATATCGCCGACGCCCTCCACGGTATCGTTCACGTCGCTCGGATATTGCATACCGCTCGCGACACCGCTCCCCTGCTGGCTCACTACGAATGAAATTCAGAAGAGCTCAAGCTTCTTGCAGGGCTATCCAGCCGAGTACGGCAAGCGGCGCGGTATCGGCGCGAAGGATCCTCGGACCCAGCTTCGCTGCGCTGAATCCGCGTGAGCGGGCGGACTGCTCCTCGGCCTCGCTGAGGCCGCCTTCGGGGCCGCTGAGGATCGTGATGCGCTGCGCTTCGCTCGATGACGACGTCAGCGCCGACAACGGCTGCGCGGCCACGGGACTCAGCAGCCAGCGCTGATCGTCGGCATCGGCTGGGAGCTCGGCGAGCCAGGACGCCAGCGTCTTCACCGGCGCGACCTGCAGAGGCTTCGAACGACCACACTGCTCGGCCGCCGCGATCGCGACGCCCTGCCAATGCGCGCGCTTCTTGTCTGCGCGTTCGCCGTTGAGGCGCAGCACGGAGCGCTCGCTCATCAGCGGCTGGATCGCCACCGCGCCGAGCTCGCAGGCCTTCTCGACGATGCCGTCCATCCGGTCATTCGCCGGCATCACGACAGCCAGCGTGACCGCGCGCCTGAGCTCACGATCGACCGCCTGACGCGCCTTCAACGCGACACGGACTTCGCTGCGGCCCATCGCCGTGACCGCCGCGGTCCATTCGTCCCCGCTGCCGTCGAACAGCGTGACCTCGTCACCCGGCTGCAGCCGCAGCACCTGCACATGACGCGCCGCCCCGGAGGGCAGCGCCAGTTCAGTTTCGAGCCCCACCGCGCCCAGCGGCTGCTCGACAAACAACCTCGCCGCCAACGCTCACCCCTTGTGCTTGCCCACCCAGGCGGCGAAGGTCGTCAGGACCTTGCGCAGGAAGGCTTCCGTCTCCGGCTTCGCGAAGCTGCCGTCGTCCTTGAACATGTCGGCCGCGCCGCCGAGGTAGACCTCCGGCGACGGCAACAGCGGCGTGTTCAGGCAGGCCAGCACCTGGCGCAGGTGGTGGTTGGCGCCGAAGCCGCCCAGCGCGCCCGGCGACAAGGTGATCACCGCCGTCGGCTTGCCGTCGAAGGCGCTCTGCCCGTAGGGCCGCGATCCCACGTCCAGCGCGTTCTTCAGCACGCCGGGGATCGAGCGGTTGTATTCGGGGCTCACGAACAGCACCGCGTCGGCGGACTTCACCGCCTTGCGGAAGTCCACCCACGCCGCCGGCGGATCGGCCGCGTCGTCTTCGTTGTAGAAGGGCAGCGCGCCGATCTCGACGATCTCGAGCTTCAGCTCAGCCGGGGCGATGTGGGCCAGCGCGAGGGCCAGCTTGCGGTTGAACGACGCCTTGCGCAGGCTGCCGACCAGCACCGCGACGCGGTAGGACGTGGACATGGAGGGGCTCCCAACAATGGAAGGACCGCCTCCAGGAAGTCAGGCGGTCCGGGTCAGTTGAACCCCAGTGTCGCACGCAGTTCGTGCGCCGCGGCGTCGCCCTTGGCGGCCCGCACGCGGTCGATGATGTCCAGCGCCAGCGTCTGCAGCTGGTTCATGTCGGCGCACTGCTCGACCTCCAGCGCGATCTTGTAGCCCTTCAGCAATCCCTGCTGCTTGGCGAAGGCGCTCAGCGCGGCGTACAGCTCCTGGAAGGGCAGCGACGAGGTCGGCGCCCCCGCCAGCCGCGACGGCGCGGGCCGCGAGGCCGAAGCGCCGCTCAGCCGCGACGACGGCGCGCCCGATCCCATCGGGGTGGCGATCGATGCCGGACCCATGGGCCGCGACAGCGGCGCCCCGGCGGTCACCTTCACGAGTTGATGCTGCACCAGCAGTTCGAGATCGGTGGGCGCGGCGCCTTGCACCACCGCCACCCAGTCACCGCCGGTCTTGCTGGCGTCGATCACCAGCAGCAGGTTGCGGGCCACGCGCGCCTGCACCAGCGTACGCACCTTGATTTCCGCCCTCCCGGCCTCTGTCTTTTCGTAGCGTTCTTCGAGCACGGCCTTGCCTCCTCCTCAGGAGGGCGAACTTTAGGTTGTCAAGGGCGGTTTTCGCCCAAGTGCAATCCCTCAAACTGCTACCGACTGCTACTTCTTGTCGCGCAATTCACGGCGCAGCACCTTGCCGACCGGCGTTTTTGGCAGTTCGGTCCGGAACTCGATGATGCGCGGGCGCTTGTAGCCGGTCAGGTTGGCTTCGCAGAAGGCCTTCACGTCGGCTTCGGTCAGTGCCGGATTGCGTCGCACGATCACGACCTTCACCGCCTCGCCGGCCTTCTCGTCGGGCACGCCGACCGCGGCGCATTCGGCCACGCCGGGCATCTGCGTCAGCACGTCCTCGATCTCGTTCGGATAGACGTTGAAGCCGCTCACCAGGATCATGTCCTTCTTGCGGTCGACGATGCGGAAGAAGCCGCGCTCGTCCACCGTGCCGATGTCGCCGGTGCGGAAGTAGCCGTCGGCGGTCATGACCTTGGCCGTCTCGTCCGGCCGCTGCCAGTAGCCCGCCATCACCTGCGGACCGCGGATCGCGATCTCGCCGGGGTTGCCGGCCGGCACCTCGTTGCCGTCGTCGTCGAGCAGCGTCACCTCGGTGCCGGACAGCGGCAGGCCGATCGAGCCGGTGTAGGCGGTGCTGTCCGTCGGGTTGCAGCAGGCGACCGGCGAGGTCTCCGACAGTCCGTAGCCCTCGACGATCGGGCAGCCGGTCTTCTCCAGCCACAGCCGCGCCGTCGCCTGCTGCACGGCCATGCCGCCGCCGACCGAGATCACCAGCCCGCTCCAGTCCACCGTGTTGAACTGCGCGTGGTTGGCCATCGCCATGAAGAGCGTGTTGACCGCGGGCAGGCTGTGGATCTTGTGGTGGCTGAGTTCCTTGAACACCGCCGGCAGGTCGCGCGGATTGGGGATCAGCACGTTGCAGCCGCCGACGCGCATCGACAGCATCAGGTTGGTGGTGAAACCGAAGATGTGATACAGCGGCAGCGCGCACACGCTCATCAGCTGTTCATCGGCGGGCTTCTTCTTCAGCGCGGGCTGGTACCAGGCCTCGCACTGCAGCGTGTTGGCCACCAGGTTGCGATGCAGCAGCACGGCGCCCTTGGAAACCCCCGTCGTGCCGCCGGTGTACTGCAGCACCGCGATGTCGTTGGGGCCGACCGTCGGCCGCCTGTAGCTCTGTCCGCGGCCCTTCGAGACCGCCTCGTTGAAGCGCACCGCCGACGGCAGCTCGAAGGCCGGCACCAGCTTCTTGACCTTGCGCACGACGTAGTTGACGACCATGCCCTTGGCGAAGCCGAGCATGTCGCCCATCGCCGCCAGGACGATGTGCTTCGTCGGCACGCTCGCGAGCACCTGCTGCAGCGTGGCGGCGAAGTTCTCGATGATGACGATGGCCTTCGCGCCGGCGTCCTTGAGCTGGTGCTCGAGCTCGCGCGGCGTGTACAGCGGATTGACGTTCACGACGACGAAGCCGGCGCGCAGCACGGCCGCGACGGCGACCGGGTACTGCGGCACGTTGGGCATCATGATGGCGACGCGATCGCCCTTCTCCAGCCCCAGGCCCTGCAGGTACGCGGCCAGCGCGCGCGAGGCCTCGTCGATCTGCGCGAAGCTGATCGAACGGCCCAGCATCTTGTACGCGGGGCGCTCCGGGAACTGCTTGAACGCCGCTTCCATCAGCTCGACGAGCGAGGGATAGACGTCCGCATCGATCTCGGCAGGCACCCCCGCCGGATAGTGCTTCAGCCAGTTCTTCTCCATTGTTCTGTCTCCAAGGTACGGCGCGGATTCTCGCCGATCGCCATCGACGCCCCATCAGGGGATTCGATAGACCGCACAAAGTGGAGAGATGACTCCAGAACGCGCCGGGAGACGCTCAATTGCCGACGCGCAGCGGCAACCGCAGTTGCAGTTCCGTCCCGCCTTCAAGGGGCGCCTCCTCGGGCGCGCGCCAGTCGATCTCGGCCGAGATCCGCTCGGCGCGGCGGCGCATGCCGCGCAGGCCGTTGCCCTGGCGCAGGTCGGCCGCCATGCCGCGGCCGTTGTCGACGATGGAGAGCAAGACCTGGCCCCGCGCCTCGTCGACCCGCGTCGAGAAGCGGACCCGCGTGGCGCGGGCGTGGTGGATGACGTTGCTGAGCGCCTCCTGCACGATGCGGATCAGCTCGCGGCCGCCGGTGCCGCGCAGCGTCGGCAGCAGCGGGACGTCGGTGAGCTGCCAGTCGAGCTCGAGCCCGGCCTCCTGCAGGCGCGGCGCCATCCGGTGCCGCAGGTTGGCCAGCAGCAGCGTGAGGTCGCCGTCGGTGACGGCGAGCGCATCGACCGTCAGCCGCATCTCGCGGATGCATTCGTCGAGCTGGCCCACCAGCGACTGGGGCGACACGCCGCGTTCCGCGCACAGCCGCGCGGTCACCAGCTGCGAGCCCAGGCCGTCATGCATCTCCTGGAGCAGGCGCTCGCGTTCCTGCGCGGCGGTGCGCTGACGTTCGCTGTCCTGCAGATCTTCCCAGCGGTCCTGCAGCTCGCGGGTCCGGGCGTCGAGCGCCTGCTCGAGCCGGATGCGCGCCATCGCCTCGTCGCGCAGCGAGCCGACGAAGCGGCGCTGCAAGGCCACGCCCGCGATCGCGATCAGCGCCGCATGGCCGACGACGTTGATGTCGACCACGCTCATCTGCCGGTTGAGCACGAGCGCGAACCCGCTCACGTAGAGCCAGACCCAGGCCGACAGCGCCACCGCGCAGGCGCCGACGAGGGGGGTGCGCCGCTGCGTCGCGAGCGCGGCGCGGGCCGCCAGCAGCGCGGCCGCCGCCAGCACCACGCTGCGGCTGCCGAGCGCCCACCAGGGCCAGGGGTGATGGAAGTCGGTCCAGCTCCAGCCCAGGAAGGCGGCGGCGCCGTCGATCACGGTGCCGAGCACCAGGTAGGCGACGGCCATCTTCTCCGGCCAGCGCGCCGCGATGCCCGACAGCCGCGCGACGAGGAACAGCAGCCCGGCCTTCGACAGCACGTCGGCCAGATCGAGGGCCACGCGCCACCACGGCGCCGGGAAGAGCGCGCCGTTGAGCAGGTAGGGCGACAGCAGCAGCGCCGTGCACAGGCAGAACAGGCCGGTGACGCCGTACAGCCACTCCTGGCGCAAGGCGAGCCAGACCATCAGCATGAACGCACCGATCACGATGCCGGCGAGCGCCGTCGTCACGCGGACGACCTGCCAGAAGCGACGACCCTCCTGCAGCGCGCGGATCTGCACGGACGGCCCCAGCAGCGGCGCGGACAGCCCGGCGCCCTCGAAGCCCGGACGTGACAGGCGCAGCGTGAGCCGATGCTCGCCGGCGGGCAGCATCGCGGGCGGAATGCTGACCTGCAGGCGGCGTCCGGCGAGCAGCAGGCCGCGTTGCGCGAGGTCGTCCTCGTCCTCGGCCGCATAGCCGCCGCCCGGGCTGGAGGTCGCGATCAACTGGCCGTCCAGATAGACCGTCGCGGCCGGACGATGCTGGATCACGAGCCAGTAGGGCGCTTCGGCGGCCCGGTCCAGCCGGAAGTCGAGCGCGAACCGGAGCGGGCCGGGCGCGTCGGTCTCGTGGATCTGCACCGGCAGCGCCACCCTGTGTCCCGACGCGTCGGGCAACGCGCCCGGGACCTGCGCGGGATCGCGCGCATCCCCCGGGAGCAGGCGGGCCTCGGTCAGACGCAGCACCTGCGCCGGCATCGCGGTGCCATAGTGCTGCGAGAACAGATGGACGGCCCAGAGCACCAGCAACGGCAGTGCCACCAGCAGCACGAGCCGCCGGATCGACACCGTCGCCGTTGCTGGACGGCCCTCCATCGATCGGGTGAATACCGCCACGTCGCCCCCAACGCCGCACAGGAAAGGGAACGGCCGGCCCCGCGAGAGGCCGGCCGCGGCAGATGCTAGGTCATCGGGCGTCCGCGTGACACCTCGGACCTAGGGGGCGGGGCGGGTCAGATCACGGCGCCGGCGTGCTGGTAGTGCAAGGTCAGCGGGCTGGACGGACCCACGTTGCCGGCGGCATCGATCAGGCTGACCTGGACCGTGTAAGTGCCGTCCGGGCTCGTGAGCAACTCTTCGATCATGCCGCCCTCCACGTTCTGCCCGACGATCCAGTCGCCCCCGTTGATGCGGTACTGGAAGGTATCGCCGGGCTGACGGCCACCCACGACCACGATGGGGTTGGTGCTCACCCTGTCGGTCGCACTCACGCCGTCGTCGTCCAGCAAGGAGAGCACGGGCGCGGACGGCGGCGTGGTGTCCAGCGTCAACTGGATCTTCTTCAGGCCGACGTTGCCGGCAAGATCGGTTTCACGCAGGTCCAGCACATGCTTCCCGTCCGACCCGAAGAGGCTCGTGGCGAGTCGTCCGTCGCCGGGCGCCTCCCGCCATGCGCCGCCATCGATGCGATAGGACAGGGTGTCCTGCGCTCGGGCGCCGGCGCTGTGAAGGCTGATCGTGAGATCGTCCTGGGCATTGAAGGTCACCTGGTCCGGCAGTCCGGCACCCGACTGCCGCTGCAGGCTGGAGGAGGTCCACTTGGGGATCAGCGCCTCCTGGTCCAGCGTGAACGTCAGCGTCGCCGCCTCGCCGACGTTGCCGGCGGCATCGACCTGCTTGACTTGCACGGTCGCGCGAACCGGCAGAAGCGCATCCTCAGTCACCACGGTCGTGCCGGCCGCCCACTCGTTCCAGTCGCCGCCATCCCTGCTCACCAGCAGCGTGGCACCGGGCTCAAGCCCGCCCACGCGGACATCGCCCGACGAAGCGATGCCGTCGGTGCTGCTGGCGCCCGTGTCGTTGAGCAACACGAGCGTGGGCGCCACGGGCGGCGTGAGGTCCAGCCTGGCCCACAGCACCGTCTCCGGACTCACGTTCCCGGCCACATCGGTCTGACGCACGGCGATGTACGGGGTGCCATCGCCATGGAACATGGACCTCGGGATCTGGCCCTCGTAGGCGCCGTACCACGGCGCTAGAGGGTGATTCACGAGCTGGAACTCGACGCGAGCGTCCGGCTCGGTGCCCGGCACCGTGATGATGTCGTCCAGACCCAGCGCCGGCCTGTCGGCCGGCATCGTCCAGTGCAACGCGGCGGGCGCGCTCTGGTCCAGCACGAAGAACAGCGTTGTGGCGGCGCTCTCGTTGCCGCTGGCATCGATCTGCTTGACCTGCAGCTGCTGGGGCCCGTCGGTGCTGAACAGCGCGTCCGGCAGCACCGCGTCACCGCCGCGCGGCGTCCAGGTCTTGCCACCGTCGAGGCTGAACGCCAGCGTGCCGCCCGGCTCCAGCCCCGAGACAATCACCGATCCCGACGAAGTGATCAGGTCGTGATCGCTGAGGCCGGTGTCCTTCTGGAGCGACAGGGTCGGGGCCGCGGGCGCGGTGAGGTCGACGTTCGCGACCAGCGTGGAGGTCGCGCTCACGTTCCCGGCCACGTCGCTCTGGCGCACCTCGATGGGCGTGGTGCCGTCGCGCTGGAAGCGCGCGGTCGGGATCTGTCCGTCTGGCGCGATGAGCCACGGCGCCGCCGCATCCGTTCGATATTCGACAAGCGCGTCCGCTTCGACGCCCTGGAGCGCGATGACGTCGGCCGCGCCCAGCGCCGGCTTGTCGATCGGCATCGTCCAGCGCGGCGCATCGGGCGCCTGCCGGTCGAGCACGAAGGACAGGTCCGCGATCACGCCTTCATTGCCGGTCGCGTCGATCTGCTTGACCGCCAGATGCTGGGCACCGTCGGCGGTGAACAGCGCATCCGGCAGGCGGGCGTCGCCGCCGTGCGATGTCCAGGTCTTGCCCCCGTCGACGCTGACGGCGAGCGTGGCGCCCGCCTCCAGGCCGGAGACATCCACCGCGCCCGAGGCGGTGACGAGATCATGATCGCTGCGTCCGGTGTCATTCGCCAGCGCCAATCGCGGCGCGGCTGGCACATGCGCAGGCGGCTTGGGATCCGGATCTGCCGGCGAAGTGGGATCAGGGTCGGACGTGCCGGGATCGGGCGTGCCAGGGTCAGGTTTGCCAGGGTCAGGCTTGCCGGGGTCAGGTTTGCCAGGGTCAGGCTTGCCGGGGTTGGGTTTGCCGGGGTCGGGTTTGCCGGGGTCGGGCTGTTGCGGTTGGTCGGGCGCCGGCTGATCAGGCTTCGGCTGATCAGTCTCGGGCTGATCGGGCGCAGGTTGATCCGGACCCGTCGGCTTCGAGGTCCCGGGATCCGGCTTCTGCTCCGACACCGGCGGGTCCGATTTGGGCTGATCGGGTTTCGGCGGATCGATGGCCGCGATCGGCGGCGGCGTGCCGGAGTGACTGGCCGCGCCACCGATGCCCAGCACGCCGAGACCCGCCGCCAACAGCGCGCCGTAGCGGTTGTCATGGGCGTGGACATCGGCCTGCAATGCCACAGGCGCCCCAGCCGCGTCAGCCGCGTCAGCCGCCGTAGCGTCAGAAGCGGTAGAAGCGATGGAAGCGGCCGCGTCGCTGGCGTCGACGTCCGGCGATGGGCCTGCGTCCGGAGTGGCCGAGCCGCCGGCAGCGGTGGTCTCATCCGGGGTGGGGTCCGGCGGGGCGTCGGCGGAGATCGCCGGGACCTCGTCGACGGGCTCCCCTTCGCCGGAAAGGGGATGACGCTTGTACGGACGGGGGGCGGGAGCGCCTGTCGGGGTCAGCGGCGCACGGGCGCCCGGCATCGGTTCTTGGGTGGCGGACATCATGGACAGCAGAAGCGGAGGGAGCCCGCAGTCTGTTCATGTCAGCCGCCGGCCGCACCAGCCTCGACTTGCATTCACGGCGACGCCTCCCACCCAAGTCGGTGGGCGATCTACCGATAGTGGTGGAAGATGACAGCGGACGCGCGCCAACCGCCCCGCCAATGGGTCACTCGACCGCCTTGAGCATGTCTTCGACCACCTTCTTCGCGTCACCGAAGACCATCATGGTCTTGTCCATGTAGAAGAGTTCGTTGTCCAGGCCCGCGTAGCCGGCCGCCATCGACCGCTTGTTGACGATGATGGTGCGCGCCTTGTACGCCTCGAGGATGGGCATGCCGAAGATCGGGCTGCCCTTCTGCAACGCGGCGGGGTTCACCACGTCGTTGGCGCCGAGGATGATCGCGACATCGGTCTGGCCGAACTCGGCGTTGATGTCCTCCATCTCGTGCACCTGGTCGTACGGGACCTCGGCCTCGGCCAGCAGCACGTTCATGTGACCCGGCATGCGGCCGGCGACCGGATGGATCGCGTAGCGGACGGTCACGCCCTTGTCGATCAACTTCTGCGCGAGCTCCTTCACCGCGTGCTGCGCGCGCGCCACCGCCAGGCCGTAGCCGGGGACGATGATGACGCTCTCGGCATTGCCCAGGATGAACGCGGCGTCGTCGGCGCTGCCGCTCTTGACGTTGCGCTGCTGCGTGGTGGCGGCCGCGGCGCCGGCCTCGGCGCCGAAGCCGCCCAGGATCACGTTGAAGAACGAGCGGTTCATCGCCTTGCACATGATGTAGCTCAGGATCGCGCCCGAGCTGCCCACCAGCGATCCCGCGATGATCAGCATGCTGTTGTTGAGCGAGAAGCCGATGCCCGCCGCCGCCCAGCCGGAGTAGCTGTTGAGCATGGACACGACCACCGGCATGTCGGCGCCGCCGATCGGGATGATCAGCAGCACGCCGAGCGCGAAGCCCAGCAGCGCGACGAGGATGAAGTCCATCGAACTCTGCGAATGCCAGAAGCCGAAGATGAAGAACACCGCGGCCAGGCCGAGGATCGCGTTGAGCCAGTGCTGGCCGGGGAAGGTGACGGGCGCGCCCTGGAACAGCCGGAACTTGTACTTGCCGCTGAGCTTGCCGAAGGCGATCACCGAGCCGGAGAAGGTCACCGCGCCGATGAAGCAGCCGAGCGCCAGCTCGATGCGGTTGCCGCCGGGAATCGGCTCGCCGCGCGGCGCGATGGCGAAGGCATGCGGCTCCACGACCGCGGCGCCGGCGATGCACACGGCGGCCAGACCGATCATGCTGTGCATGAAGGCGACCAGCTCCGGCATCTTGGTCATCTCGACGCGCTGCGCCATGACCGTGCCGATGCCGCCGCCGATCACCAGGCCGCCGAGCACGTAACCCAGGCCGAGCGTCTGTCCGCCCGCGAGCTTGACGATCAGCGCGCCGGTCGTGAGCACCGCGATGGTCATGCCGACCATGCCGAAAAGGTTGCCGCGGATGGAGGTCGTCGGGTGCGACAGGCCCTTCAGTGCCTGGATGAAGCAGACGCTCGCGATCAGATACAGGAGGGTGACCAGGTTCATCGACATGGGATCAGCCCTTCTTCGCGTGGTTGCCGGCCCCGTCGCCCTTGCCGTCCGCAGGCGCCTTGCGTTCCTTCTTCTTGAACATCTCCAGCATCCGCCGCGTGACGAGGAAGCCGCCGAAGACGTTGACCGCCGCGAGCGCGACGGCGAAGGTCCCGAGGCCCTTGCCCAGCGTGGTCTCGGTGAGCGCGGCCGCGAGCATCGCGCCGACGATGACGATGGCGGAGATCGCGTTGGTCACGGCCATCAGCGGCGTGTGCAGCGCGGGCGTGACGGTCCAGACGACGTGGTAGCCGACGTAGATGGCCAGCACGAAGATCGTCAGGTTGATCAGGGTGGGGGAGACGGCGTCCATGCGAAGGGCTCCTTCCGGGGGATCAGGGCTTGCGCAACACCTGGCCCTCGTGCGCGACGAGGCAGGCGGTGACGATGTCGTCGTCGGCGGGCAGCGCGAAGCCGCCCTCCTTCGTCAGCACCAGCTTCAGGAAATCCAGCAGGTTGCGCGCGTACAGCGACGAGGAGTCCGCCGCGACCAGCGCCGGCAGGTTGGTCTCGCCGACCAGCGTGACGCCGTGCTTGCGCACGGTCCGGCCGGGCTCGGTCAGCGGGCAGTTGCCGCCGGCGGGCGCCGCGATGTCGACGATCACCGAGCCGGGTTTCATCGCCCGGACCATCTCCTCGGTGACCAGCACCGGCGCCGGACGGCCGGGGATCAGCGCGGTGGTGATGACGACGTCCGCCTGCGCGACGCGCTTGGCGACCTCGACCTGCTGGCGCTGCAGCCAGCTCGGCGGCATCGGACGGGCGTATCCACCGACGCCCACGGCGGCCTCGCGTTCCTCGTCGGTCTCGTAAGGCACGTCGATGAACTTGGCGCCGAGCGACTCGACCTGCTCCTTCACGGCGGGCCGCACGTCCGAGGCCTCGATCACCGCGCCCAGCCGCTTGGCCGTCGCGATCGCCTGCAGGCCCGCGACGCCGACGCCCAGCACGACCACCCGCGCGGCCTTGATCGTGCCGGCGGCGGTCATCAGCATCGGGAACAGGCGCTGGTAATGGAAGGCGCCCAGCATCACCGCCTTGTAGCCGGCGATGTTGGCCTGGCTGGACAGCACGTCCATGCTCTGCGCGCGGGAGGTGCGCGGCGCCGCCTCCAGCGCGAAGGCGGTGAGGCGGGCGCCGGCCAGACGTTCCAGGCCGTCGCGGTCGAACGGATTGAGCATCCCGACGAGGACCGCGCCCGGCTTGAACAGCGCCAGCTCGCCCGGATCCGGCGACCGGACCTTCAACACCAGGTCGGCGCCGAAGGCGGCTTCCCGGCCGACGATCTCCGCCCCCGCCGCGACGTAGGCCTCGTCGGGAGCGCTGGCGTTCAGGCCCGCGCCTTGTTCCACGCGCAGCGCATGGCCTTGCGCGACGAGCTTCTTGACGGTTTCCGGCGTCGCGGCGACGCGCGTCTCTCCCGCCGCGGTTTCCTGCGGCACACCGATCAGCATCTGGAGGTCCTCCGTCCGATTCAGGGGTCCGGGCGAGCTTAACCGGGTGACCGCCTTGGGCGATGCTCGCCCGCGACAGGGGTTTTCACCAGGGAGGTGCATGCCGGCAACCCGGAGGCAACTGGAAAGCAACCTGCGGGCAATGCTGTTTCGAGTGGTGAACAGCGGTCGTCCGACAGGGTGAAAGCAGCGTTAAATGGAGGCGTCCAATGACCCCCGAAAGGAGTCAAACCATGATCAAGAAGATTGTTTTCAGCAGCGCGTTGGCGATGGCGGCCCTGGTGCCGATGGCTTCCCGGGCGGCCGACGTGGGCGTTTCCGTGAGCATCGGCGAGCCCGGCTTCTACGGGCAGATCGACATCGGCAACGTCCGGCCGCAGGTCGTGTATGAACGGCCGGTGCTGGTCCAGCGCGTCCCCTCGCCGGAGCCGGCGGTCTACCTGATGGTGCCCCCGGGCCACCAGAAGAACTGGGCGCGTTATTGCGGGCGCTACAACGCCTGCGGCCGTCCGGTGTACTTCGTCCGCGAGACCTGGTACCGCGACGTCTACGCGCCGCAATACCGTCGCGAGCATACCGAGTACCGCTGGCGTCCGGACGGCCGCCGCGACTGGCGCGACGACCACGACCACGGTCACGGCCGCGGCCCTGACCGGGGACCCGATCGCGGGCCGGACCGGGACCATGGCCGGGGTCCCGACCATGACCACGGACGGGGTCCCGATCGCGACCGCGACGACCACGACCGCGGTCGTCGCTGATCCCTTGTCCCGATGACAAGACCCCGGCTGGCCGGGGTTTTTCATTTTCGGCGTTCACAATGCGGCCCGCACCCATCGAGGTGGCCGCTCCCGGCATTGGCGCCGCGGCGCGAGCCGCCCTTCCAGGAAGGACCAATGACCGAACGATTCAAGCCCAGCGTCACCGTCGCCGCCGTGATCGAACAGGACGGCCGCTACCTGCTGGTCGAGGAACTCACCCGCGACGGCCTGCTGCTCAACAACCCCGCCGGCCACCTGGAGCAGGCGGAGTCCGCGATCGACGCCGTCGTCCGCGAAGTCCTCGAGGAAACCGCCCGGCCGTTCACGCCGGACGCCTTCCTCGGCGTCTACATGTCGCGCTTCCTGCGTCCCGACCGCAACGACGACGTCACCTATGTCCGGCTGGCCTTCACCGGCCGCGTCGGCGAGCAGATCCCGGGGCGCCCGTTCGACGAGCCCATCCAGCGCACGCTGTGGCTGACGCTGGACGAGATCCGCGCCAGCCAGGACCGCCACCGCAGCCCGCTGATCCTGCAGTGCATCGAGGACCACGCCGCCGGCCGCCGGCTGCCGATCGAGGCCGTGAGCGGCCACCCGTCGCTCTACGCGCCCCGGGCCTGGCCGCACTGAGCGGTCCGCACTGAGCGTCCGCACTGAGCGTCCGCACTGGGCGCTGCGCAATGACGACGGGCCCCGAAGGGCCCGTCGCGCTGCAGGCGGTCGATCCTCGGAGCGCGCTCAGAAGGTCATGGCGGCGCTGATCGCCTGCGCGCTGTGGCGCGGCGGGCGCCGGCACGCCTCCAGCTCGTTGACGGCGCAGCGCGCCAGCGTCGTCAGCGACTCGCGCTGCCGGTCCCGCAACCGCCGCGGCAGCCGGTCCATCACGCACAGGCTGCCGACCACCTCGCCGGTCGACAGCGACAGCGGCACGGACGCGTAGAAGCGCACGTAGGGCGCGCCCTGGACCAGCGGGTGATCGAGGAACCGCGGGTCATGCCAGGTGTCCGGCACCTCCTGCAGGCTGCCGTGGTGCATCACGTGCGTGCACAGGCCCCGGGCCCGCGGCATCAGCCGCAGGTGCAGGCCCGAGGTGCCGATCAGCCGCAGCTGGTCGCCGTCGACCAGGCCGACGGCCGCCATGGCGCCGCCGCTGATGTCGCAGGCCAGGTCGGCCAGTTCGTCGAAGGCGGGCTGCCCCTGCGACTGCAGGTCCAGGCCGTCAACGGCGGCCTGGCGTTCGTCCTCGTCGGCCGGCAGCGGCGCGCGCCAGCTCCGCAGCAGCGCCAGCGCCTCGTCCGTCTGGCTGTCCTTGTCGAAGAAGCCCGAGAGACCGTGTTCCGCGCAGGCGCGCCGCGTCTCCTCGTAGCAGGCGTGGGTCAGCACCATCACCCGGGCGCCGACGCCCAGCTGCCGGATCGCCCGCAGCACCCGCAAGCCGCTGCCCGGCTGCAGCGCCAGGTCCATCAGCACCACGTCGGGCTGACACTGCGTGATGGTGTCGATGGCGGACTGCTCGCACCCCGCCTCCCCCACCACGTGCATCCGGCGCTCCCGCGCGAGCAGCGCCCGCCATTGCGCCCGTGCCGTGAGGGACCCGTCGACGATGACGATGTTCATGGTGCTGTCCTCCCTGTTTCGTCCAGTGTCTGCCCGCCCGGGGCGGCGCAGCAGTCGGCGTCGCCGGGAGCGCCTGTGGGGTTTGGCGCATACCCTTGTGAGCCATCCCTGACATCCGGTCGAGGGACAATGCCGACCCATGACCCCCAAGAAGCAACGCATCGTCGTCGGCCTGTCCGGTGGCGTCGATTCCGCCGTGACGGCCTGGCTGCTGAAGCAGGCGGGCCACGAGGTCGTCGGCATCTTCATGAAGAACTGGGAAGACGACGACGACAGCGCGTACTGCTCCTCCAACATCGACTTCGTCGACGCGGCGGCGGTGGCGGACGTCATCGGCATCGAGATCGAGCACGTCAACTTCGCCGCCGAGTACAAGGACCGCGTCTTCGCCGAATTCCTGCGCGAGTACCAGGCCGGCCGCACGCCCAACCCGGACGTGCTGTGCAACGCCGAGATCAAGTTCAAGGCCTTCCTCGACCATGCGATGCGCCTGGGCGCGGAGAAGATCGCCACCGGGCACTACGCCCGCGTCCGCGAGGTGGACGGCCGCGTGCAGCTCCTGAAGGGACTGGATCCGCTGAAGGACCAGAGCTACTTCCTGCACCGGCTCAACCAGGCGCAGTTGAAGAAGACGATGTTCCCGGTCGGCGACCTGCCCAAGACCGAGGTGCGCCGCATCGCCGAGGAGATCGGCCTGCCCAATGCGAAGAAGAAGGACTCGACCGGCATCTGCTTCATCGGCGAGCGCCCGTTCCGCGAGTTCCTCAACCGCTACCTTTCCCAGAAGCCGGGGCCGATCAAGGACGACCGCGGCCGCAAGGTGGGCGAGCATGTCGGCCTGTCGTTCTACACGCTGGGCCAGCGCCAGGGCCTGGGCATCGGCGGCGTCAAGGAGAAGGGCGCGCCGCGCGGCGGCGGCGAGCACGCGCCGTGGTTCGTCGCCCGCAAGGACCTGGACAGCAACACGCTGGTCGTCGTGCAGGGCCATGACCACCCGCTGCTGCAGAGCCGCGGCCTGGTCGCGCAGGACCTGAGCTGGACGGACCGGGCGCCGGGCTTCGGCGGCTTCGGCGCCAAGACCCGTTACCGGCAGGCCGACGCCGCCTGCGCGCTGACGCCCGGCGAGGGCAGCATCCGCCTGGACTTCCCGCAGGCGCAGTGGGCGGTGACGCCGGGCCAGAGCGCGGTGCTCTACGACGGCGACGTCTGCCTGGGCGGCGGCGTGATCGCCGAGGCGATCGCCTAGGCACTGCCGGAGGCGCCGCCCGAGTCGGCGCGGCCCGCAACTCATCCGGCGATTCGGGGCACTCGTCGCATGGGCGGAACCGCTCTCCGGGTGTCCCATGACAATGCGCACCTTCCCTGCCGGACGTCGCCTGTGGCACGCTGGCAGCCCGTCGCCGTGTCTGTCGTGCCTGTCGTGTCGGTCTTGACGGTCGCCTCGGCCTTTTCCGGATGCCTCCCTTGGATCGCCCCCTCGATCGTCTGCTCGCCCGCATCGCCCAGCCCGCCTTCGTGCTGCGCGTCGCCGCCCTGGCGATCTGCCTGCTGGAGCTGGGTTCGGCCATCTGGGGCCTGATGGGCAACCAGACGGAGCCCTACGACGGCGTCCTGGCCAGTCTCTACCGCCGCACCGGCGGCACCACGCACGACGCGCCGTTCGTCCTGACCTGCCTGGCGCTGGTCATGGTGTTCGCCTGGCACTTCTGGCGGCTGGCGCGCCAGCAACACCTGGACCTGCCGCCGCGCAACGCCTTGTCGCGGGTGGTGCTGCTGGACGTCCTGGCGCTGCTGGTGACGCCCGGACTGCCCTTCCTGGTCACCGTGCTCGCGGCGCTGCTGCTCAACGTGCGGCGCGCCTTCAATTTCGCGCTGGTGCAGGTCGTCATCAACGTCGCGCTCTACTGGCTGCTGCCCAGCGAGGCCCAGCGGCTGGAGCAGATCCAGCCCGACATGCCCTGGTGGCTGAACAGCGTGGGCCTGTCGATGTCCATGGTGGCGCTGCACGGGATGGCCTTCGGGCTGGGCCGGCTGGCCGCCGCCGAGGGCGAACGCCGGCGCTGGTTCCAGGCGATGCTGGCCGAGAAGGAATCCGGCGAACGCCTGCAGATCGAGCAGCTGCGTTACGCCGAGCGCCTGCACATGGCGCGCGAACTGCACGACGTGATGGGCCACCACCTGACGGCGCTCAACCTGCACCTGCAGCTCAGCGAGGCGCTGCTGCAGCGCCACGACGAGCCGGGCGCGGCGCAGGCGGTGGAGAAGGCCAGGCTCGGCGCCGCGGGGCTGCTGGCGGAGGTCCGGGCGGCCGTCTCGCGCGAGCGTGAGAGCCAGCGCATCAACCTCGAAGCGGCGCTGCGCACGCTGGCGGACGGCATCGCCAGCACCCAGATCGAGCTGGCGCTGGACCCGGTCGCGCAAGACCTGACGCCGCGCTGCGCGCATGCGCTGCTGCGCTGCGTGCAGGAGGCGGTGACCAACGCGGTGCGGCATGCCGGCGCGACGCACGTGCGCGTCACGCTGGAGGCGGTGGAGGCGGTGGAGGCGGTGGAGGCGGCAGACACGTTGGAACGCGCCGACGCCGCGGCACCGGCGTCCGCGCCGGCCTCAGCGCAGGCGGAACGCGCGCGGATCCGGCTGCCCTCGGCGGCGTCGCAGGTCCGGGTGCGGGTTGACGACAATGGCCGGGGCACGCGCAAGCTGCGCGAGGGCAACGGCCTCAAGGGCATGCAGGAGCGCATGGCCGAACTGGGCGGGACGATGCAGGTGCTGCGGCATCACCCCGGATTCCTGATCGAATTGAACTGCCCGCGGCGCGCCTGAAGCGGGCCGGCGCATCCAGGGAAGGAGACGAGATGAGCGATACCACGATCAAGCTGCTGCTGGTGGAGGACCAGCAACTGGTGCGCGAGGGGCTGAAGGGCCTCCTGGCGCTGCACGACGACATCCGCCTGATCGGCGAGGCGTCGGACGGGGCGGAGGCGCTGGAGCTGCTGGCGCGCGAGCAGCCGGACGTGATCCTGTCGGACATGCGCATGCCGCGGCTGGACGGGATCGGGCTGATCCGGGCGCTGGCGTCGCGGGCGCTGAAGATCCCGGTGGTGCTGCTGACGACCTTCGACGACACGGCCGCCTTCGACGAGGCGGTGCGGGCCGGGGCGCGGGGGTTCCTGCTGAAGGCGATCAGCCCGGACACGCTGGTGCAGGCGCTGCGCGACGTGGTCGGCGGATCGACCGCGCTGCGGCCGCTGCTGACCGAGCGCATGGAACGCGCGCCGGTCGAGCGTGCCTTCGCGGCGACGCCGGAGCCCGAGACGCTCAGCCCCAAGGAGCTTCAGGTGCTGCGCCTGGTGGCCAGCGGCCGCAGCAACACCGAGATCGCGGCGCTGCTGGGCAACAGCGAAGGCGTGATCAAGAACCACTGCTCCGCCGTGTTCGCGAAGATGGGCGTGAGAGACCGCACGCAGGCGGTCCTCCGAGCCATCGACCTCGGCTGGATCTGACGCCGGCTCGGTCTCCCGGGGCGTCGCGAGCGGACGTCAGGCTAGGCGGGCGGAACGGAGGAACCGGCACGTACTTCCTGTACGTGAGGATTCCGAGCATCCGACCAACGACGCATGACGTTCGCGCAGTAGCCCTTGCTCTCAGATCCAGAGGTCGTAGTCCTGGAGTGCGCGGATGCGGCGCTCCACCGACAGGAAGCGGGCGGCGCCCACTTCGCCGATCGCCTTGACCACGCGGGGGTGGTACTTCTTGTAGAGCTTCTGCTCGGCGTCGACATAACCGAGGTAGCCGCGCGAGAAGTACTTCGACTGCGCGTTCGTCGGCTTCTCGCCGATCTGCACGTACTCCACCGACATGCGGGTGAACTGACGGTTCAGCGTGGCGAGCTCACGCTCATAGGCCTCGTAGACCGGGACGAATTTCTTGCTCTGCGCCTCGTCCAGGGCCAAGGCCTTCAGCACGACGCCCTTGCGGTCGGCGCGGACGGCGTCGCGCAGCGATTGCGCCTGCGCGGTGTCAGGCACCGGCGCCGGATCGGCGAAGGCCGGCAACGCGGCGGTCAAGGACAGGCAAAGCGCGGACAGCGCGGCGAACTTCTTCATCTCTCTTCCCTCCTCAGGCGTCGGACTTCGACGGCGCGGATTCTAGGGAGCGGGGTTTGCCCCGGCCCCCCGGGACTTCACGGGGAGACAGGCGAACGCGCCTGCCGCCAGCGGTCCAGCCAGCCCGCGTGTCGCGCGTCGGCCACGCGCAGCACCAGCTCGGTGCCGGCGCCCGGCACGCTGTGGACCGTGAAACCCGCGTCGACGAGCCGCGCCCGTTCGCGCATCCCGCACATGCCGAAGCGCACGCCGCGCGCCGGACGGCTCGCCCAGTCCGGCGCGAGCCCGATGCCGTTGTCGCGCACGGTCAGCGAGACGGCATCGGCCCGGTAGTCCAGCTCCAGCGCCACCTCGGTCGCCCGCGCGTGGCGGTCGGCATTGGTCAGGCCCTCGCGCGCGATCAGCAGCAACTCGTCCTCCACCGCCGCCGGCAGCGCGCGCGGCGTCCCGCTCACCCGCATCCGGAACTGGGCCGGCGGACGGACCAGATCCTGCCCGGCGCGCGACAGGCGGTCGACCCAGGCGGCGCC
>CBIHMU010000083.1:0-23895 GCA_966211105.1 uncultured Burkholderiales bacterium
TGCCGCTGATCGGCTTCTCCGGCAGCCCGTGGACGCTGGCCTGCTACATGGTCGAGGGCGGCGGTTCCGACGACTACCGCCACGTCAAGAGCCTCCTGTACGCGCGTCCCGACCTGATGCACCGCATCCTGTCGATCAACGCCGACGCGGTCGCCGCCTACCTCAACGCGCAGATCGAGGCCGGCGCCCAGGCGGTGATGGTCTTCGACTCCTGGGGCGGTGTGCTGGCCGACGGCCAGTTCCAGCAGTTCAGCCTGGCGTATTCGCGTCGCGTGCTGTCGCAGCTCAAGGGGGAACACGAGGGCCGCCGCATTCCCAAGCTGCTGTTCACCAAGGGCGGTGGACTGTGGCTGGACGAGATCGCCACGGCCGGCGCCGACGTCGTCGGCCTGGACTGGACGGTGAACCTTGGCCGCGCGCGGGCGCAGGTGCAGGACCGCGTCGCGCTGCAGGGCAACCTCGATCCCAACGTGCTGTTCGCGCCGCCGGCCGCGGTGCGCGAGCAGGCACGCGCGGTGCTCGACAGCTTCGGCGCGCCGCAGCGCGCGGACGGCGGCTGGGGCGGGCACGTGTTCAACCTGGGCCACGGCATCAGCCAGTTCACGCCGCCGGAAAGCGTCGCCGAACTGGTCGACGAAGTGCATCAGCATTCGCGCACGCTGCGCAAGGCCTCGGCGTAGTTATCCCCAAATCCGTGCATGTCACCGAAACGCAGCACATGCCAGGCATCCCGGCTAGGGCTTTCCCCGATGGGCGCGTAAGTCGTTGATTTCAAAGGGAACGTGGCGTTTCCCCGGGATTTGACGCCGGCGGGGCTCCGCGGCGGCAATCCTGGCGGCCCCTGAAAAGCCGGGGCGTTTCCCACAAAGTTATCCACAGGCTTTCGACCCCGTTGTGAACACCCTTGGAAATCAGGCACTTGGCGCGCTTTCCTCATGGCCGATGGAGGCCTGGAGGGACGCGGCGACCGGCTGTGCCCGGCGCGGAGGGGCGGATCGATGAGCGGGTCGCCGCCGCTGCGCCGCGTGCGGGTGGCCGTGGAGGCGCCCCAGCACAGCGGGCTGACCGGGCCGCTGGACTACCTCGGCCCGCAAGACTTGACCCCCGGGACGCTGGTGCATGTGACGCTGGGCCGTCGCGACGTGATGGGGCTGGTGTGGGACGACCCGGCCGAGGGCCAGGACTTGCCCGGGCAGGAGCCGTTGCCGGAATCCGAGTTGCGCCCCGTCGGCGAGGCGCTCGACGCCCTGCCGCCGCTCTCCGACCGCTGGCGCAGGCTGGTCGAGTTCGCGGCGGGCTACTACCAGCGCAGCATCGGCGAGCTGGCGCTGGCGGTGCTGCCGCCGCAGCTGCGGGACCTCGATGCCAAGCAGCTGCAGGCCCGGCTGAAGAAGCTCGACAAGGCGGATGCGGAGGCGGCGAAGGCCGCGTTGGCGAGCGAAGGGGCAGCGGAGACGCCGACCCCCGTGCGCGAGCGCCCCGCGCTGACCGCACAGCAGCAGTCGGCGCTGGACGCGCTGGCCGAGCAGGCCCGCCGCGAGGCGCCGCAACCCGCCTTGCTGTGGGGCCTGACCGGCAGCGGCAAGACCGAGATCTACCTGCGCGCAGCCGAGGCCGCGCTCGAACGCGGCCAGCAGGTGCTCGTGCTGGTGCCCGAGATCAACCTGACGCCGCAGCTCGAGGCCCGCTTCGCCGAACGCTTCGCCGGCCGTTCCATCGTCTCGCTGCACAGCGCGCTGACGCCGGCGCAGCGGCTGCGCCACTGGCTCGCCGCGCACCTGGGTCGTGCGCAGCTGGTGCTGGGCACGCGGCTGGCCGTCTTCGCGTCCTTGCCCCGGCTGGGACTGATCGTCGTCGACGAGGAGCACGACCCCTCCTACAAGCAGCAGGACGGCGCCCGCTACTCGGCGCGCGATCTGGCGGTCTATCGCGGTCACCTGGAGAAGGTGCCCGTGGTGCTCGGTTCCGCGACGCCGTCGCTGGAGAGCTGGCAGCATGCGCTCGGCGGGCGCTACCGGCGCATCGACCTCACCGAGCGCATCGGCGGCGGCGCGCTGCCGCGGGTGCGGCTCTTCGACATGAACCGGCTCGAGCGCAAGAAGGGCGTCACGACGGCGCTGTCGGTGCCCTTGCTGGACGCGATGCGCAAGCGGCTGGAGCGGGGCGAGCAGAGCCTCGTGTTCCTGAACCGCCGCGGCTATGCGCCGGTGCTGCATTGCGACCAGTGCAACTGGAAGAGCGACTGCCCGCATTGCAGCGCGCACCAGGTCTTCCACAAGGAGGACCGGACGCTGCGCTGCCACCACTGCGGCGTGACGACCCGCGTGCCGCGCGCCTGTCCGTCCTGCGGCAATCCGGACGTGGCGCCGCTGGGACGCGGCACGGAGCGGCTGGAGGAGCAGCTGGCGCAGTCGCTGCCCGGCGCGCGCGTGGCCCGCATCGATGCGGACACGACCCGGCTCAAGGGCAGCCTCGAATCGCAGCTCGCGGCGGTGCACGAGGGCGAGGTCGACATCCTCGTCGGCACGCAGATGATCGCCAAGGGGCACGATTTCCGTCGCATCACCCTGGTCGCCGCGGTGAATCCGGACGGCGCGTTGTTCAGCAGCGATTTCCGCGCGCCGGAGCGGCTCTTCTCGCTCCTGATGCAGGCCGGCGGCCGGGCGGGGCGCGACGCCGCCCAGGCGGCCCGCAGCGAGATGTGGATCCAGACCTGGTATCCGGAGCACGCGCTCTACCAGTCGCTGCTGAAGCACGACTTCGAAGCCTTCGCCGGCAGTCAGCTGCACGAGCGGATGACGGCCAACCTGCCGCCCTTCTCGCACCTGGCGCTGGTGCGCGCGGAAGGCCGCAGCGTCGAGGCCGCGCGCGATTTCCTCTCCGCGGCGCAGGAGGCGGCGCAGGCGCTGCCCTTGTCGCTCGGCCTGCTGCTGTATCCCCCGGTGCCGATGGCCATCGCGCGCGTGGCCGACAGCGAGCGCTTCCAGATGCTGATCGAGGCCGGCAGCCGCGCGCAGCTGCTGCGTTTCCTGCGGGCCTGGCTGCCGGAGCTGCATGCGCTCAAGCGCCGCCAGAAGGGCCTCACGCGGTGGGCCGTGGACGTCGACCCGCTGGCGATCTAGGACCCGGAGCGTCCGTCCCAGGGGGTCTGGGGCGGCGGGATCAAAGGAGCCGCGCCAGCGCCTCTTCGAGCACCGGCCAGGCGGCGCGCGCGGCGGCGAGGGCGTCTTCGGACCCTGTCGCGGCCTGTTCCGCATCGAGTTCCAGTTGCCGCGCGACGTCGGCCGCCTCCGCATGCCCCAGCGTCAGCAGCACGCTCTTGAGGCTGTGCGCGAGGTGGCGCAGCTTGACGTGCTCGCCGCGTTCGCAGGCGCCGCGACCGCTGGCGATGTCGAGCGGGAACTGCATCCGGCAGCGCGCCAGGAAGGCCTGGTACAGCGCGGCGTTGCCGCCGAAGTACTGCTCGATGGCGGCCTGATGGATCGACGGCATCGCCGCCGGCACCGGGGCGTCGCGCAGGCCGTCCAGGCAGGACTGCAGATCCCCCAGCGAGCAGGGCTTGGACAGGAAACGCGTCACGCCGAGCGCCTCCAGCTGCTCGCGCACGCTCGGATTGAGCCCCGCGCTGAACACGGCCAGCCGCGCGTTGCCGCGCAGTTCGGGCCGTTGCTTGAGCGTCTGCAGCAGATCGAGGCCGTGCCGACCCGGCAGCATCAGGTCGCTGATGACCAGGTCGAAACTCTGCGTCGCGAGCGCGAGCAGCGCCTCGTCCACGGAGATGCAGCCCTGCATGCGCACCTCGTCGTCCTCGAGCGCCATGGCGACGAAACGCTGCAGGGTGGGATCGTCCTCCACCAGGAGGACCCGCACACGGGACGCCATGATCAGAACCCGCCCACTTCCGCCCTCTGCCGCCGGCGTCAACCGGCGAACTGCGGCTGTCGGGCCTGGATGCGCTGGATGGCGGCGCCGAGCAGCGGCGGCAGGTCAGTCACGAGCCGCGGCTTGTGCACCAGCGGCAGGCCCGCCAGCGCGAACGCATAAGGCGCCCGTTGCTGCTCGTCGAGCGCGGTGACGAAGATCAGTTCGCTGCTGGCGAACTGCGGCTGCGAGCGCAGGCTGGTCACCAGCGCCGCGCCGTCGATGCCGGGCAGCAGGATGTCGACCAGCAGGATCTCGGGCTGCAGCTGTCCGTACATGACCAGGCCGCCGATGCCGTCGTTGGCCGTGTGCAGGTCGAGGTCGGGGTACTCCTGCTGCGCGAGCAGCATCACGAGGTTCTGGTAGTGGACCGAGTCCTCGATCAGCAGCGCCTTCAGCCGCGGCGGGACGCCGTCGTTGGGCGACAGGTCGGCCGGCTTGGTCGGCGCCAGGCCCCGGCCGGTCAGCCAGGCGTCCAGCGAGGTCCTCAGGATCCGGCGGTGTCCGCCCGGCGTGCGCCAGGCCTGCAGCTCACCGCGGTCGACCATCAGCTGCACCGATCGGACGGCCATGCCGAGGCGCTGCGCGACTTCGCGCGTGCTGAAGTCCTCTTGCATGTCGTCAGGTGTACGGGCAATGGCAGTCATGAGGCGATTTTGCCGAATTAACCAAACTTGCAGGTGGGCAATATCCCCAGTTATAAGCGATAAAAGTGATATCGGGGTGACTTCGGTCGGAGATGGGGGCTTCCCTCGGCATTGAAGGGTGCGAACTCTGGTGCAATCCGGCGTCGAGGAGATGTGATGACGAAGCGATGGACCGGACCGGCCGCGACGGTCCGGCGTGCCCGGATCCGGGCGGCCGGCCTCATGGTGGCGATGGCAGCGGTGGCGGCGCCGGGCGCGTGGAGCGCCCCGGCGTCCGCGCCCGCGCCGGCCGCCGCGGCGAGCCCCGTGCTGCAGCGCGTCCTCGCGCAGGGCGTGCTGCGGGTCTGCATCTGGCCGGACTACTATGGCATCACCTACCGCCATCCCCGCGACGAGACCCTCAGCGGCCTGGACATCGACCTGTCCAACGAACTGGCGAAGGACCTCGGCGTGCGCCTGCGGTATGTCGAATCCTCGTTCCAGCGCCTGATCCCCGACCTGGAGGGCGAGCGCTGCGATGTCGCCATGTTCGCCGTCGCCGTCCTGCCGCACCGCCAGGTGGCTTTGTCTTTCACGCAGCCGTATCTGCAGAGCGACATCTATGCCATCGCCAGCCGCGCGAGCCGTGTCGTCAAGCGTTGGGAGGACATCGACCAGCCGGCCGTGGTGGTGGCCGTGCAGGCCGGCACCTCGACCGAGCGGGTGATGCGCGACGCGCTCAAGCGCGCGACGCTGCTGGTGGTGCAGCCGCCCGCGACGCGGGAGCGCGAGCTGGAGTCCGGCCGCGCCGACGTCTTCATGACCGACTATCCCTACAGCCGGCGGCTGCTGGACAACGCCGACTGGGCGCAGCTGATCGCGTCGCCCAAACCCTTCCATGTCCTGCCGTATGCCTATGCGATCAAGCGCGGCGATGCCGTGTGGCTGGCGCGGCTGGACGACTTCGTCGCTCGGATCAAGCGCGACGGCCGGCTGCGCGCCGCCGCCGAGCGCCACGGCCTGAGCGCGATCGTCGTACCCTGACGCGGAGCCGCCACGATGCTCGGTCCGGCCGTCCGATCCCTGCTGCGCCTGCGTCGCGCGACGCTGTGGGCGGGCCTCGCCGTCGGGGCGGGCACCCTGGCCGGCCTGATCGGCCCGGCATGGGTCGGCCGGCAGGAAGCCATCGACGAGGCGCGCGCGCGCGGCGCGCTGCTGGCGCAGGTGCTGGAGAGCGACGCGAGCCGCACCATCGAGACCGCCTCGCTGTCCCTGCATGCCGTCGGCGACGGCCTGGCGCGCACGGTCGCCGATCCGCATGAGGCCCAGCACCTCCAGGAGCATCTCAGCCATGTGCTGGTGGGGCTGCCCTTCATCCGCAGCGTGTCCTTGCTGGACACGCGCGGGCGGGTGCTGGTCAGCACGAACACCGACGAGATCGGCCTGGAGATTCCGCTCGACGACTTCGGTCGCCTGCCCGCTCCCGACCGCGACATGCTGCTGCCCTTGCGGCCCGGGCGCGGCCTGGCGGACCTCGCGCGGGGACGCGGGGCGCGCGGATCGCCGGTGGGCATGCTGCCGCTGCTGCTGCAACTGCCGCCATCGCCCGATGAACCCGCCAGCGGCGCGGCGGCCTCGACGGGCCTGTCGTCCGGCATGCGCGACGGCGACGCGCGCTGGCTGCTGGCGCTGATCAATCCGGATGCGCTGACGCAGGTCCAGCAGCGCGCGCTGCCCACGGGCCGCAGCGCCGCCTGGCTGGCCTCGACCGACGGCCAGCTGCTCGCCGCGATGGAGACCCTGCACCAGCTGCCCGGCCAGCGCCTGGACGGGCATCCGGCCTTCGACGCGCTGCGCCGCGGACGCGAGCACGACACCTACATCGGCGCCGGCGCGCTGCCCGGCGAAGTCGTCGTCGCCTACCGCGCGGCGCCGCGGCGCCCGTTGATGGTCGGTGTGGAGCAGTCGGTCGAGGAGGTGCTCGCGGGCTGGCACGCGGGCCTGCGCTGGCTGCTGCTGATCGGCGCGCTGGCGCTGGCGCTGATCGCGCTGGCGACGATCACGGTGCGCCGCAGCCTGCAGGCGCGGGCCGAGGCGATGGAGGCGCTGGAGGGCGCGCATGCGCAGCTCGCCGACCGCGAGCGCGACATGCGCGTGCTGCTCAAGAGCGTGCAGGAGGTGATCTTCCGGACCAATCCGGCGGGCACGCTGACCTTCGTGAACGCCCGCTGGACGACGCTGCACCGCGGCCGCCCGGACGAGGCCGTCGGCCGCCGGCTGGCGGACCTCGCCGAGCCGGCCGACCGCGACGCCGTGGCCAGCCTGTTCGGCGGCGGGGAGGGGGTGCGCAGCGTCGAGGCCACGATCCGCAACGGCGAGGGCGCACCGCGCCGCTACGAGATCGCGACGGTGCCGCTGCGCCGCGACGGGGAACTGCTCGGCTACGCCGGCAGCGCGGTCGACGTCACCGAACGCGCCGCCGCCGAACGGCTGACGCGCCAGGCGCGCGACGCGGCGGAGGAGGCCTCGCGGACCAAGACCGAGTTTCTCGCCAACATCAGCCATGAGCTGCGCACGCCGCTGCAATCCATCCTCGGCTTCTCCGAGCTCGGCATCGCGCGCAGCGGCGGGCAGGAGCGGCTGCAGGCGATGTTCTCGGACATCCACGGCTCGGGGCAGCGGATGCTGGCGCTGGTCAACGACCTGCTCGACGCCTCCAAGCTCGACGCCGTCGGCGCGCTGGAGCTGCGGGCGGAGGACCTGCGCGAACCGGTCGACGCGGTGATGCGCGAGCTCGCGCCCTTGACCGCGAAGCGCCACCTGAGCCTGGCCGTCGAGCTGCCCGCGCCGATGCCGGCGCGCGTCGATCCGCTGCGCTTCCAGCAGGCGGTGCGCAACGTGCTGGCCAACGCCATCAAGTTCGCCCCGCAGGGCGGCACCATCGAGCTCCGCGGCGATCGCACCGCCGAGGGCGCGTTGCACCTCTGTGTCGCCGACCGGGGGCCCGGCATCCCGGTCGACGAACTCGAACGCATCTTCGATCCCTTCGTGCAGTCCAGCGCGACCAAGGACGGCTCCGGGGGCACCGGCCTCGGCCTGCCGATCAGCCGGCGCATCGTCGAGATGCACGGCGGGCGGCTCTACGCCGCCAATCGCGAAGGCGGTGGCGCGGAATTCCACCTGATCCTCCCCGCGCACGACACCGCGGCGGTGGGGAGCGAGGCCCAGGTGGCGGACTGAGCGCCCCGGCGGCGCCCGCGTGTCCCCTGATCGAGGGGGCCGCGCCAGCGCCGGTGAGGTCCCGTCCGACAGTCGCGTCAGCCACGCTGTGCCATCCTTGCAGCCGGTTCGTGCCGACGGGACGGCATCAGGAGCACAGCATGAAATGGGAAGGCAATCGCGAGAGCGACAACGTCGAGGACCTGCGCGGCAGCGGCGGCGGGAGCGGCGGCGGCGGACTGCCGATGCTCGGCGGGCGCGGCATCGGCATCGGCGGCATCGTGGTGGCCCTGCTCGCGTCCTGGGCCTTCGGCATCAATCCGCTGACGGTGCTCAGCGCCCTCGACGGCAGCGCCGTCCAGACCGCGCCCGGCCCGGCCCAGCGCCCCGCCGAGCACAGCCGTCCCCAGGACGCGCCGGCGAAGTTCGTGAGCATCGTGCTCGCCGATACCGAGGACGTCTGGACCTCGCTCTTCAAGGCCGGCGGCAAGACCTACCAGGCGCCCACGCTGACGCTCTTCGAAGGCCAGTCCCGCACCGCCTGCGGCCTCGGACAGGCCGCCATGGGGCCGTTCTACTGCCCCGGCGACAGCAAGGTCTACATCGACCTCAGCTTCTATCAGACCCTGCGCGACCGGCTCGGCGCCCCCGGCGACTTCGCGCAGGCCTACGTGATCGCCCACGAGGTGGGGCACCACGTCCAGCATCTGCTCGGCATCACCGACAAGGTCGACGCCGCCCGGCGCCGCCAGTCCGAACAGGCCGCCAACGCCACCAGCGTCCGCGTGGAACTCCAGGCCGACTGCTTCGCCGGCGTGTGGGCCCACCACTCCCAGCAGTCCAAGGGCTGGCTGGAAGCGGGGGACATCGACGAAGCCCTCAACGCCGCCGCCAAGATCGGCGACGACACCCTGCAACGCAGCGCCGGCCGGGCCGTCGTGCCCGAGAGCTTCACCCACGGCAGCAGCGAGCAGCGGCAGCGCTGGTTCAAGCGCGGGATGGCTCAGGGGGATCTGCGGGACTGCGACACCTTCTCGGCGAAGCAGCTGTAGGTCACTGCGAGGCGCCGGACGCGGCGGCCGGGCGCGGCCTGGCCTCGACCCGGGGATCGCCGACGCAGCCCTTCAACCACTGGCTCATCTCCCATTGCACCTGGCCCGCGGATTCGCGCGCGGTGTAGCCGTGGGCCTCGAAGGGCAGCAGCACGTAGCGCGCCGTGCCGCCCAGACCCGCCAGCGCCTGGTACAGCCGCTCGCTCTGCATCGGGAAGGTGCCCGAGTTGTTGTCCGCCTCGCCGTGGATCAGCAGCAGGGGATCCTTGATCTGGTTGGCGAAGAGGAAGGGCGACAGCTTCAGGTAGACGTCCTTCGCGTCCCACAGCGACCGGCGTTCGCTCTGGAAGCCGAACGGCGTCAGCGTGCGGTTGTAGGCGCCGCTGCGCGCGATGCCGCAGCGGAACAGTTTCGTGTGCGCCATCAGGTTCACCGCCATGAACGCGCCATAGCTGTGACCGCCGATCGCCACCCGCTTCGGATCCACGGTGCCCAGATCCTCGGCCTTGTCCACGATCGCCCGCGCGTTCGCCGTGATCTGCTCGATGAAGCTGTCGTTCATGTTGCGCGCGTCGCCCACCACCGGCATCGTCGCGTCCATCAGCACCACATACCCGTCCATCAGCAGGTTCAGCGGACTGATGCCGGAGAAGCTCATGTAGCGCCCCGGCGATCCGCTCAGCTGCCCCGCGATCGCCGCGTCGTTGAACTCCAGCGGATAGGCCCACACCAGCGCCGGCCGCTTCTCGCCCTCGCGCTGGTCCGGCGGCAGGTACATCCAGAACGACAGCTCCACGCCGTCGACGCGCTTGAAGCTCACCAGCTCGCGCCGCACGCCCTTGAGCTGCGGCGTCGGATCCTTGATCCGCGTCAGCGGCGTCGCCTTGCCGTTGTCGCGCAGCACCAGGTTGGGCGGCTCGTGCTCGGTCTCGCGCTGGGTCAGCAGCCGGCGGTCCTCGAGCAGCGCCACGGGCTGCTCGTAGACGCCCTCGGCCGACTGGAACAGCCGCTGCACGCCGAGGTCCTTCAGCGACAGCTTGTCCAGGAAGGGCCGGTCGCCCTTGGGCCCCGCGCCCTGGCCCGACAGCAGCAGGTCGCCGCCCAGCGTCTGCGCCACCTGATGGCCGTTGGCCAGCGTGCGCATGAACGGATAACCGGGATGCCGGTAGCGCTCGCGCACCGAGTGCTCGAACAGCGGGCGGCTCTGCTTGCCGTTGAGCGGCAGCAGGTAGGTCCGCGACCAGCCGCGGCTGCGGTCCTCCTCCGTCAACAGGCCGTGGATGCCGTCGTCCAGGAAGCGCAGCCGCGTGAAGCGGTAGGGCATGCGCTGCACCTCGAAGGGATCGCCGGTGTAGGGCGGGTCCAGCCGCATCACGCGGTCGCGGAACGCCGCGCGGTTGGCCGGGTTGCCGCCGTCCAGCGCCTCGACCCAGTAGATCGCCGCGTCCTTGGTCGGCGACGGATAGAACACGCGCGGACCCGGCAGGGCGCCGTCGATCGCGACCCCCTGCTTCAACGGCATCTTCGCCAGCTCGCGGATCACCTTGCCGTCGCGCTGGCGGACCTCGACCACGGTCGGGAAATCGTCGAAGGTCAGGTTGTAGCTGAAGGGCCGCACCAGCCGCTCGGTGAGCAGCGCCTGGCCGGTGCCGACGCTGGAGACGCTGGTGAACAGGCCCGGCGTGCCGATGTCGCGGCTCTGTCCGCTGGCGATGTCGATCAGCGTCAGCTGCGAGCGCGCGTAGTGCTCGAACAGGTCCTCGTCGCGCGGGTTGCGCAGCAGGTCCGGATAGGTGCGTTCGGGCGAGGCCTTGCCATGCGTTTCCTGGATCGCCGGACCGGTCTGCGCGCGGCTCGGCGCGGCACCGCGATCGTCGGGGATGGTCAGCACGACGGCCTCGCGCGGATTCAGCCAGGCGATGTCGTCGGCATCGACGGCGTTGTTCAGGCGCACGTTGTAGATGCGCCAGAGCTGGCCGTTGGACGTCGCGCCGGCCCACAGCTCGTCGGCCGTGTCGGTGCGCCGGGACAGCAGGAACCGCTGCCCGTCCGGTGCCCAGAGGAAGTTGTGCCAGGTCCCGCCGGCCGGGAGTTCGACGTCGCGCTCGGCCGCCTCCAGCTCGAGCAGCGAGCGCAGGCGCACGCGCTGCACCGCGAGCAGGTTCTGCTGGCTGGCGTTGCGCGGATCGAAGCGGGCCCCGGCCAGACGCAGACCGGGTCGTGCGAGCTCCTCGAGCGGCGCGTAGCGGCGCTGCTCGACCAGCGCCAGCGCCTGCCGGTCCGGCGACGGGATGAGGCGCGGCAGCGCCGGCGCATCCAGCAGCTCGCGGATCGCCGCCGACGGCTGCTTGTACGGGGCGGGCGCCGCGGCGGCTCCCCCGCAGAGCGCCACCGCGAGCAGGGCAAGGCCGGCCCGTGGGAGGAGGACCGTCAGGGCACCCAGGGCACCCAGGGCACCCAGGGCGCCGATGGGCGGATGGCTCAGGCCGACAGAGGGGACGCGGGAGGACATGGGGTCGAAGTATCGCTGCGCTAGGATTCGCGCCCATGATCGAGCCCCCCGCCCCGCACGCGCACGACCTCCGCGCACCGCACGACCCGGCCGCCCGGGTCCCCGCGGTGCTGCCGGCCGTGGGCGAGCGCCTGGGGGTCTGGCGCGTCGCGACCGTGCTCTTCGAGTGCGCGTCCGGCGTCTGGTACCGCGTCGAGCACGGCAAGGCCGCCGCGCAGACCGGGCTCGCGCTGGTCTATCGCCACGAGTCCGACGCGCAGGCGGTGCTGATGCGCTTCGCGGAGGACTCGGAGGCGCTGTCGCGTTTCCAGCACCCGGCCTATGGCGCGCCGCTGGACAGCGGGCTGAGCCCCGCGGGCCTGCCCTACCTCGTCGTGCCGGCGATGGAGGGCGCGCCGCTGCTGCGCGTGGCGATGGCGCTGCCGCTGAAGCGGCGCATGCAGCTGCTGCTGGACCTGATCGAGATGCTCGACGCCGCCCACGGGCACGGGCTGGTGCTGCAGGAGCTGGACCCCGGCACCTTGTGGCTGAGCCCCGCGCAACAGCTGCACTGGCTGGGGCAGGGCCTGACGCCGCGCGACAGCCAGGCGCCCGCCGCGCTGGTGCGCGCCGCCGAGCCGCTGGCCAACGCGCGGCAACGGGCCGGCGGCCGCCCCGACGCCAACAGCGAAACCCATGCGCTGGGCCGCCTGCTGGGCATGCTGGTCAACGGGCGCCTGCCGCGTCGCGATGCGAGCGCCGAGGACGGTGTCGAGGACGAGCCGGAACCCGGCGCGACGCCCGTGGCGTCGCTGCAGTCGTGGCTGTCGCTGACGGCCGCGCAGCGCGAGAGCCTGGACCAGTTGCTGGACCGGGCGATGCTGGACGGCCGCTCCTTCACCGATCGGCAACTGCTGGCGCAGGCGGTGCGCGACTGGATCGCGGTCGAGCCCGCGCCGGCGCGTCCGGCGTCCGGCACGGGCGGGCCGGCCTCGGCGCCGATGCCGTTGCTGCCTTCGCCGCCGCCGCTCGAGGGCGACGATGACGGCCCGGCTTCATCGCGCACGGACCGCGCCGCCCGCGCCGCCCGCGCTTCCTGGGCCGAACGCCTGGCCGGCCTCGCGCTCGTGCTGGCGCTGGCGGCGATCGTCGCCTGGCTGCTGTTGCGCGGCGGCTGAGCGCGCCGCCCGCGCTGAAGCGCAGAGGAGTCGGCGACCCACCTCGATGCACTAGTTCTCCCGCAGGGGTGGGGCAGTGGCGCTGGAAATCGCCCATGCGCATTGACAACTTCGCGTTGGCGATCGACCTGGAAGAGTCATGCATCGGTCGATGAAGGCGGATTGTCCGAACGGGGGCGGCCTGCCTACGATCGTCCTTCTGTCGCCGGCGTGGCGACGCGAGGAGGATGCGTGTGAGTTTCGAAATCCGGCCGATGTCCGCCGAGGACTGGCGCCACTGCTGGCGGGATTCGGTGACGGATCCCGAGTGTTCGCCCTGGCTGCGCGGCGTGCTCGAGACCTGCGTCGACGGCAAGAACGCGCACTGGATCCGGCTGGCCGTGCGCTGGGCCGTGGACGCCGGGACGGGCGACTACCTGGTCCGGCTGCCGTCGCTGATCGGACGCCAGATCGCCGACCAGTTCTGCGCCCGGGTCGGCGACCGGCTCTACGGCTTGTGCGGACTGGGCATCGGCGACGCCAAGGTGTTCTTCGCCGGCGGCTCCTCGCCGTCCTGCGAGGCGATGGGGCAGGTCCACGCGGTGCTTGCGGCGGCGTTCGCCGTTCACGGCTCCCATGGCGAGGACATCGGCCGCGACCCGATCCGCATGCCGGTCTTCATCCCCGGCGCGCTGGTGCCCGAGGACCTGGCCGCCGAGACCCGCGCCCGTTGAGTCGGCGCGCCTCTATCATGGGTCCACCCATGGACGCCCTCCGCCGCCACCTGCTCCGTCATGCCGCGCTCGGCGCGATGGCCGTCGGCGTGACGGGGGCGGCACAGGGGCTGCCCGCGTTGGCCGGCATGTCCGGCATGCCCGGCAGAACCGGCAGACCTGCCGCGGCAGGCTCGCGTGCGACGCAGGTGCTCGTCGCCGGCACCAGCTTCGCGCGGCTCTTCGAGCCGGGCGCGGACGGCAGGCCGCGCGGCCTGGCCGTCGACCTGCTCGATGCGATCCTGATGCCCGCCGGCCACCATCCGCGCTACGAGTTCTATCCCTGGCTGCGCGCGCAGGCCATGATCGAACACGGTCCGGCGCAGATCCTCGTCGGCCCCTACCGCACGCCCGAGCGCGAGCGGCTGATGCGTTTCTCGCGCCAGGCCTTCTACGAGGATGCGCTGGTGTTCTACGCGCGCCGCCGCGAGGAAGGGCTCTGGTGGGGCGACTTCCAGGCCTTGCAGCCGCTGCGGATCGGCGCGGTGCAGGGCTGGGTCTACGGCGAGCGCTTCGAGCAGGCGCGCCTGGGCCTGAACGTCACCGCCGTGCGGGATCTCGCCACGGCGCTGCGCATGCTCCAGCTCGACCGGCTGGATCTGATCGCCGCCAACCAGCGCAACTCGGAGCCGGTGATCCAGGACCTGGGGCTCACCGACCAGGTCGCCCGGTGCACGCCGCCGTTCGCGCAGCTGCGCGGCCACTTCGCGTTCAGCCGCGATCCGGCGGGCGAACCCTGGGCGACGCTGGTCGATGCCGGCATGCAGCGCCTGCGCGCCAGCGGCGAGCTGCAGCAGCTGGCGGTCCGGCGCGGCGTCGTGCTGCCGGATTGAAGGGTCAGCCCAGCAGCAGGAGCGCCAGGCCGATCGCCGCCGGCAGGGCCTGGATGAAGAGGATCTTGCGGCTGGCCGTCGCCGCGCCGTACAGACCCGCCACCAGCACGCAGGCCAGGAAGAAGAGCTTCACCGGACCGCCCGCGGCGCCCAGCGCCAGACCCCAGATGAGGCCGGCCGCGAGGAAGCCGTTGTACAGCCCCTGGTTGGCGGCGAGGACCTTGCTCGCCTCGGCGAACTCCTTCGTGAGGCCGAAGGCCTTGCGGCCCTTGGGCGTGGTCCAGAGGAACATCTCCAGGATGAGGATGTAGACGTGGATCAGCGCCACCAGGGCGACGACGACATTGGCGGCGAGGGCAAGTGTGGTGTTCATGGTTCGCACTGTACGTCCCGCTATCATCCCCGGCCCCTCCGCGCTTTCCTGTCCCGCACGTTCCATGTCCAAAGCCCAGCTCAACCCCGCGCAACTGGCGGCGGTGCATCACCTCTCGGGCCCTTGCCTGGTGATCGCGGGCGCGGGTTCGGGCAAGACGAGCGTGATCACGCAGAAGATCGCCAAGCTGATGTCCGAGGGCTACCGTCCCAAGAACATCGCCGCGATCACCTTCACCAACAAGGCCTCGCAGGAAATGCGCGAGCGCGCCAAGCACCTCGTGGGCAGCAAGGCAGGCTCGGAACTGGTGGTGTCGACCTTCCACTCGCTGGGGGTGCGCATCCTGCGCCAGGACGGCCGTCACCTCGGGCTCAAGGAGCAGTTCTCCATCCTCGATTCGGACGATGTGCTGTCGGTGCTGCGCGATGCCGGCGGCACGACCGACGCGGCGACGGCCAAGTCCTGGCAGTGGACCATCTCCTTGTGGAAGAACCAGAACCTGAGCGCGCAGCAGGCGCTGGCCTACGCGAAGGACGACATGGAGCGCGCCGCGGCCGTCGTCATGCAGCGCTACCAGGAGCGGCTGACCGCGTACCAGGCGGTGGACTTCGACGACCTGATCGGCCTGCCGCTGAAGCTGCTGCAGACCAATGAGGAAGCCCGCGGCAAGTGGCAGGAGACGCTGCGCTACGTGCTGGTCGACGAGTACCAGGACACCAACGCGGTCCAGTACGAGCTGCTGAAGTGCCTGGTCGGCGAGCGCGCGATGTTCACCGCCGTGGGCGACGACGACCAGTCCATCTACGGCTGGCGCGGCGCGACGATCGAGAACCTCAAGAAGCTGCCGGTCGATTTCCCGCAGCTCAAGATCATTCCGCTGGAGCAGAACTACCGCTCGACGAGCGCGATCCTGCGCGCGGCCAACAACGTGATCGGCGGCAATCCCAAGCTGTTCCCGAAGACGCTGTGGAGCGAGTTCGGCGAAGGCGATCCCGTCGTGCTGGTCGAGGCCGACGGCGAGGAGCACGAGGCCGAGCGCGCCGTCGCCCGCATCCAGGCCATCCGGGCCAACCAGCCGACGACGAAGTTCTCGGACTTCGCGATCCTGTACCGCGCCAACCACCAGTCGCGCATCTTCGAGCAGGCGCTGCGCCGCGCCGAGATCCCGTACAAGGTCTCGGGCGGGCAGAGCTTCTTCGACCGCACCGAGATCAAGGACCTCTGCGCCTGGCTGCGGCTGCTGGTCAACCAGGACGACGATCCGGCCTTCCTGCGCGCCGTGACCACGCCCAAGCGCGGCATCGGCCACCAGACGCTGGGCCACCTGAGCGAGTTCTCGGCGAAGTGGAAGCTGTCGATGTTCGAGTCGCTGTTCGCCGAGTCGCTCAAGGCGACGCTGTCGAGCAAGGCGCTGCACGGGCTGCACGAGTTCGGCCGCTACGTCGTCGACCTCGAGTACCGCGCCCGCCACGCCGTCGGCGCGGAGGAGGGCAAGGCGCTGATCATGGAATGGCTCAAGGACATCGCCTACGAGCAGCACCTGATCGACCAGGAAGAGAACGAGAAGGTCGCGCAGGCCCGCTGGGGCAACGTGCTCGACTTCGTGGACTGGGTCGCCAAGCGCTGCGGCGGCGAGATCTCGACCGACGGCGGCATCACCACCGAAAGCCCGCGCCAGACCCTGCTCGAGGTGGCGCAGACCATCAGCGTGATCCTGTCGCTGGCCGAGCGCCAGGAAGAGCAGGACCAGGTCGTGCTGACGACGCTGCATGCGTCCAAGGGCCTCGAATGGCCGCACGTGGTGCTGGCCGGCGTCAACGAGGGCCTGCTGCCGTTCAAGGCGGACAACGACGAACTCACGCCCCAGCGCGTCGAGGAAGAACGCCGGCTGATGTACGTCGGCATCACGCGCGCGCGGCAGACGCTGGCGGTGTCGACGCTGCGGCGCCGCAAGAAGAACCGGGAGACGGTCGTCGGGGTGCCGAGCCGGTTCATCGCGGAGATGAAACTCGGCGAGGGCGGGGTCAAGGAAGACCCGCGCGAGAAGCTCAAGCGCATGCGCGAGCAGTTCGCCGCCAAGGCCGCCGAAACCGCGGCCCGGCAGGCGCAGGCGGCCAAGGACGATCGCTGAGCAAGACCTGTCACTCGAACAGCGAGTGAAGGGGGTGGGCGAACGATTCTTACTGGTTCGAGTCATTTCGCGGCGAGACGCGGGTTTCTAGCATCCGGTCCCTCTGCACCTGCCGAGGAGACCGACCATGGCCGATGCCCCGCCGTCCTGCCACCCGCTCCAAGAACACCGAACGCCGGCCGAAGCCGCAGCGCGACAACGCGACATCGAGGTCCTCGCCGACGAGCTGCGCAAGTCGCATTGGGATCAGTCCAGCCTGCCCGTGAGTGCCCAGGAGCTGGCCGATGGTGCCGGCGTCGAGGTGCGCGACCGGGGCGGGTCGCAGGAGCCGATGTATCCCTATCGCGGGCGGCTGCTCTACCTCGACGGGCGCGCGGTGATCGAGCTCAACCGCGCCGAGGAACCGCTGCGGCGGCGGATCGTCCTGGCCCATGCGCTGGGCCACCACGTGCTCGGGCACGGCCCGGTGCCGCCGGAGACGACGCCCACCCTGTCGGGCCAGCACCCGCGCCGCATCGAGCAGGACGCCCATCGCTTCGCGCTCGATCTGCTGATGCCGGCCTCCGCGATCTACCGGTTGATGAACCAGGGCGTGGTCAGCGCGCGCAGGCTGTCGGAGAAATTCTTCGTCCCCGAGTCCGCCATGCACGAGCGCCTGCAGGCCCTGGACCGGCAGTGGTCCCACTTGTGAGTGCCGTGAGGGTCGGGAGGGTCGTGCGCTGAGCGCGCGCGACGGGCGATCCCCGCCACCGCGCGGCGCGCTGCGTGCGCCTCGGGATCGACCCTGTAAGGTCTGCCATATCACCTGGACCCGGGGGGTGGACGTCACCGGCAAACGGCAGAATGCGGCCGCATGACAGCCTCCGCCGCCAAGTCCACCACCAGGCTCGCCGCCGCACTGCCGCTGCTGACCCTGCTCAGCGCGGCCGGCGCCATCCTCGCGTTGTCCCAGCCCGCGCAACTGCCGCCGGCCTTCGCCTTCGTCTTCAAGCCGCTCACGACGATCCTCATCCTGCTCTACGCCTGGCCCCGCGGCGCCGACCAGCCGCGCCTGGCGCGCTGGCTGCGCGCCGGGCTGCTGTGCTCGCTGGCGGGGGACGTGGCGCTGCTCTGGCCGGAACCCGGCTTCCTGCCCGGGCTGGTGAGCTTCCTGGCCGCCCACGTCTGCTACATCGTGGGCTTCTGCACCCGCAAGAAGCTGGGCGCGGTGCGCTGGCCCTTCCTCCTGTTCGGCGTCATCGCGGCGGCGGTGCTGGGGCGGCTGTGGCCGCACATCCCGGCCGAGCTGCAGGCGCCGGTGGTCGTCTACGTCGTCTGCCTGTCGGCCATGGCGGCGCAGGCCTGGGCCTGGTGGCGCGGCAGCGTCGGCCAGCCCGATGAGCCGCTCGCGCGCTGGGCCGCCTGGGGCGGCACGCTGTTCGTGCTGTCGGACGCGATGCTGGCGATCAACAAGTTCGCCGGGCCGCTGGAGATGGCCAGCTTCTGGGTGCTGGCCAGCTACTGGCCGGCGCAGTGGTGCATCGCCAGCAGCCTGGGACGGACCCGCGCATGAACCTCGTCCTGCCCCGGCGCCCTTCGTCCCTGGCCTCGCTGGCGACCGGCGCGGCCTGCGCCGCCGTCGGGCTCTGGCTCATGCGGCATTACCCGATCGAACCGGTCGCCGCCACCGCGCTGTGGGCCGCGCTCGCCGTCGCCGGCTTCTTCGGCTGGCGCGTGCTGCCGCTGCTGGTGCCGGCGCTGGTGCCGGTCATCGGCTTCGCGCCGTGGACCGGCTGGATCACCTTCGAGGAACTGGACCTGGTCGTGCTGGCGGTCGCCGCCGGCGGCTACGCGGCGATCGCGCTGACGGCGCCGCCGCACAAGCCGGTGGCGTGGCGCTATCGCACGCTGCGCTGGCGCGCGGCGGTGCGGGTCCTGATGGCGGTGTTCGCGCTGTCCGCGTTCATCGCCGTCTGGCGCGGCTTCGACCAGGCCGGCGGCGTGGACTTCGGCTTCTGGCAGGGTTTCCAGGAGCCGATGAACAGCCTGCGCGCCGGCAAGAGCTTTTTCCTCGTCCTGCTGCTGCTGCCGCTGTGGCAGAAGGCGTCGGACCTGCAGCCGGCGTCGGTGCAACGCCTGTCGCGCGCAGCCTGGGTGCTGGTGCTGGTCACGACCTCGCTCGGGGCGGTGTGGGAGCGCTGGCTCTATACCGGCCTGCTGGACTTCTCGACGGACTACCGCACGACCTCGCTGTTCTGGGAGATGAACGTCGGCGGCGCGTCGCTGGACGGCGCGCTCGCGCTGAGCCTGCCCTTCGCGATGCTGTGGGCCATGGCGGAGCGCCGGCCGCTGCGCTTCGTGGCGGCGCTGGCGGTGCTGCTGCTGGCGTTCTATGCGTCGCTGACGACGTTCTCGCGCGGCGTCTATCTGGCGGTCCCGTTCGGCATGGCACTGTGCGCGCTGCTGTGGGCGGTGCAGCGCCGCGACGAACGGCACGCGCCGCGCCCGGAGGCGGCGCCGTCGCCGCACGCCGTCCCCGGCGCACGCGCTCAGGTGCCGCTCGCCGGCGCCATCGGCGTGATCGCCGGCACCGCCGTCGCCGCCTGGGTGCTGTTCGGCACCGGCGGTTATCGCGCGCTGCTCGCGTTGGCGGGCAGTGTCGCGGTGCTGCTGGCGATGCCGGCCTCGCGCGCCGCCTGGCCGCTTGGACAGCAGCGGACGCTGATGGCGCTGTCGCCGTTGCCGGCGCTGCTGCTGGCGTTGCTGGGCGGGCTGCTGATCGACCTCGTGCCCAAGGGCGCCTACCTGATCGACGGCGTCCTCGTGCTGCTCGGCCTGGGTCTGGCCTGGCTGTGGCGGGGCGGACTGACGCAGCCCTCGCAGGCCTTCGCGCTGGCCGTGGTGTGGATGGCGACGCTGTCCGGCGCGGGCCTGGTCGCGGCGCACTGGGGCGGCGGACGGGACACCGTGTCCATCGCCGTCGTGCTGGGGGGGCTCGCGGTCGCATGGATCGCGACGCAATGGTCGCGCCGCATCGGCGCAGACCTGCGCACGGCCGGCTGGCGCGCCCGGGGGCTGGTCTGGACCGCCTGCCTGCTGGCCTGCGGGGTGGTCGCGGCGCTGGGCGGCGGCGCGTACATCGGTCAACGGATGTCGACCGGGCAGCAGGACTTCGAAGGCCGGCTCGCGCATTGGCGCGTCAGCCTGGGGCTGCTCAAGTCCATGGATGAATGGCTGCTGGGCAAGGGCAGCGGACGCTTCCCGGCGAGTTTCGCCAACGGCGGTCCCTTCGACGAGCGGGTCGGCACCTACCACCTGAACCCGGCGCGGTCGGAGCTGCCGGCGTCCGGACTGCCCGGCGCGGACCCTTCCCCCCGGCCGACGGTGACGCTGACCAGCGGCCTGCACCAGATGGGGAACGGCGAGATGTTCCGGCTCAGCCAGCGCGTGCCGGCGGTGGCTGGCGAGGTCGCGGCGACGGTGACGCTGCGCACGCAGTTCAAGACCCGGCTGCGCGTCGAGATCTGCGAGAAGTTCCTGCTCTACCCGCTGCGCTGCGTGGACCGGGAGGCCGATGTCGAGCCGAAGGGCGGCGCCTGGCAACCGGTCCAGATGGCGCTGGGCCAGGCGCCGGTCGACTTCGGCGGCCGCGCCTGGGCGCCGAAGCGGCTGGTGGCGTCGGTGACGCAGAACTGGCGCGGCGGCGTGGTGGAGATCGCGTCGGTCTCGATCGTCGACAGCGTCCACGGGCCGGTGCTGCAGAACGGCGATTTCAGCGACGGGCTGGCCCGCTGGTTCTTCACCAGCGATCGCAACCACATGCCCTTCCACATGAAGAGCCTGCCGGCGCACGTGCTGTTCGAGCAGGGCCTGTTCGGCCTCGCGCTCTGGACCAGCCTGCTGGTGACGGTGCTGATGCGCCTGACCTTCGGCGCGGGGCGGCACCATCCGCTGGCGCCGGCGGTGGTGGGCGGGCTGGCGGGCTTCGTGATCGTGGGGCTCTTCGACAGCCTCATCGACGCGCCGCGGATCGCCTTCCTGTTCTATGCGCTCATGGCGCTGGGACTGGGCTTGCGGGCGCCGTCGCGGAAGTCGGGCCGGCCGGGCGACGAGGACTCCCGGCTGGAACTGGAGACCTTGCAGCCGGAGCTGGAGTCCGCCTTCGAGGATGCCCCGGAAGTCCGCCGCGCGATGGCGGCGGCGGGTGTGAAGCTCAAGGGTCCACCACGCTGACTGAGGGCCAGCGGCGGCGGCAGTACGCCGAACCGCTCCCTCGTCACATGCCCTTGAACAGGTGGGTGTAGCTGCGGCTGACTTCCAGCTTCTCATCGAGCCCGCGCACGCCCACCAGCTGACGGCCGCGGAAGTCGCGGCCGATGCCGTTGATGGCCTTGACGTTGACCAGCGTCGAGCGATGGATCTGCCAGAACAGCTTGGGGTCGAGCTCGTCGACGAGTTCCTTGATCGGCTTGCGGATCAGCGCCTCGACGGTGGGCGTCTGGACGCGGGTGTACTTCTCGTCGCTGATGAAGAACAGCACGTCCTCGACCGGGATCATCTGGATGGTCTGGCCGACGGAGGCCTGGATCCATTGCAGGTACTGCGGCGACCCGCTGGTGTTGTTGACCCGGGCCGACAGCGAGTGCAGCAGCTGCTGCAGCGTGCCGGTGCTCGGGCCGTCCGGCTCGACCTCGCCACTGCGCAGGGCCAGGCGCTTCTTGATGCGCTCGACGGTGACCAGCAGGCGGTCGCGCTCGGCGGGCTTGAGCACGTAGTCGCACACGCCCTGCTCGAAGGCCTCCACCGCGTACTGGTCGTAGGCGGTGATGAAGACGATCTCGGGCAGCGGCCAGTCGTCGTCGTCGGGCAGCTGCGCGATCTGCTTGGCGGCTTCGACGCCGGTCAGGCCCGGCATGCGGATGTCCAGGAAGACCAGGTCGGGCTTGTGTTCCTTGACCAGCTCGACCGCCTCCAGGCCGTTCTTGGCCTCGGCGACGATCTGCAGCTCGGGCCAGACCTCGGCGATGCGGCTGCGCAGCTGCTCGCGCATCAGGCGTTCGTCGTCCGCGAGGATGGCGCGCGGGGCTTGGTGGGTGTCGGCGGTGTCGCTCATGGGAGGCGATGTTAGGACAGGTCGGAGACGGTTCAGGCGTGCAGGGACGGTTCGGCCGCCGGGGACGTCATGCCGGCGGCGCCCGGGCCGGGCTGGCCCGGCTGGTCGGTCTGACCGCGGCGCGCCTTGCGCGGCTTGTCGCGCACCAGCAGCCAGACGACCAGGCCGATCAGCAGCAGCGGCGAGCCGACCACCGCGCCGACGCTGGCCAGCGCGGCCAGGGCCACCAGCGCGATCGCGCCCAGGATCAGCAGCGGCAGGCCGAGTCCCAGCAGCAGCACCAGCGGCACGACCAGGCACAGCACGACGAAGGCGATGACCAGGCCGATGCCCGCGCCGAAGGCGTCCGCCAGGCCCATGCCGCTGAGGAGGACCTCTTCGCCGTCGACGCTGAGGTGCACGCCCGGGACGTCGCCGAGCACATGGATCAGACCCCAGCCGAGCAGCAATGCGCCGGCGACGAGGAGGAATCCGAGGACGAGGAAGGTCTTGAACAGCGTTTTCATGCGGGTGCTCCTTGCGTTCCTGAGGGGCCTTGTCCGGGCGCGTGGTGGGCGGACGTCCGGTAGGGGACGGTGATGATCACGACCGTGCCGGACGGCTGGTTCTCGGCGACGGTGACGCTGGCGGCCTTGCCGTAGAGCAGCGACAGGCGCTCGCGGATGTTGGCCAGGCCGACGCCGGTGCCGGAGGTCGCGGCGCGGCCGAAGCCCAGCCCGGTATCGGCGACGGTGACCTGCAGCTTGCCGTGGACGATCTCGGCCTTGAGCAGCAGGCTGCCGCCTTCGGCCTTGGGTTCGAGGCCGTGCTTGATGGCGTTCTCGACCAGGCTCTGGATCATCATCGGCGGGAACTCGGCCGACAGCAGGCCGTCGGGCACCTCGATGCGGGACACCAGCCGCTCTTCCATGCGGACCTGCAGGATCTCGAGGTAGGGCCGGATGACGGCCATCTCGCGGCCCAGGTCGCGCACGCCGCCGTTGGCATTGGCTTCGCGCATGGTCGGCATCGAGGCCCGGAGCAGCGCGATCAGGTTCTTCTGCATCTGCGAGGCGCGCGGCGGGTCGGTCTCGATCAGGTGGTCGATGGAGGCCAGCGTGTTGAACAGGAAGTGCGGCTCCACCTGCGCCTGCATCGCGGCCATGCGGGCCTCGACGACCTGGCGGCGCAGCGATTCGGCCTCGGCGGTCTCGGTGGCCTTGGCGGCTTTCACCTCGGCCTGCAGGCGGCCCTTGTAGGTGGCCTTCAGCAACGCCGAGGCCAGCACCACCAGGACGGCCAGCTTGTCGAGGAAATCGCCCAGGTGAACGGTGCGGTACCGGGTCTTGCGGGAGGTCTCGCGCTGGACCTGCTCGAGCTCGTCACGCGCTTCCTCGGCGTCGGCCTTGGCCTGGCGGGCTTCCTCGGCGGCGTCCTCGAGCGCGCGCCTGGCCTCGGCGGCGGCGGACTTCACCGCCTCGCGGATGGCGTCGCGCTGCTTCTCGTTCGGGATGCGGATGTCGACGGCAGGCAGCGTGGGATCGACGGCGCCTTCGGCGTCGGTCGCGGAGGCGGCGCTGGCCGCGGCGGCGACCGGATGGCGCGGCACGATGCGCACGCCGCGGCTGTCGATCTGGACCTCGTAGCGCAGGCCGTCGCCCTCCACGGCGTCGGAGGCGCCGTGTCCGGACTGGGAGCCGGCATCGGCGGATGCCTCCGGCTGCGTGGCCTTCTCCACCTTCTTCTGCGCCTCGGCCACCTTCTTCTCCACCTCGGCGGCGCGCTGCTTCTCGCGGCGGTCGCGCTCGGCGTCCCGATCGCGGCCCTTGGGCGGATGGATGGTTTCGGTGGTCTCGACCGGCAGTTGCCAGCTGAAGGAGAAGGGCGGCAGGGTCTGCAGGATGTTGGCGCCGATGATCAGCATCACCGCCAGCAGCGTGAAGCGCTTCCAGGTGATGCTCACCAGCCAGCTGCCGTAGGCGTGGAAGACCTGCTCGGCAGTCTTCATGAAGCTCTGCCAGCGCTGGCGCGGGGTGGGGGAGGCGGGAGTCGGCGAGTTCATGGGAGGACCTGTCGTATGGCTCGCACTGTACGCAAGACCCCGGCGTCCCCGGGGCGGCGGGCGACGCGCCGTGCGGACGGCGGGATGGACTGCAGCGATCGGCGACAGGCCGGAGGCGGGCTTGCGTCGGAGACGGGACCCCGTCCCCTCACCGCGACGCGGGCCGTCGTGAGAACGGATCCACCC
>CBIHMU010000084.1:0-23859 GCA_966211105.1 uncultured Burkholderiales bacterium
AGCGGCGGGACCAGCGGCGGGACCAGCGGCGGGACCAGCGGCGGGACCAGCGGCGAGCAGACCATCGTGTGCCAGCGTGCGCAACCGCGCCACGCGCCGGCGTCCTTTGGGCAATCCGGCGAGCGCGTCGAACAACAATGGATCGTCGCTGCGGCTGAACTCGAGCGTGACCCGAACGCGACCTGGACCCGGGGCGATGCCGGTCTCGTCGGGTAGCCCGATGTATGATCCGCTGGAGGGCGCGCCGGGTTGGCCGGTGCTCTGCCCCCTGCTCCGCCCGTTGCTTTGCTCGCTGCCTGCCATGCCGCCGCGCACGCAGTCGGGCATGTTGTCCGGCTCAGGTCGCCGGGACATCAGCGGCTTCCGGCGCCTCGCCGGCCTGCGTCAAGAGGTTCTCGCCAGCAATCTGAAACCCTTTGACGTTGGCGTACATGGGATCCCGCAGCGACTGGACCACGTGGTTGGGAAAAGCGGCCCGCACCGCATCCTTGAACATGAACGCGCCGCCGCCGACCAGGATGATGTTCTGGATGCTGTAGTCCTCGGTGATCCACTCCATCATCGACGACACGGCTGCGCGCGCGACAGTGCGGACAGTGGGCAGGATCGGCGTGAGGTCATAGGGCCGTTGGTAGATCAGCAAGGGCTTGCCGGTGCGCAGCGCCGCATCGATGGCGGGCAGGTCGTGATACGGTCGTCCGATGTCGCTGCCGATCTCCTGCGCCACCGTCTTGAGAATGTCGGACATGCCCCGGTTCACCGAATTGCTCACCTTGAGCACGAGCCGCATCCCGCGTGAGAAGAGCCAATCGAACGTGCGGGACCCAGGATCGATGACCAGGCTTTGCTCCTGGCCGATCGTCTTCCCCTTGTGGCACGCCGCCGTGTAGAAGACGAGCGCCCCCTGCGGCTGGGCGAGCGCGACCGCGCGCCGCACCGTGACACTTCGCCCACGCCCGAGATCGTGGGTCCCCGTCATCAGGCGTTCGAGCTGCGCGCGGCGCGCCTGGAACATCGACACGGGCAGTCCCACCACCAGCAAATCGATTTCGTCGAGCTTCATGAAACTCATCGCTCCGCGCGCGAGCGCCAGGTACTCGGGCGTGCCCAGGTACTGGTCATGAAGCTGCGTCGCGCGATAGTTGTCCGCGGCGAGCTGTACCTCCGGTCCCACCTCGTAGTAGGTGCCCCCGATCGGCAAGGCCACCGTCTTTCGGCGATCACCCGCGGACCCCGCGGACCCCGCGCCGGGATCATTCATGCTCGCGTAGGCCAACGAGGGAAATGACGCGCACCTGAGTTCCGCCGCGGAACCTTCCCCGCGCCCCAGGGTGAACTTCGTCTGTCCGAATCCGACATCGATCGCCCGCACCACCTTGCTCATGGCCTCACCCCTCACCACGTGTCGACGCAGCGGAGCTTGTCGGTCCCACCGCGCCCGCGAAAGGCCGCAATGGGGCCGTCGACACGCGTAATTCGCCCGCACTCTCTCATGCCACACGTCCCACGCCACACGCCTCACCCGACACACCCCAAGCCCCACGCTCCGCAGACCAGCGGGCTCGACCTCACGACTTTGACAACCGTTCAATTCCGAGCGGCGGGAGTGCCGACTCGCCAGAAGCAATTGAAGCGTCTTTCAATCGACCCGCAGGCTCGCCACGTCCCATGCGAACTCACTCCCTTCGATCCATTCCCCGTGTTTACAACCAGAGGCCATTGCGCCCCTTGTCAACCCCCTCGCGCTCCGGTGGTGGGCAAGACAGTTCGCAACATGGACGCCGCTGTTCGGAGTGCTGGCCCGCCACCCCGAATCGCCGCCGGCAAGCTTGACCACCCCCGCGCCGGCGTTGCCTACTGAGGGCGTTCGACAGCTCCAAGAGCATCAACAGGCTCTAAAGGCTCCAAAGGCTCCTTGTCCTCGCTTTCCTCACGGAAGCCAAAAAGGCGTCGCGCCCGACACGCGCCCTTCCCGTCCCCGCCCCGAGTGAGGACGATGCGCTGACCAGATGCAGCGCTTCGGAGGACCCTTTCGTAGTGCAGCGCCGCGATCCACCAGCCCGGCTGGGCGTTCTCCAAGGACGCATCGCGGCAACGCAGAACATGGCCGGGTACACCAGAGGTACCCGCGCAGTTCCCGCCACCATCGAGCACGCGCAACGCGCGGCACACGGACGTGCTTGCCCCACTGGGGCTCCACGTGTGCACTCGCTCGAACGTCTGACGCTCCCTGGCTGCGGTCAGGGGAGCTACCCAGCAGACGGGTGGCGCTACGACACCAGCACTGATCCCGCAGAGGCGTCCCTGCCCGACAGGAACGTCGCGCCCCAGTCCTCCAAGGACATGGATGCACACCCCCTGTGTTGACGTGGAAACACGCGCACAGACCGGATCAAACCCGTGTTCATTTTTAAGAACGACCGCGTCGCCGGCGCCAATGAAGGCCGGCGACAAACCATGGGTCAGCGCCGCGCGCTCGGGCTGCACGTGGCAGCCAATCACGCGCTTCAGACAGCTCGCCGTCGGAACGATTGCGAGCTCCTCGGACAGGCACGCCGCAACTTCACTTCGGAAAAACGCCCGCCCGCCCGCTCACTGCGGGTCAACCTTCTCTAGGAGGTCGACATGTCCCACGCCCACGAGCTCGCAACGCGCAGGACGACGATGACCACGAAGACGACGAAGACGACCAAGGCTCGGAGCACGGCCAGCGTCACCGCGCGGGGCCGGCCCTCGGCCCGCCGGCGTCAGGCGTGGGCAGGACTCAGCGCCGCCGACGTGCTGGCCCGGCATCCACCAGGACGAACGCCGCCGACGCGGTTGCTGGAGATCTTGCTCGACCTGTTCAATGAGCAGCACACCGCGCGTCACAAGAGCGTGTCCCACAAGACCCGCCATGACCGCGCCGTGTTCCTGCGCCGCTTCTTCCGGGATCTGAGGGACAAGGCGGGTTTCGCGACCGTCCCCGATCCGCGCAATCTGGGCGGTCGCCACATCCAGGCGATGCTCGATCTGTGGCAGGCGCAGCGCATGGCGGCGGCGACGATACAGACCTACCTGAGCTTCCTTCGCGGTCTGGCGATCTGGATCGGAAAACCCGGACTCGTACGAACGGCGGCGAGCTACGGCCTGCCAGCGTCGAGCTACCGACGCCACGAGGTCGCCCACCGCGACAGGACCTGGAGCGGTGCCGAGGTGCCCATCGAGCCATTGATCGCCGAGGTGTGTGCCTATGACGCCCACGTGGGCGCGGCGCTCCGACTGATACAGGCGTTCGGGCTGCGTCGCAAGGAGGCGGTGATGATGCGGCCTCACGCCTGCGAGGTGGCGTTCGAGGCCACGGGACTGCCGCAGGACCGGCGCAAGGCCGACAGCTACCTGTGGATTCGCCAGGGCAGCAAGGGCGGGCGCCCTCGCCACATTCCCATCGCGACCACGCAGCAGGAACAGGCGCTGGCCTACGCGCGGGAGGTGGCCGGGGATCGCGAGGCGCACGTGAGCCGACCGGGGCGCGACCTGCGCCAGAACCTGAACCGGTTCAGCTACGTGATGCGCCGCTTTGGCATCACGTTCAGGGAGCGCGGCGTCACGGGCCACGGTCTCCGTCACGAGGCGCTGGTGGCCGTGTGGGTGCAAGCCACCGGCGAGGCCCCACCGGTGCGCGGCGGCGCCCGCGTGGCGCGCGACGTGGAAGTCGCGGCTCGGCAGGAGATCGCCGCGCTGGCCGGCCATTCGCGCGCTCGGGCGGCGGCGGCCTACATCGGATCGCGACGCGCAGGGACGACCAGCGGCGGGCCGCCAGATCCGTCCACGCCGCGAGCCAACTCGCTATCCACCCCGCTATCCACCCCGCTAGCCACCCCACCCTAGCGACCGACCGGTAGGGCTTGAATCGTGCCCCTGACGCGAGTGATCAGGCGGCACCGCCCATGGCGCCGCCTGCCGGGCTCATCATCGGTGTCACCCGCAGCACCTGCGGCAGCCATCCCGTCGATGCCAGCACCTGCTGCGCGCCGGCAGCCGCAGCCTCCTTCTTGAGCTGTTGCAAAGGAGCGGCTGCTTGCGCGCCGAGGACTTCATCCACCACCTGCGCGATGCGCGCCTTGGAGACGTGGTTGAAGTAGCTCGCCGCACTGGCCTGCCACCACTTGCGCATGTCCAGCGCCAGCGCCTGGGCGAGACCCTCGGTGCGCTGGCACCGGAGCGATTCAGGCTCGGCGGCGTAAACGCCGGACACGCTGCTCGCCACGAGGAAGGTCAGCAGCTTCGTGACCGTCGCCGCGTCCTGGGCAAGCATCCACGGCAGCAGCGCCTGCGCCTCGGCGGGAAGTTGGTCGCGCCAGAACTGGCGTTGCGCCTCCACCGCCAGCCATGCCGGGCTGCTGACGATGTCGGGCGCGTCGCTGCTCAGTGGGCCGTGCGTGTCGGTGGCGCTGAAGGTGAGCGGATCGCCGCTCGTGTGCACATCTTGATAGCCGTCCAGCAGCAGCTTGCCAGCCAGTTGCGCCGTGAGTGTCGCCAGCGCGACCTCGGGCCTGTCCAGCAGCTCTGCCTGGATGGCCGCCACGCGGTGTGCAGTCAGGTTGCGCGTGAGGCGCTCGGAGTGGACCGGTCGGACCTTGGGGACACTTTCCGACGACGTGCCGAAGGCATCTGCATCGTCGAAATCCAGCCCGTCGTCGTGACCGCCATGAGGGTCATGGGAATCATGGGAGTCATGAGCGCCGTCGGAGCCGCAGCCTTGATCACCAGCAGCGAGTCGACTGGCCCGGACGGCCTGGGCTGCCCGCGCCAGTTCGTTGCGGTCCTCCGGACGGATCAGGCCGTACCGGACCGCCGGGCTCGCGTCGGCGTCGACGTAGACCACGCATCCTGCAAACGCCATCAGCTCGGTCTGCCACACGCTGAGCGACTCGTGCAACGCGGCAATGGCCGCGCTGGCTGCGTCGAATTCGGATTCAAGGTCGGCTTCCAAGTCGGCTTCCACATCGCCTTGCAGATCACCCTGCAGATCGACTTCCAGCTGCTCATCGTCGCCCTCGCCGGGCAGCGCATCGTCGTTCTTGTCGCTCTTGTCGTCCTGGTCAGCCTGCTGAGCTTGCTCAGCTTGCTCGCCGCCGCCTTCCTCCAGCTCGTTGCCCTCGAAGCCGTCCAGCGCTTGCAACTTCCGGGTCAGCACCGCGAGCCGCCCCTCCAGCACAGCCAGTTCGGCAGCCTCCGTGTCGTTTGCCGGGCGGCGCGACTTCCTGAGTTCGGCGTGGCGCGCATATTCGTCGTGCACGAAACGCGCACGCACCTCCACCCACTTCCAGCCTTCGGCCAGGATCTGCCTGGCCTTGCGCTGCAACTTCGCCACCGCCAACTGGTCGAGCAGCACCGCGTCCAGCAGGTAGACCTTCTTGTCGTTGTCGCTAAAGAGGTCGCGACGTGAAGGGCCTCCGGCCTTCTCATACGCCTTGACGCCGACGTACTTCGCCACCGGGCTGCGATCGGACTCGACCTCGCCCTGGCTCAGCACGCGGCGAAGGTGGTCGGGTTGGCGGCTCCAGGCGTCCAGCCCCTCCCATGCCTGCTCCTGTCGGGCGTGGTCGTCCACCGACGCCAGCGCCATGAGGCAGTCCATGCTGATCCGGCCTTGCCGGAACTCCGCGATCAGCTTGGGGGACACGGCGGCCAGTCTCATGCGTCGCTTCACGACGAGCGGCGTCACGCCGAAGGCGGCGGCGACGTCCTCCAGGGAGCGGCCCTGCGCCAACAGCTTGGCGAAGGCCTCGAACTCGTCGGCGGGGTGCATGGGCACATGGAACGCATTTTCGGAGAGGCTCGCGATGAGGCCGTGCTCGGCGGCGACCACGAGCACCGGCACCGGAACGTTCTCGGGCAGCGTCCCGGCGCTCACCAGCAAGCCCAGCGCCTGCAGCCGCCGTCCTCCGGCGCAGACCTCGTAGAGGTTGCGCGCGCCTTTTATGACGATCAGATTTTGGAGGACGCCGCATGCCTGAATGGACGCGGCCAGCTCCTCGATGCTCAGGCGCGACGTGCTGCCCGCCGGGCGCGCCTGATAGTCCTTTGACAGGACGAGTTGATGAAGGGGGATGAAGGTCCGGCACGACGCGTCGATGATCGCCGCGATCTCAGCCTTGGAGATTTTCATGAGGGCTCCTGGTGTGAGTGGAACGACGGGTGGAGAACCCAACCCGTGCACTCAGGATCACATCGAAGCCTCCCGGGTCAAGGACATGCGCGGGCCCGCCATACGCGGCAGACGCTGCGATCTCGTTGAGAGATCGGCACCGACACAGTCAGCGACACAGACAGCGGCGCAGACAGCGACACCAACACCGCATCCAAGTTCGAGATCGAGTGCGAGCCCGAGTCCGAGTTCGACTCAGTCGATGCTTGGCAGTCCCACCGCCTCATCCGAACCGTTCAAGCCATCGCCTGAGACAATGCGCCATCAACGCATCGGAACCGCGATGGGGTCGATGGGTTGGTCGCAAGCCCACCTGCCCTCTGCCGTATGGAAGTGCCCGATGGCCGTCCACTGGGTCACCCACGCCGGGACGTCGAAGTGCCGGGACAGTGCGGTCACGGCCTCCTGCGCGTCGGCGAACGATTCATCCCAGGGCATGTGATCGATGCGGACGCGCCAGCGCCCGCTGATGCGCTGCTTGACGGTGAACGTCCCGCTGGGCGACTGAAACGCATACGACACGGTATCCAACTCCATATGGCCTCCCGACCCGTTCTACCTTCTATTCCTGATCCCGCCGCCCAGAACGCCAAGCCTGCTGCCCGAAGGTTCGGCGCCGATCATAGGTCCATCACTCATCCACGACTCGTCCACCACTCGTCTATCACTTGTCTCTCTGCCGTCGCTCGCCCGCCGCTTGCCCGCCGCTTGCCCGCCGTTTGCCCGCCATTTGCCCGTCGAGCGCACGCCGATCTCCAACCGGTCTCCAGACGATCTCCAGCCGATCATCCTGGCTATTCGAGCCGATCCGCCCCTGCGACAAGACTATGCGACGTGGCGCGTTGTATCCACGCGCGTCGACAGGCGAGGCAGCAGCGCTGCGGCGGCCTCGCCCGACACGGTCGGTCCGAAATGGATCCGTGCCTTGCCCGCGCGCTTGGCCGCGTACATCGCCGCGTCCGCGCCGCGCATGACGGCGCCGATGTCGCACGTTCCTTGGGCCAGCACGACGCCGATGCTCGCGCTCACCCGGACCGTCTGAGGCTCAGTGGGATGCTCAGTGTGATGCTCATTCACGCGGATGGGCCGCTCGATCTCCGCCAGGCAACGCCGGAGCACCGTGCGGGCGCTTCCCGCCTCGTCGCTGGCCGACAGCACGATCGCGAACTCGTCGCCGCCCAGGCGTGCCACGATATCGTTGCCGCGCAGGCTCTGCTGCAAGCGCAGCGCGACCTCCTTGAGGACCTCGTCGCCCGCGTCGTGGCCGTGGGTATCGTTGACCGGTTTGAACCCGTCCAGGTCGAGATAGCAGACCGCCACGCCCCGCTGCGACCTCTGCGCCTGCTGCTGCGCGTTCGCGAGCTTCTCCTCGAACATCCGCCGATTGGGCAGGCCCGTCAACGCGTCGCTAAGGGCCAGACTCTGGGCCGTTTCCTCGCTGCGCTTCAGCGCGTCGACGTCCACCAGCATCCACAGGCTCTCGTCCCCTGACACCAGCATCCCGCTCAGGTCGACCCACAGCGGCGAGCCGTCCCTGCGTCGCATCTGCACCTGGGTCCGGAATCGCTCGCCCGCGCGCAAGGCGCCGTACCCCGCGTGACCGATGTGGTCGAAGGTCGCCTCGTCCAGATACAGCTCGCGCATGGACATGCCACGCAGCTCGCCGCTGGCGTATCCGAGCAACTGCGCCATCGCCCGGTTGTCCCACTGGATCACTCGCTCACGCAGGCGGACCATGCCCACCAGATCGTTCTCGAGCATCAGCTGCTGCTCGCGCGTCAACCGGTCGGCGGCCATCCGGCCGAGGTACTCGCGCTGCTGCCCGCGGTACAGCAGCGCCGAGATGGCGCCAACGAGCGCGATCATCACCGCCACGAGCAACCACAGCTCCAGGGCCTGGCGATACCAGGCCGCGAGGTACTCGCTGGTGCTCAGCCCCGCATACATCGTGAACGGGTAGCCGGGCACCTGGCGGTAGGCGGTGACGCGCTCGACCTGGTCCAGCGCCGTCGGCGTCACGTACCAGCCGCGCGCCGGGTCACGGGCGACGCTGTCGCGCAGCGCCTGGGACACGATGGCCAGACCCAACCCCTTGGCGGACTGCGGCTCGGACGCCGAATGGCGCGAGACCAGCACGAAGCTGTCGCTCGTGCGCATGGAGATGGCGCCCGAGCGGCCCAGCTCCATGCCGGCGAAGAGCTGGGAGAAGTGCTCCGAGGTGAGCTCGGTCAGCACGATGCCGTCGAAACCGCCGTCGGCGTTGATCAGGCGGCGCGCCACCACGATGATCCACGCGCCGGTCACCCGGCTGCGCAAAGGCTCGGACACCACGGTGGCGTCACGCGAGCGCGCCCGCTCGAAATAGGAGCGGTCCCCGAAGTGGAACACCCGACCGGCGAGCGCCTGCGGGATGACGACGTCGCCCGAGGCGTCGGTCACGCGCACCGCGCTCACGTGCTTGAGCAGCGTCTGCTGCTCGTCGACCATCTCCGCCAGCACGGGCGCACGATCAGCCGACTGGCGCGTCTTGCCGTAACGCTCGGCCACCGTCGCCAACGCGTTGTCGATAACGCTCAGCTCGGCGGCAATCTCTCCGCTCATGCTCGTGGCCATATTCTCGGCCGTCAGGCGCGCGGCGTCTTCGTCGCCCTCACGGGCGTTGCGAAGGCTCAGCCAAGCGGCAGTGCACAGTACGGCTGCTAGCACGAGGTTGCCCACCACGAGCCAGCGGCGAACGCGACCCAGCGACGGATCGCCGAAGGCTGGTTGGTGGATCATGATCTGGCCTCCCTGGCCCTTGGCGGGACAACCCCTGCCGAAGGTCTCAGTTGTACGGCACGCGTTGAAGCCGCGATATCCGGCAACGGAGGAAGCAGACGTAGGGAATCGCCCGACCGCGCTCTTCCCCATCGCCTTCGCAGGCTCGCCGGCCGGCCGCAGGGGTTCAACAGGCCGGGTGAGCCTTCCTAGTCGGCCGCCGATCCGGGTCGCCCGGAAGTGGAGAGCCGACAAGCTTGGTACACGGGGAGCCCGGCGCATGCCAGACTCCGGCGCGACAGGGCTCAGCAATCGGCTGAACTTTCGGCTTTATATCGCCAAGCAGCCGACGCACCGAACGAGCGAGGCCCTAGCCTTGCGGCGTCGCGGGCTCAGACGGCTGAGGCATTGCCCTGGGTCTCCGGCCGCAAGCTTTGAGCGCCGGCAGCGGTACTGGCCGTCGAAGCCGAGCCCTCACGCTGGCGTTGAGCAGACGTCTCGCCTGACTGTGTGTCTGCCGACGGCGTGACCGACGGCGCGCGTGCCGTCGATGGGGCCATCGACGGGCTTTCGGACGAACGCGCCGAAACGGCGGCAGGCGCGCTTTGAGGTTGGTCGCCTGTAGCGGCAGTTGTAGCGGCGCTGGTAAGGGCCTTGGGGGCCGTCATCGGGGCTGCGCTCGGCGCAGCAGTCTGGGCGGCAGACTGGGAGGCCGGTGTCGATGAGGTCATGGCCGAGTTCGGGGCCGGCGCCGACTCCGTTGCAGTCGGCGAGCTTGCCGCCTCGCCCGCGGGTGACGACCGCGGAAAGGCTGTGACCGGATCGGACGATGCGAGGCCCTCTTGTTTGGCACGCATGGACTTGATCAGATGCGCGGTAAGGAAAGCGACGCCGCCGGCGACCGCGAGGAAACGAAGGGACATGGGGGACTCCAGGTTAGGGCTCGATGACTGAGCCATGGATCCCATGAGGCAACCAGCGTTCCATCAGCGACGGTCTTGCACGTACCAAGGGAAGGTTTCGGCGGTGTGGAAGGTTTGGACGTCTGGACTTTGGGACGGCTTGAAGGGGCTGCGGTGCCTTGCCGCCTTGGCTCGCGTGACTAACGGGTGCAATGACGCCCCGAGCCTGGAGAAGCGCACGGCGTCGGGACCCTAGGCGGGCCATTGGGTGTCGTCGCCTTTGTCCGGATGCCGGTACCTCAAGGGCTTGTGCATTTCTGTTGCATCATGCGCAAACGAACGGTTGGGTCGAGTCATCGAGCGGTGGCGCGATGGAGAGGTCGAGCACGTTGCCGATCTCCACGTTCCCATCACGCCGTCGTCGCGGCTTGTTCGAAATGGTGTAGGACTAACCACCACGCGTCGGTGGTGGACCCCTGTCACTGCGGCGGTCACTTCACCGCTACCGTCACGCCGGCGGCGCGGGCACACTCCGTCTTGAGTTTTGTTGCGTCTACGTGACTCTCCCTGCTTTCCCCTGGGCAGGAGGCCGCCCAGTTGGGTGATGCCTTTCAAACCCCTGGCCTTTCATCGGGCCAGGGGTTTTCTTTTGCTGGTCGACGCATCTCCAGGAGAGTCGCCGCAGGGGGCATCGGCGACACCCGACCGGGCCCACCCTCTCCCCGTCCCCGCTTCCCCCGCTTTCCCCGCGCTCACCGCTCTCGCCGCGCTCCACGCGCTCTCCGCGCTTCCCGCGATAGCTCCGCCTCACCATTCCCAGCGACCCGGGTCGCTCAAGGTCGTCTGCCGAGCGCGCTGGGCTTACCGCGCGCAACTGCCGCGGGCGTCTGTTCGTCATGCCTCGGACGCATCTCACGGGTTGCGTGCGGCGTGGGCACGCTCATCATGCGGAATCGGGCATTGGATGCCGACCTTGCGGGCCGACCTCGGACGCCGCGCGGGGGGGCCACGCGCAAGGACAAGGTGATCTTCAGGCCGCGCGATGTCGCCCATGGTCCGCGCAACTTGGCCAGCTTCCGGCGGCGAGCGCAACACTACCGGGCCAACAGCGCATCGGCGCTGGTGTTGATGCGCGGCCAAACTTGCTCGCCGGTCACCAACGCGACCCGGCGGCCAGATGCCAAGCGCGCCCACCGCAATTCAAGGGACGCCGCGCAGAACTCGTCCGTTACGCGATGACGCAATTTCCACCTTGAAAGCAAGCCGTGCAGCAGTTGCCGTCACCCTTCTCACCTTGAGTTCGACAGCGCCCCATCGATGTTCTGCTGGCGTTCCCCTACGCCCCGACATGCCCCCTTAGTACCGCTGGTCTGCTTCCCCCGCGCGCGAGCGTCGCAAGGCACGGTGATTGCAATGGCCGAGGGGTGGGCACGTGCCACTGCGGTCCGCCCAGGAGACAACACCATGACTCAGCAAGCCAATCAAAGTCAGAACCAGCAAGGTCAACAGGGCCGGCAGTTCCAAGAGCAGCAGCGTACACAGCATCAACAGCATCCACAGGTGCAGCAGGCGCAGCAGGGTCAACAGAATTGGCCAAGCCAACAGCTGCGCCATCAAGGTCAGCAGGACCAGCAGCGTCAGCCGGGACAGGATCGGCAGGGCCAGGAGCTGCAACGTCACCGGGACCAGCAACGTCAAGGCGGCCATTAACAAGCGCCAAGCCGTCGAATGCCACTGACTCACCGAAGGGCCGGCTGGAAAAGGCCGCCCTGTTCAATTGGAGCCCCTCCATGCCCGGCGCCGCCTTCACTCCCGACGATCTCTTCAAGGAACAGCGGGTGGAACACCTGGACTTGCGCCCCGGCGGGGACATCGCCGTTTGTGAGTTGAAGACCGTTGAGCGTGACGACGACGCCTACCAGTCCCACCTGTGGCTCCTGCCCATGGACGGACGCCCGCTCAGCCGGCTGACGTTCGCGCCGGGGCGCAATGTCCGCCCGCGATGGTCGCCCCAGGGCGACCGGATCGCCTTTTTGAGCGAGAGGCATGGCGGCGCGGCGCAGATCTATCTGATTGACCACCAGGGTGGTGAAGCCCGTCAGCTCACGCGCTTCGCGTCCACCGTCGTGGACATGGCATGGCGTCCGGGCGGCCGACATCTGGCAGTGCTGTGCGCCGTCAATGTCGATCCGGATGAACGTGCGAGCGGGGCGCAAAAGATCGATCTGGCGCGTCCCCTCGCCCCGCCCACATCCCCGGAGGTGGTCTGGCGGTTGCCGTACAAGATGGATGGCGCCGGGTACACCCTGGGCGCCCGTTTGCAGCTGGTGCTGTACGACATCGACAGCGGTACGACCACGCCGCTCACGCGGGGCGATTTCGACGTCGGACAGTGTTGCTGGTCGCCAGACGGCTCACGTCTGGCAATCATCCGCAACCGGGAAGACGAACGCGATTCGCATTGCAAGGACTTGTGGATCCTCGACCTGGGCGACAAGCAACGTGCGTTTCCCTCCGCCCGCCGGCTGACCAACACCATTGCCACCGCCTGCTGCCCGGCCTAGTCGCCCGACGGCGAGGTCATCGCGCTCATGGTCGCCAGGGACGGCGGCGATCCCCTCATGAGACTGTGGCAGGTGGAAGTATCCAGTGGGGTCCTGCGGCAGGTGGGGGACGACGATCTGGAACTGGTCGGGAACGACCTGTTCTGGGACGCGCGGGGACCTCAGCTTCGCGCGGTCCAGGCCTGGCGCGGCGTCCAGCGGGTCGTGGCCATCGACATGAAGCACGGGACTGTCACGTCGTTGGTAGAGCCCGCAGCCGGGCACGTATCCGCCATGGTGGCCCGTGAAGCCATGGTTTTCGCCGAAGAGGGGATCGACCATCCCATCGAGGTCCACCGCTGCGATCTCGACGGAAGCGCGCAGCGGCGCCTGACCGACTTCAACGCCTGGTGGCGCGATCGGCTGGCGCTGGTGACCGAGCGACGCCGCTTCACCGTGCCAGATGGCGATGGAGGCGAGGAGGAGATTGAGGGGTGGCTGCTCCGACGCGCGCAGCCCCGCACGTCCGACCCGTCCACCGGGCCGGCCGCGCGCTCCGAGCACTCCGCGCCGTTACAGGCCTTGCAGCCCTCGGAGTCCTCAGCGGCCTCAGAGCCCTTAGAGGCCCTAGAGCCCGCTGCCCTACTGATGGACGTGCATGGCGGTCCGGCCAGCTACGTGATGCTCAAGTACGCGAGCAACCCGTACTGGCAGGTGCTCGCGAGTCAGGGATGGACGGTACTGGCGTTGAACGCCGTGGGCTCAGCCAGCTATGGGCGCCCTTTCAGCCAACGGTTGCGGCGCAACTGGGGCAGGCTTGATCTCCCGCAATATCGCTCGGCCCTCGCCGCGCTCCGACGCGAGGGGCTCGCGGACGGGCGTGTCGCCATCGCGGGATCGTCCTATGGGGGCTATTTCAGCGCCTACGCCACCGGCAATTGCAGCGACTTCCGCGCAGCCCTGGTCAACGCCCCCGTCGGCAATCTCGAGACCCATTACGGCACCTCCGACAGCGGCTACTACGCCGATCCCTATTCGATGGAGGGCAAGCCTGAGACGGACCGCGAGCTGATGATCGAGCTGTCGCCCATGGCACATATCAGCCGCAGCCGCACGCCCACGCTGTTTTTGCAGGGCAAGGACGACGAGCGGTGCCCCAAGTGCCAGTCCGAGGAGATGTTCGTAAAGCTGCGGCGTTCGGACACCGTGAGTGAACTGGTGCTGTACCCGCAGGGAGATCACCACCTGCTAGGGAAGGGGAGGCCGTCGCACCGCATCGAGGCGCATGGACGCATCGTCGCGTGGCTCTCGCGCTGGGTCGAGGAGCCGCTGCCGGCGCACCCTACCTGATCCGATTCGGCAGGCCCGCAACCCTTTCCCACCCGCACTCGCTCTTGAGGCCGCACCCGAGGAAGGTCGCCGACCAGTGCGCGCGGACGGCACGGCCGTCCGCGTTTCAAAACTCGGAGGCGCCGTCTCCCGCATCGGCAAACACTCCAGCGCGCTCGCGGTAACGGTCGCGCACTGCAACAGGTACCGCACTTGCCGGTCAAGGCCTGGCCGTGCGGCTCTCGACGCTGTCGCCCAGCACTTGGCGCCCGGACGCATTTGTTTCGACGATTTGGCTTCGACGTATTCCTTCGGCGCTTCTGCTTCGAGGCATTTATTTCCAGGCTTTTGCTTCCAGGCTTTCGTCTTAGCCCTCCGGACTTCAAAGCGTCACGCTGTACAGCCGCCACCGGATTGTCGGGCCGGCCCCCTTCCGCGAATGCTCAGTTTCCTTCGCATCCATCAGGAGTTTCCATGACCGCCACCGTCCCGACATCGACAGCTGCTGATCCCGTTGTTGCCGCCCGCGACTACGAGCTCGCATCCACAGCGGCGCCCAATGACGGCGCCGGACGCGGTCCCTGTCCTGGCGCATTCGACCCCATCCGAGGCGATCATCCCGAACAGGCCCCCTGCAGCGGCTCGAGCCCCCAGCAATGGGGGGCGTGAAGCGGCGTGTTCTGCATATTGAAGCCGAAGCGCATCGATCCGGCTGCCAGGAGCATTCACCCGTGCGGCAAGCCCCGCATGTCAACGCGCTTGCTGAGCGGTGACATGCCGCAGGCGTCATGTGCATCACGTCTTGAGCGCCACCCCCTCCCGAACGGGCAATGACCCACACTCTTCCAGAATTCGGCGCAACGGCGTGGCGATCAGCGCGCGATCTGCTCCGCGCGCGCGGCACGCCGCCATCTGCTCGCTCAGCGTCGCCTTGGCCCGACCGAAGTGTCGCGCGACCGTGGAGGCTGCGCAGAGTTGGTGATCCACGGCCAGGCAGGCCACCAGACCACGAACGCGCGGCCGCAGGCTGGCCGGGCGCCGAGTGGCACCTCGCAGGGCTGGCGCCTGCAGGCGCAGCAACACCCAGTCCTCCAACAACTGCAATGCGCCCTCGATGCCGTAGCCACCACCCGCGCCGATGAGCGCGGCCGCAGCGCCGCCAACCGCCCTCACCGTCCGGGACTGCTCGCCACTCACGCTGGTCGCGAGTTCCAGACCCCGCGTCAGCTCCCAGGTCCGCCAGTCGTTCGCCGACGGCTTGCGAGCGATCCACTGCCGCAGCGCGGCTCGCGCCTGCGGCACGGCGCCCCCGAAAAGACTCAGCAGCGGGCGCGAGTCGAAACCTTTGGACGTCGACAGGCCCAACGCGATGCGAAGCCCGCCGTGTGGGTGATAGGACGCGGTCACACTGGTCTGGCATACGACCGGGCGCCACGCCAGCATACGCAGCTCAACGCGCAGCGCTTCCTCGGACTCGATGCGTTGCGACCAAAAACGACCCGCCAGCACTGGGCCCCGAACAGGTTGAACCTGACGAACCCAGCGGGAGACGACGTTGCCGAAGCCGCGCGCGATGCTGCCCACCGTATCGCCCGGACCGATCGTTGTGATGACGTGAATCTCCGTGGGCAGCAGGACGAAGTCGATTAGCTCGCGTTCACCGTGGCGGTGCGCCTCGATCAACCGGCTGCGGATCTTGGCCGCCAGCCACGCGGTGGCGAGAAAGTCCCGCCCCACCGCTGCCTGCCAGCACAACGCCCAGGTGGTTCTTCGCACGCCGTCGCGCCACCCGGTGGTGGCTGCAATCATGTCTCCCATCAGAGAGTGACGATCCAGCCCGGCGCTCACCTACCAAGCAATCCCCGATACCCCACCGTTCGTTCGGCACTGCCGTGCACCGACCTGAATGGCGGCTACGTGTGCAGATCGCCTTGATTCTTGCGCCAGCGTTTCTTGCGAGTCTCGCGCGTCGACGCCGGCGCGCTCCAGGGTCGCCCCTCGCGCATCGAGGGCGGGCGCTCCCGGGTCATCCCCTCGCGCGTCGGCGCCACCGTGGTCTGCGCCGCCTATCGACAAGGCTGCTCGGATCACTGGTTGACCCGTCTGTCAGGAAATTGCCGACATGGCGTGGGGCGATCATCGACTGGTGCGCAAGCCGGTCGACCTGAACAATGGGCGCAGTCTTGCTCGCCGGCCATCCGCTGGACGCCACCATGTTGCACGAAACTGCCGCTCCTCATGCGCAGGCTTCGCCCCGGGAAACTGCCCCTGGGAGCCAGCCGGGCGTGCTGGCGCGCGCCTGGACTCCTTGGTCGCGCCTCGTCGGACCGGCCGGTGGCATCCAGCGCCGGCTGATCTCGCTCGTCGCGGTAGCCTGCGGCGCGGTGGCGCTGATCACCGGGGCCGCGCTGGCCATGGAATGGCGCGCTTTGGACCGCGCGGCTCAGATCGAGGCCCGCAACCTGGCCATGTCGCTGGCCCAGACCATGTCGGCCGCACACAGCCCTACCCTGCACTTCCTGCCGGGCAGCCATGGCGTGGATCGGCGGGACGTGTTCGTGCTCGACGCCGGCCGGCGTACGCGCTCCAGTATCGTGCCCGCGGAGGTGGGGTCCGTCTACGTGCAAGACAAGTCTGCTGAGATCGACCAAGTGCTGCGCGACGGCATTGCGCGCAGCTTCACCGAGATCAGCTCTCAGCATCCCGGCGGCGCACGGTTTGTGGCCGTCCCCGTGCGGACGTCGGTGGCGATGGACTCACCCATCACGGGCGTACTTGCGCTTGAATCGAGTCGCCTGTCCGACCAACTGATCGCTGACAGCGCGATGCAGTTGTGCGCTCTCGCGCTGAGCGGTCTGATCGTGCTGCTGGGCGTCGGGATGGTGGGCCTACGCTTGGCGAGCCGCCTGTCGGCGTCGATCGGCGACCTGCAAGCGGGCGTGGAGGATTTTGCGCAGGGTCGCTTGAATCGACGCATGCCGCTGCAAGGCGTTGCCGAAGTCACGGCACTTGGCCGCGCATTCAACGCGATGGCCCAAGCGCTGCAACAGACCACCTTGGAATTGCGGCTGGAGAACGAATTGGCCAACGAAGCGGCCATTCAGGTCGAGCGGCTGGCGTTCATCGACCCCATGACGGGACTGTCCAACCGCGCTTCGCTGTCGCGACTGCTGTCGCAGCAGATTGCGTGGGCGGCGTCCGCGGACCGAGGCTTCGCGCTGCTCATCCTGGGATTGGATCGCTTTCGCAAGGTCAACGACTCGCTGGGCCATGGCGTCGGCGATGAGTTGTTGGCAGCGCTGGGCGAGCGCCTGCAGACCACGTTGGGCGCGAACCACGTCCTGGTGCGCCTGGGAGGCGACGAATTCGCCACACTCGTGCAAGACAGCGATGCGCAGGCGCTGGGTTCGCTCGCGCGTGACCTCATCTCGGCGATCGCCGCGCCCTGTCGCGTGCGCGGCAACGATCTGCGCATGAGCGCCAGCATCGGCATGGCGATCTACCCTAGCGACGGCGGAGACGAGGAATCGCTGATGAGAAGCGCTGACATCGCCATGCATCAGGCCAAGGGTGACGGCGGCGGCGGCTTTGCCATCTACTCCGACGAATTCAATCGCCAGAGCGTGGAGCGGCTGGCGTTCGAGGCATCATTGCGTCAGGCCTTGGACGCAGACGCCTTGACCGTCCACTACCAGCCGAAGGTGTCAACCCGCACCGGGTTGATCGAGGGCGTGGAGGCGCTGGTGCGTTGGCAACATCCGCAGTTGGGCATGATCTCCCCGGCCAACTTCATTGCGGTGGCGGAGGAAACCGGCCTGATCGTGCCGCTCGGTCGCCAGGTGATGCGCAAGGCGGTCGAGCAACTGGCGAGCTGGCGCGCGCTGGGCTTGCCCGACATGGCGATGGCAGTGAACCTCTCGCCGGCGCAGTTGGTCGACCCGGGGCTGCTGGAGCACATCGACGAGTTGCTCGCGGCCACTGGTGTTGACCCCCGATTGCTGGAACTGGAGATCACGGAGAGCGTCCTGATGCGCGATACGCAACAGACGATGGTGCTTCTTGCTGCCATCAAGCGCCGCGGGCTTCGCTTGGCTGTGGACGACTTCGGCACGGGGTATTCGTCGCTGTCGCATCTGCGCAGTTTCCCCGTGGACACGCTCAAGATCGACCGCAGCTTCGTGCGGGGCGTCGCGGAGGATGCCGACGACCGCGCCATCGTCCAGGCCATCATGCAGATGGCTCAGACGCTGCGCCTGAAAGTGGTGGCCGAAGGTGTCGAAACCACGGCCCAGCGGCAGGCGCTCAGCAAGCTCGGCTGCGATCTGCTGCAGGGCTTTTTGTTCAGCCCGGCGCTGCCGCCAGAAGAACTTCAGGCGCTTGTGCGCGGCCAGGGCCGGGAGGGCGTGGTCGCGGCGCAAGGCCTCGCGATCTGCGACGCTGAGCTTGCCCGCCAACAGTGACTGCGGTCGTGGGACGCCCCGCTGCCGAGCGCTGCCAGGCGCTGCCGGCAGGCCTGTCGCAAGCTACCAGTGGGCCGCCCAGCCCGAGCCTGCCTGCGGCGCCCCGGTACGCCGGCACGCCGGCACGCCAGCATGCTGCCTATAGGGCAGCAGATCCTGCGAAGCCGCTATTCTGGAGCCTGTCCTTTGGCCGGTGGCTGGGCGAGTTCTCGCCCGAGTTCAAGACAAAGGCGGCTGACGCTCGAACACCGTTGATGCGTTGACAACCAATCCACAGGGAGCATTTGATGAACCAGCAGAGCTCTGGCGCGCTGAGCGCCGGTGGCGAAAGAACACCCAGCGCGGCTTGGGAGAGTTCTTCCGATATCACGGCTAGCTCTCGCCAGGCGTTCGTCTGTTCCGAAGCATCAGCTTTCCGGCCAAGGCGTTGCTGCTGTCGCTGGCTTTCGTCGTCCCCCTCGCCATCGTGCTGGCCTACCTGGTCGAGGACACGCGCGAGCAGCTGGATCAAACCACCGTCGAACAACGCGGACTGACCTACATTCGGCCGCTGCTCGATTTGCTGTCCGCGACGCAGCAACTGAGATTGGCCCAGGCCTCGGGGGCCGATACCGCCGCGGCGCGGCAGAACGTGGATCGCGCGGCCAATGCAGTCGAGAGCCGGCAAGCCGAACTGGGCGGCGTATTTGACTTGGCGGAGCCTTACGAGACGATGCGTTCCGCAGTCGCGGCCGTGGGGGAGTCTGCGTCGGCGTCGGCGTCGGCGTCGGCGCAGGACGCCGCTGATGTGGAGGCCCGCAGGTCAGCCAGGGGCGTCTCGCCGCCGCGGTGCTGGTGCTGGCCCGCGAGGTCGCTGACGGCTCCAGCCTCGCGGTGGACCCGAGCCTGGATACCCATCATCTCGCCAACATCGCCGTGCTGTCCGGCGTCCGATCGATGGAGGCCGCCGCCAGCTTGCGCGATTGGTCCGTCCGGGCCGCTGCCGTCAAAGATGTGTCGCGGCCCGTCGGCGAGCAGCTGGGGCAAGCACGCTCGCTGCTCTCCGCTCAGCGCGCGGACGTGGCCAATTCGTTGGACGCGGTGCAGGCCACCGCACCCGCGCTCAAGGGCAGCATCGACCAACGCGGCATGGATGCCGCCCTGGACACGTTTGTGAGCCTGGTGGGACAGAAAGTGCTGTCTGGTCAGATCAGCGCAGGGAGTGACGCGCTCGTCGCCGCGGGCAATGCTGCGCTTGGGCGACAACGCCGCTCGTCGACCTGTCGTTGCGCGAACTGCAGGACCGTCTGAACAAACGGACGAGCCAGTTGCGAACCAGCCTGTGGGGGCATCTCGCCGTGGTCGCGCTGTTCCTCCTGGTGGCCGGCTACCTGATGCTTGCTTTCTACCGCGTGATGCAAGGGGGCCTTCGAGAAGTGGCCGTGCACCTGGAAGCGATCACCAATGGCAATCTGACCACCATGCCCAAGCCCTGGGGCCGCGACGAGGCGGCGCGTTTGATGCTGACGCTGGGCGAAATGCAGATCAGCCTTCGGCGTGTGGTGGGCATCACGCTGGATGGCACCGCGCACGTGCAGTCGGCCAGCGGCGAGATCGCGGCGGCGTCGATGGACCTGTCGCATCGGACCGAACAGACCGCCGCCAACCTGCAGCAGACCGCCTCCAGCATGGAGGAGATCGCCGCCACGGTGAAACACACGTCGCTTCGCGTCGAGGAGGCCGTGACGATCGTTCGCGACAACGCCACGGCAGCCACGCGCGGCGGACAAGTGATCGGCCAGGTCGCGCAGACGATGGACGACATCCGCACCTCCTCCAGCAAGATCTCCGAAATCATTGGCGTCATCGACTCCATCGCTTTCCAGACCAACATCCTGGCGCTGAATGCCGCGGTGGAGTCTGCTCGTGCAGGGGAACACGGCAAGGGGTTCGCCGTGGTGGCGACCGAGGTTCGTGCACTGGCGGGCCGTACCTCGACGGCCGCGCGCGAAATCAAACGGCTCATCACCGCCAGTGTCGAGCGTGTGGCGGCGGGTCACGAAATCACCTCCGACGCCGGGCGAACCATTCAGGACATCGTTATGGGCGAGATCGCCACGGCAACACAGGAGCAGAGCTCCGGCATCGCGCTGGTGGACGCGGCTGTGCAGGAACTGGACCAGTCGACGCAGCAGAATGCCGCGCTCGTGGAGCAGTCGAGTGCCGCGGCCGGCACACTGTCCGAGCAGGCGCAAGGCTGTCCAGCGAGATGGCGTTCTTCCGGTTGCCGGCTTAATCACTCCCCGGGTCGCCAGCCGACCCGCATGCGGGCACGGGCGCGCGGCAAGTATGAGCGGAATTCGGCGGTCGTCGTACCCCGCACCTACGGCCGACGTCGGTAGAACGAGGCGTTGCGGTGGACGCGGCGCCGCTTCGTCACGTCGGCTCGGCGGCGCCGGAGAGATCTTTGGACGCCTCCTTCCGGCCATCACGTTCGGCGATCACGTTCGGCGATTCCGTTCGGCGAACCCATGTGTCGCATCGCCGGGTCAGCCCCTGGGGGACGAGCCCGGCGAAAACGCCATGTTCTGCCTACGCTGAGGTCTCCTATTGCCGCGCCTCACGGCCCCTCCCCCATTCGATGTGCGTGCGCGTAAACCCCAACCACGACGCCGGGGGCACTCCTACTGTCGGCGGAGCAGTTCCAGACGTCCCTCCTGCCGTCGCATGACCAGACCATGCAAGGTGGCGGCCGCGCGGGCGAAGCCGTCGCTGTCACCCGCGCGGTACGAGCCGCTCACCCGCAGGCGCGCGAGTGCCGCGTCCGCGGCCAGCACGATGGGCACCCGGCTGTAGCGGTTCATCTCGCCCACGGCCTCGGGCAAGGCAACGTCGTCGAAGACGACCTCGCTGCGTTTCCAGGCGGTGACCTGATCGATGCGCGGGTGATCCAGCGTCACCACGGCCGATGCGGCGCCGCGCGAACGGTCGGCCGCACCGAACGGCCCGCCGCGATGGACCGGGAAGGATCCAGTGCGCGACTCCACGAGCTTCACGCGCTCGCCGGGCCGCAGCTGCAGCTCCTTCGGTGGGGCGACGGCGTGCGACTCCCTCGCGCCGCTGGCCGGGCGCACGCTCACCCGGCCCTCGATCAGGGTCACGGCCACCTGCGCGCGGTCCTGCGGACCCGTGTCGGTGAGTCGGACCGCGAACGCGGTGCCCAGGGCCACCACTTCGCTGCCCGAGACCTGGACCACGAAGGGCCGGCTTGCATCCTTGGTGACCTCGAACATCGCCTCACCGCGCTCCACGCGCACCGAGCGCAGCGCAGGGGTCATGTCGACATCGACGCGCGTGTCCGTGTTCAGCGACAGGAGCGAGCCGTCGACGAGCACGACGCTGCGCTGCTCGCCGACCGCCGTGACGTAGTCCGGGTCAGACCGCGCCAGGTACAGCCCTGCGCCCGCAGTGAGTGCGGCCAGTGCCGCGACTGTCACGAGCGCCACGAGCATCGGACCTACCCGACTCCAGGCCTTGCCCCGGCTGCGCGCCACGCCCTGATCGGACGAGGACGCCGACTGTCCGCTGGCATAGGCGTCCGCCAGGCTGAGTTGCGGGACGGCCTGCCACACCTCGGTGCAGCGCTCGAAAGCGAGCCGGTGCGCGGCCGAGCGTGCCTGCCAGGCCAGGCAGTCGCGTTCCATGCGCGCGGAGCGCGACGGGCCATGCAGCCGCGCGATCCAGACCGCCGCCTCGGCCGCGATCTCGCGCGTCAGCCCGGACGTCGACTCCGCGTCGGACACGTCCTCGCGGGCCATGGCCGCCGTGCGCCTGCGGCCCCCGTCCGCAGCGCCGTCCGGCGCGGGTTTGGCGGCATCCGCCATCTCACCACCCCTCCATGTCTTTCGTGATGTGCAGCGTGGCCTTGGCGATGTGCTTCTCGACCGCGCCCACACTCAGCTTGTTGGCGCGCGCGATCTCCAGGTAGGTCAGACCGTCGACGCGATGCGCTAGAAAGATGCGCTGCGTCTTGGCGCCCAAGGTCGCCAGACTCTGGCTCAGGCGCGCCCAACGCTCGCGGGCAAGCAGTGTCGTCTCCGCCGTGGGCGTGGTGTCGACCAGCTCGACCTCCACCTCCTCGAGCAGGACCTGCTCGCCGCGGTGACGGCCGCTGCGGTAGTCGTCGATCGACAGGTTGAGCGCGGTCCTCATGAGGAAGGCTTCGGGTTCCTGCACCGCGTCGCGGTGCTCGTAGCTCGCGAGCTTGACCCAGGCTTCCTGTACCAGATCATCGGCGTCATCGCGCGAGCGACCGCGCCGCATGAGCGCCGCCCTGATGCGGGAAAAGACCGGCTTCCAATTCTTGACCATGGCGAGCACCGCTGAGTCCAAGCGCACTCGGCATGATACGCAGACCGGTCGGGGTCGGCGAGCGCCAACGCTGGGGTGCCTGATCATCGCAGCAAGGTACCGAACGAAGGCAGCGTTATGTACCCCGAGGTTCCGCTCGCGGAGCAAATCGATGCGGTGAACGCCGGGATGTCGATGCTGGTCGCGTTGCTCCTCCGAACGGACCGTTGTCTGACTCGCGCGTGCGCGGACGCGCGGACACGCGGACACGCGTGGGGCGGCGACGCCTCCCATTGAGGCACGAGCGCCGTTCTCGTCACCCCCGTTGCGAAAGCTTCCGGCAGGCTCGCCGATTGCTGAACGACTCGGTCACCATTTCACGGAGTGCCTCATGACCCTCTCTCGTTCCATTCGTTGCGCCCTTCCCTCCCGCAACGCGTTCATTCCGGCGCTGTCCACCCTCGCTGCGGTATCGGTGGCGTTCGGCGGGCTGATGGTTGGCGCCGCAGCGTCCGCCCAGAACGCGACGTCCGCGCAGAGCGGCGCCTCCACGCCACGCACCGCGCACGCCGACAGCAGCTTCCTGAAGGAGGCCGCCGAGGCCGGCTTCGCCGAGATGGACGCCGGCAAGCTCGCGCTGCAAAAGAGCAGCAGCGCCGAGGTGAAGGCCTTCGCACAGAAGATGGTCGACGAGCACAAGAAGGCGGATTCGGAGTTGCAGAGCCTGGCCGCCACCAAGGGTGTGAGCTTGCCGACGGACGCAACCATGGTCGCCAAGGGCAAGGCCAAGATCCTGGAGAAGCGAGACGGGACGGGGTTCGACCATGCCTACGCGGAAAACCAAGTTTCCGCCCACAAGGACGCGGTCGCACTCTTCGAGAAGGCTGCCAAGAATGCCAAGGACGCCGACGTGAAGGCCTGGGCGGCCAAGACGCTGCCCACGCTGCAGCATCACCTGCAGGAGGCCCAGGCGCTGGAGGCCAGCACGAAGGCGGCCGACAAGAAGAAGTGATCCCGCCCGGCCGTGGGGACTGGCGCTGAGGTAGCCTCCATGGCCACGTTACGTCACTCGTCACGTCAGCCGTCACGTCAGCTCACGGCGCTCTCACGGCCAGGGGCCCGCGGCGCTCGGCCCGGAGCGACAAGAGAGCTACCGGCCGCGAGTTCTGGTTCCCAAGGCAACGCCGGCAGCCGTCAAGGTGGACGTTGCCTGCGTCGAGTCAGTACTTGATCCGGGCCATTTCCAGGGAAATCGCCCCGCGCCCCCGCACCCCACGTGATCGGGATGGATTGTTGTTTTCCACGTCGAAGTGACCCACCCCTAGGGGTAATTTCCATCTAAATCT
>CBIHMU010000085.1:0-23565 GCA_966211105.1 uncultured Burkholderiales bacterium
GCCCTGGCGCCGCCTTCGGCGCCTCGGGGGCGTCCACGTCCAGGCCCTTGGACGCGTCGATCCAGCAGAACGGCACGCCGCTGGCCTTCAGCGCCTTGAGATCCTCGGGATCGGTGAGGACGAACTTCGTCTTCCAGAAGGGGTGCGACAGCCACGACCCTTCCATCCCTTGCAGGAACATGCCCAGCTTCACCTGGGGGGTAGGGATCTTCTTGAGCATGACTGGCGTTTTCGTCCAGGACAACACAGTATGGCGCCCTCCCCGGCGCACGCACAGTCGGAACAGGCAATAAAAAACCGCCCCGGTGGGCGGTTTGCTACTGCTTTCGCTTGACCCGAGGCTGGCTCACAGCCTGCCACGTTTCAGCGGAACCGCGATTGCGGGACTGTACGTAGTTCGGACGGCAAGCCCGCCAAATACTGCGACAGAAGCTTCAGTTCGGCGTGACTGAATTGCTTGACCTGCCCCGCCATCACCGCATTGGTGCGTCCGTGATACGGCTTGCCTTCGATCTGGTAGGACTTCAGCGCCACGTAGAGGTAGTCGGCGTACTGGCCCGCGATCTTGGGGTAGGTGCCGTCGATGGGCTTGCTGAAGTTGGCGCCATGACAGCTCGCGCAGGCGCCCTTGTCCAGCAGCTTCTTGATGTCGGCGGGCGCCTCGACGGTCGCGGGCACCGGGTCGACCTTGGCCAGGCCGGCGTAGTACTCGGAGATCTCGGTGATGTCCTTGTCGGCCAGGGGCAGCGCGATGCCGCGCATCGTCGGATGCTTGCGGTCGCCCTTGGCGTAGGACGCCAGCGCCGAGGCGATGTACTTGGCGTTCTGGCCCGCGATCATCGGCACCTTGTGCACCTCGGGGAAGGTCGCCTGGTAGCCGGGGATGCCATGGCAGCCGATGCACATGGCCACCTTGGCCTGCACGTTGGCCTGGGGGCCAGGTGCGGCCTGGGGGCCAGGTGTTGCGGCGGACCCTGCCGTCGCGGGGTTGGACGTCGACGGCGCTTGTCCCGGCGCGGGCGACGACGAAGCGTTGGACTGAGCGGCTACAACACACGCACTACCGGCCAGCATCAACGCGAGGGAGATCTGCAGTTGTCTTCTCATGGTCCCGATCTTCTAGGATTTGGGGCGGCGCGATTATAGGGGGGGCCCTATATACTGGTTTTCACCCCCTGCGCTAGAGAAGCCTCTCATGAAATTCCAAGGTTCCCAGGACTACGTCGCCACGCCCGACCTGATGCTGGCGGTCAACGCGGCCATCACGCTGACGCGGCCGCTGCTGGTCAAGGGCGAACCGGGCACCGGCAAGACGCTGCTGGCCGAGGAAGTCGCCAAGGCGCTGGGCCTGCCGCTGCTGCAGTGGCACGTGAAGAGCACGACCAAGGCCCAGCAGGGCCTGTACGAGTACGACGCCGTCAGCCGGCTGCGCGACAGCCAGCTCGGCGACGACAAGGTGCGGGACATCGCCAACTACATCGTCAAGGGCACGCTGTGGGAGGCGTTCGCGTCGGACACGCCGGTGGCGCTGCTGATCGACGAGATCGACAAGGCCGACATCGAGTTCCCCAACGACCTGCTGCGCGAACTCGACCGGATGGAGTTCTACGTCTACGAGACCCGCGAGTGGGTCCGGGCGAAGCACCGGCCGCTGGTGTTCATCACTTCCAACAACGAGAAGGAGCTGCCGGACGCCTTCCTGCGCCGCTGCTTCTTCCACTACATCAAGTTCCCCGAGGCCGACACGATGCAGGCCATCGTCGACGTCCACTTCCCTGGATTGAAGAAGGAGCTGCTGGCCGCCGCGCTGAAGACCTTCTACGACGTGCGCAAGCTGCCGGGGCTGAAGAAGAAGCCCTCCACGTCGGAACTGATCGACTGGCTCAAGCTGCTGCTGGCCGAGGACATCCCGCTGGAGGCGCTGCAGACGCAGGACGACAAGGTCGCGATCCCGCCGCTGGTGGGCGCGCTGCTGAAGAACGAGCAGGACCTGACCCTGTTCGAGAAACTCGTCTACATGCAGAGCCGCAACCGCTGACCGCCGCCCGTACGATCCCCGCATGAGTCAAGACTTCAACACCGCCTGGCGCGCCGCGCTGGCCGATGCGCTCGGATTCGTCGGGGGCGGCGTGATCGGCCTGCTGGCCGGCCGCGCGCTCGGATGGGAATTCATCGGCCAACCCGGCTGGGGACCGACGCAGATCCTGGGCCTGCTGACCATCCTCGTCGGCATGGGCGGCTGCCGCTGGGCGCTGCGCCGGCTGCTGCTCGGCAACAAGGGCTGAGGCAGCGCCCGCCCCGTTCTCTTCTCCTCGAACCGCCGGCCGAGGGTCGGCTCGCTCCATGACCGCACCCACCCCCTTCACCGCGCCGGTCACGCTGGCCGGTCCGCATGCGCGGCTGGAGCCGCTCTCGCACGACCACCGCGAGGCGCTCGTCGACGCGGTCGCCGACGGCGAACTCTGGAAGCTCTGGTACACGACCGTGCCCGCGCCCGAGCGCATGGGCGCCGAGATCGACCGCCGGCTGGCCCTGCGCGACGCGGGCTCGATGAACCCGTTCACCGTCTTCGACGCCGGCGGCCGCGTCGCCGGCATGACGACCTTCATGAACATCGACGCGACCCACCGCCGCGTCGAGATCGGCTCGACCTGGACCCGCGCGTCCAGCCAGCGCAGCGGCCTGAACACGCAGTGCAAGCTGCTGCTGTTGAAGCACGCCTTCGAGACTCTGGACTGCATCGCGGTGGAATTCCGCACCAACCGCCTGAACACCCAGAGCCGCCGCGCGATCGAGCGCCTGGGCGCGCAGCTCGACGGCATCCTGCGCGCGCACATGATCATGCCCAGCGGCCTGCCGCGCGACACCGCCGTCTACAGCATCACCGCGGCCGAATGGCCGACCATCCAGACCCACCTGCAGTGGTTGATCGACAAACCCCGGAGCGCCTGATGGCCACCTCGAAGAAGAAGCAATCCGCCGAACTGAAGACCTTCGACGTCGACGCGCTGTGGGCGCTGGCGCGCATCGGCTCGCCCAGCCTGTCGCCGGACGGCGCGCAGGCCGTCGTGCCGGTCACGCGCCACGACATGGAGAAGAACAAGGGCGCCACCTCGCTGTGGCTGCTGTCGACGCTGGGCGGCTAGCCGCGCGCGCTGACCTCCGCCGGCGAGAAGGACGGCCAACCGCGCTGGAGCCCGACCGGCGACGCCGTCGCCTTCATCGCGCGCCGCGAGCAGGAAGGCGACAAGGACGAGGCGCCGCAGCTCTACCTCATCCCGCCCGACGGCGGCGAGGCGCGCCGCGTGACGAAGCTGCCCTTCGGCGTCGAGTCCTTCAAGTGGTTCCCGGACGGCCGACGCCTGGCCGTCGTGTCCTGGGTCGACCCGGCCCTGAAGGGCCAGGCCGCGCAGGCCGAACGCCGCAAGCTCGAGAAGGACCGCAAGGAATCGGCCTACCTGACCGAGGAAGGTTTCTACCGCTTCTGGGACCATTCGCTGCCGATGAACCGCGTGCCGCACCTGCACGTGCTGGACGTCGCCAGCGGCGAGGTCCGCGACCTGTTCGAGGGCACCGACTTCGAGCTCAGCCGCGCCGAGCCCGATGCCGACACCTTCGACATCTCGCCCGACGGCCGCCGCATCGTGTTCAGCTTCGACCCCCACACGCCCAAGACGCTGGAGCACCGCAACGCGCTGGCCGAGATCGACGTCAGATCCGGCCGGGCGCAGGTGCTGCTGCAGGAGCCGGGCTGGGACTTCGTCGCGCCGGTCTACAGCCACGCGGGCCAGCACATCGCCTTCATCGCCACCCATCAGGGTTTGAAGCACACGATGCCGCAGCAGCTGGCGGTGCTCGACACGCACGGCCACTGGGCCGTGCTGTCCGAGGCCTGGGACCAGGACGTCACCGCCCCGCTGCGCTGGGACGAGGACGACCTGGGCGTGCTCTTCTGCGCCGAGGAGCAGGGCCGCCGCCACCTCTACCGCTTCGACGTGAAGACGCTGCACGCGTTCCCGCTGTGCGAGGGCGGCCACGTCGGCGCGTTCGCGCTGGAAGCCGGCACCCTGGTCGTGCTGCACGACAGCGCGTCCTTCCCGCCGCAGGTCTCGGTCGTCGATCGCGAGGGCGACGCCGAGGAGCAGGTGCTGCACCGCATCGAGTCCTTCAACGACGACGCGCTGGCCACCTTCCGCTTCGGCGCGGTCGAGGAACTCTGGTACGAGGGCGCGCTCGGCGAGCTCGTGCAGATGTGGCTCTACCACCCGCCCGGCTTCGATCCGAAGCAGAAGACCAAGGTGCCGCTGATGCAGCTGATCCACGGCGGTCCGCACACGGCGATGGGCGACAGCTGGCACTGGCGCTGGAACCACCAGGCGATGGCGTCGCAGGGTTACGTCGTCGCCTGCGTGAACTACCACGGCTCGTCGAGCTTCGGGAACCGCTTCGCCGACTCGATCACCGGCCGCTGGGGCGAGCTGGAACTGCAGGACGTGGAGATCGCGACCGACCTGCTGCTCAAGCAGCCCTGGGCCGATCCGCGGCGGGTCTTCGCCACGGGCGGCAGTTACGGCGGCTACATGGTCGCGTGGATGAACGGCCACGTGCCGGCCGGCCGCTACCAGGCCTACATCTGCCACGCGGGCTGCTTCGACTGGACGGCGATGTACGCGAACGACGCCTACCTGTGGCACGCCAAGGAACTGGGAACGGCCTACTGGCAGGATCCCGCCAAGGTCTCGGCCCAGAGCCCGATCGGCTACGCGCAGCACTTCAACACACCGACGCTGGTCATCCATGGCCAGCTCGACTACCGCGTCCCCGACGCGCAGGGCCTGGCGTACTACAACACGCTGAAGGCCCAGGGCGTCGACGCCCGCCTGGTCTGGTTCCCGGACGAGAACCACTGGGTCATGAAGCCGCGCAACTCCCGGCTCTGGTACGGCGAGTTCTTCGACTGGCTCAAGCGCCACGACACGGGCGGCGCGAAAGATCGTGCCAAGACCGGCGCGAAGGTCGGCGCCAAGGTCGGCGCCAGGACCGGGGTCAAAGCCGGGGTCAAAGCCGCGGTCAACGCCGGGATCAAGGCGGAGAAGAAGGTCGGCGCAAAGCCCGTGCCGAAGAAGAAGCGCGCCTGACGACCATCATCAGCAACGCGAGCCCGGCAGCGGCCATCGCGAGCGTCGAGGGTTCCGGGACCACCGGCGTTGGCACCTCCTCGACGCGGGGCGGGAGCACGAAGATCGGCGGCGTCGGTATCGAGATCGGCGGCCCGGCCGACGGCGGCCCGATCGAGACCGGCGGCGGACTCGCGAACGATCCGGGCGGGATGGCGGGAATCCCGGTCAGCGGCGAAGGCGGCAAGGTCGACAGCGGCGGCACGCTGCCTTCGGGCACCGGCGCCGGCGCACCGGCCCCCGGCGGATCGAAGGGCAGTTCGCCCTCGCCCGGCGGCACCGGCGCGCCGCCGCCGCCCGGGACCCGGGCGATGCGGCTCACGTTGCGGCACACCGTCGGCACCATCACGCAGTCCCCGCCCTCGCAGTAGACCAGCGCGCGCTCGCGCTGGCCGTCGGACCAGCGATCACGACTGACGCTCGCGCAGACGCGACCCTGGCCGAAATGCATGTCGCGGATCTGCGGCTCGTAGCCGGCGCTGCCCTCGATGCTGTCGCGCGAGATCTCGACGATGTCGTCATAGTCGTGCGCCCGCATGCGCGCCTTCAGGCGTTCCCGCACTTCCGGCCGGATGTCGGTGTAGCGGTCGACGGCCGCGGGCACGTCCCCCATGAAGCTGTCGTGGCCCGGGCGGTCCCATGAACAGGCCTCAGGCGCGGCGGCCCGCGCAGGCGCATGGGCGAGGAGCGCCCCGGCCGCGAGCGCGGCAAGCAGGTACTGCAGTCGTGACATGGGAGGGCGACGGCCCTGGGGGACCTCGGCAAAGTTGAACCCGAGGATCCTTTGGCAAGACCCGGACCCGGGGGCAGGCCTTGCTACACCTCGTCCCAGTCGAGGTCGCCGCAGAGCACGCGCAGACGGCCGTCCTGCCAGTAGGCGACGGACACCGTCACGCACATCCTGGCCCCGTGCAGGCTCAGGTAGGGGCGCGTGGTCTGGATCTCGCCGACGGTCTCGACGGCGCGACGGAAGTAGGGGCGACGCGCCCAGCGCGCATCGCCCGCGCGCTCCATCGGCAGGAAGCGCGGATCGACCTCCGCCGGACCCGAGGCCGGCACCGCGCGCGCGCCGATCTCCCGCCCGTCATCGTCCAGCAGGTAGCACATCTGCGCGCCCTCCAGCTTCAGGAAGGGCTGGCAGGCCTCGGCCAGCGGCCGCGCCTGCTGCACCGCCTGCAGCGACAGCGCCAGCGCCGTGCGGAAGGGCGTCAGCCGGTCCAGGTGATCGCGCCGCAGCTGCGCCTGGCGCTCGTTGAACAGGCTCCAGACGTCCTCCAGCGCGGACACGCCCTCCCCGTCGCGCAGGAACGGCGCCGGATGACCGAAGGCGAAACCCTGCACCAGGTCCACGTCCGCATCCATCGCGAGCTGCGCGTCCTCGGCCGTCTCGATGCCCTCCAGCAGCACCAGCGAGCCGCATTCGTGCAGCAGCGCCACCATCTGCGAGAGCACCCGCGCCATGCGCCGCGACCCGCGCGAGCGCATCAGCAGCGACCGGTCGAGCTTGACGATCTCCGGCCGGATCCGCCAGATGCGATCGAAGTTGGAATGCCCGACGCCGAAGTCGTCCAGCGCCAGCAGGCAGCCGGTGGCGCGCGCGGCCTCGACCGCCTCCTCGAAGCTGTCGTCGCGGGCCATCACGTCCTCGGTGACCTCGAAGACCAGCCGGTGCGTGGGCAGGCCCAGCTGATGCACGACCTCGACCGCGCGCGCCAGCATGCGCACCTGCAGCGCCGCATGCATGAAGACGGCCGGATGGATGTTCAGGAACAGCCAGCAGTCCGGCTGCCGCTGCGCGACGAAGTTGTGCACGTGCAGCAGCCGGCACAGGCGGTCCAGCCAGATCTGCTGCTCGAAATTGCCGACGCCCTCGAAGGCGGTGACCGGCGTGATGGGGCGGCCGCGCTCGTCCTCGACGCGGATCAGGCCCTCATAGCCGACCGGCCGCCGATGCGGATAGCTGTACACCGGCTGGAACGCGCTCGTCAGCCGGTAGTTCTGGAAACTGCCGACCCAGCGCCCGCGTTCCTCGCCGACGGCGCCGTACAGCGCCTGCAGCATGCCTTCGACTTCGGCGTTGTCGTCGCCGCCGCCTTGCCCGTGATCCATTCGCCCGACCCCAACGTTGGAGGCTGCGCGGTTCCGCGACCGCGGAGCCGTGTTTGGCGCCGATGCTACGCCTGCGGCCCGCCGGGCGGCATGGATAATGCCCTGATGCCCCGGAGTCCAGGGGGAGGCCCATGCTGATCCAGTTCTTCTACACGCTGCGCGCCGCCAAGCTGCCCGTCTCCGTCAAGGAGTACCTGACCCTGCTCGACGCGATGAAGGCCGGGGTGCTCGACGACACCGACATCGGCGGCAGCGGCCCCACGGTCGACAAGTTCTACGCCCTCGCCCGGACCTCGCTGGTCAAGGACGAGGCGCTGTTCGACAAGTTCGACCGCGCCTTCGCCGCCTACTTCAAGGGCGTCGAGCTGATGGGCGACCTGTTCAAGGCGCTGCCCCAGGACTGGCTGACGAAGCAGCTCGAGCGCGAACTGACGCCCGAGCAGCTCGCCCAGCTGAAGGCGCTGGACTGGGACGAGCTGATGGACACGCTGCGCCAGCGGCTCGAGGAACAGCAGGAGCGCCACGAGGGCGGCAGCCGGTGGATCGGCACCAGCGGCACCAGCCCGTTCGGCAACGGCGGCGTCAATCCGCGCGGCGTGCGCATCGGCGGCCCCGGCGGCCAGCGCAGCGCGGTCAAGGTCTGGGACCAGCGTGCCTACAAGGACTACGACGACAACATCGAGCTGGGCACGCGCAACATCAAGGTCGCGCTGCGCCGCTTGCGGCGCTTCGCGCGCGAGGGTTCGGAACTGGAACTCGACCTGGACGACACCATCCACAAGACGGCGGCCAACGCCGGCATGCTCGACATCCGGATGATCCCGGAGCGCCACAACAAGGTGAAGCTGCTGCTGCTGATGGACGTCGGCGGCACGATGGACGAACACGTGCACCGCGTCGAGGAGCTGTTCTCCGCCGTCAAGAGCGAGTTCAAGCACCTGGAGTTCTTCTACTTCCACAACTGCGTCTACGACTTCGTGTGGAAGAACAACCGGCGCCGGTTCAGCGAGAAGACCTCCACCTGGGACCTGATCCACAAGTACAACCGCGACTACAAGCTGATCTTCGTCGGCGACGCGACCATGAGCCCCTACGAGATCCTCCAGCCCGGCGGCAGCGTCGAGTACAACAACGAGGAAGCCGGCGCCGAATGGCTGCAGCGGCTCACCGCCCATTTCAACAAGCACGTCTGGATCAATCCGGAACCGGCCGGGGTCTGGCAGTACCGCCAGAGCATTTCCCTGATCCAGCAGTTGATGCAGCAACGCATGATGCCGCTCACGATGGGCGGCCTCGAACAGGCGATGCGCGTGCTCAATCGATGACGGCGACGACCCCGACGCTCCCGGTGATTCGTTGGCTGCGGCGCACGCTGCCGATCCTCACGATCGGCGCGGCGCTCGCGCTGCTGGGCGGCTGCTCGCTGCTGCCGACCGAGCGCAAGGCGCAGGTGAAGGTGGCGGCCACCGAGGAGGCCGACGCGAACAACCCCTATGTGACCAGCACGCGCAAGATCTCGGCCTACGAGCTGACCGTGGAGGCGCCGCCCGAGCTGCGCGCGCTGCTGCTGGAGCACCTGGACCTGGCGCGCTTCCGCGACACGCCCGAGGACATGCGGCTGACCGCCGGCGAGCTGCGCCGGCTGGCCGCCGTCGCCCCCGAGCAGGCCACCAAGCTGCTGGAGACCGCCGGCTACTTCAACGCCAAGGTCCGGACCGAGGAGGTGGGCGACCTGTCCGACGGCGTGCGCAACCTGCGCCTGATCGTCGACACCGGCCCGCGCGCGCTGGTCCGTCAGATGGACCTGCGCATCGAGGGGCCGCTGAAGGCCGCCAGCGAGCGCGGCGACAAGCTCGCGACCGCGCTGGACCGCACGCTGACGCAGAGCTGGCTGCTGCCGCCGCAGACCGGCTTCAGCCAGGGCGACTGGGCCGCGGCCAAGAACGCGCTGCTGACGCGGGCGCGGGCGCAGGGCTATCCGCTCGCCCGGATGACGCACAGCGAGGCCGTCGTGCAGGCCGACGACAACCAGGTCGACATCGCCGTGACGTTGGACAGCGGACCGCTGTTCACGCTCGGCGAGCTGACCGTCGAGGGCCTGAACCACCAGCCCGAGGAGAGCGTGCGCCGGCTGGCCGGCTACCAGCTGCACCAGCCCTACAACGAGAAGCTGCTGCTCGACTTCCAGGAGCGGCTGGTGGGCACGCAGCTGTTCGACAGCGCCAGCGTCGAGATCCAGCCCGAGAGCGTCACGCCGCCGCCCGGTGCCGAGACCGTCGAGGTGCCGGTGACCGTGAAGATCCGCGAGGCCGCGCGGCAGCAGGTCGTGCTGGGCGTGGGCTACCGGACCGTCGACGGTCCGAGCGCCAACATCGAATACACGCACCGCAAGCCCTTCGGCCTGAACATCCGCGAGCGCAGCAAGCTCGAGCTGTCCCGCGTCCGCCAGGCGCTGGACACGGAAATCAGCTCGCATCCGCAGCCCAACATGCAGCGCAGCCTGGCGCTGGTGAAGGTCGAGCGCATCGACGACAACGACCAGGTCAACCTCAACCTCAGCACGCGCTTCGGTTATGCGAAGGAAACGGAGCCCGAGGACCGGCTGACCTACATCGAGGTGATCCGCGCCTGGGAACACAAGCCCGACCTCCCGACGACGGTGGCCGGCGCGCTGTCGCTGAACCAGCAGATGACCTGGCGCCGGCTGGACTCGCGCGTGCTGCCGACCAAGGGTTGGAGTGCCACGGCCACGGTCGGGGGCGGCTGGGCGGACAGCTCGTCGGAGAAGAACGGCCCGTTCGCGCGGGCGACCGGCAAGATCTACTGGTATTCGCCGCTGTCGGGGCGCTGGCTGTTCTCGACCCGGCTCGAGGGCGGACAGATCTTCGCCAAGGGCAAGCTGGGCCTGCCCGAGGCGCTGCGCTTCCGCACCGGCGGCGACGACAGCGTGCGCGGCTACGGCTACAACGACCTGGGGCCGGTGAATGCCACCGGCGCGCAGACCGGCGGCCGCGTGATGCTCAACGGCAGCGTCGAGGTCTCGCACCCGCTCACCCCCCGCATCCCGCAGCTGATGGGCGCCGTGTTCCTCGACGCCGGCCAGGCGGCGCAGAACTGGGGCGACTTCCACCCCGCCTGGGCCTACGGCACCGGCCTGCGCTACCGCAGCCCGGTCGGCGTGCTGCGTTTCGATTTCGCCAAGGGCAACCTGGTCGACAAGTGGCGCCTGCATTTCAGCGTCGGCATCAACCTGTAATCCGATGAGCGATCCGCGCGACGACCTCCCCTCGCCTGTGTCTGTGCCTGCCTCTGCGTCTGCCTCGGGGTCTGCGGACGCGGCGCCTTCGCCTGCCTCTTCGACGGCTCTTCCGCCCGCTGCGCCGCCTGCTCCCCCGCCGGCTGCGCCGTCGGACCCCGCGCCGCGCCGCCGTCGTCGCGGCCGCGGCCTGCTGTGGGTGCTGCTCGCCATCCCGGTGCTGCTCGGCCTGGTCGCACTGGCGTTGACCTGGGCGCTGAAGACCGAAGGCGGCACCGCCTACGTGCTCGCGAAGGTGCCCGGCCTGTCGCTGCAGAACGCGCGCGGCCGGCTGCTCGGCGACTTCGACGTGGAGCGCGCCGAGCTCGTCCTGCCCGGCACCGAGGACCGCATCGTGCTCGAGCAGCTGCAGTGGCGGAACGTGCGGCTGGCCTGGAACCGGTCGCCGCTGCTGTGGGGCGAGGTCCGGGCCGACCGGCTGGCGATCGCCCGCCTGCGGGTGCAGGTCGCGCCGAGCGCGTCGACCGAACCGGCCAAGCCGCCGGCCAGTCTGGTGTCGCCGGTCGCGGTCACCATCGCGGACCTGGAGATCGGCGAGGTCTTCGCGCCCGGCCTGGCGCAGCCGCTGCGCGGCCTGCGCGGCAGTGCGGCCTTGGGCACGGCGGGCGGTCAGGCACACGCGCTGACCGTGAAGTCGCTCGGTTGGCAACAGCTGACCCTTGCCGGCGAAGCCCGGATCGCCACGCAGGACAAGCTGACACTGGCCAGCCGCTGGACCTTGAGCCAGCCGACCGGCGAGCTGCCGTGGACCGCGCCGTTCCAGCTCGACGGTCCGATCGCGGACCTCACGCTGAAAGGCTCGCTCGAAGCGGCGAAGCAGCGGCTGCAGGTGCAGGCGCGCCTGCAGGCGTTCGCGCCCTTCCCCGTCGCGCAGCTGGACACGCAGGCCAAGGACCTGGACCTGGCCGCCCTGCTGCCCGGCACCGACGGCGTGCCGCGCACCGGCCTGACCGGCAAGGTCACGATGACGCCCAACGCGGACCAGTCGCTCAGCGTCAAGGCGGACCTGGACAACAACGTCGCGGGCCGCCTCGACCAGGACCGCCTGCCGCTGCGCGAGCTGCAGCTCGACCTGCTGCTCGATCCCGCGAACTGGACCCGGCTGCGTCTGCCGCGACTGGACGCGCTGCTGGCCGGCGGCGGCCGCCTGCAGGCCACGGGCCAGACCAGCCAGGCCGACGGCAGCGTGCTCACCCTGCGCCTCACCGGCCTGGACAGCCGCCAGATCGACGCGCGCTGGCCGGTGGTCCAGGCGCGCGGCGAACTCAAGCTCAGCACCCGGGCCAACCTCGTGAAGGCCTCTGCGGACCAGGCACTGCAGGTCGAAGGCGATCTGGCCGGACAGCTGGGTCAAGGCCAGCTGCAGGCGCCCTTGTCGGTGACCCTGGCCGCGGAACTGCGCACGCAGTCGGTCGCGCTTCAACGACTCCAGGCGCGCTCGGGACCCGCCACGCTGAACGCCGAGGGCGAGTTCACGCTGAACGAAGCGCTGGACTTCGCCTCGGGCTGGAAGACGCGGGTGGAAGCCTCGGTGCAGGGCCTGGATCCGCGCCGCCTCAGCCCCGAGCCGCTGCCGGCAGCGGCGGCACCGCAGGCGATCAACGGCCGCTTGAAGGCCGCGCTGCAGTCGGTGCGTGGCAGCCTCTGGCCGCAAGGCAAGGCCGAGCTCGACCTGCAGCCCAGCCAATGGCAAGGCCTGCCCCTCAGCGGACAGGTCCGCTACAGCCGCAACGGCAGCGCCGCGCCAGACCTGCTCGCCGACCTGCGCCTGGCCGACGCGACGCTGCAGGCGCGCAGCCGCATCAATGCCGCGGCGCGCCGCGAGCAGGTGGACCTGTCGATCACCGCCAACGCCCCCCGGCTCGCCAGCCTGCAGCCGATGCTGCGCGCACAGTTCCCGCAGGCGACGATCATCGGCAGCGCGCAGGCGCAGGCCACCGTCGTGCTGATCCAGCCCGGCGCGCGCCAGGCGCAGTACGGCAGCGACGGCAGGTGGCAGCTGCAGGGCTTCGGCCTGTCCGGCGTGCCCGGTCTGCCGGCCAACTCCGGCAGCCGGCCGGCGCTGCAACTGGACAACGCCTCGGGCCAGTGGACGCTGTCCAGCCTCAAGGACGCGAAGCTGGCGTGGACCACGCAGCTGCGCAACCTGCGTCTGCCGCAGCAGAGCACGCGGCTCGACGAGTTGCAGCTGGAGCTCTCCGGCAGTTGGGCCCAGCACCGCCTGACGCTGAGCACGCAGGGCCAGGTGCCGCTGCCGCCGGTGCTGACGCAGCCGACGTCGACCAAGGTGATGGCGCGGGCCCAGGCGGCGAGCGCGAACGGCTCGGCCCTCGCGCAAACGGTGCCGCTGGATCCGCAGGGCGCGCGCGCGCGGCTCGCGCTCGACGGCGCGCTGGAGGCGGATCCGCTGCAGGCCTGGCGCCAGGGCGCGACGTGGCAGGCGCGCGGGCTGACGCTCGCGCTGGAGGCCAGCCAGCAGCCGACGCCGCTCTTGAAGGCCGGGCCGCTGGCGCTCGCGCTGCGGCTGGATCCGGGACTCGATCCGCGTCAGGCGACGCTGGCGCCGGGACGCATGGAGCTGCTGGGCGCCGGCCTGCGCTGGGACCGGATGATGTGGCAGAGCTCCAACCAGCCGAACCTGCCCTCCGGCGAGTGGGACGTGCAGGCGGCGCTGGAGCCGCTGGCCGCCGCGCCGGTGCTGAGCAAGCTGCAGCCCGACTTCGGTTGGGGCGGCGACCTGCAGATCGAGGGCCGCTTCAAGTCGCGCCGCGACGCGCGCGGACTGACGGTGGACGCGATGATCGAGCGCACCAAGGGCGACCTCACCGTCACCGACGAAGTCAGCACGCAGCGCCTCGCGCTCACCGACCTGCGGCTGGGCGTGCTCGCCGACCAGGGCGTGTGGCACCTGGTGCAGGGCGTGGCCGGCGAGAACATGGGCGCCATCGGCGGCGCGGTGACCTTCCGCACCGCCAGCGCGCACGCGCTGCCGACGCCGGGCGCCAAGCTCGAGGGCGGCATCGAGGCCAAGGTCGACAACATGGGCAACTGGGGCCCGTGGCTGCCGGCCGGCTGGCGGCTGGGCGGCAGCCTCGCCGCGACGCTCAACTTCGGCGGCACGCTGGGCGCGCCGGAAGTCCGCGGCCAGGCCGGCGCGCAGAAACTCTCGCTGCGCAATCCGCTGATGGGCGTGGACATGCAGCAGGGCGAACTCGCGCTGACGATGAGCGGCCGCGAAGCGAAGCTGGAGAAGTTCACCGCGCGCGCGGGCAACGGCACGATCAACATGGACGGCACGCTGCGCTTCGGGTCGCAGCCGAGCGCGGAGCTGTCGCTGAAGGCGGACACCTTCGCGCTGCTGCAGCGGGTGGACCGGCGCGTGGTCGCGACCGGCGCCGCGCAGCTCAAGGCCAGCGCGCAGCTGCTGGACCTGAAGGGGCAGTTCGTCGTCGTCGAGGGCCTGTTCGATTTCTCCCGCGGCGACGCGCCGCAGCTCGACAGCGACGTGCAGGTGGTGCGCCAGAACGCGCCGCCCAAGGCGGTCGACGGCAGCGGCAAGCCGATGCGGCTCAAGCTCGACCTGGACCTGGACCTCGGCCGGCGGCTGCAACTCAAGGGCTACGGCATCGACACGAAGTTGCGCGGCCTGCTGCACCTGGCGCAGGACGGCCAGCCGCGGCCGCAGATGACCGGCGAGGTCCGCAGCGAGGGCGGCACCTTCAACGCCTACGGCCAGAAGCTGGTCGTCGAGCGCGGCGTGTTCAGCTTCGTCGGACCGCTGGACAACCCGCGGCTGGATGTGCTCGCGATCCGCCCCGACATGGAGAACGAGGCCGTGCGCGTCGGCGTGACGGTCACCGGCACGGCCAGCAGCCCGCGGATCAAGCTCTATTCCGAGCCCGACATGAGCGAGACCAACAAGCTGTCGTGGCTGGTGCTGGGACGCTCGCCGGACAACCTGGGCCGCAGCGACACGGCGCTGATGCAGCGCGCCGCGATGGCGCTGATCAGCGGCGACGGTGAGAGCGCCAGCGACAAGATCATCCACAACATCGGCCTGGACGAGCTGTCCTTCAGCGGCGAAGGCGACGACGCGCGCGGCACCGTCGTGCGGCTGGGCAAGCAGGTCAGCCGCAACGTCTTCGTCGCCTACGAGCGCGGGCTGAACGCGACCACCGGCTCCTGGCAGGTCATCTACAAACTGGCGCAGCGGTTCACGCTGCGGGCGCAGGCCAACGAGTACCAGCAGGGCCTGGACGTGATCTGGCAGTGGAAGTGGGAGTAGCGGTCCGATAGCACGCGCATGGCATGCGCATGGCAGTCGGAACGGCAGCGGGCGTGGTCGCCTGCACGCCGGGCCGCGCTGGCCCACTGAGGCGCGCGGCTTCATGCGAGAATCCGCCGCTTTCGCGGACAGGGCCCCACTGGGGCCGGTTCACGCGGGCTCTCCGTAGTTCAATGGATAGAACGGCCGCCTCCTAAGCGGCAAATACAGGTTCGATTCCTGTCGGAGGGACCAACGCCCGGCGTCGGTCCCCGCACGCCCGGCGCCGCAAGGGCGCTGGCGCTACCGCTACTGCGACCGCTTCAGCACGATCGTCACCAGCGCCGACGCGTCCACCACGCCAGTCACCGCGTGCACCACGCCCCCTTCCAGATAACAGAGCTGCCCGGCGCGCAGGGTATGCCGCTGCTCGTCGCCGTCGCGCTGCACGCTCAGCTCGAGTTCGCCTTCCAGGCAATGCATCGTGATCTCGCCGTCGACCTTGTGCGACGGCAGCGACTTGCCCTTGGGCAGGACGATGCGCATCACTTCCAGGCCTTCCGACTTGAACAGCGCCGAGGACGGCGTCGAGCTCAACGCGGCGCCCAGCGGCGCGACGTCGATGGGCTGGGCGGGGGCGGCATGCGGCAAGGCCATCGAACTGCTCCTGGTGGTCGGGCGACTGCGGCGCATCGGGATCGCACCGCAGTTTGCATCCCATCGATCATGGCACCGACCGTGCCCGCCCGCCTCTGCCATCGGGCAACCCCCTGCCGGAAGTCATTCCATCACCGCGGCCCGAGGCACCGACACGTCCGGCATGCGCGCGCAGGGCTTGCGATACGCGTAAATGCGGGGTAAACCGGCTTTTCATGCCGGGCCGGTTTTTTGCCGGCCACATATACTGGGAACGCCTTTGTTCCGTCCCGCGCAACGGGGACGGACCATGCGGCGCCAAGCAGCCAGGCTGTACTGATTCAAGGTTTTTCATCATGGGCGCCAAACTGAAAGTCGCGGGCTGGGTCGCATTGGGTGCGATGGCCGGTGTCATGACGACGATGCAACTGCAGGCCAACGCCCGCAGCACCCCCAGCCCCCTTCCGCTCGAGGAACTGCAGCAGCTCGCCGCGGTCTTCGGGATCGTGAAATCCGATTACGTCGAGTCCGTCGACGAGAAGAAGCTGATCAACGACGCCATCTCCGGCATGGTCAGCGGTCTGGACCCGCACTCCCAGTTCTTCGACAAGAAGAGCTTCAAGGAATTCCGCGAGAGCACCTCCGGCAAGTTCGTCGGCGTGGGCATCGAGATCGGCATGGAAGACGGCCTGGTCAAGATCGTCTCCCCGATCGAAGGCAGCCCCGCCTTCCGCGCCGGCCTCAAGAGCGGCGACCTGATCAGCAAGATCGACGACACCGCCGTCCGCGGCCTGACGCTCGACCAGGCAGTCAAGAAGATGCGCGGCGAACCGGCCACCAAGGTCACGCTGTCGATCTACCGCAAGTCGGAGAGCCGCACCTTCCCCGTCACGATCAGCCGCGAGGAGATCCGCGTCCAGAGCGTGCGCGCCAAACTGGTCGAGCCGGGCTACGCCTGGGTCCGCGTGAGCCAGTTCCAGGACCGCACCGTCGAGGACTTCACCCAGAAGCTGGCGGATCTCTACAAGCAGGACCCGAAGATCAAGGGCGTCGTGCTGGACCTGCGCAACGACCCGGGCGGCCTGCTCGAGGGCGCGGTGGCGATCTCCGCCGCCTTCCTGCCCAAGGGCGTCGAGGTCGTGTCGACCAACGGCCAGCTCGCCGAATCCAAGGCCAGCTACCGCGCCGATCCCGACTTCTACGCCCGCCGCGGTTCCGGCGACCCGCTGCGCCGCCTGCCGGACGCGGTCAAGAACGTGCCGATGGTGGTGCTGGTCAACGAGGGCTCCGCCTCGGCCAGCGAAATCGTCGCCGGCGCGCTGCAGGACCACAAGCGCGCGACCGTGATGGGCCTGCAGACCTTCGGCAAGGGCTCGGTGCAGACCGTGCGCCAGCTGGGTCCGGACACGGCGGTCAAGCTGACCACCGCCCGCTACTACACGCCGAGCGGCCGCTCCATCCAGGCCAAGGGCATCGTGCCGGACATCCCGCTGGACGAGACCGCGGAAGGCAACGTGTTCGCCGAGCTGCGCATGCGCGAAGCCGACCTCGAGAAGCACCTGCACGGCTCGGACGAAAAGACCGAAGAGGCGCGCTCGAAGGAACTGGAGAAGATCCGCGAGGAGCGTCGCCAGAAGCTGGAAGCCGACTACGCCAAGCGCGCCGAAGCGCCGAAGCCGCTGCCCGAGTTCGGCAGCGCCGAGGACTTCCCGCTGCGCCAGGCGCTGAACCAGCTGCAAGGCAAGCCGGTCGCAGTCTCGAAGATCGCTCAGGAACGCAAGGCGGAAGCAAAGACCGAATAAGCCGCTTCAGGCCCTCGAAGACAAACGCCCGGTGCTTGCATCGGGCGTTTTGCTTGGTGGGTGCTGGGGCGACGGGGGGCCGCTGGACTTCCCGAGGACGAGCGCGGGCTCTCCACGACTCAGGGGGCGTCCCTCCGGGAACCCCCAGAGTCATTCCGGCCCCACGGAGACTCGTTGACTCCGGGCCTTGGCCACTCTTGGCCCTTCTTGGCCCTTATTGGGCCTTTGGGCCTTTGGGCCTTGGGCTTTGGGCCTTTGACTGCGTCAGGCGTGCAGGCGGAACTGGGCGACGACGTGCTGCAGGCTGCCCGCCTGCTCGCGCAGCGATTCGGAAGCGGCCGAGGACTCTTCGACCAGGGCCGCGTTCTGCTGGGTGACCTCGTCCAGGCGTTGCACGGCCTGGCCGACTTCCATCAGGCTGGTGCTCTGCTCCTGCGTGGCCGAGGAGATCTCCTGGATGATGTCAGTCACCCGCTGCACGGCGGAGACGATCTCGCGCATCGTGTCGCCAGCGTCGCTGACCAGGCGGGACCCGGCATCGACGCGCTCGACGCTCGCACCGATCAGCGTCTTGATCTCCTTGGCCGCCTCGGCGCTGCGCTGTGCCAGCGAACGGACCTCGCTCGCGACCACCGCGAAACCGCGGCCCTGTTCGCCCGCGCGGGCCGCTTCCACCGCCGCGTTCAGCGCCAGGATGTTGGTCTGGAAGGCGATGCCGTCGATGGTGCCGATGATGTCGGAGATCTTGCGCGAGGACGCGTTGATCTGGTCCATCGTGCTGACCACCTCGGACACGACAACGCCGCCGCGGTCGGCGACCTGGCTGGCGTTGAGCGCGAGCTGGCTGGCCTGGCGCGTGGCGTCGGCGTTCAGGCGCACGGTGTCGGTCAGCGCGTGCATGGTCGCGGAGGTCTCCTCCAGGCTCGACGCCATCTGCTCGGTCCGCGCCGACAGGTCGCTGCTGCCCGCGGCGACCTCGGCGCTGGACATCGCAATGCTCTCGGCGCTGGTGCGCACCGCCGACAGCGAGCGGCTCAGGGCCCCCTGCATCGCCGACAGCGCCTGGGCCAGCTGGCCCAGTTCGTCGCGGCGCGAGGCGTCGATGTCGACGGTCAGGTCGCCCTCGGCGACACGCCGGGCGACGCTCACCATGTCGTTGAGCGGCCGGACGGTGCTGCGGGTCAGGTAGAACGCGAGCACGCCGCCGGCCGCCAGCGCGGCGACGATCAACACCGCCATCGTGGTGATGACGGCCTTGAAGGCGGTGCGCGATGCCTCGACGCTGGTCGCCGACCCTTGCGTGTTGATGTCGACCAGCTTCTGCACGGACTCGGTCAGCGCGGCGAAGGCCTGCTGGGATTCGCCGTTGACGGTGGACTGGTACTCGCCGCGGTTGCCCGCCTTGCGCGCGGCGATCAGCTTGTCCTGGACGGCGAGGAAGGCGGCGTACTTGCCCTTCGCGTCCTTCCACTGCGCGCCCTCTTCCGGCGAGGACACCAGGGTGTCGTAGCGCTTGGCCAACTCCGGCAGGACCTTGTCGCGCAGCGTCTTGATGCGTTCCTGCTCCTGCTCGACCTCGAGGATCACGTCCTTGAGGCACATCGCCATCTCGGCGCGACGCAGTTCATTGAGCTGGCTGCGGATGTCGTTGGCCGCGTTGATCGAGGGGATCCAGTCGCCCCCCATTTCCTCCACGCTGCCCTGGATCACCTGCATCCGATTGATCGCGACCAGGCCCACCAGCACGGTGGCCAGCAAGACAGCCGCGAAACCCAGGGAGATGCGTACCCCGACGCGCAGATCCGAGACCTTCATGATTCGACGTCCTGTGATGGAGATGTTCGAAGCATGCTAGGCCTTCGCACAGATGGGCGAACCGCGAAACGGCGGCAAATGTGGCGGTTTATCCGCGATCCAGGGTTTGCCCGGCGCGGCGGTGTGACATCTTCGCGGCCCCGCGGCCCCGTGTTCGCCCGGCGATGTCGGCTTGCGCCGACAGGTTCAGCGCTTGAGCCGGAACTCCGCCGCCTGCGCGTGGGCCTGCAGGCCTTCGCCGTAGGCGAGGGTCGCGGCGATCGGACCGAGCACCTGCGCGCCGGCCTCGCTGACCTCGATCAGGCTGGAGCGCTTCTGGAAGTCGTAGACGCCCAGCGGCGAGGAGAAGCGCGCCGTGCCGGAGGTCGGCAGCACGTGGTTGGGGCCGGCGCAGTAGTCGCCCAGGGACTCGCTGGTATAGGCGCCGAGGAAGATCGCCCCCGCGTGGCGCAGCAGCGGCTCCCAGCGGTGCGGATCGGCGCTGGAGACTTCCAGGTGTTCCGGCGCGATGCGGTTGCTGATCTCGCAGGCCTCTTCCATCGAACGGGTCTGGATGAGCGCGCCCCGCCCTTCCAACGACGCGCGGATCACGTCCCGACGCGGCATGCCGGGCAGCAGGCGCTCGATGGCGTCGCGGACCTGGGCGATGTAGGCGGCGTCCGGACACAGCAGGATGCTCTGCGCCATCTCGTCGTGCTCGGCCTGGCTGAACAGGTCCATCGCGACCCAGTCCGGCGGCGTCGTGCCGTCGGCCAGCACGAGGATCTCGCTCGGGCCCGCGATCATGTCGATGCCGACCTGGCCGAAGACGTGCTTCTTGGCGCTGGCGACGTAGGCGTTGCCCGGACCGGTGATCTTGTCGACCCGCGGCACCGTCGCCGTGCCGTAGGCCAGCGCGGCCACCGCCTGGGCGCCGCCGATGGTGAACGCCCGATGCACGCCGGCGACGTAGGCCGCGGCCAGCACCAGCGGGTTCTTCTCGCCGCGCGGCGTCGGCACGACCATCACGATCTCCGGCACGCCCGCGACCTGCGCGGGGATGGCGTTCATCAGCACGCTCGACGGATAGGCGGCCTTGCCGCCCGGCACGTAGATGCCGACGCGGTCCAGCGGCGTGACCTTCTGGCCCAGCAGCGTGCCGTCCTCGTCGCGGTAGCTCCAGCTCTCGCCGCAGGCCTGCTTCTGGCGCTCGTGGTAGCTGCGCACGCGGGCCGCGGCCTGCGTCAGCGCCTTCGCCTGATCGGCGGGCAGGCCGTCGAAGGCGGCCTTCAGTTCCTCGCGCGTCAGTTCGAGCGATGCGAGCGAGCCGGCCTGCAGGCCGTCGAAGCGCGCGGTGTACTCGAGCACCGCCGCGTCGCCCCGGGCGCGCACGTCGGCCAGGATCCCGGCGACGCGGGTCTCGATCGCGGCGTCGGTCTCGGCCGACCAGTGCAGCACGCGCTGGAACTGGGCCTCGAAGTCGGCATCGGCGGTGTTCAGGGTGCGAAGGGACGTCGTCATGTCAGTGCTCCAGGGGCGCGGACGGCCACGGCTCGGGCGGCAGCCCAGGCGCCGGGGTCAGGCGGAAGTTCAGGCAGCCGGGATGGCCGAAGCGATCGCGTCGATCAGCGGCTTGAGCGCCTCGCGCTTGAGCTTGAGCGCCGCCTGGTTCACGACCAGCCGCGAGGAGATGTCCATGATCCGCTCGACCTCGACCAGGCGGTTCGCCTTCAAGGTGCTGCCGGTGGAGACCAGGTCGACGATCGCATCGGCCAGTCCCGTCAGCGGCGCCAGCTCCATCGAGCCGTACAGCTTGATCAGGTCCACGTGAACGCCCTTGTCGGCGAAATGCTGGCGCGCGATGGTCGTGTACTTGGTCGCCACGCGCAGCCGCGAGCCCTGGCGGACGGCGTTGTCGTAGTCGAAGTCGTCGCGCACCGCGACGCTCATGCGGCACTGCGCGATGCGCAGGTCCAGCGGCTGGTACAGGCCCGCGCCGCCGTGCTCGATCAGCACGTCGCGGCCGGCCACGCCGATGTCGGCGCCGCCGTATTCGACGTAGGTCGGCACGTCGGTCGCGCGCACGAGCACGACGCGGACTTGCGCCTGGTTGGTCGGGAGGATCAGCTTGCGGGAGCTGTCCGGGTCCTCGAGCACCTGGATGCCGGCGGCGGCCAGCAACGGCAGGGTCTCTTCGAAGATGCGGCCCTTGGAAAGTGCCAGGGTGATCATGCGGGGTCCTCGGTGAACGCGCGCCTCTCGACTGTCTCGGGAAAGCGCCTCGGGCTGTGGCCTCGGGTGTTCAGGGGGACGGCAGCGGGTTCACCGGACGGGGACACACCGCCACCCGCCTGCAGGCCGGGTGGCTGTCAGTGATGGTGGTGCGCGGTGCCTTGCTGCGCGAATTCGTCGGGGGTCAGCGTCTTCATCGACAGCGCGTGGATCTGCTCGCGCATGCGATCGCCCAGCGCCTGGTACACGCGCTGGTGGCGCTTGATCCGGCTCAGGCCCTCGAACTCGGCCGACACGATCGTCGCGAAGAAATGGCGTCCGTCGCCCTCGACCTGGAGCTCGCTGCAAGCGAGCCCCTGGGCGATGTAGCTCTGGACTTCTGCGGGGGTCGGATCGGCCATGATGGGACGTGATTCTACCTGGGCTCAGTGACGGATCTTGTAGCCGCGGCGCAGCAGCTCCAGCGCGATGGCCGCGACCGCCGCGAACGCGACGCCGACGACCCCCAGGCTGATCCAGGGCGAGACGTCGCTGACGCCGAAGAAGCCGTGGCGGAAACCGTCGATCATGTAGAAGAACGGGTTCAGGTGGCTGACGCCCTGCCAGAACGGCGGCAGCGAGTGCACCGAGTAGAAGACGCCCGACAGGAAGGTCATTGGCATGACGATGAAGTTCTGGAACGCGGCCATCTGGTCGAACTTCTCCGCCCACAAGCCGGCGATCAGGCCGAGCGAGCCCATCAGTCCGGCGCCCAGGATGGCGAAGGCCAGCACCCACAGCGGGTTGGCCATGCCCGGCGGCGCGAACCACACAGTGGCGACGAACACGCCCGCGCCGACCATCAGCCCGCGCAGGATGGACGCGCCGGCATAAGCCAGGAACCAGGCCCAGTGCGAGAGCGGCGTGACCAGCAGGAACACCAGGTTGCCCGTGATCTTGCTCTGGATCAGCGAGGACGAACTGTTGGCGAAGGCGTTCTGCAGCACGCTCATCATCACCAGGCCGGGGATGAGGAAGCTGGTGTAGCCGACGGTGCCGTAGACCTTCACGTGATCCTCCAGCACATGGCCGAAGACCAGCAGGTACAGCACGGCGGTCAGCACCGGGGCGCCGACGGTCTGGAAGCCGACCTTCCAGAAGCGCAGGACTTCCTTGTAGAAGAGCGTGCGGGCGCCTTCGAGGCGGATCGGGAAGTGACTCGCGCTCATGGGCGGTTCCCCTGCATGATTTCAATGAAGACGTCCTCGAGGTCGGCGCGGCCGATCTCCAGGTCTTCGATGGGGACGGCGGCTTCGCGCAGCGTGCCGAGGATCTGTTCGACCTCGGCGGCGTCGTGCGCGGTGAGCTGGACGATGCGGCCCGTGATGCGGGCGCGCTCGGACAGGGCCAGCGGCAGCGCCGAATCGGTCTTGAACTGCAGCATCGTGGACGCGGTGCCCGCGAGCAGCTCCGACGTGCGGTTGAGCGCGACGATCTTCCCCTGCTTGAGCATCGCGATGCGGTGGCAGAGCGCCTCGGCCTCTTCCAGGTAGTGCGTGGTCAGCAGGACGGTGTGACCTTCGCGGTTCAGGCGCGCGATGAACTGCCACAGCGTCTGGCGCAGTTCGACGTCGACGCCGGCGGTGGGCTCGTCCAGCACGATGACCGGCGGGCGGTGCACCAGCGCCTGCGCGACCAGCACCCGGCGCTTCATGCCGCCCGAGAGCTGGCGCATGTTGTTGTGGGCCTTGTCGGCCAGGCCGAGGTTGAGCAGCAGCTCGTCAATCCAGTCGTCGTTGTTGCGCACGCCGAAGTAGCCGGACTGGATGCGCAGCGTCTCGCGCACGCTGAAGAACGGATCGAAGACCAGTTCCTGCGGGACGATGCCGAGCTGCTTGCGGGCTTCGGCGTAGTCGTCGACCACGTCATGGCCGAGCACCGAGACCTGGCCCCCGCTGGCGCGGGACAGGCCGGCGAGGATGCTGATCAGGCTGGTCTTGCCGGCGCCGTTGGGGCCCAGCAGGCCGAAGAATTCGCCGGGCTGGATGTCGAAGCTGACGCCGTCCAGCGCGCGGAACTGGCCGTCGCGGTAGGTCTTGCTGACATTGCTGAAACGCAGGGCGGGCGGACCGCCGGCCGGCACGGACATGGCGGCCGACTGTTGTGGGGGGCTTGCGGGCATGGGCGGCGATTGTAGGCAGCGGGCCTGTCCCGCGCCCGCCTGGGGTCATGACAGAATGCGCCCACCTCCCCCGC
>CBIHMU010000086.1:0-23322 GCA_966211105.1 uncultured Burkholderiales bacterium
GTAGCCCCCGTCCCGCAGCTGCTGGACCGACTTCTTCACCGCGTCGACGTCCAGGCCGACCCGGCTGGAGAGCTCGAGCGGGGAGATCTGGAGGACGTGGCCCTCCCCCGTCGCCTCCACCCCTCCTCGTCGATGTCGTCCCCCAGCGCAGCCCTGTTGCAAGGCTGGCTCACCGGAGCCGGCCTGATCGTCGCCATCGGCGCGCAGAACGCGCTGGTGCTGCGCCAGGGCCTGATGCGCCAGCACGTGGTGCCGGTCGTGGTGGTCTGCGCGCTGTCGGACATGCTGCTGATCTGGCTGGGCGTGTTCGGCCTGGGCCGGCTGATCGCCGCGAGCCCGGTGCTGATGGAAGTCTTCCGCTGGGGCGGCGCCGCCTTCCTGCTCGCCTACGGCGTCAAGGCGGCGATGCGCGCGCTGTCGCCCCGGGCCGGTCTCCAGGCGCAGGCGGGCAGCGCCTCGCTGACGACCGTGCTGGGCAGCACGCTGGCCATGACGTATCTGAACCCCCATGTCTATCTGGACACGGTGGTGCTGCTGGGCACCGTCGGCGCGCAGCAGCCGGCGGGTCTGCAATGGCCGTTCGCGGCGGGCGCCTCGGTGGCGTCCTGGATGTGGTTCTCGCTGCTGGGCTTCGGCGCGGCGGCCGTGGCGCCGGCGTTGCGCCGGCCGGCGGTCTGGCGCAGCATCGATGCCTTGATCGCCCTCGTGATGGCTTTGCTGGGACTGCAGCTGATCCTGCGTCCGCTGGCCTGAAGCCTGCATGTCCAACGCTGAACCGCAGCAGAACCACAAGTTCACCTGGAGCTCTCCATGAAGGTCATCGTCCTCGGCGCCGGCATCATCGGCATCCATACCGCCTGGTACCTGCTGGACCAGGGTCACGACGTCGTCGTCGTCGACCGCCAGCCCGACGCGGCGCTGGAAACCAGCTTCGCCAACGGCGCGCAGATCTCGGTCTGCTTCTGCGAACCCTGGGCCAACGCCGGCGCACCGTTCAAGGTGGCGAAGTGGCTGCTGAAGGACGACGCGCCGCTGCTGTTCCGCCCGCGCCTGGATCCGGCGCAGTGGCGCTGGGGCCTGTCCTTCCTGGGTCAATGCACGACGGCCGCGTTCGAGCGCAACGTCGAGCAGCTCGTGCGCCTGGGCCGCTACAGCCATGAGTCGCTGCAGTCGCTCGTCGCGGACACGGGCATCGCATACAACCGCCTGCAGAAGGGCATCCTGCACTTCTTCGGCAGCGAGGCCGATTTCGAGGCCGGCGCGCAGGGCGCCGAGATCATGCGCCGCCACGGCGTGGACCGCCGCGTGCTGAGCCGCGACGAGGTCCTGGCGATCGAGCCCGCGCTGCGCTCGGCGCAGCATGCGGTGTTCGGCGGCACCTACACGCCGAGCGACGAATCCGGCGATGCGCGCGTCTTCACGCAGGCGCTGGCGAAGCTGGCCGAGCAGCGCGGCGCGCAGTTCCTGTGGAACCACGACATCCTGGCGCTGCAGCCTCAGGGCGGCGCGCGGGGCAACGAGATCGCCGGCGTGCAGATCCAGTCGCGCCAAACCGGCCAGACGCAATGGCTGAAGGGCGACGCCTACGTCGTGGCGCTGGCGTCGTACGCGCCGGCGCTGACCAAGTCGCTGGGCGAGCACCTCAACATCTATCCGGCCAAGGGCTACTCGGCCACGCTGCGACTGAAGCGGCCGGAGCAGGCCAGCACCGTCAGCCTGCTGGACGACGCGCGCAAGATCGCGATCTCGCGCCTGGGCGACTTCGTCCGCATCGCCGGCACGGCGGAACTGGTGGGCCTGGACACCAGCCTGGACAGCCCGACCTCCAAGGTCCGCTGCGAGTCGCTGGTGCGCCGTTACGAGGAGCTGTTCCCCGGCGTCGCCGACCTGTCGGAGCCCAACTTCTGGACCGGCCTGCGCCCGAGCACGCCGACCAACGTGCCCTACATCGGCCGCAGCCAGAAGGCCGCCAACCTGTGGATCAACGCCGGCCACGGCACGCTCGGCTGGACGCACGGCGCGGGCTCCGGCCGCGCGCTGGCGGAACTGATGAGCGGCAAACGTCCGGAACTGGACTTCGGCTTCTACGGCGACGCGCTGCCCGCCCAGGCCGTGCGGAGCGTCCAGCCGGCCTGATCCGGTCGAACCCCTCCCGGCGTCATCGAGGCGCCGGAAGCCAGAAACCAGGGCGCGGCTAGAATCCGCGCCCTTTTCGCATTTCCGCCGCGCCGCCATGTCCTCTCCGCTTTCCGACCTGCAGCGCGATTTCTGCGCCATCGACTTCGGCACCTCCAACTCGGCGGTGGCCGTGCCTGACGCCGGCCGTCCCGGTGCGATGCGCCTGGTGCCGCTCGAAGATGGCAAGGTGACCATGCCGACGGCGGTCTTCTACTTCGCCGAGGGCCGCCACGACGCCGAAGGCCCGCCGCGCGCCTTCGGCCGCGCGGCCATGAGCGCCTACGTCGAGGGCACCGACGGACGGCTGATGCGCTCGATGAAGAGCATCCTGGGCACCAGCCTGATCGACCAGGTCACCGACGTCGGCGGCGGCCGCGGCGTGAAGTACATCGACATGCTCAGCGGCTACCTGAAGCGCCTGCGCAAGCAGGCCGGCGCGTCCGACGCCGGCGGCCACGAGCCGCGCCGCGTCGTGCTCGGCCGGCCGGTCTACTTCGTCGACGGCGAGCCCGAGCGTGACGCCGCGGCGCAGGCCTCGCTGGCCGCGGCGGCGCGCGCGGTGGGTTTCGAGGACGTGCACTTCCAGTTCGAGCCGATCGCCGCGGCTTTCGACTTCGAGCAGCAGGCCGACCGCGAGCAGATCGTGCTCGTGGCCGACATCGGCGGCGGCACCTCCGACTTCTCGCTGGTGCGCGTCGGGCCCGACCGTGCGAAGCGTCTGGACCGTCGCGACGACATCCTGGCCAACCACGGCGTGCACATCGCCGGCACCGACTTCGACCGCCACATCGAGCTGACCGGCATCCTGCGCGAATTCGGCTACCGCGCGCTCGGCCCCGCCAAGCCCGGCCAGACGCCGCGCGAGGTGCCCAGCGGCGTCTACTTCGATCTCGCGACCTGGCACCTGATCAACACCTGCTACAGCCCGCAGCGGGTGCTCGAGCTGCGCAACATGAAGGGCTTCTATGGCGACCCGCGCCATCACCAGCGGCTGATGACGGTGCTGGACGAGCGGCTCGGCCACGAGCTCGCGAACCGCGCGGAAGACGCCAAGATCGAGGTCGCCGGCGGCGGCGACTGCACGATCGACCTGCAGCTGATCGAATCCGGCCTGACGGTGGCACTCTCCGAAGCCGCGGCGCTGGACGCGCTGCGTGGGGACATCGAGCGCATCGCCCAGGCCGGTCGCGAGACGGTCGAGCGCGCGGGGCTGAAGCCGTCGGACATCGACGCGCTGTACTTCACCGGCGGCTCGACCGGACTGACTGTGCTGGCCGATCGCATCGCCGCGGACTACCCCGACGCCCAGACGGTGCGCGGCGACCGTTTCGCCTCGGTCGCGACCGGATTGGGACTGCATGCGGCGCGTCTGTTCGCTGCGTGATCCGGACGTGAAGGCGCGGGCCTGAAACTTCGGGATCACCCGGAGGGCTGACCTCGGACATCGGCGGAGGGCGCTGCTAGATTGCCGCCTTCCTCTGCTTAACGGTGCCGACACATGCCCACGCCTCGCGCCTCGTCGTTGATTCCGCTGATCCCGCTGACCCTGTCCCTCTCCGCCGCGTTCGGCGGTTTTTCCGCGATCGCGGCACCGGCGGAAGAGGCCGCGTCAAGTTCGGCTCAGACCACGGCCCTGACCTCCGCGGCGACCCTCGCGCAGATCTATCAGCAGCCGTCCGAGGCGATCCGCGCGGTGCTCGACGCGAAGGCCCTGCCGGTCTACCAGGTCTCGCCGGACCAGCGCACGCTGGCGATCGTCGTCAACCGGAAGTCGCGCGCGATCGCCGAGCTCGCCCGCCCCGTGCTGCGCCAGGCCGGCCTGCGCTATGACCCCGCCACCGACAGCCCGCAGCTGATCGTCACGATCGAGTCGCTGTCGCTGCGTCCGCTCCAGAACGGCGCGGACGGCGTCGCGCGCCCCGTCCCGCTGCCCCCGGGCGGCGCCTTCCATCACCTGCGCTTCTCGCCGGACGGCAAGCGCTTCCTGCTGAACCGGCGCACCGACGCGGCGGTCGAGCTGTGGGTCGGCGACGTCGCGACGGGCAAGCTCAAGGCGGTGCCCAAGCTCAAGCTGCACACGATGCTCGAGAACGACGTCGTGTGGCTCAACGACCATGAACTCGTCACGTTGACGGTGCCCGCCAGGCGGGGCCCCGCGCCGACCTTCGCCGCGCCGTCGGGCCCGTCCATCCAGGAATCCATCGCGCGCAACTCGCCGGAGCGCACCCAGCAGGACCTGCTGACCAACGCGCAGGAGGCGGCCGTCTTCGCGCATCACGCGAGCTCGCAGCTGGCGCGCGTCGACCTGAACACCGGCACGGTGCGGCCGGTCGGCGAGCCGGGCCTCTTCAGCCACCTCGAGGCGCTCGGCACGCCGGGTCAGGTCTTGACGATGCGGCTGCTGCCGCCGTTTAGCTACCAGGTGGGCTGGGACGACTTCGCCGCGCAGGCGGAGGTCCGCGGCGTCGACGGCAAGGTCACGCCCGTGGGCAAGGTGAAGCTGAAGGAAGGCGTGCCGGTCGAAGGCGTGATCACCGGCCCGCGCAACTTCTTCGCCTCCCCCGGCGCGGACGGCGCGGTGTACTGGGTCGAGGCGCTGGACGGCGGCGACAACCGCGCGCAAGTGCCGCATCGCGACCGGCTGATGCGCCTGGACGCGCCCTACACCGGCGAGGCGCGCGAAGTGCATCGCGTGCCGCAGCGGCTGTCGCGGCTCGAATTCCTCGAGGGTGGCCAGCAGGCGCTGGTGCAGGACTTCGACCTGACGAAGATGCGCACGTCGACGGCGCTCGTCGCGATGGACGGCGCCTCACCGGCGCAGCGGCTGATCGAGCGCTCGGTGCGCGACCGTTACCGCGATCCCGGCACGCCGGTGCATCGCATGCAGCCGACGGGGCGCGCGGTGGTGCGTCTGGACGGCGACGCGATCTGGTACTTCGGCACCGGGGCGAGTCCGGAGGGCGACAGGCCCTTCATCGACCGGCTGGTGCTGGCAGGCAACAGGAAGACGCGCCTGTTCCAGTCGGGCTCCGAGCCCAACGGCGGCGACAGCGCCCACTACGAACGCCCGCTGGCCGTGCTCGACGCCGAAGGCGCGCGCGTGCTGACGGTGCGCGAGAGCGTCAGCGAACCGGGCAACGTGATGCTGCGCGGTGGCGCGGCGCTCGCGACGGCGCAGGCGCTGACCGACGCCAAGGATCCGTCGCCGCAGCTGCGCGACATCCAGCGCGAGTTCGTCCGCTTCAAGCGCGCGGACGGGGTGGAGCTGTCGTTCTGGCTCTACAAGCCGCCGGGCTACAAGGCGGGCGAGCGCCGTCCTACTTTCGTCTGGGCGTATCCGCTGGAGTACACCGACGCGTCGACCGCGGGCCAGGTGAGCGGCTCCGGCAACCGCTTCAACAGCTTCGCGGGCACGAGCCCGCTGATGATGCTGCTGGACGGCTACGTGGTGCTGATGGACGCGACGATGCCGGTGGTCGGCGACCCGAAGACGGTGAACGACAGCTTCATCGCGCAGATCACGGCCAACGCGCAGGCGGTCATCGACAAGGCGGTGGAGCTGGGTGTCAGCGACCGCGAGCACATGGTCGTCGGCGGCCACAGCTATGGCGCGTTCATGACGGCCAACCTGCTGGCGCACACCCACCTGTTCAAGGCGGGCATCGCGCGCAGCGGCGCCTACAACCGCAGCCTCACGCCTTTCGGTTTCCAGAGCGAGCGCCGCACCTACTGGGAAGCGCAGGACGTCTACCAGAAGCTCTCGCCGTTCAACTACGCCGACAAGCTGAAGGAACCGCTGCTGCTGATCCACGGCGAGGCGGACAACAACTCCGGCACCTTCCCGATCCAGAGCGCGCGGCTGTACCAGGCGCTGGCGGGCACGGGCGGGTCGGTGCGCTACGTCACGCTGCCGTTCGAGTCGCACGGCTATTCGGCGCGCGAGTCGGTGGGCCACACGCTCTGGGAGATGAGCGAGTGGATGAAGCGCCAGGTCGGACCCGGCGCCGCGATCCCCCAGCCGTGAAGCTTGAACGCTGAGCGCTGAGCGCTGAGCGTTGAAATCGCGCCGCGCCGTGCCGCGCGGACGGCCTCAGCGCGGGCGACGGGGCGGCGGTCCGCCGCGGCCGCCTGGGCCGCCGCGGTGGCCGCCGGGCCGCTGCGGCTTGGGCGTTGGCATCGGCCGGGACACGTCGGCCAGCAGCAGGCTGGCGCGCACCAGGCTCTCGACCGCGTCATCGAGCTCCTCCGGCGGCTCGAGGCTTTCGATTTCCACGAGCAGCGCGTCCGCGTCTTCCAGGTCCTCGGGATCCAGATGCATGTAGAGCTGCGCGAGCGGCTCGGTGAGTTCAGTCTCGTCCAGGTTCATCAACGCGGGGAACAGGTCCGCGGCGAGCGCGAAGCCGGCGACCCAGGGCAGGACGGTTTCCGAGGCGGACGCGTCCTCATCGAGTTCGAACACCCACGGATCGAACCACTGGCGATCGTTGATCGCCTGCCGGAGGTCGTGCTCGCGGCGCTGGACGAGCTGCAGCAGCGGCCGTGCGTCGTAGCGCGCGGGGGCGGGCCGGCCTTCCTCGGAATCCAGCACCCAGCGCCACCAGTCGGACAGCGGCACCGGCTTGGGCTGCAGGATCACGGCGACCAGGAAGCCGTCGAGCATCGAGACGTCGAGCGGCTCCAGCGGCGCGGGGACCTCGTCGAGCAGCGATTGCAGTTCATCGAGGTCGTCGTCGCTCCAGGCCTCGGGAGGCGCGCCGGGCACCGACGCGGCGGGCGGGGCGGCCGGCGCCGACGGTGCGAATCCCTGCTGCGGCCGCGGCCCGCGCGTCGGCGTTCCCGTCTTGGCGGATGCCCCCGCCGTTTTGGGGGCGGGCCTGCGAGGCGCGGATTTGTTGGGGTGCTTGGGCGCGGTCATAGGGCGCGATTATCCGGGCCAGCCTGTACGGGCAGGCGAGTCGCATGGCTTCTGTTCGCCACCGCACGAAAGTCCTGGTCCGGAGGCGTCGGCGGCCCGCATTTTTTCCGTAATGCGGAGTCGCCCTTACACCTGCTGACCATTTTGCGCATGTATCCCACCTTGAGGGGATGCCGGAGGCTCAGGGTTCGCCCTAGAGTTCATCCATGCCCTCCAACGGCGCGGCCTCTGGCCCCGATGGACGGCACCGATCCCAACGACGTCCTTTCTAGGACTTGCAACGCCCGGTCAGCTCTGCTGGTCGGGCGTCCTTTTTTGTGGGTCAGCCGGGCGCGTCCGGTCCGTGGGACGGGACGCGCAGAGGACCACTCAGACCTTGAACGTCTCGCGGGCCACCTGGTCCGCGCACGCGGCCGCGGCCTTGGCCAGGTGGCTCTTGAGCAGGGCGGCCTTGTCCGCCAGCAGCTCGTCATAGGTCGGCGCATCCTTATCGTCGGATGGCACCGACCGGCAGCCGGCTTCCGCGACCACGGCCTTGCTGGTCGCGTCGATCAGACGCACGCGCGCCGCATACATGACGCGGTAATGCGTCCAGTTGGTCGGGAAGTAGGCGAACGACCAGTTGAGGGTCTGGACGTCCAGCACATAGTCAGCGCCCGGGTTGCTGGCAAGGACCGAGGGCAGGTCGTTCTTGCTGGTGATCGACGAACCGGGAACGGCCGTCATGCCCCTGGCCGCGTTCAACCGGGCTTGCAGGTCCTTGCCGATGGCCAGCGCGGGGTCTTCGACCGCGTTGTCGCGCACCAGCGCATTGCCCTCCGAGATCATGGCGACGGCGCCCAGGATGGCGAACGCCGCCTTGCCGGCGGTCATGGCGGTGAAGTCAGGCGTCTCGTATTTGGACGACACGACGGACCGGCCTTGCAGCTTGGTCGAGGCATCGGTGGTCAGGGGCGCCTGGCTGACGCTGACACAGCCGGTGAGGGCGAGGGCGCCGGCAAGGGCGAGTGGGAGACGAGTGTGCGGCATGGTCCTTCCTCCTTCGTTTTTAACGGGGCAGTGTAGGGACCGCAAAAGCCTCAGACCTCAGGCGAATCCCCTGGTCGTTCGGCGTCTGGGGACCGGCGTCCTCTTGCACTCACCGTGCGCCAGGAGGAGTCCGGGCACGCCAATGTTGCTCCAGCGCCTCGATACTCCGCCGCCATGACGCGACTCTCCCCGGCTTCGATCTTCGAGTTCCAGCCCGCAACATCCGACGACGCATCGGCGCTGGTGGCCCTGCGCATCGCCGCCATGCGCGAGAGCCTCCAGCGCATCGGCCGCTTCGATCCGCAGCGTGCCCGGGAGCGCTTCCTCTCCACATTCGATCCGGGGCGCACGCGGCACATCGTCGTCGACGGACAGCGCGTCGGCTTCGTCGTCACGACGCCGGAGGCGGCATGGCTGTCCCTCGATCACCTCTACATCGATCCGGCGCACCAGGGGCGCGGCCTCGGTGCGGCGGTGCTCGCTGATGTCTTCGAAGAAGCACGGCGGCTCGGCCTGCCGGTGCGTGTCGGCGCGCTGAAGCAGAGCGACTCGAATCGCTTCTATCGACGGCATGGGTTCGAACTCGTCGACGAAGGCGAGTTCGATTGCTACTACCTGAAGCCCGTCGGGACCGTCATGGTCTTGAAGACCTGGGACGCGCTCACCGACGCCGAACGCCACGCCGTGTCGACGCTGTCGGTCACCGAAGAACAGGTCGAGTTCGCCGGCAGCGTCGAGCGCGCGATGCAGACCTGCGAGGCCGACGCGGATGGCAACGTGGCTGGCCTGGCCGTCCTTGCAGCGCAGCAGGTCGTCGGTTTCCTGGTGCTCAAGCGCGGCGCGAGCCTGCCCGCCTGGGCGCAAGCGTCGGATGCCGTCATCAGCGCGATGCGCATCGATCTGGCGCATCAGGGCAAGGGCTACGGCACCCTCGCGCTGCGCGCGGTCTACGCATTTGTCCGGACGCAATGGCCGGCGTCCGCGCGGCTCGTGCTCTCGGTCGACGAGGAGAACGCACCGGGCCGCCGCGCCTATGAGAAGGCCGGGTTCATCGACTCGGGCCTGCGGGAGCAAGGCCGCATCGGGTGGGTGCGGTACATGGCCCGGGCGTTGCGGTGAGCCGACCCTCCTGCACGGTTCGATGCTCCTTCCGGGATCGCGCGGTGTTCAATATCCCTCGCGCATCGCCCCCTTGAGGTGATCGATCAGCAGGCGTACCCCCTGCGGGGTGTGACTGCTCCACGGATGGATCGCGTAGATCGCGTCGCCGAAGAAACCGACCCCGCGCCAGTCCGGCAGGACCTCGACCAGCCGGCCTTCCCGCATCGCGTCCCGCGCGCTGAAGTCCGGCAGCAGCGCGATGCCGAGTCCTGACAGCGCGCCGTCCCGCAACACTTCGCTGTTGCTGGCGCGAAAGTTCCCCTGCACGGGCACGCGGATGCGCTCGGGCGCTGCGTCGCCCACGCTCCGCTCGAAGAACCACTGCGCCGGACCCGGCCGCAGATACGGCAGGCAGCGGTGCTGCGCCAGCTCCGCCGGATGCTGCGGAATGCCGGCCCGCGCCAGATAGTCCGGGCTCGCCGTGAGCAACGCCCGCGACGCGCAGAGCTTGAACGCCACATGCGTCTCCGGCGGCGCGCTGGTGTGCCGGATTGCCAGGTCGAAGCCCTCCTGCGCCAGCGGTACCAGCCGGTCGGACAGATCGAGTTCGATCCGCAATTCCGGATAGCGCTCGAAGAACGCCGGCAGCGCCGGGGCCACGTGTTGCCTGCCGAGCGCCACGGGCGCCGTCACACGCAGCAGGCCGCGCGGCGCGCCGGCGGCCTCGCGTGCTTCGCTCAGGCTGCGGCTCAGCAGGGCGAGCCCGGGCTCCGCCTGCTCGACGAGCCGAGATCCTGCCTCGCTCAGGCGCACGGAGCGTGTCGTGCGCTGCACCAGTTGCTGGTCGAGGTGGCGTTCCAGCTCCGCCACCCGCTGGCTGATCGCCGCCTTGGACAGACCCAGCCGCTGCGCCGCCTTGGTGAAGCTTCCGAGCCGCGCCACCGCGATCAGCGCCTGGAGCTGAGACCACAAGAGCTCATCCCGTGCGTCAGCCCGAAGGGCCGAGGACCCCGCAAATTCTTGCGACACCGCAGGCGGGGGCGCAGCAGGCGTCCCGGTCCCCGGACGCAATGGGGGAGGAGTGCGGGAGGAAGAACGACGGGCCATGATTGTTCAGTCTATCGAACAATGTGATCGACGATGTGGGCTAGGCAGTGAAGGGGGTGATGCCTAGACTCATTGCCACACGAACAGGTCCGCGCAGCAGCGAGGGCCCCCATCAGCAGGAGACCGCCGTGACCTCGTCCGCCAATGCCCCCGTCGCCTTCACCGACAGCGCCGACATCACCCACTTCATCGCCGGCGAGCGGGTTACGGCCACGTCGGGGCGCAGCCAGGCGGTCTTCAATCCCGCCACCGGGCAGGTCGCGCGTCAGCTGCAGCTGGGCAACGCGGCCGACGTCGACGCCGCCGTCGCCGCGGCGCAGGCCGCGTTCCCCGCCTGGGCGGACGCGCCGCCGCTGCGCCGTGCGCGCGTGATGTTCAAGTTCCTCGAGCTGCTGAACCAGCATCGCGACCGCCTCGCCGCGATGATCACCGCCGAGCACGGCAAGGTCTTCACCGACGCGCAGGGCGAAGTCAGCCGCGGCATCGACGTCGTCGAATTCGCCTGCGGCGTGCCGCAGCTGCTCAAGGGCGACTACACCGAGCAGGTCTCCACCGGCATCGACAACTGGACCACGCGCCAGGCGCTGGGCGTCGTCGCCGGCATCACCCCGTTCAATTTCCCGTTCATGGTGCCGATGTGGATGGCGCCGCTGGCCGTCGCCACCGGCAACGCCTTCATCCTCAAGCCCAGCGAGCGCGACCCGTCGCCCAGCCTGGCCATCGCCGAGCTCTTCAAGCAGGCCGGCCTGCCCGACGGCATCTTCCAGGTCGTGCAGGGCGACAAGCAGGTCGTCGACGCCCTGCTGCACCACCCCGACGTGAAGGCGCTGAGCTTCGTCGGCTCCACGCCGATCGCGCAGTACATCTACGAGACCGGCGCCCGCCATGGCAAGCGGGTGCAGGCGCTGGGCGGCGCGAAGAACCACATGGTCGTGATGCCCGACGCCGACATCGACCAGGCCGTCGACGCGCTGATCGGCGCCGCCTACGGCTCGGCGGGCGAGCGCTGCATGGCGATCTCGGTGGCCGTGCTGGTCGGCGACGTCGCCGACCGGATCGTGCCCTTGCTCGCCGAGCGCGCGAAGGCGCTCAAGATCAAGAACGGCATGGCGCTCGACGCCGAGATGGGTCCCATCGTCACGCGCGAGGCGCGCGACCGGATCGAGGGCTACATCGCCCACGGCGTCGAGGAAGGCGCAACGCTCGTGGTCGACGGCCGCGGTCATCGCGTCGACGGACTGCCCGACGGCTTCTTCACCGGCGGCACCTTGTTCGACCACGTGCAGCCGACGATGCGCATCTACAAGGAAGAGATCTTCGGCCCGGTGCTGGCGTGCGTGCGGGTCAAGGACTTCGGCGAAGCGCTGGACCTCGTCAACGCGCACGAGTTCGGCAACGGCGTCGCCTGCTTCACCAGCGACGGCAATGTCGCCCGCGAGTTCGCGCGCCGCGTGCAGGTCGGCATGGTCGGCATCAACGTGCCTATCCCCGTGCCGATGGCCTGGCACGGCTTCGGCGGCTGGAAGAAGAGCCTCTTCGGCGACATGCATGCCTATGGCGAAGAGGGCGTCCGCTTCTACACGAAGCAGAAGAGCGTCATGCAGCGCTGGCCAGCCAGCATCGCCAAGGGCGCCGAGTTCGTGATGCCCACGAGCAAGTAAGCCCCGCAGGGCCGGCAGCCGTCGCATGCCGCCTGATCGGCTAACCTTGCCGGATGTTTCCGCATGGTGTTCCCCCTTCCGATCCGACTCCAGCAGGCGCCCTCGACGGCGTTCCACTGAGCGAGCTGCTTGAACGCGCGCGTCTCGCGCAGCAGCAGGCACGGCTCGACGACGGCGTCGCGCTGGCCGACGCGATCTGGGATCGCGCCGACGCCGAGGGGTTCATCAACGAGCAGGCCGAGGCCGGCAAGCTGCGCAGCTTCTTCCGGCTGCGCATGGGCGACCTGCCCGGCATGCTCGAGGTCGGCGAACGCGCGCTGCGCCTGATGCGCCCGCTGGGCGCAAGCCCGGCGATGTGCGAGCTGCTGCGCTGGATGAGCCTGGCGGCTTGCGAGCTCGGCGCGTATGAGCAAGGCCTGGCCTGCGCGCACGAGGCGCTCAAGCTCGCCGGCGAGCTCGGCGATGTGCGGCTGCACGCGGTCGCCCTGAACGGCCTCGGCGCCTGCTTCGAGCGCATGGGCGATCCGTGGCAGGCCGAGCGCCTGATGAGCGAGGCCGCAGGCCTGCTCCGCACCGACGCCACGCCGTTCGAACGCGTGGTCACGCTGACCAACCTGTGCACGGTCGCGATCGGCGCGTACCACCTGCAGCGCGACGGCGCCGCGCCGGAGCAGGCGACGCGCACGCTCGAACGCGCGCTGGAGCTCGCCCGCGAAGCGCGCCCGCATTCGCTGCAGCTCGGCGACCGCTACGGCGTCGCGCTGACCGCCTCCAACTTCGGCGAGGTGCTGCTGCTGATGGGGCGCCTCGATGAGGCCGAGCCGCTGCTGATCGAAGCCCGCGACGAATGCGAACGCGCCGGCTTCCGGCTGCTGGACTGGCGCCTGCGCTGCATGCTGGCGGAACTGCAGCTCGCGCGCGGGCAGGCCACCGCCGCATGGCAGCAGCTGCAGGTCTTGCGCGACGAGACTGGACAGGGCGCGGCCGGTAGCGTGCCCACCACCCCCACCGCGTCCGTCACCCTGCCGCTGAGCGACGTGCCGCTGTTCCTGCGCGTGCGTCTGCACCAGGCCAGCTACCGCGCGGCGAAGGCGCTCGCGCTGCTCGGACCGTCGCTGTTCCACCTCGAGCAGGCGCGCACGCTGGAGCGTCGTCGCGCGGTCTCGCAGCTGATGGCGCAATCGCAGTACTTCGTTTCGCGGATGGAGGCCGAATTCGCCGCCGATCCGGCGAGCGTTGCCGCGCGCGATGCCGCCGAGTTCAAGGATCCGCTGACCGGCCTGGGCAACCGGCGCTGCCTGGAGGCCCGCCTGCCGCCGCTGCTGCGGGCGGCGGAGCAGGAGGGGCGTCCGCTGACGGTCGCCCTGATCGATGCCGACGGCTTGCGCAACATCAACGAGCGCCACGGCCACGAGATCGGCGACCGGGTCTTGCAGGAGCTCGCGGACCTGCTGCGCGAGAACACGCGCGGTTCCGACCTGCTGCTGCGCTGGAGTGGCGAGGAGTTTCTCGTCGTGTTCCCCGACACCATCGCGGACCGCGGTTTCGAGGTCTGCGAGCGCATCCGCGCCAGCGTCTCGGTGCATCCGTGGAACGAGCTTGCCCCGGGCCTGGACGTGACCCTCAGCATGGGCCTGGCGAGTGCCCCGCCGTACGCGACCGACCTCCTCATCGCGCGCGCCAATGCTGCCGTCGAGCGCGCCAAGCACCTGGGTCGCAACCGCGTCGCCCTGGCCTGATCAGAAGCCTCACCGAGGGCAGCGACTGCTACTGGGGCCGGAATGGGGCTTGGGGTCCCTGGAGGGGTGCCCCATGCCCCGTGGAGAGCCCGCGCTTGGCGATTCGAACGAAGCCCGGCCTGAAGACCGCACAAGGGGACAGGTTTTGCCTCCGCCCGTCGCACGACTGTTTCTACAATGAGAACAGTTCTCATCTGGCAGGTAACGCTCTGCCGATGAGCCTCCCGCCAGCCTGATCCTCCGCTCCCTCGCGCCCGGCAACGCTGTTGCTTGCGTCGCGCGACTCTGGAGCCGATCCCGCAAGCCTTCGTCCTCCACCTCCCTCGCCGGGGCTGGTGCGCTTGCGCGCGCCGGTAGCGGGCTTGCGCCTGCTCGATGCTGTTCTTTCCCATGTCACGCTCCTTCCCAACCCCTGTCGCGGCCGCTGTCGCATTCCTCATGTCCGCCGGTGCCGCCGTGGCCCAATCCACGCCGGCGCCGGCGCCGACGCCGACGCCGGCCCGCGATGCCGATGCGCCGGGCGCCGCCGCGGCCGAAGCGGCTGAGGCCGCCGAAGCCGCCGTTGAATCCGCTGGAGGAGGCGTGACCCGCGCCGACCGCCGCCGCGCGCTGGACCGCGTGACCATCAGCGCCGCGCGAAAGAAGCTCGAAGGCGCGAGCACCCGCCTGCCGCTGACCGCCCGCGAGACGCCCCAGTCCATGAGCAGCATCGACGCCAGCCGCCTCGAGAACGAGACCCTGATCAGCATCAACGACGTGATGCAGAACATCACCGGCGTGAACGTGTCGTTCTACGACACGCAGCGCCCGCTCTACTTCGCGCGCGGTTTCCAGATCACCGACTTCCAGATCGACGGCATCCCCACCTACAGCGGCGGCACGCAGCAGGAGTACGACACGGTCTTCTACTCGCGCATCGACGTCGTGCGCGGCGCCAACGGCCTGACCACCGGCGCCGGCCTCCCGTCGGCGACGGTCAACATGGTCCGCAAGCGGCCGGAGAAGGCGTTCTCCGCCTACGGCGGACTGGTGATGGGCACGGACGACTTCCATCGCGTCGAGGCCGACCTCAACACGCCGGTCACGCGCGACGGCCGGGTGCGGGCGCGCCTGATCGCCTCGGCGCAGGAACGGGACGGCTTCCGCGACCGCCACAGCGAAACCAAGACCGCCTTCATGGCCACCGTCGAGGCCGACCTGACCAGCAGCACCACGCTGACCGTCGGCTACCAGGACCAGAACAACGTGCCCCAGGGCCCCATCTGGGGCACGATCCCGCGCTTCGCCTCGGACGGCTCGCTGGCCGGCCTGCCGCGCGAGACCAGCTTCTCGCCGCCGTGGACGCGCTGGTCGCGCCAGAACGGCACCTTCTACGCGCAGCTCGAACAGAAGCTCGGCGAGGACTGGACGCTCAAGGCCATCGCCAACCACAGCGAGGGCAACAGCTTCAGCCTGCGCACCTACGCCAGCGGCTATCCGGATCCGAAGACCGGCGCGGGCCTCAAGCTGCTCGCCGCCGTCGGCAAGAGCTGGGAGCAGCGCGACAGCCTCGACCTCTACGCCTCGGGCACGCTGGACCTGTTCGGGCGCAAGCACGACCTCGTGATCGGCGCCAACGGCGTGAAGACGACGACGACCACGCCGACGCTGAGCTCGGTCGCCTCGTGGAGCTACAACATCCCCGACATCCGCAGCTGGGACGGCAACGCGCCGGCGCCGACCTTCAGCGCCACCGGCGCGAAGCGCGTCGCCGAGACCGAACAGAGCGGCGTCTTCGCGATGGGCCGGTGGAAAGTGCTGGCGCCGCTGTCGCTGATCACCGGCGCGCGGCTGAGCTACTGGAAGACCGGCACGGACGCCTTCGACACCGCGGGCCGCTTCACGGCCCGGACCGGTGCGTACAAGGTGACCGACGAGGTGTCGCCGTACTTCGGCATCGTCTACGACGTCAACGACGCCGTCTCGCTGTACGCGAGCTACACCGACCTGTTCAAGCCGCAGAACTACAAGGACAAGAACGACAACCTGCTCGCGCCGGTCCGCGGCAGCAACACCGAATTCGGCCTCAAGGGCGAGTTCCTCGACAAGCGGCTGGCCGTGTCGGCCGCGGTGTTCGAGGCCAAGCAGGACCACTACGCGGTGCGCGACTCATCGGTACCGGAGGGCACGCTGCCCGACGGCGGCTCCGCGTACATCGGCGTCAACGGGACGAAGACCCGGGGCTTCGAGCTCGACGTCGCCGGCCAGCTCGCGCCGGGCTGGACGCTGAACGCGGGCTACGCCAACACGCGCATCACGCGCAACGCGCTGGACCTGATCTACGCCAACCTGCCGCGCCACACGGTGCAGCTCAGCACCAGCTACCGTCTGCGCGGGGCGTGGGAGCGGCTCACCGTCGGCGCCGGCGTGAACGCCCAGAGCAGCGTCGCGGGCTACGGCATCCCGCATCCGACGCTGGGCACGGTGACCGTCACGCAGGGCAGCTACGTGCTGTTGAACCTGCACGCCAACTTCCAGTTGAACGATCGCTTCAGCCTCGGCCTGTCGGTCCGCAATGCGCTCGACAAGACCTACTGGGCCAACCTCGACTATCCCAACTACGGGGATCCGCGCAGCGTGATGCTCAGCGTGCGCGGGCGGTTCTGAGTTCAGTGGGCCGGCCTGATCGCCGGCTCGATCTCCACCGCCTGCACGACGTTGCGGCCCTGGCCCTTCGCGAGGTACAGCGCCTGATCGGCGCGCTTGAGCACCTCCGCGGCGCTGGCGTCTTCGAGCGAGGACTCCGCGATGCCGAAGCTCGCGGTCAGGGGCCAGGTCTGTCCCTCCCACGCGAACGGATGCTCCGCCAGCAGCGTCCGCATCCGTTCCGCCACCAGCGCCGCGCCGGCGATGCCGGTGTCGGGCAGCAGCACGCAGAACTCCTCGCCGCCCAGGCGTGCGAAGCGGTCCACCTCGCGCAGGCACGGCCGCAACAACGCGACCAGCGACTTCAAGGCCGCGTCGCCGGCCGCGTGGCCGAGCGTGTCGTTCAGGCGCTTGAACCGGTCCATGTCCAGCAGCACCAGCGCGTAGCCGTGACCGCGCATCTGTCGGGCGTGTTCGAGGTCCACGGCCTCGGACAAGGCGCGGCGGTTCAAGACGTCGGTCAGCGGGTCGCGCTCGGTCAGCCGGCGGATCTCCAGCACCAGCTTCATCAGCAGCAGGAAGGCGATCCAGCCGTTGATCAGCAGCGCCAGCACCAGCGAGGCCCACAGCCAGGCGAGGTTGAAGTCGCTGGCGACGTCGATGTCTCCGGTGCGGCCCGGCGCGAGCGCCGCCTCCAGCGGCCGCGAGAGCAGCAGGAGACCGACGATCACCAAGGGCGAGGCCAGCAGCAGCGCCGCGCGCATGTGAAGGCCCCGCGCCCGCATCAGGCGCCAGGCGTCGACGGCCGCCAGCAGCGCCAGCACGCACATCGTGCCGAAGAGGACCGCCTTGTGCGGCAGCGTCTGCGGTCCGGCGGTGAAGCGGGCGGTGAGAACGTCGACGCCCACGACCACCAGCAAGGTGACGCGCCACGGCGCCGGCCGGTCGCCGATCAGCGGCACCGTGATCCGGATGAGGCCGAAGGCCGCCACCGACAGGAAGTCCGACCAGCCGTCGTCCATCCGCGGCACCAGCCCGAGCGCCTCATGCAGCAGGAAGGACGCGCCGAGCGCCCCGTTCGCGCCCGCGACGCTGGCACAGGCCCACGGCGATTCGCGCAGGCCCACGGCCATCATCAGCCACACCGTGGCGGCGACGCCGAACAGCACCACCAGCGCGGCGATCAGCGAGACCGGATCGGCGACCGGCAACATCAGGCGAACTCCGTCTCGCCCGCGGCGCGCAGCACGCGGTTGCGACCGCGGGCCTTGGCCGCGTACATCGCCGCGTCGGCCCGTGACAGGGCGCCGTGGCCGTTGGCGTCGCCCGACCGCATCGTCGCCACGCCGAAGCTGGCGCTGATCGGCCAGAGCTTGTCGCCCCAGGCCAGCGGCTGCTTCTGCAGCAGCTCCCGCAGCCGCTCTGCGACGAGCATCGCGCCGTCGAGGTCGGTGTCGGGCAGCAGCACCGCGAACTCCTCACCGCCGAGGCGGCCGAAGCAGTCCGCATCGCGCAGGGCTTCGCCGAGCACGGCCGACAGGTGCCGCAGCGCGGCGTCGCCGCCGGCATGGCCCAGGTCGTCGTTGATGCGCTTGAAGTGGTCGACGTCCAGCATGAGCACGGCGTTGTGCCGGCCGCGATCGGCCCGGGCCTGCAGGCGGGCCAGGTGCTCCTCCAGCGCGCGGCGGTTGAGCAGGCCGGTCAAGGCGTCGCGACGCATCAGGTGGCGCACCCGCGCGATCAGGCGCTGGATGACGAGCGCGATCAGCCCGGTGGCCATGGTCACGTCCACGACCAGGATGAGCATGACCAGCGGCGCGTTCACGCCTGGCCCCGCCAGGGCGTACGCCGGCGGCAGCCAGCCGAGCAGGGTGAAGGTGCGCCAGAAGCAGACGGTGGCGAACGCGCCGAAGGGCAGGACCAGGACGCTGGTGAGCGCCAGGCGGAAGCCCGCGCCGACGGCCACGTCGCGCGCGGCCATCAGCGCCAGCACACCGACCATGAAGTTGGAGAAGGCGCGCGCCCGGCCGGGATCCGGATCGCCGGCCGTACAGGCGACGGCGACGAAGCCGAGCAGCACGATGGCGATGATGTCGCGGGCGTTGTCGCGATCCCGCGTGAGGGCGCGGGCGCCTGCGGTGAGGAAGCCGGCGGCGACGAGGTCCAGCGGCAGTCCGACCAGCCGCTCCAGCGATTCCGGCAGCGCGGGCCACCAGCTCAGCGCGAGCAGGCCGTGATGGGCGGAGATGCGCCGCGACGCGCGCGGCGCGATGCGCAAGGCCTCGCCCAGCGCGAGCCAGACGACACACGCGACGGCGTCGATCACGGCGATCACCATCAGCAGCGTGGCGGCGTCGAGCGGCGGCATGCGGCCCATCATCGCAAAGGGAGGTCGCGCGCACAATCGCGCCCATGACGAAGGGTGTCCCTGACTCCGAGGGGCTGGTCGCCCCGGTGCAGGGCGGTTCGCGCCGCTGAGCGTCGCTGAGCGATGTTCAGCAACGGTCAGCGACGGTCAGCGACGCTCGACCAGGATCGGCGTCAGCGCCATCGAGGTGCGGACGCGGTCCGCGGCGGCGCGCGCGTCCTCGCGGCTGGCGAACGGACCCGCCTGCAAGCGGTGCAGGTTCTTGTCCTTGAAGATCGTCAGCATCGGCGCGAGTTCTTCCATGCCGCGCGTGAAGCGCTCGCGCAGCTGCTCGGCGCCTTCCATGCGGGAGAACGCGCCAAACTGCAGCCAGTAGCCCTGCGCGGCGGCGATCTGCAACGCGGGCACCGGCGCCTGCGGATCGGTCGCGGCGATCGCGCCGGCGGTGGCCGTCGCCATCGCATCCGCCTTGGATTGTCCCGACGGCGGCAGGTCGCTGCCGGGCGGCAAGGCGGTGATGGGGATGGGCGTCATGCCCGCGTCGGGCAGCGGGACTTGCGCCGACACTTGAGCCGGCACTTGCGTGGGCACCTGCGCGGGCACTTGCGCGGGCACCTGCGTGGGCACCTGCGTGGGCACCTGCGCCGGCACCGGGTTGACCGGCGGGCGCAGCTGCGCGGTGGTCGTCAGGTCGGGGGCGCCGCTGGGCGTGGCGGCCGCGTAGACGGGCGTGTCGGGGGCGACCTTCGGATCGGGCGACAGGGTGTCGCGGTCGCGCGTCCAGGCGCCGGTGCGGATGTCCTCGTAGGTGATGCGCTCGATCTCCACCGGCGCGACGCCGTTGAGCACGTCCAGCTTGAGCGCGGCGGTGTAGCTCAGGTCGATGATGCGGCCCTTGTGGAACGGCCCGCGGTCGTTGATGCGCACGATGATCTCGCGGCCGTTCTTCGGGTTGCGCACGCGCGCGTAGCTCGGGATGGGGATGGTCGCGTGCGCGGCCGTCATCGCGTACATGTTGTAGATCTCGCCGCTGGAGGTCGGCTTGCCGTGGAACTTGCGTCCGTACCAGGACGCGAGGCCCTTCTGCACCAGCGGCCTGTCCTCGGCGATCGGCTCGTAGCGTTCGCCCAGCACTTCATAGGGCTTGTTGGGGCCGCCCTTGCGGATGGATTCCAGCTTGGGCACCGCGTCGGGCACCTTCTTGAGGTCGGAGGGGATGACGGCGTCGGGGCCGTCCCGGTCAGGCCACGAGGAGACCTTGGGACCGCCGGGAGCGGGGCGGGAGGGAGTGGGACCGCGGCTGGCGCAGGCGGCCAGGATCAGGGCACACGTCAGGACGGCCAGGCGTTGACCGGCGGGGCGGGCTTCAAACATGGCCGCAACCCTAGCAATGCGGCGCGGATTTGCCAAGGTTATGCTGCGCGCACCCTTCTTCCCTTTCATGATCGTTTCGATCGTTACGTCCGCACCGTCATGAGCAACTACCTCTTCCCCCCAGCGCCGCAGGCCGCCGTGGCCGTGCGCGGCACCGACGCGCGTTACGCCGTCAGCCGCATCTTCTGCGTGGGTCGCAACTACGCCGCCCACGCCCGCGAGATGGGCAGCGATCCGGATCGCGAGCCGCCGTTCTACTTCACCAAGCCGGCCAGCGCGCTGGCGCCGTCGGGTGGCACGATCCCCTACGCGCCGGGCACGAAGAACCTGCACTATGAGATGGAGCTGGTCGTCGCGATCGGCAAGCCGGTGTTCAAGGCCACGCCCGAGCAGGCCGGCGACGCGGTCTGGGGCTACGCCGCCGGACTGGACATGACGCGCCGCGACCTGCAGAACGAGGCCAAGGCCATCGGCCGGCCCTGGGACCTGGGCAAGGGTTTCGAGCATTCGGCGGTGATCACCGAGCTGGTGCCGCGTTCGGAGCAGGGCGACCTGACGAAGGGCGCGATCACGCTGTCGGTGAACGGCGTGGAGAAGCAGCGTGGCGACCTGTCGGACATGATCTGGAGCATTCCGGAGCTGGTCGCCAACCTGTCGCAGTTCTATCACCTGGAACCGGGCGACCTGATCTACACGGGCACGCCGGAAGGCGTCGGTCCGGTGAAGCCGGGCGACAAGATCACCGGCGTGATCGAGGGCTTCGGTGAGCTGTCGATCACCATCGGCGAGGCCGAGTAAACCGGCCCGACGAGTTCCACGAGTTCCACGAGTTCCACGAGTTCAACGAGCGCAAGAAGGCAGAGACCCGCGACGATGTTCGATCACAACGAGACCCTGGACGAAGCCCGCGCGCGCAACATCCGTGATGCGCTGTTCGAGGACATCGGCGTCAGCGACTGGACCGCGCGGCTGGTGCCGGCGGGCCGGCGCGTGACGGCGCATGTCCGCGTGCGCGAAGCGGCGGTGCTGTGCGGCCGCGACTGGTTCGAGGGCGTATTCCTGGCGCTGGACGGATCGTCGCGGATCGAGTGGTCCTATGAAGAGGGCGCCGACATGGCGCCCGACACGGTGGTCTGCCGCATCGAGGCCGAAGGCCGGTCGCTGCTGTCGGCCGAGCGGCCGGCGCTGAACTTCCTGCAGCTGCTGTCGGGCATGGCGACGACGACGCGCGCGCATGCACGCGCGATCGAAGGCGCCAGCCCGAACCCGCGCGGCTGCGTGGTGCTGGACACGCGCAAGACGCTGCCCGGCCTGCGGCTGGCGCAGAAGTACGCGGTGCGCGTCGGCGGCGGGGCGAATCAACGCCTGGCGCTGTACGACGGGATCCTGATCAAGGAGAACCACATCGCCGCGGCCGGCGGTGTGACGCAGGCGCTGCAGCAGGCGCAGGCACTGGGGGCCGGCGTGTCCATCCAGGTCGAGGTCGAGACCATCGAGCAACTGCGCGAGGCCATGAAGGCCGGCGCAGTCAGCGTACTGCTGGACAACTTCAGCGAGCCGATGATGCGCGAGGCGGTGGCGATCGCCGGGGGTCAGGCCTTGCTGGAAGTGTCCGGCGGCGTGGCCATCGACCAGCTGCGCTGGATCGCGGCGACGGGCGTCGACCGCATCTCGGTCGGCCGCCTGACCAAGGACGCGAAGGCGGTTGACTACTCGATGCGGGTCGACGGCTGACGCTGACTCAGATCTCAGCGACTCCTGCAATTCGGCGCCATTTTCGGCGCCGAACTTCTTTTAGACACTGACTTCCTTCCCAACCGAAGGAGACAGCAAGTATGGAAACAAGTGATGAAGCGATGGCACCGCGACTGTTCGAAGTCGTCGGGACCTTGCAAGCCAAGTCAGCCAGCCCCGACGAGCGGATGGATCGGACTGAACGAGCCTCCAAAGCCATGTCGTCGTTTGGCCCCGATCGAATTGCCGCCTTTGTGGAGGAGGTGGTTGCGAGCTGTCCTTACTTTGGAGAGAAGGAGGCATTCCACCTGCAGCGGCTGCTGATGAAGTTGGAGCACTCGACGTCGCGATTCGGACTGCTGGAGGTGCTCGATCGGTGTGAATCATCTGACTACGACAAGCTTCACCACCTTCTGTCGAGGTGGAGTGCGAGCTCGGCGAAGCTCGTTCTGGATGAGATCGAACAGCGACTCGCGCTCATCAATGAGCTGAGGCAACGAGTCGCGAAGGTGGGGGTGGACGAGCTTCATGAGCTTCAGCCCCTGTTCGAGCGCGGGCTGTGGATGTTTGGGGTCCAACTCGAGTCGGTCGAGTTCACGTCCAACCTGGGCATGTCCCGTGTCCTGCGCCAACTCTTCAAGGACAGCACCGGCAAGGGATCGCGCAACCGGCCCGACTTCATCGCCTTGCCCAACAGCAGCGTTGGCCTGTACGCCAAGCCGTCTTGGGACAAGGAACACGAGGTGAATGGTGTCGGGCAGGTGGTGGTTGTCGAGCTGAAGACGACGGACGTCGCCATCGGCGGCAAGGATGTCGATCAGGCCTGGAAGTACATCAAGGAACTTATGGCGCGCGGATACGTGCGCGTCGGTACCCGCGTAGATGCCTACGTGCTGGGCAATGAGATCGAACCCTGTGAGGCGATGGTGGCGAAGAGGGGCGACTCCATCAGCATCGTGCCGATGTTGTACGAGACGCTGCTCACGCGCGCAGAGACGCGGATGCTGGGCCTTCACCGGCATCTCCGCCATGCGCCGTTCATGCTCGCGGCTTGACTGAACGCCACATTGGTCGGGCACCTTGCCAGTGCCCGCCACACCAAGCTTGTGCGCAACCGCGGTGCGCGGGTGTCGTTCTGGCTTGCATACAAGACAGATGAGCCTGGGAAGGCAGGGTGCACCCGCATTGGCACGGAAGCTGCAAAGCCCCGTGCATGGGCATCACCGCCACCGACATCAGCCAGCGCATCATCGATGCCGTGCTCGCGCAGAAGCTGGCGCCGGGCACGCGCCTCGGCGAGCAGCAGCTCGCGCTGCTCTTCGACTGCAGCCGCACCATCGTCCGCGAGGCGCTGACGCGGCTCGCCGCGCGCGGCATCGTCACCGTCAGTGCGCGCCGCGGCTGGTACCTCATCGCCCCCTCGCGCGACGAAGCCCGTGAGGCCTTCGAGGCGCGACGCGTCATCGAGCTCGGCCTGCTGCGCGGCCGGCG
>CBIHMU010000087.1:0-22968 GCA_966211105.1 uncultured Burkholderiales bacterium
ATCGGCTGGCTGCTGCAGACCAAGGCGCTGATCATGATCATCTTCGCCAACGTGCTGCTGGACAAACAGATCATCACGAACGAGACCTTCACCGCGCTGCTGCTGATGGCGGTGGGCTCGACGATGCTGACCGTGCCCGTGGTCGCGCCGCGGCTGGCGCGGATCAGGGACCTGGTGTTGCGCGCCAGTTGAGGGTCGGCCGCGGGGAGGCAGGCAGAATCCGGGCGTCGTCGTCCGACGGGAGCCTGTCTTGATCGATCACCTCGACCACCTGGTCCTCACCACCGCCGACGAGGCGGCGTGCATCCGCTTCTACACCGAGGTGCTGGGCATGCGCCTGGAAAGCTTCGTGGGCGGAACGCCGCCGGTGACGCGGCAGGCCTTCCTCTTCGGCCAGCAGAAGATCAACCTGCATGTGAAGGGCCGGGAGTTCGAGCCCAAGGCCCATACGCCGGTGCCGGGCGCGCTGGACCTGTGCCTCATCGCGGCGATCCCGCTGGATCAGGTGATCGACCGCTTGAACGCGCTGCAGGTGGCCATCGTCGAAGGGCCGGTGATGCGTACCGGCGCGACGGGCAAGATCCGCTCGGTCTACGTGCGCGATCCCGACCTCAACCTCATCGAGATCTCCGAACCCGCGGAGCGCGCCTGACGCGCGTCAGCGGGCCAGCATCGCCGCGTGCGCCAGGGTCGGCATGTGCGTCAGCATCGCGACCGGCGGCACGATCGCGGCCTGGGCGGCCGCGCTGACCATGACGGCGGCCGTCGCGGACCACGGCAGACCGACGCGGGCTTCGGACAGCAGGCGGGCCGGCGCCTCCATCGCGTGCGGCACGATGCTGAGGCACTCATCGGCGCGGGCCAGCGCGATCTCCTGCGCCGACATGCCGACGAAGACATGCGCGAAGCCCTGCTCGATGGCGTCGAGCGCGGCCTCCGTGGCGCGCCGCCAGCGCTTCACCGCGGCGACGTCGGCCCGGGACGCCGATTCGGGCACCGACCAGCGCGGATCCCCGCCCGTCACCGCCCCTGCGGCGTTGAACGCGTCCACCACGCCCGCGGGACCGCCCAGGCGGGCGTCCAGCACCTGCATGGCGATGAGGCAGGCCAGCTCGCGCTGGTGGTAGGGGACCATGACTCGTTCCAGGATGACTTCGTAGCGGCGCATGACGGGTACCTCGGTGGCTCGACGACTGAATGGAAGTTGAGAATACTGGATGAACGTACAGTATTCAATCGCGATCCTGGGGGTAGCTGCCATGGCCTGGCAGGAGGGCCGTCGGAGGGCCGTCGGAGGGCCGCCGGAGGGCCCGCCGGCGGGAAGCGGGATGAAAAAAGCCCCCGCGCGGAGGACCGCGCGGGGGCTCGTGACCCCTCTCCGGGAGGCGGCTGACACCGCCTCCGAGGGGCTTGGCCCTGCTGGGCGCCTGACTTCAGGCCTTACTTCAGGCCGGCGCCCATGGCCTTGGACAGCGAGGCCGTCGGATCGTCGCCCGAGAACTCCCAGAAGAACGCGCCGCCGAAGCCCTTGGACTTCACGTAGGCCATCTTGATGGCGATCGTGGCCGGCGTGTCGAAGCTCCAGAAGGTCGAGCCGTTGTAGATCCACTGCGCCTTGCTGACGTCGTCGATCCGGCTGGTGTAACCCTGCAGGTTCTTCAGGACCTTGTAGTCCTCGTTGCCCGCCTCGTAGGTGCCCGGGGCCGGCGTGCCGGTCTGGTACAGCCCGTTGTTGACGTTGGGCACGTTGGTCCAGCCGCGGCCGTAGAAGCCGATGCCGACGTTCAGCTTCGAGGCCGGCACGCCCTTGTCCAGGAAGGCCTGCATCGCGTCGTTGGTGTTGTACTTCTTCACGTCACCCGTCGACGGATCGTTGGCCGGCGCGTACAGCGCCGAGTGGAACCCGGTGATCGTGTCCCAGCCGCCGTGGAAGTCGTACGTCATCACGTTGATGAAGTTCAGGTACGGATGGATCTGGTCCGGGTCATAGGCCCGCACCTTGTCCACGCCCGCGCCCGACGCGATCGACAGCAGCAGGCCCGGACGCACCGCGTCCAGCTGCTTGCGGAACTCGGCCAGCAGGCCGGTGAAGTTCGCGCGATCCTCGGCCGTGCCGCAGGCCAGGCCGCAGGCGTTCGGGTACTCCCAGTCGAGGTCGATGCCGTCGAACACGCCGGCCGCCGCGCCCGGGCCGCCCGCGCCGTCGCTCACCGGCACGTTGCCCTTGATGTAGGCGTCCACGCAGCTCTTGACGAAGTTGACCCGGTTCTCCGGACGCGCCGCGCTCGAGAAGCCGCGCGACCAGGTCCAGCCGCCCAGCGAGATCAGCACCTTGATCTTGGGGTACTTGGCCTTGAGCTTCTTGAGCTGGTTCCAGCTGCCGCGCAGCGGCTGGTCCCAGGTGTCGGCCACGCCGTCGACGCTCAGGTCGGCGCCGTAGGACTTGCCGTAGTCGGCGAAGGCGTCGCCGCCTTCACCGGTGGACTCGTTGCTCGGGATGATCTTGCCGACTTCGCAGACGTTGTTGCGCACGTTGCCGAACGCATAGTTGATGTGCGTCAGGTTGGCCGCCGAGCCGCTCGTGTCGATGTTCTTCACGTGGTAGTTGCGGCCGTAGATGCCCCACTGCGCGAAGTAGCCCAGCAGCACCTTGTCGCCGGCGGTCTGCGTGTCGGTCTTGACGGTGATCGGCGCCGACGGCTGCGAGGAACCGGCCTGGTTGAAGGCCGAGACCGTGAAGGTGTAGCTCGTGTTGGCCGTCAGGTTGGTGACGCTGGCGCTGGTGGCCGCGCCCTGCGCGACCTGCGTCGAGCCCTGGTTGACGCGGTACTGCACCGTGCAGTTCGGGCCGGCGGCGACGGCGTTCCAGGCCAGGTTGACGCTGGTGGCGCTCTTGGACGGCGAGCTCAGGCCCGAGGGCGTGGCCGGCGCGGACGCGCAGGTGCCGTTGCTGGCGGTGCTGGTCAGCAGCGTGCTGCTCAGGCCGGAGACGTTGCCCGCCTTGTCCTTCGCGCGGACCTGGTAGCTGTACGAGGTGCCGGCCGAGAGGCCGCTGTCGGTGTAGCTGGTCGCCGTCGGCGAGGCGATCAGCGAGCCGCCGCGCAGCAGCTCGTAGTTGTTGACGCCGCTGCCGGCGTCGGTGGAGGCGCCCCAGCTCAGCGTGATGCTGCTGCTGGTGATGCCGCTGGACGTCAGGCCCGAGGGCACGGTCGGCGGCGTGGTGTCGGTGCCGCCGCCGGTGCAGGCGCCCAGCGACTTCCACACGTCCCATTGCCCGGAGTGGGTGGACGGGGCTTCGTTCTGCGTCCACCACTTGGCCTGGTAGGCGACGTTGTTCTGCTTGGCCAGGCTGTTGGAGGTGCCGGTGTAGGTGGCGGACGCCGACCATTCTGGCACGTTGGTGCAGTCGTAGGCGTGCGCGGTGCCCGCGGCCATCGCTGCGGCCAGGGCGATTCCGCCGAGGCGGACCATCTGTCTCTTCATGTCGAACTCCTGTGGGTCAAAGGGTGGTGGTGGGGAGGTCCGGGAGGCCGGCGCCGAGGTCGCTCATCGCGCGGCCGACGTCTTCGCGGTGGTCTTGGCCGCCGCAGGTGCCGCGGCCGGCACCGCGCCGCGGCGCGCTTCCTGCGCCAGCGCGTAGCTGCGGCCGTTGACGGTGACGGTCCAGTTGCTGGGCATCGTCGACGGCAGGAAGTAGTTGATCGTCAGCGTCACGCTGGCGCCGGGGGCCAGGCTTTGCCACGACGGCAGCTTGAAGCTGGCGCGGTGGAAGTCGTTCTTCAGCCCGCCGACGTTGTTGCCCGCGGGGTTCGAACCGTTGCTGATCACGGTGAGCCCGAAGCCGCTCTGGTCCGTCACCGTCGCGGGGATCGCGGTGGGGACGTCGAACTGGAACTCCGTGCCGCCGGGCAGCGTCGTCGTGCTGTTGTTGGTCAGCGTGAGCTTGGGCGTGATCGGATAGTTGCTGTCGCCCAGCGCGAAGCCGCCCAGCGCGTAGCCGATGTCCAGGGTCTGCGCCGGCAGCGCCGCCGACGTGAGGCGGTTGCCGTAGGCCGGCGCGGTCTTGAGCTTGTTGTAGAGCGTGGTCGTCAGCGTGTTGCCGATGAAGTACTCGTTGCGGGCGGTGTCGAAGGCGTAGTCGCCGGCGAACTCCCAGAACATCACGCCGCCGATGCCGCGATCGGCCACGTACTGCGCCTTCACGCCCAGCGACTGGTCGTCCTCGGTGCTGATGAAGACCTTCTTCTGCGCGTTCCACAGCCACGGCGAGACCAGGGTCGCGTCGTAGTTGCGGACGTAGGTGCCGGTCAACTGGTCGGCGGGATTCGTCGCCGGATTCAGGCCGTAGGCCGCGAGGTAGCTGCCCGGGCGTCCCGAGGCCAGGTTCATTGCATGCCACATCGGGTTGGAGCCCGCGGGCACCTCCTTGTCGGAGACGTCCAGGTCGTGCCAGAGGTTGTCGATGCCGACCGCGCCGTTGCCGCACTTCTGCACGGTGCCGCCGCCGGTGCCGGCGGGGCACTTGCTCTGGTCGGGCAGCGCCGCCTGGCCCCACAGGCCGTTGGTGCCGCCGGTCACGCCCTGCCAGCCGCGGGTGTAGTACGGCACGCCGATGTTGATGCGGCCCGCCGGCATCGCGCCGCGGAAGTAGTGGTACGCCCAGTCGGTGTTGAGGTAGCCGATGCGCGCGTACTGCGTGGCGCTGTAGTAGCTCCACGCGGTGAGCTCGGCGTCCTTGCCGTCGTCGTACAGCGCCGCGTTCGGGCCGACGAACTGGTTCCACGCCCCGTGCAGGTCGTAGCTCATGATGTTCACGTAGTCCAGGTATTGCGTGACCTGGAAGGCCTCCATCCCGCGCAGCAGGTAGGCGGAGGAGGGCGCCGCGATCGTGAGCAGGTAGTGGCGCTGGTCGGCCTGGCTGGCCGCGTCGAGCTTGGCGCGCAAGGTGCGCATCAGCACGACGTAGTTCTTCATCAGCGCGCCGCGCCGCGCGTTGCTGATGGCGAAGTCCACCGGGTTGCCGGCGTTGTTCATGCTGGTCGGGTACTCGTAGTCGATGTCGACGCCGTCGAAGCCGTACTGCCGCAGGAAGGTCACCGCCGAGTCCGCGAACGCATTGATGCCGGCCGTGTTGGTCGAGCCGTCCGCGTTGGTGGTCATCGTGTAGAAGCCGCCCGTCTCGGCCCAGCCGCCGACCGAGATCAGCGTCTTGACGGTGGGGTACTGCTTCTTGAACTTGTTGAGCAGGTTGAAGTGGCCCTTGTAGGCGTAGGCCGGGTCCATCTCCGCGCCGGCGATGCCGGGCCAGGTGAGGCCGGTGGCGGGATTGGCCGCGTCGGCGGTGTTGCCGACCGAGAGCTTGTTGGCCGCGTCCACATGCGCGAACGCGTAGTTGATGTGCGTGACCTGGCCCCAGGGGATCTGGTGCGCGAGGAAGGCCGGCTGGCCGGTCTTGCCGGTGCGCCAGCTGGTGAAGTAGCCGATGATGCGGCGCGGCTTGTCGGCGCCCATCTTCTCGCGGCCCTGGTCGTCGTAGACCTTGCAGTAGGCGGGCGCGGTGCCGGCGGTGGTGGTCAGGCCCTCGGGCCGGCAACGCTCGTCGCCGGTGACCTGGCCCTGCACGGTGATGCGCACGGCGGCGCTCTCGGTGGTCGCGCCCTTGTCGTCGGTGGCGCGGGCGGTGATGTCGGCCACGCCGGCCCGCGCGGTCCACGCGATGCTGAACGGCGCGGTGGTGTCCTCGGCGACCAGCGCGCCGTTGACATAGAAGCCGACCTTGGCGACGGTGCCGTCGCTGTCGGCCGCGGTCGCGGCCAGGGTGACCGTGTCGCCCGCGGTGGGCGAGGCGCCCGCGCCCGGCGCGCTCAGCGCGACCGTCGGCGGCTTGTTCGTGCCGCCGCCGCCGCCGCCGCCGTCACAGGCGCCCAGCACCTTCCACACGTCCCACTGGCCGGCGTTCGTCGCCGGCGGGTTGTTCTGCGTCCACCACTTCGCCTGGTAGGCGGTGCTGGTCTGCTTGACGATCGCATTGCCGCCGTACGCGGTGGCGGCGTTCCACTCGGCGACGCCGGTGCAGTCGTAGGCCATCGCGGAGCTGCCGGCGAAGGCCAGCACCATCGGCATCAGCCACGGCAGCATCGGGTGGGGTCGGGCGCAGGGACGTTGTCTCATCGGGGGGGCTCCTGACGGGTTGTCGTGTGTTGTGTTGTGTTGTGGGGTCGTTGTGTTCGGGAACTGCGGGGACGGAGGCGGGATGAGCGCCGCCGCGCCGGGCGACTGCGGGGGCAGCGCGGCGGGAACGGTCAGGGCTCGGGAAGAAAAAGCGCCGGTCGCTTCAACCGGCGAAGGCGGCGGCCGCTCGGGCTCGGCCGCCGGGACCGGCTCGGACGATCGTCAGGCCGGCCACTCGGGGGCAGCGGGGCGGATCAGCGGTGCCGCGGCCGGGACGGGCCCGGCGGCGCGTTCGGCGGTACGGAGAAAGGCGCGTGCAGACATGGCAGTCACTCCCTGGCTTGTCGACGTGCGGTCCGCGGGGCGATCCCCGCCGGACGGCGTGCGGTGTGCAACCGCGGCGTCTAGGAGACCAATACCGCTGCTGATCTCATAGTGGTATGCAATGTAGATACCACTAGCATCCATATCATTCAGGTTAACCCGCAGGAGCTGCGTAACGTGTCGTAATTGTGTCGTCCACAGCGTGTATGGGCGTCAATTGATGCAAATGGCAGGGAAAACCGGTATGACCGGTGAGTGGGTGCGTAAAAACCAGTGTGGGACCAATTCTTGCCGCGAGGTCTCCCGACCCGCGGCGGCCCTCAGCGCTCGACGCGCGACCAGTGCCCGTCGCGCAGCAGCTCGTGCGGCAGGAAGCGGGCCTTGTAGGCCATCTTGTCGCTCTGCGCGATCCAGTAGCCCAGGTAGAGGTGCGGCAGGCTCAGGTCGCGGGTCTGGCGCAACTGCCACAGCACGTTGTAGGTGCCGTAGCTGACGTTGGCCTCGGGCTCGTAGAAGGTGTAGACCGCCGACAGCCCGTCGCCCAGGATGTCCAGGATGGAGACCATCTTCAGCGCGCCGTCGGGCTCGCGGAACTCCACCAGCCGCGAGTTCACCCGGCTCTGCAGCAGGAACTGCGTGTACTGGTCGACGCTGTCGTGGTCCATGCCGCCGCCGCTGTGTCTGCCGGCCTGGTAGCGCAGGTAGAGCTGGTAATGCTCGTCGCTGTAGCCCAGCCGCATGACGCGGGCCTGCAGCGCCTGGTGCTGCGTCCAGGCGCGGCGTTGGCTGCGGTTGGGCCGGAAGTCCGCCACCGGGATGCGCATCGGCACGCAGGCCTTGCAGCCGTCGCAGTAGGGGCGGTAAGTGAACATGCCGCTGCGCCGGAAGCCGGCGGCCACCAGGCTCGAATACGCGTCGGCGTGGATCAGATGGCTGGGCGTGGCGACCTGCGACCGCGCCTGGCGGTCGCTCAGGTAGCTGCAGGGGTAGGGCGCAGTCGCATAGAACTGCAGCTCGGCCAGCGGAAGTTCCTTGGGGTGCGTCACGGGCGGGGGCTCAGCGGCTCACGGGCTCAGGGCGGATCGTTCAGGCCGTCGTTCAGGCCGTCGTTCAGGCCTTCGTTCAGGCTGTCATGCAGGCCCAGGTGGGCCCACAGGCGCCGATGATAGGACCAATCCCCGGGTGCCGGCAGGCCGGTGTGCGCGGCGAGGTGCGCCTCGAACACCTCGCGCGCGACCGGCGCCGCGCCCAGCGAGGCGAGGTGCGCCGTCTGCTGCTGGCAGTCGATCCAGGGGATGTCGAACTCCCGGCACAGGCAGATCAGCGCGGCCAACGCGATCTTGGAGGCGTCGGTCCTGCGCATGAACATCGACTCGCCGAAGAACATCCGGCCAAGGTTGACGCCGTACAGCCCGCCGGCGAGTTCGCCGTCCATCCAGGTCTCGACCGAATGCACCGTGCCCTCGCGCGCGAGCCGCAGGTAGGCCTGCTGCATCTCGGGCACGATCCAGGTGCCGTCCTGACCGTCGCGCGAGGTGCTGGCGCAGGCCTTGAGCACGGTCTCGGCGGCATGGTCGACGCGGATCTCGCAGCCCGGCGTGCGGATGAACTTCGCCACCGTCTTGCGCAGCGAGCGGGAGAGCTTGAAGTCCGCCGTCCGCAGGACCATGCGGGGGTCGGTGGTCCACCAGAGGATGGGCTGGCCTTCCCCGTACCAGGGGAAGATCCCCCGCGCATAGGCCGCGCGCAGGCGGGCGGGTCTCAGGTCGCCGCCGGCCGCGAGCAGTCCCGGAGCGTCGCTGCGCGGCCCCAGCGCGCGGCGGGTCGGCGGGAAGTCCAGAGAGTCATCGTCGAGCCAGGGGATCATCCGCTTCATGGTAGCGTGCCGCCTTCCTTCCACGCCCGCTGGCGCCCCCCTCGTTCCCATGATCACCCTCTACGGCATCCCCAACTGCGACACCGTGAAGCGCGCCCGCGCCTGGCTCGACGAGCAGGGCCTCGCCTACCAGTTCCACGACTACAAGAAGCAGGGCGTGCCCGCGGCGCGGCTGCCGCAGTGGATGGCCGAGCTGGGATGGGACAAGGTGCTGAACCGCGCCGGCACGACCTGGCGCCAGCTGGACGACGGCGCCAAGGCCGGCGTCACCGACGCGGCCAGCGCCGCGGCGCTGATGGTCGAGCAGCCCAGCGTGATCAAGCGCCCGGTCGTCGAATGGGACGACGGCCGCCTCAGCCTGGGGTTCTCGCACGAGCTGTTCGCGTCGCACGCGGCCGCGCGCTGACCGGAGGCCCGCCATGTTCACCGGCATCGTTCAAGGCATCGCGCAGGTCGCCGCCATCACCGACAAGGAGGGGCTGCGCAGCTTCACCCTCGACTTCCCCGAGGACTTCTGCCAGGACCTGGAGATCGGCGCGTCCGTCGCCTGCGACGGCGTGTGCCTGACGGTCACCGCCCTGAAGGGGGATCACGGAGCGGACTTCGACGTGATGCTGCAGAGCCTGAACCTCACGGCACTCGGCCGGCTCGGCGTCGGCGGCCGGCTCAACGTCGAGCGCGCCGCGAAGGAGGGCGCCGAGATCGGCGGCCATCCGTTGTCGGGCCACGTCGACTTCATGGCGACGGTGGAAACGATCCGCCGCCCCGCCAACAACCACGTGATCCGCATCGCCGTCCCGGCGCCGTGGATGCGCTACATCTTCGCCAAGGGCTACATCGCCGTGAACGGCGCCAGCCTGACGGTGGCCGAGGCGGGCCGCCACCCCGACGGCTCGGGCTGGTTCGAGGTCTGGCTGATCCCCGAAACGCTGCGCATGACCACCTTTGCCGACAAGGGCGAGGGCGCGCCGCTGCACATCGAGATCGAACGCCAGACGCAGGTGATGGTGGACACCGTCCGCGATGCCGTCGCCGAGAAGATCGGCGCGCTGATGCCGGCGCTGAAACTCTTCGCGCAGGAGCGGGGCCTGGACCTCGACGTCTAGCCGCTGAAGGGCGGGCAAGGGAAGGCATGGAAGGCACGGAATGAGGGCGACGCATAGTCGAAGCCCCCGGATTCGCCATCCCTACAACACCAGATGACCTAAGTCATCGCCGCGGCGGGCGGCGCCCGCGCGCGGACGCGTCGGACTGACCGCGACGGGCGCGCGGACCGCGCCCCGCGACCCCTGCGGCCATGACTCCGGCGAGCGCCGCGCCGATGGCATCGGCCTTCGCGCCGCTTCGCCGCAGCCCGCGCCGGTCCTCGCGATGCGGGGGACGGGTCTTGCCGTCCGGTGTCCGACAAGCCCGGAACGTGCGGCCTGTGGAACAGGCGGGCTGACCTTGGTCATCGATGCGGGTTCCCCCGTCCCGGTTCCGGGCAATCCACCACGATGGGGGCCTCGCTTTTTCAAAAGCGAGGTCTAACAATCCGCGACATTCCTTTGAAATCGTTTGATTTCGGTACACAGGCAAGGGGAAAACGAATGATGGCCAGAGGCCTGATGGTTGCCGGACTGTTCGCCGCGTCGCTCGCGGCGGTCGCCCAGGTGCCTTACGTGTTCAGCTACAACCCGGGTCCTTCCCGCGGGACGAAATGGGTGGCCAAGGCCTCCGACGGCGACGCCGAGGGCGCCGCCTCGGTCGTCTCGTCGTCGCCGCGTCCGGTCTGGGCGCGGGTCTGCTACACCATCGGGCCCTCGGATTCCACCGTGTCCGTCTACGCGCAGACCCGCAACGAAGAGGCGCGCGCGTTCGAGATCGCCTGGGGCGGCTGCAGCGATGTCTTCGGCACCAGCATCTGGATCGGCAATCCGCATGGCCAGCCGGTCGGCGGCTATTACGGCGTCGCGCCGGCCACGCCCCTGGACTGACCGTCGCCGCCCGTCGATCGATTTCCCTGGCGCCGTCCGGTCGGATCCGGCCGGAGCGCTTCCCTCGTCACCCGCGTCCTTGTCGTCGCTCGTTGTGAGACGTCGTTCCAGACGTCGTTAGAAAACCTGGAGGATTCCATGCTTGCCACCCTTCGCCTTGTTCCCCGCCTTGTTCCGTCGTCCAGCGCGGTGCTGAAGTCCGCCCTGATGCTGTCCCCGCTGCTGCTGGCCGGCTGCCTGGCCACCGCGCCGACGATGGGCGAGAACAAGGGCACCGTCTCCGGCGCCGCCGGCGGCGCGACCGCCGAGAACAAGAACAGCCAGCTCGAGCATTGCGACGAGACGCTGGGCACGCTGACGATCTTCGAGGACAGCAACGCGCCGTGGTGGTCGCAGCTGCGCGAGCGCCAGCTGGGATCGACCGTGCCGGTCCTGCGCCTGATGGTGCAGCAGTCCAACTGCTTCGTGATCGTCGAGCGCGGCAAGGCCTTCGCCAACATGGAGCGCGAGCGCGCCCTGATGCAGTCGGGTGAAACGCGCGCCGGCAGCAACTTCGGCCAGGGCCAGATGGTCGCCGCCGACTACACGATGAGCCCCGAGATCCAGTTCTCCGGCAAGACCGGCGGCGGCGGCGGCGGTATCGGGACCGGCGCGATCGGCCTGCTGACCGCGGTGGCGGCCAACGTCAGCCAGAACGAGGCGTCCACGACGCTGCTGCTGGTCGACAACCGCTCCGGCGTGCAGATCTCGGCCGCGGAAGGCACGGCCAAGAACTTCGACTTCGGCTTCGGCGGCGCCAGCTTCTTCGGCAACGCCGCGATCGCCGGCGGCGCGTACGGCAAGACGCCGGCGGGCAAGGTCGTCGTCACGGCCTTTGCGGATTCGTACAACCAGATGGTGAAGGCGCTGCGCAGCTACAAGGCGCAGCAGGTCAAGGGCGGCCTGGGCGCTGGCGGCCGGCTGGGTGTGTCGGGCGGGTCGACGGCGGCGTCCAAGGAAGTCGATCAGGCCGCAACGCCCGCGAAGGCGGCGCCGAAGGCAGCCGCCAAGCCGGCGGCGAAGAAGCCTGCGACCACCACCACGCCGCCGGCGGGGAAGTGATCGTGCGTTGAGGGAGAGGGCGGGCGCGTCGGGAGACCGCCCAACCCCGCGCGGCCAAGCGCGGGCTCTCCACGCAGCAGGGGCACCCCTCCGGGAACCCCCCGCAGCATTCCGGCCCCAATCGCAGCCGCTGACGTCCTCCGTCTTGAGGGCGCAGCGTGCGGGGTGGGGCTTTCGTTTGGCGGGTTTCTGCCTTTGCCCTTACCGCTGCTGCTGCTGATCGATCTGGGCGCGCAGGCGATCTTCCTGCTCACGCAGCTCCGGTGTGAACGCCTCGCCGAAGTCCTCGGCTTCGAAGATCCGGCGGATCTCGATGTCGGACTCGGTCGTCTGCGGGTTGGGACACTTCTTGACCCATTCGATCGCCTCTTCCAAGGACGCGCACTGCCAGATCCAGTAGCCGGCAATCAGCTCCTTGGTCTCGGCGAACGGACCGTCGATGACCTTGCGCTCCTTGCCGGAGAAACGCACCCGCGCGCCCTTGCTCGTCGGATGCAGGCCCTCGCCGGCCAGCATCACGCCGGCCTTGACCAGTTCCTCGTTGTAGGCGCCCATCGCGGCAAGCAGTTCGGTGCTGGGCATCTCGCCCGCTTCGCTGTGCTTGTCCGCCTTGACGATGACCATGAATCGCATGTCGATCTCCTGATGCAGTCCTGAAAAGGGAAGAGGGTGGACGCCCCGGTCGACGCATCGGCGACTGGCTCGTCTCACCCTCATGACGTTCGGGGTCCGCCGATTTCGACAGCGGCCCCGAGGGTTTCCCTCAGAGGCTTCTCGGTGCGTGCGCACCGTCGTCGGCCATCCGATCACGCAGCGGCTCCCCTCACGCGGCCAGCAGCTGGCGCAGCACGTAGGGCAGGATGCCGCCGTGGCGGTAGTACTCGACCTCGATCGGCGTGTCGATGCGCAGGATCAGCGGGACGCGGCGTTCCGGCACACCACCGTCGGCGGCGCGGATCACCAGCGTCGCTTCGGATTGCGGCTTGATCTCGCTGCCGAGTTGGATGTCGATGACCTCGTCGCCCGTCAGCCCCAGCGACTCCCACGAGTCGCCCGGACGGAACTGCAGCGGCAGCACGCCCATGCCGACCAGGTTGGAGCGGTGGATGCGCTCGAAGCTCTTGGCCACGACCGCGCCGATGCCCAGCAACTGCGTGCCCTTGGCCGCCCAGTCGCGGCTGGACCCGGTGCCGTACTCCTCGCCGGCGAAGATCACCGTCGGCGTGCCGGCGGCCATGTAGCGCATCGCGGCGTCGTAGATGAACATCTTCTCGCCGCCCGGCTGGAACAGCGTCAGGCCGCCTTCCTCGCGCGCGCCGTCGGCCTTGGCCGGGATCATCAGGTTCTTGATCCGGACGTTGGCGAAGGTGCCGCGCATCATGACTTCATGGTTGCCGCGGCGCGAGCCGTAGCTGTTGAAGTCGGCCTTGAGCACGCCCTGTTCCTTCAGGTAGGCGCCGGCAGGCGAGACCTCCTTGATGGCGCCGGCCGGGGAGATGTGGTCGGTGGTGATCGAGTCGCCGAACAGCGCCATGATCCGCGCGCCCTTGACGCCGACTTCCTGGGCCTCAGGGATCTGCGTGAACTTGCCGAAGAAGGGCGGCTGCGCGATGTAGGTGCTCTTGGGCCAGCCGTAGACCTGGCCGGCGCTGCCCTTGATCCGTTCCCAGAGCTTGCCCGGCTCGGCCTTGACCTTGCCGTAGTTGGCGCGGAACGCGTCGGGGTTGAGCGCGAGCTTGAGCAGGGCGTGGATCTCGTCGCTGGTCGGCCAGATGTCGCCCAGGTACACCGGCTTGCCGCCCGTGCCCAGGCCGACCGGGTCGGTCATCAGGTCGCGCGTCACGTTGCCGGCGATGGCGTAGGCGACCACCAGCGGCGGACTGGCCAGGAAGTTGGCCTTGATGTTGGGGTGGATGCGGGCTTCGAAGTTGCGGTTGCCCGACAGCACCGCGGCGCAGATCAGGTCGTTGCCGGTGATCGCCTCGTTGATCTCCGGCGTCAGGTCGCCGGCGTTGCCGATGCAGGTCGTGCAGCCGTAGGCGGCGACGGCGAAGCCCAGCTTCTCCAGGTAGGGCAGCAGGCCGGCATTCTTCAGGTACTCGGTGACGATGCGCGAGCCCGGCGCCAGCGAGGTCTTGATGTGCGGCTGGACCGTCAGTCCGGCCTCGACGGCCTTCTTGGCGAGCAGGCCGGCGGCGAGCATCACGCTCGGGTTGGACGTGTTGGTGCAGGAGGTGATCGCGGCGATCAGCACGTCGCCGTTGAAGATCTCCAGGCCCTTCTGCGACCCGCCGAGCGGGAAGGACTTGGCCAGCTTGTCGACCGGCTGGTTGAACCCGTTCTCCGCGATCGGCTTGGAATACAGCGAGGCGAAGGTCTTGGCCAGGTCGGTGATGACGATGCGGTCCTGCGGGCGCTTGGGGCCGGCCAGCGAGGGCACGACCGTGCCCAGGTCCAGCGAGACCACTTGGCTGAAGCGGATGTCGCCGGCCTTGGGGACGCCGAACAGGCCCTGCGCGCGGAAGTAGCTCTCGAAGGCCTCGATCTCGTCGGTCGTGCGGCCGGTGCCCTTGAAGTAGTCGATCGTGCGCTCGTCGACGGGGAAGAAGCCCATCGTCGCGCCGTACTCGGGCGCCATGTTGCCGATGGTGGCGCGGTCGGGGACGGACAGCGAGGCCGTGCCCTCGCCGAAGAACTCGACGAACTTGCCGACCACCTTGGCCTTGCGCAGGATCTCGGTGACCGTGAGCACCAGGTCGGTGGCCGTGACGCCCTCGCGCAGGCGGCCCGACAGCTCGAAACCGACCACGTCCGGCGTCAGGAAGTAGACCGGCTGGCCGAGCATGCCGGCCTCCGCCTCGATGCCGCCGACGCCCCAGCCCACCACGCCGACGCCGTTGATCATCGTCGTGTGGCTGTCGGTGCCGACCAGCGTGTCGGGGTAGTACACGGCGTCCTTGCCGCCGCCCGTCTTGTGCACGCCGCGGGCGAGGTACTCGAGGTTGACCTGGTGGACGATGCCGAAGCCGGGCGGGACGACGCCGAAGGTGTCGAAGGCCTGCATGCCCCACTTCATGAACTCGTAGCGCTCGCGGTTGCGCTCGAACTCGAGCTTCATGTTCAGGTCCAGCGCCTTGGGGCTGCCGAAGTGGTCGATCATGATCGAGTGGTCGACGACCAGGTCGACCGGCACCAGCGGCTCGATCGTCTTGGGATCCTTGCCCTGGGCCTCGGCGACGTTGCGCATCGCGGCCAGGTCGGCCAGCAGCGGCACGCCGGTGAAGTCCTGCAGCACCACGCGGGCGACGACGAAGGGGATCTCCTCGTTGCGGGGCGCGTTGGGCTGCCAGTTGGCGAGCTGCTCGACATGCTCCGCGGTCACGCGCTTGCCGTCACAGTTGCGCAGCACCGACTCGAGCACCAGCCGGATCGAGACCGGCAGCTGGTTCACGTTGGGGAAGCGCTTGGCCAGCTCGGGCAGCGAGTAGTACTGGCCACTCTTGCCGGACGCGGTCTTGAAGCTGGCGACGGTGTTGGCGAATGCATGGGGCATGGCTGACTCCTTGGCTTGGGGTCCTGGCGCGCTCCTGGCATTCGAGGAGGCGGGACGGTTTGTCTTCGGGGATGACGTAGCGGGCATCGGGGCTGATTGTGGCCTCGGGCGGGGGCCTTGTGATGACTCCTTCGGGCGAGCTTGTGCGAGGGCGCAACGCCCCCCGTCCGCAAGCCCGGCTTCCCCACCGGGAAGGAAGGACGGGCACGCCGATTGCATCAATGTCCCCAGGCCGGGCGGGGCGGGGGGCATTGGCTAACATCTTTGGAGGACTTCAAGGCCGCCAGCACCCGGGCCGACAAGAACTGACCCTGGGGCGCTTCCGACCAACATTCTTTCGTGGCCTTTTCGGACGAGGAATCCATGGATCAGGAACTGTTGTCGCCCAGGTCGAGCACCGCGTCCCCGGCGGTCGAGGAGATCCCCGAGGCCGCCGCCGCGCCGCCGCTGCCGCCCGCCGGGCTCACGCTGCTGCAGCGCCTGTTCTCGGCCTATCCGGGCAGCATGGGCCTGCGACTGGGGCACTGGGCGACGCGGCTGGGCCGGCAGGCGCACCAGCCGGCCGAGTTCACGCTGGTCCTGAACGACCCGACCGCGCTGCGGCGCCTGCTGCTCGGACGCGACCCGCTGCGCTTCGCCGAGGCTTATTTCACCGGCCAGATCGACGTCGAAGGCGACTTCTTCGTCGCGCTGCAGCTCCGCGACCACCTGCCGGCGTTGACGCTGTCCTGGAGCGACCGCCTGCGCCTGGCCGTGCGCCTGCTGGCACCGATCCCGCCGGCGACCGACGCGGAACTGCGCGCCGACGGCGTGCGCCGCCATACGCGCGCCGAGAACAAGGCCGCCATCGCCTTCCATTACGACCTGTCCAACGACTTCTATGCGTTGTGGCTGGATCCGGCGATGGTCTATTCCTGCGCCTACTACGAGACGGAGGACAGCTCGCTGGCGCAGGCGCAGTGGTCCAAGCTGGACCACATCTGCCGCAAGCTGCGGCTGCAGCCGGGCGAGCAGCTGCTGGACATCGGCTGCGGCTGGGGCGCCCTCGTGATGCATGCGGCGCGTCACTACGGCGTGAAGGCCACCGGCATCACGCTGTCGGAACGCCAGCTGGCGCTGGCCCGGGAGCGCATCGCCGCGGCCGGGCTGCAAGGGCAGGTGGAGGTCCGCCTGTGCGACTACCGTGACATGACGGGCCAGTTCGACAAGATCGCCAGCGTCGGCATGTTCGAGCACGTCGGCCTGAAGAACCTGCCGACCTATTTCGCGAGCGTGAACCGGCTGCTCAAGCCGGCGGGACTGTTCCTCAACCATGGCATCACCCATGAGGAGGACGGATGGGGGCAGGCGCTGTCGTCCAAGTTCATCAACCGCTACGTGTTCCCGGACGGCGAACTGGACCGGGCGAGCAACGTGATGCGGGTGATGGAACAGCAGCAGTTCGAACTCCAGGATGTCGAGGCCTTGCGCATGCACTACGCGAAGACGCTGCGCGCCTGGGTCGCGAAGCTGGAGGAGGGCCACGAGCAGGCGCTGCAGTACGTGGACGAGGCGCATTACCGGATCTGGCGCCTGTACATGGCGGCCTCGGCGCTCGAGTTCGAGACCGGCGAACTGGGCCTGTACCAGATCCTGGCCAGCAAGCGGGACGGCGGCCCGGCCCCCGTGCCGTTGACGCGCCGCTACATGTACGAGGTGAGGTAGAAGTTTTCCCCCTGTCAGGGGGAACGTCCGTTGACCGCTTCCGAGGAGACGCGCAAGATGCTTCGCCATGGGGATCCGTCATGACGAAGTCAGGAACTGGCGGACGGCGGTTGAGCAGGGCGCCTTCGGCGTCTGGGACTTGAACCCGTCGCTGGAGCTGGTGCATTACTCGCCGCGCTGGAAGGCGCACCTGGGCTTTCCGCATGCGGACCAGCCCGACAGCACGGCGTTCTGGCGCTGTCGCGTGCATCCCGAGGACCTCGATCCGATGATGCTCAGCTTGCGTGCGCATTTCGACGGCTACACCGACACCTACGAGCAGCGCTTCCGCCTGCGAAGCAACGGTTCCGGCTACCGCTGCGTGCTGTCGCGTGGCCGGGTCGTGCGGCGTGACCACCGCGGCAACGTGCAGCGGATGCTGGGCACGATGGTGGACCTGACGGTGCGGCCGTTCACGCCCTACCAGGACCGCTTCCTGGGCGCGCGCCAGCCGGTCGGCGCACTGGGCTGCACGCCGTTCCATGCGCTGCTCGGGCTGAGCCGCGCGGAGGCCCCGGCGCATGAGCCGCTGCCGGACGATGACACGGGGCGGTTGCTCGGCCAGCTCGCGGAGATATTGGCGGTGTCGTTCAGGCAGGCGACGGCACTGCCCTGAGATCCGCCTCCCGCGGCGCTTCTCGGCCGAGGCGCCAGCCCGAGCGGGCGAGGGAGAACCTGCCTCAAGTCACCGGCGCCGGATTGAACAGCACCAGCGCGTTCGCGAGCTTGTGCTGCTCCGCCCAGGTCTTGCGGCCCGAGGCCACGTCCAGCATCAGCCGGAACATCTCCCAGCCCATCTCCTGGATGGACTTCTCGCCGTCGGCGATCTGGCCGGCGTTGATGTCCATCAGGTCGTGCCAGCGGCGCGCCAGGTCGCTGCGCGTCGCGACCTTGATCACCGGGCATTCCGCCAGGCCGTAGGGCGTGCCGCGGCCCGTCGTGAAGACATGCAGGTTCATGCCGGCGGCCAGCTGCAGCGTGCCGCAGATGAAGTCGCTGGCCGGCGTCGCCGCGTAGATCAAACCGCGCTGCTCGCGCCTGAGCTTGTCGCCCGGCGACAGCACGCCCGAGATCGCCGAGCTGCCGCTTTTCACGATCGAGCCCATCGCCTTCTCGACGATGTTGGACAGCCCGCCCTTCTTGTTGCCCGGCGTCGTGTTGGCGCTGCGGTCGACGCTGCCGCGCTCCAGATACGCGTCGTACCAGGCCATCTCGCGCACCATCGCTTCGGCCACTTCCGGCGAGCTCGCGCGCGAGGTCAGTTGCGCGATGCCGTCGCGGACCTCGGTGTTCTCGCTGAACATCACCGTCGCGCCCGCGCGCACCAGCAGGTCGGCGCAGTAGCCCACCGTCGGATTCGCGGTCACGCCCGAGAACGCGTCGCTGCCGCCGCACTGCACGCCGACCACCAGCTCCGATGCCGGCACTGTGACGCGACGACGTCTGTTCAGGCGCTCCAGATGGAAGGCCGCCTGCGTCATCACCGAATCGATCATCGACATGAAGCCGACGTGCTTCGCGTCCTGCAGGCAGACGACGTCGAGCGCTTCCGCGACGACCCCTTCGATACCCTGAGTGCGCTGATCCGCGATCGGGATCACGCCCGGCGGCATCAAGCGCTCGGGCTGCAGCTTCTCGCAGCCCAGGCTGACGACCATCACCTCGCCGCCGAAGTTCGGATTCAGACTGATGTTGCGCACGGTGCGGATCGGGATCACTGCGTCCGGCGCGTCGATCGCGACGCCGCAGCCGTAGGTGTGCGCCAGCCCGACGACGTCGTCGACGTTCGGGTACTTCGGCAGCAGCTCGCGTTTGATGCGGTCGACCGCGAACTCCACCACCCCCGCCACGCATTGCACCGTCTGAGTGATCGCGAGGATATTGCGCGTGCCCACCGAGCCGTCCGCGTTGCGGTAGCCCTCGAAGGTGTAGCCCTCGAGCGGTTCCTGCGCGGGCGCCTTCACCGTGGCCATCGGCAGGCCCTCGAGTTCGCGCGCCGGTGGCATGCGCAGCAGGCGCTCGTGCACCCAGCTGCCGGCGGGGATGTCCTGCAGCGCGTAACCGATCGGGACGTTGTAGCGCAGCACCGCCGTGTCGGCCGGCAGGTCGACCAGCGCGACCTTGTGGCCCTGCGGCACTGCGTTGCGCAGCACCAGCCCGGACGGCAGCACCGTGCCCTCGGGCAGTCCGCCGTCGTTGGCGACGATGGCGACGTTGTCGGCCTCGTGCATCTGGATGGTCAGCGGGGAGGTGATCATGGCGGGGTCCTGGGTCGGTTGAACCTGGGGGAAACGGGAAGGAAAACGGGAACGAAAACGGGAAGGCAGACGGGCAGGGCGCGGACGCCGTCGGCGGCGACCGCGCGTTCAGCGTTCAGACGGGCTTGAGCTCGACGCGCTTGATCTCGCCGACGATGAGCAGGTAGCTCGCCACCGCGATCAGGGCGTGCGCGCCGACGAACACCAGCGCGCCGTTGAACGATTGCGTGGTCTGCACGATGTACCCGATCACGATCGGCGTCACGATGCCGGCGACGTTGCCGAAGGTGTTGAACAGCGCGCCCGACAGGCCGGCGATCTCCTTGGGCGAGGTGTCCGACACGACCGCCCAGCCCAGCGCGCCCAGGCCCTTGCCGAAGAAGGCCAGCGCCATGATGCCGACGACGACGGCCTCGATGCCCACGTAGTTGCAGGCGATCATCGACGTCGACAGCAGCATGCCGACCACGATGGGCAGCTTGCGGGCGAAGGTCAGCGAATGCCCGCGGCGCAGCAGCCAGTCCGAGATCACGCCGCCCAGCACGCCGCCGGCGAAGCCGCAGATCGCGGGCAGCGCCGCGACGATGCCGGCGTTGAGCAGCGACATGCCGCGTTCCTTGACCAGGTAGATCGGGAACCAGGTGAGGAAGAAGTAGGTGAGCACGTTGACGCAGTACTGCGCGATGTAGACGCCCATCAGCATGCGGTTGCCCAGCAGCTGCTTGAGGTAGCCGAGCTTGGGGCCCGAGGCGGCCCTGGCCGTGGCGCCGCCGGACAGCAGCGCGCCGCCGGACTCGATGTGTTCGCGCTCGGCGGCCGTGATGGTCGGGTGGTCGGCCGGGCTGTTGTGCATGGTGCGCATCCACACGACGCTCATCAAGATGCCCAGTGCGCCCATGAAGTAGAAGACCTCGGACCAGCCGATCGCGTGCACGATCCACGCCATGATGGGCGCGAACAGCACGGTGGCGAAGTACTGCGCGGAGTTGAAGATCGCCGACGCCGTACCGCGCTCCTTCACCGGGAACCAGGCGGCGACCATGCGGCCGTTGGCGGGGAAGGAGGGCGACTCGGCCAGGCCGACCATCAACCGCATCAGGAACAGCGCCGACACCGCCAGCGGCAGGCCGAAGAGCATCGCGTCCATGCCCATGTGATGCACGCTGCCCTGCAGCATCGTGAACAGCGACCACAGCAGGATGCTCCAGGCGTAGACCTGCTTGGCGCCGAACTTGTCGAGCAACCAGCCGCCGGGCAGCTGGCCCAGCACGTAGGACCAGCTGAAGGCCGAGAAGATGAAGCCCATCTGGACCGCATCGATGCCCAGTTCCTTGGACAGCACCGGGCCGGCGACGCCGACGGTGGCGCGGTCCGCGTAGTTCAGGACGGTCACGGCGAAGATCATCGCCAGCACGCCGAAGCGCGCGCGGCCGATGCCGGACGTGGCCGAGGAGGAGAGGGATAACTGCATGTTGTCTCCGGATCGTGTCGAGGGCCGGTCTGCGCCGGCTGGCCTGTCGGGGCGAGTTGCATGTTCGGGCGCAGGCGGCCCTCACCGTCTGCAGCCCTCAAGGTTATCGGATTGGTACCGGTACCATTTTATTAATGGTAACGAGCGGGACAGGTCGGTTCAAGCACGATGTCCCGTTGCTGAGGGTAATTACCTAATGTGGATCGAGCGGTGCCGGGGGATCTCCGTGCGGTCAGCGTTCGTATCCGTCGGTCACAGCGCTGGCCCCGTGGGAGAAGGCTGTAGAGAATCGCTCCCGATCAATCAGGGAGAGAGAGCTGCTCGGCGACTCAGCGCATAGACGCCCGCCGGGCGGGGCGACGCGGCGCGGGCCACGGGGGTGCGCGCGGCTTCCTGATGGCTTTCAGGGAGCGCTCGCGCCATGTCAGGTTCTCATCGTTCGATTGCGTCGCCTTGGCGACGCATATGGGTCGCCTTCGGCACCGTCGTGCTGCTGTGGCTTGGGTTGTCGGGGCCTGCTGCGGCTTATGACAAGTGGATCAGCACCAATCCGTAGCTCGAAGCTGTCGGCCATCTCACACCTTCCCGCTGCGATGGCGCGGGCGTGGACTCCCAGTCCATCCGTTATCAGCCGGGAGGGGATCTCGGGTACGACTTTCCGGAGCGGATGCGGGACCGATTGCTCGGTCTTGGCAATGCTTCGTGCGTGGGGCAGGGCAACGGCGTCGGCGCCTGTCAGTCCTTGAGCAATTGGCGATCCAATGCGCCTGCATTGTCACGGGCGGTGGTTCGGCAGCTGGCTCTGTCTCATGCCCCTATGCGGTCACGATGAAGACGTGGGAGGTCGTCGGCGGCGGTTGCGGTGCCCTGCAGCGCACTGATGAATTGAGCAACTACGCATTGGGAACGGGCAAGCACTGCCAGGCCATCGATTCGTACGGGCAATTCGATCAAGAGACACGGAGTTGCTACTGCAGCCAGGGCCGGGTGTTCGTCCCCGAGCGGGGACGCTGCATGGAAACCAGAGACGCGGTTTGGATTCCCCATTGCGATACCTGCGTGGGCAATCCGATCTATCCGGCAATCGGTGCGAAGGTGCAGCGGTTCACGCTGGGCTGGCAGCCCTGGTACGGGCTGCGCGCGACGTTCAATTCGATCCGCAGGATTCCCTACGATCCCTCGCTGGATCCCTCCCTCGCTCCAGCGGATCCGACGCTGCTGGGCGGGGCGTGGACGATCAATTTGGACAAGCGGGTGTCGCTCAGCAATCCCAACGTGTCGCGGGAGCGTCTCAGCGTGGCGCGGGGCGATGGGTTCTCGACCGTCTTCCAATGGAGCGGCAACGGCTTCTCACCGATGCAACCGCAGTCAACCGAGTCGATCCAGGAGAAGGCGTTTGGCGGATGGCTCTATCGCGACTCGGCGGCTGGCGTGATGGAGGTCTACGGCGGGAGCGGCGTGCTGCAGTCGCAGGCCGACATCAGCGGCAAGACCTTGGACATCCTGCGCAGCGACAGCAACACGGCGCCCACGATCGCACCACAACCGGGGCTGCCGATCGAGCTGACCGACCAGGACGGCCGCGTCGTGAAACTGCGGTACGCGCGTCCCGATCCGAACGGCATCGCGGTGCTGTCGCAGGTGATCGATCCGGCCAACGGCCTCACGGAGATTCGCTATCCGACGGTGAGCCCCCAGCCGACCGAGATCGTCAACAGCGATGCGACCTCGACGCTGCTGTTCTATGAGGACCCGGTGTCAGCCTGGGCCTTGACGGGCTATCGCAACGAGAACGGCGTGCGCGCCGGCACCTATGGCTACGACGCGAAGGGGCGCGCCATCTCGACGATGCGCGCGAACGGGATCGACGCGTACTCGGTGACCTGGATGGAGCCCGCCAAGTGGTCCTGGACGGAGGTGTATGACGAGTCGACCGGCAAGATCCTGCGTATCCACCGGTTGTTGCCGGCCGCGGGCGCGGTGGTGTCGTACCCGAACGGACGGACCGAAACCATCAATGCGACCTCGTCGCTGGACGCGGTGAAGTGGTCCAGCAAGACGCAGCAAGCGGGCGCCGGATCGCCGGCTTCGACGACCAATCGCCAGTTCGATGCGCGCGGCAACGTCACGCTGCTTGACGACTACAACGGCAATCGCAGCTGCGTGAGCTACGAGTCGACGCGCAACCTGGAGTCGACGCGCATCGAAGGCTTGAACCTATCGGCCGACTGCGCGGTGGTCTCCGCCGGCGCGTTGCCTGCAGGCTCGCGCAAGGTGAGCACCCAATGGCACCCGGTGTGGCGTCTCGCGACGAAGATCGCTGAGCCGGCCCGCATCACGACGCTGGTCTACAACGGCCAGCCTGATCCGTTCAACGGCAATGCGGTGGCGAACTGCGAGGCCTCCGGTAAGACGCTGCCCGATGGCAGCCGTCTGGTGCTGCTGTGCAAGCGCGTCGAGCAGGCGACGACTGACGCGACGGGTGCCCAGGGCTT